>UQMZ01000012.1 GCA_900542185.1 uncultured Bacteroidales bacterium
GCGTCAGATGTGTATAAGAGACAGGTATTTGTCCCAGCCGTCGGTGAGGTAGGCCACGGCCTGCTCGGCGGCGGCTACGCCGGCGTTGAAGTTGGCTTCGGCGGTCTGAGCTCCCATCTTCTTGGGGGTGAAGAACACGCGTGCGGCGAATTTCTTTTCGAACTCCTCGGCTGTGTCGGGCTTGATGTCGCTGACATAGCGCAGGTCGGGACGCTCCTCCAGGGCCTTCATCAGACCTTCCTCGTCTATCACCTCCTTGCGGGCGGTGTTGATGAGCACGCCATTCTTGGGCATCTTCATCACCAGGTCGTAGCCGATGCTCTTGCGCGTCTCGGCAGTAGCCGGGATATGCAGCGACACGAACTGATTTTCAGTAAAGAGTTCGTCGGCCGAATGCAGCGGCTTGACGCCTTCGCCTTCCATCATCACGTCGGGCACGAACTTGTCGAGCGCGGACACATGCATGCCGAATCCCTTGGCAATGCGCGACACGTTGCGGCCTACCTGTCCGAAGGCGTAGAGGCCAAGGGTCTTGTCCTTAAGCTCAGTTCCCGACTTGCCGTTATACTGGTTGCGGCACATCATGATGATCATGCCGAACACCAGCTCGGCCACGGCGTTGGAGTTCTGGCCAGGAGTGTTCATCACGCAGATGCCATGCTTTGTGGCGGCCTCCAGGTCGATGTTGTCGTAGCCGGCACCGGCACGGACTATCACCTTAAGCTGCGGAGCGGCGTCCATGATGTCGTTGTCTATCTTGTCGCTGCGGACAATAAGTCCGTCCGCGTTCCTGATGGCTTCCAGCAGGTCGGCGCGTGTGCCTCCCTCAACCACTTCCAGCTCGTTGCCCGAGGCGTTGATGCTGTTCTCTATGGCTTTGACAGCGGCAGGGGCAAACGGCTTTTCGGTAAATACAAGTATTTTCATAGTATCACTGCATTAATGTTTGGCTTCGAATTCCTTCATTACGGCTACCAATGCCTCTACGCTCTCCTTGGGGAGTGCGTTATAGAGCGACGCGCGGAATCCGCCTACCGAGCGGTGACCCTTGATTCCAACCATTCCCTTGCTTGTGGCGAAGTCCAGGAATTCCTTCTCCAGCTCGGCGTAGTCGGGCTTCATCACGAAGCACACGTTCATGATGGAGCGGTCTTCTTCGGCCACGGTGCCCATGAACAGCTTGTTGCGGTCGATCTCGTCATAGAGGATTGCAGCTTTCTCCAGGTCGCGGCGTTCCATTTCGGCCACACCGCCCTGCTCCTTGTAGTAACGCAGTGTCATCAGCGCCGAGTAGATGGGAAGCACGGGGGGAGTGTTGAACATCGAGCCTTTCTTGACGTGCGTGCGATAGTCGAGCATTGTGGGAATGGGGCGGCTCACGTGACCTAAGGCCGATTCCTTGACGATGACGATGGTGACGCCGGCAGGGGCCAGGTTCTTCTGTGCGCCGGCGTAGATCACCTCATACTTGGTGGGGTCGAACACGCGTGAGAAGATGTCGGACGACATGTCGCACACCATGGGCACCGGGCTGTCGGGATCCTTGCGGAGTTCCGTACCGTAGATGGTGTTGTTGCTGGTGTAGTGGAAATAGTCGGCGTCGGTGGGTATTACGAAGTTCTTGGGTATATAGTTGAACTTGGTGTCCTCGCTACTGGCCACTACGTCGACCTCGCCGAACAGTTTTGCCTCCTTGATGGCGTTGGACGCCCATGTGCCGGTGTTCAGATATGCGGCCTTCTTCTCCAGCAGGTTGAAGGGCACCATGCAGAACTGCATGCTTGCGCCACCACCTAAGAACAACACGTGGTAACCTTCCGGAAGCTGAAGAAGCTCCTTGGTCAGGGCCACGGCCTCGTCTACCACGGCCTGGAATTCCTTGCTGCGATGCGACACTTCCAGCACCGACAGACCCGTGTCTGCAAAATTAATCACTGCATCCGCTGTCTTCTGGATGGTATAGGGCGTCAGTATGCTCGGCCCTGCATAAAAATTGTGCTTTTTCATGCTTTCCTGTTTTGGGTTAATTAAGATTTCCCCACTGAGTTTTTCATGGGTTTGACATTAAAGCATTGATTCGAATCGAAGCCGCTTGATGCATTTATTTCGCAACCCCGATTCCATTGCAAATATAATCCAAATTCTTCATTCCTCAAAATTAAAAGCAACCGACTGCAAAAATAGATGTATATAGCATAAAAAAGAGGCACCGGGATGCGGTGCCTCCATAGATATGGGTATGTAATGTACGGTTACCAGATGGTGATTCGCTCGGATTCGGGGCGGAACATCTTGTCGCCGGCCTTGATGCCGAAAGCCTTGAAGAAGGGATCGATGTTACGCAGCGATACGTTGACGCGGTTCACACCCAGCGAGTGGGGGTCGGCCATGGTGAGACGGCGCTTCTCCTCGTCGCGGATGTTGTTGGCCCAGAGGTTGGCGTAGTTCATATAGAACACCTGAGTGGGATCCAGGCCATCGATCTTGGCTTCCTCGGACGTGATGTCCACACCTTTCTTTTTCTGCGAGTCAAGCCATGCGGTGTAAGCCACGCGCAGACCGCCGTGGTCGGCGATGTTCTCGCCTAAGGTGTATGCGCCGTTAGCTTTCAGGTCGGGGAAGATCTCGATTTCGTTGAACTGGTCGGCCAGACCCTGTGTCAGCTTCTGGAACTTCTCGGCGTCCTCGGGAGTCCACCAGTTCACCATGTTGCCCTTGGCGTCGAAGTTGCAGCCCTGGTCGTCGAATCCGTGAGTCATCTCGTGGCCGATCACCACGCCGATGCCCCCGTAGTTCTCGGCATCGCTGGCGTTGGGATCGAAGAAAGGAGCCTGCAGGATGCCGGCAGGGAATACTATCTCGTTGGCCAGCGGGCTATAGTATGCGTTGATGGTCTGCGGAGTCATGCCCCATTCGGTCTTGTCCACGGGCTTGCCCCATTTCTCCAGATAACGGTCCTGTGCCCACATCGCCGCGTTGTGCATGTTCTCGTAGTAGGAGAGGGACGGGTCTATCTCCAGCAGAGAGTAGTCTTTCCACTTGTCGGGATAACCGATCTTGACTGTGAAGGCGTTCAGTTTCTTCATGGCCTGCACCTTGGTGTCGTCGCTCATCCATGACAGGTTGATGATATGCTTGCCAAGTGCATTGCGCAGGTTCTCCACCAGCTGCAGCATGTATTCCTTGGAACTCTCGGGGAAATATTTCTCGACATAGAGCTGTCCGATGCCTTCGCCCATCACGCCCTCGACGGCGCCCAAGGCCTTCTTCCAGCGGGGACGCTGCTGCTGAACACCCGACATCACTTTATTAAACTCGAAGCTTGCATTGGCAAAGTCATCGCTCAGGTAAGGAGCGGCACCGCTGACATACTCCCACAGGTAGTAGTCCTTCTTCTCACGGTCGCTAAGCGTCTTGATCAGTTTGTCGGCCTGCTTGACGGTATTGATTTCGGTAACAATCACCGTCTCCGGCGCGTCGATGTTCATTGTCTCCTTGAACCAGCGGTTCCAGGGAATATTGGGGTACATCTCCTGAAGCTGGGCCATAGTGCGGATATTGTACATGGCCGGGATGTTGCGGCTCTGCTCGCGGGTCCATGTGGAGTCGGCCAGCAGAGTCTCGATCTTGATGACGTTCTTGGCGATGCGTTTGGCGTCCTTGGCGCTGTAGCCGGCCAGCTTCATGTCGGTCTGGATCAGCCTGTCGTATGCGTTCAGGATGTCCTTGTGCTTCTTGTCTTTCAGCAGGTAATAGTCGCGGTCGCCCAGACCGAGGCCGGTGGAGCCTACGTACATGGCGTAGATGTTGCTGTTGCCAAGGTCCTCCTGCGGAGCGGCGTTGAAGAAGGGCGAGCCGTAGTTGCGGTGAATCCAGATCAGCAGGTTCTCCATATCCTCGGGCTTGGTGTTCTCGATCTTGGCCAGGTCGGCCTTGATGGGAGCGGCGCCCTCGCGGTTGCGGCGCACGGAGTCCATGGCCAGCTCATAGATGTTGGCGATCTTGTAGGCGTTGGTCCCCTTTGCGGGGTTGGTGGCAGCCAGACCCATCACCAGACGCTGTACACGGTTGTTGCTCGAATCGTTCAGGATGTTGAACTGGCCGTAGCGGCTGTACTCGGGGCTGAGGGGATGGTCCTTCATCCACTTGGAGTTCACGTGGCCGTAGAAATCCTCCTTAGGCGAGATGTTGGGGTCGAGGCCTTTGCCGTCGAGACTTTTCAGATGCTCCTGAGCCATGCCGGGGATGGCGGCGGCTGCAAGTGCAAGTGCCAATAATGCTTTGGTTCTCATAGCTTATTTAGTTTAAAAAAGTTTACAAAGTAGAAAAAGTTAAGAGGAATGCTTAAATAGAGGGGTGAGGGTGGAGAGCTTGCGGTCTATCTCAGCCCATTCGGAGGCGGGGTCGGACTCGGGCATGATGCCGGCGCCCGCGTACAGCACGGCGCGGTCAGATGCAATATGGGCACAGCGGAGGGTTACGAACAGGCTGAAGCTGTCATAGCCATTCCACGGGCCACAGTAGCCGCCAAAGAAGGCGCGTTCGAAATGCTCCTGTTGCGCTATCGTCTCGGCGGCGAGTTCGCGCGGCATACCGCACAGGGCTGGCGTGGGCGCCAATGTGTCTATCAGCTGAAGCACATCAAGAGTGCCAGAGGCCGGGACGCTGATGCGCGTCATCAGATGTTCCACGGGACCCGCCATCTTGGTGACAGGCTTGTCGGCAATGGGCGAGAGTCCCGAATTCGTGAAACAGTCCATAATGTATTTCGTGACCACGTCATGCTCCCGGCGGTTCTTGGCGTCCCAGTCGTCGGTGTCGTTGTCGCGGTGTGTGCCGGCCAGTGCCATGGTATGCAATTCCTTGCCGTCATTCTCCAGCAGCACTTCAGGAGTGGCACCAATCCAAGTGCCGGACTCGGGTGTGGTGAAAAGGTACACGAACGCATCGGGATAATTCCGACACAGCGAGTCGAACAGCGCGTTGATGTCGACGGGTGCGTCCTGAAGGAGACACCGAGCAGCCACAGCCTTGGTTAGCCTGCCATCGCGCTCCAGGGCCTTGATGGTCTCCACCTCGTCGGCCAATTGGTCGTGGGTGGTGGATGCCTCGGGGAATGGTGCGCAGAGGCCATGTCCGTTAAGGCGCAGTGCCTCACTGAAGGTGTCGGACTCGCATTCGCGGTCGGCCGGTATGAATATCATAGGAGAGTGCGGCAGGAAGGGTGCAATGACAAAGCCGCGGCCTTCGGGCTGTTCCAGGCAATGGTCAGACATGCCGTTGCAAAATTCAGTTGCACCGGGAAGTCTGTACTTGAATGCGTAGATGTGTTTTGTCATAACTTTTTAATTTCTTTAGCCACGAAGTCGAATGGATATGCCTCGGTGATTTCAGCTTCGATGAAGTCGCCGGGTTGTGCGTCCGAACCATAAACCGTATATGTCATGTCCACTTCCGGACTGTCCCATTGCGAACGGCATATCAGTTTGTCGCCTTCACGTTCGTCCACAAGCAAGCGTACTTTCTGACCGACCATTTCGGAAGTGAGTTCGTCGCTGATATTCTCCTGCAGTTCCATCAGACGGTCCAGACGCTGCTGCTTGGTCTCCTCGGAAACGTTATCCTCATAATGCAGCTGGGCGTAGGTGTCTTCCTCCTCCGAATAGGCGAAAGCACCCATGCGGTCGAACTTCTGCGTGCGCACGAATTCCATCAGCTCCTCAAAGTCGGCCTCGGTCTCGCCGGGGAATCCGACCATCAGCGTGGTGCGGATCTTGATGCCAGGTACACGCTCGCGTATCTGCTTCAGCAACTCTAAAGTCTTTTCCTTGTCTATGTGGCGGCGCATGGCCGTCAGCACGTTATCCGAGATATGCTGCAACGCGATGTCGAGGTACTTGCATACGTTGTCGCGTCTTGCCATCACGTCAAGGATGTCCATGGGGAAGTCGGCCGGATAGGCATAGTGCAGACGAATCCATTCCACGCCCGGCACTTCGGCCATGCGGTCGATCAGTTCCGCAAGATGATGCTTGCCGTCGATGTCCATGCCGTACGACGACAGGTCCTGGGCTATGACGTTGAATTCCTTCACGCCTTTTGACACGAGGTCCCGGACTTCGTCGATAATCTCGTCGACAGGGCGTGACTTATGACGCCCCGTTATCAGAGGTATGGCGCAGAAGGCGCAGAAACGGTTGCATCCCTCCGAAATCTTGAGATAGGCGCTGTGCGGAGGGGTGGTGAGGTTCCGCTCCCATGCTTTGGGGGTCTGAAGCCCGGAAAGGTCGGGGAGCGAGTCGATGAATCCCGTCCAGTCGAACTTGCCGTACCATGTGTCCACTTCAGGCATCTCGGCAGGTAGCGAGTCGCGGTAACGCTCGGAGAGGCATCCCATCACCACAATGTGGCCTATCCTGTGTTTCTTCTTAAGCTCGGCCAGTTCCAGCAGCATCATCACCGACTCCTCTTTGGCATCGCCGATGAAGCCGCAGGTGTTCACCACCACATATTCGCCATTCGGGGTGTCGGGATCGTGTTCGGTCTCGTAGCCCTTGGCGCCCAGGCGGCGAAGCAGACGCTCCGAATCAATCAGATTCTTGGAGCATCCCATGGTCACTATGTCTATCTTGTTCTTCTTGTACATTCAGTATCAGATAGCGTTGCCGAAAAGCGAGCGTACGAATTCGTCGGGGTGGAATATCTGCAGGTCCTGAATCTTCTCGCCGAGACCGATGTACTTCACCGGAATCTTGAACTGATGGCTGATGCCTATCACGACGCCACCCTTGGATGTGCCGTCCAGCTTGGTGATGGCCAGGTTGTTGACCTCGGTGGCGGCCACGAACTGACGGGCCTGTTCAAAGGCGTTCTGTCCGGTGGAACCGTCAAGTACCAGCAGGATTTCCTGCGGAGCGTCGGGTACCACGCGCTTCATTACATTCTTGATCTTGGTAAGCTCGTTCATCAGTCCGACCTTATTATGCAGACGGCCCGCAGTATCTATGATCACTACGTCGGCACCCTGTGCTTTGGCTGAGCTGACAGTGTCGAAAGCCACGGCGGCAGGGTCGCTGCCCATTTTCTGCTTCACGACCGGCACGCCTACGCGCTCGCCCCAGATGTCAAGCTGCTCTATCGCGGCGGCTCGGAACGTATCGGCTGCGCCAAGCACCACCTTGTAGCCGGCCTGCTTGTACTGGTAAGCCAATTTGCCGATGGTCGTGGTCTTGCCTACGCCGTTGACGCCGACCACCATTATAACGTAAGGCTCGCCGTTGGTGTCCGGAATTTCGAAGTCCTCGAGACGACCGGAATTTTCGGGCTTCTCGAGCATTTGGGTTATTTCGTCTGCCAACAGCGTGCGAAGCTCCTCGCTGCCCACGTACTTGTCCTGGGCCACACGTTTCTGCAGACGGTCTATTATCTCCAGAGTTGTGTCGGTGCCGACGTCGCTGGTAACGAACGCCTCCTCAAGATTGTCCAGGACCTCGTCGTCCACCGAGCTCTTGCCGGCGATGGCATGCGAGATCTTGCTCCATACGCTTTCCTTGGTCTTGGTCAGACCGCTGTCCAGGGTTTCCTGCTCCTGGCGGATCTGCTCCTGGTCTTTCTTCTTACGCGAAAAAAAATCTTTAAATCCCATAATATTTAAATAAGGGTATGTTGCCGAATAACCGGCCGAGGCCGAAGGTCAGCTTCGGTCCGTGCCGATTATTACAGGGCTTTTAATCTACAAAATTAATTAAAAGAGACAACATATCAAAATAAAGGTAAATTCGGGATTGCGTATGAGCTTCGCTCTTGAACTGAACGGCTCCGCGAGGGAGGATTACATCGAGATTCCGCCCTGGGCTTTGGCTGAGGAGGTGTCGTCGGGGTTGATGTTCAGGCCGGACTCCTTGACCTTCTCCTTGAGGTGACCGAAGTTCCAGCTCAGGGTCAGGGCGACGCTCGGACTCCAGTTGGACCAGGATGCCGAACTTCGGGTGTCAGGTGTGTTGGTGTGCCATGTGCCGCCCTGGTATGCGCGCAGGAAATTCCAGGCGCTCAGTCCTACAGTCAGGGCGTTGTCCTTCAGGAAGCTCTTGTTGACGCCGAGTCCGTAATAGTAGTATCCGGTGCTGTATCCCTGCGAGGTTATCTGATGTATGGTCTGGCCGCCGCCCACATTGAACCTGAATCCCTTCGGTGCACTGTAGTTCCAGTTGATGCCGTAGTTGCCGCCCCAGCCGTGCGAACGCTGATTGATCTTGCGGGCGTTGATGTCGGTGTATCTGATGTCGCCGTTGACCGAAAGCGACATGGAGTTGGTGATGTTCCAGTTCAGAAAACCGCTGAGGCTTGTTATTCGGCGCCGGCCGTAGTTGCCGTACGTCTCTATCGCAGTGATGCCCTCGTATCGCGTATAGTTTATGATGGAATTGTCGGTCTGTTCGTAGCTGAGCTTGACGTTGCCGCCTAACAGGCGTCCGAAGTTGGTGTATGTGAGGGACACCACATTGTTGTGCTCGCTGGTCAGGTCCGGATTACCGGTCTGGGTCATCTGGTCCGAGAGCTTGGTGACATGCGGATTTACCTGCGACAGCGAGGGACGCGATATGCGCATCTGGTAAGCCAGACGCAGATTGGTGGCCGGTCCGAAGATATAGGTGACGGCAGCATTGGGCACCCAGTCGTTGAGATGCGAGGTAAAGCCTGTCTTTGCAGCGTCATGATATTCCAGATTCATTACGGTATGTTCGTACCGGATACCGGCCGTAAGTCCCACCTTGCCGCCGAACGAGCCGTTATAGGCCGCATAGCCGGCGTATATGTCCATGTTCTGGCGTATGTCGTCGCTATTGTCCGAGGCAGGCTGCATAGTCTCCATGCTGTCGCCGACGTTAAACTGTGAAATGGCTGAGTTGCGGCGGAATATTCCCTTGAATCCCGCGTCGAGCGTATGGGTGCCGTTGCCGAAAGGATTGGAGTAATCGGCCTGTACGGTATGCTGCCGTGTATATTCGTGATTGATGTTTTCCCGCCAGGGGGTGAGAATGGTATAGTTGTCGCCGTTGAAATCGTGGTTAGTGAAGTCCAGAAAGTTCTTGCCGAAATCGAACATATACGCGAAGATGATGCGGTGCGAGGACATGTCGTTGAATCCGATGCGGTAGGATGCGTTGGCCGATGCACCCTGGTTCAGCACACTGCCGCGAGTCATATCGGTATCATAGCTCCACCGTTTGGCTCCCGAGGCATCGTACATGGTGCTGGTGCCGGAGAACTGCTTGATGCGTGCGTTGACGTTGTTGAAGCTTCCGCCCATCGTGAAAAGGTGACGGGCCGACGGTTCCCAGCTCATGTTGAGTCCCGCCTGTTCGTAACCGAAGCCGAATTTCTGTTTCATTTTGCTTTTCAGAAGTCGGTCGGTTTCGGAGTTCAGATATGTGATGGAAGTTTCGTTGATGTTCTTGTTCGGCATGATACCATCCATCGCGCCGGTGGCGTTGATGCTTATCATCACCTTGTCGGCCTTGATGGTGCCGTAAGCGCTGAGATAGGCCTGCTTCGTGCCGTACCCGGCTGCCAAGGTGCCTGAGTATCCGTCACGGCGCTGCTGGGTCTCCGTAATCAGGTTCAGGATTCCTCCGAAACCCTCGGCATCATATTTGGCGCCCGGTTCGGTAAGCACCTCTATTTTCTGTACAGACTCGGCCGGCATGGCCTTGAAAATCTTCTGGTAGTTGGCCTCCATCATCACGTCTTCCTTGCCGTTGACATAGATCTTGAAGCCGGAATTGCCGTTGATCTGTATGTTGTCCTGGGCATCGACAGTGACCATAGGCACCTTCTTCAAGGCATCGAGCAGAGTCTGGCCTTTGGTCGACTCGTCTTCGCTTACATCGTAGGTCAGTTTGGCGCCGTCGGACTTTATCACCTCTTTCTGTGCCGTTACCACGAAATCGTCGAGGTTGATGGAAACTTCCGGTTCCGGAACTGTGTCCGCAGGCTCCTGTGCCAGGGTAGTGAGGGTGCCTGCCGACATCAGCAATGCCGGTAACAAATATATGCTTTTCATTTCAGTTCAGTTATTTAGTGGAGTTTGCGAGGAAATCGGTATAAGCGTTCATCAACTGTTCGGGCGAGATGCCGAACGATGAGAGTCGGTCGAAGAAGTAGTTTGCCTCGTGGTCGAAGAAATACTCCTTGCGCATCTGCAGTATCCTGTCGGCGGCATTGGGAGCGACAAAGTATCCGATACCCCTTTTCATATAGATGAGTTCCTGTTGTTGCAGCCAGACGAAGGTGCGCATAACGGTGTTGGGATTCACGCCCGCTTCGATGGCGTAGTCGCGCACGGAGGGGAGGCGGCTCTCGTCCGGCAAGTCCCCGCGGACTATGGAATCCATCAGTGAATCCGCTATCTGCAGATATATCGGTTTGTTGTCGTTGAAATTCATCGGCCTATCACATACTGTTTCTTAAATGTGTAATACGTCAGCCAGCAGAAAAATACCGTGCCGGCGAATACAGCGCCTATTATGATCCAGAAGCGTACGGTGTACGACACGAGCCATTCTACCTCGTATCCATGAGTGATCATGTAACTTACCGCACCTCCCAACAACATGGCGAATACGAATATCAATGCCACCCAGATGCCGGAAGTCTTCAGGAACGACAGGCGCGGCCATTGTATGGCTCCGTAGAAGTACGTGGAAAGGATGAACGACATAATCACAGCGTTCCTGATGAAAGCGGACCATGAGGAGGAGAATAGTTCATCCTGCGGCCAGTAGAACCCGGCGAACTCATGGAACATGATCAGTGAACCTATGTTGCGTCCTATCTCGATCATAGGGTAGGCTATGGCTATGAGCAGGAAGCCTCCGACGAACACGTTCAGAAACGCCACCCAGTATTTGTCGGTGTTTGAGGCAGGAGTCATCAGAGTGTTGAGACGTCCTCCCTTACTTTTCATTGACGAGAACACCATTGATGCGACCACTATCCATGTAATCATGCCGAATCCGATATACATCTCTATGACTCCGTGCGGATCGCCCGATGAGCTGAGAAGCCCGTCTATCAGTCCGATTCCCATCCACGCGCCCCAGAATATGAGCGTGCGCATCACAATGGCTTTCCTGTTTTCGCAGAACTGTTTGCGCGCCAGAGCCATGAAGCGGCTGAAGCCATCCATTTCCTTATATTGTACTGTAGTTTCCATAATTTACTGATCTAAGTTTATTTTTCGATTTTAGATGCTCCGCTGCTCTGTGTGTGCATGTCGTTGCACTTCAGCTCAGATATATCGGCAAATGAGGCTCCGGCCAGATTTATGAATGCGTGTTCATATTCTCCCTTTACGTCTACCTTGCCGGCACCGTTCACGTTTATAGTCAGCGTCTCGCCCTTAATCTTGTCCATATCGACCTTCCCCGCACCGTTTATGGTGACCGTGTTGTTTGCAATTTTGCTGTCGTCGATATCGATGTCGCCGGCACCGTTGGATTCCATATACAGAACCTGAGTGTCGATGTTCTTGATGTCCACGTCGCCGGCCCCGTTGACCCGAAGCAACGATATGTCCGGTGCACTTACAATTACAGTAATCTTGCGGTTGCGCGCACTGAACGATCCATGATGATCATCCTCTATCTTAAGCAGACTGTCGTTGACGCTTGTGATCACGTTTTCGCCTATCTCTTTAGGCATCGTCACTGTAACCGAATAGGGACCCTGGGTGTACTCCAGGTCACATGCGCCGTTCACCTCAATCTTGTTGAAGTCCTTAAGGTCGAGCCGGCGGGTTATTGTCTCTACGTTTTTCTTGACCTTTACAATCCGGCACGAGGAGAGAAAAGGCACTGATGTCACTGCTATGGCTGCTACAGCCAGATATGTGATATGCTTGTTCATGATCTTTCTACGAATAATTGGTTGATAAGTTCGGGATTACTGTTTGTCAGCTCGAACAGAGTCTCGAGGTTGACTTCAGTCTCGCGGTCGGGGTCGTCGAGGAATTCCACTACGTTGAAGCCACCCGGCATCGGAATGGAGAACAGGGCGCGTTTGGCCTGCTCGGGATCCTGTGTGTATCCGAAACGCAGTTTGGTCTGTATGTCGATCATGGGCCGGTTCAGCAGGATGCGGTTGTTGTCGGCTATCACGACATGGTCCAGGATGTTCTCCACATCATATACCTGGTGGGTGGATATGATGATGGTCTTGTCGTCGGTCATAGCCGCGGTGATTGCCGCGCGGAACATGCGCTTGGCCGTGATGTCAAGCCCGTTGGTAGGCTCGTCCAGAAGCAGTATGGAAGTGTTGCACGCCAGTGCGAAGCTCAGGAATGCCTTCTTTTTCTGACCCAGGGAGAGAGCACCGAGATTGATATTGCCCGGTAAGGCGAATATCTCCAGAATGCTGTGCATCAGGTCGAGGTTGAACTTGGGATAGAACACGCTGTTGATGCGTACATATTCATCGAGGGTGATGGGAGGGAGGTCAAACTCTTCGGGGACGATAAATATGTCGTTGAGGAAATTCACCTGACGGTCGGAAGGGATGTAGCCGTTGCACAGCACCTGTCCGGAACGGGGACGGAGCAGACCGGCCGTGAGGTAAAGCATGGTGCTCTTGCCCACGCCGTTGCGGCCGAGAAGTCCGCAGACAGTACCCGGCTCTATCTGAAGCGACAGATTGGACAGCACCGGAACATTGCGGCGGTATGAAAAACATACATCTTTAAAAGCTATCATAGTGTATTAGTGTATTAGTACACCGCAAAATTAGTACAATATTTTGGAACTGCAAAATTTTCTGCAAAAATTTTTCAAAAAAAGGTACAAAAAAATCACCTCCGTGTCCGAAGGTGATTTTAATATGCTATGACTAAGTTGTTTAGACTTCAATCAGAAAATCATGTCAGCTGATTGTCTTTTTACATCATGCCGCCCATACCACCCATACCGGGAGCGGGAGCGGGCATGGCGGGTGTGTCCTCCTTCTTGTCGGCTATGACACACTCTGTGGTGAGGAACATGCCGGCGATGCTGGCGGCGTTCTCCAGAGCCACGCGTGTAACCTTGGCGGGATCGATCACGCCGGTCTCGAAGAAGTTCTCGAACGTGTCGGTGCGGGCGTTATAGCCATAGTCACCCTGTCCTTCGCGAACCTTCTGCAGGATTACGGCACCCTCGACTCCGGCATTGGCCACAATCTGGCGCATCGGTTCCTCGATGGCGCGACGGATGATGGCGATACCCGTGTTCTCATCGTCGTTGTCACCCTTCAGCTCGTCCAGAGCAGGGAGGCAGCGGATGTAAGCCACGCCTCCGCCGGGAACGATACCCTCGGCGATGGCTGCGCGGGTTGCGCTCAGGGCGTCGTCCACGCGGTCCTTCTTTTCCTTCATCTCCACCTCGGAGGGAGCGCCGATATAGAGCACTGCCACACCGCCGGCCAGCTTTGCCAGACGCTCCTGCAGCTTCTCCTTGTCGTAGTTGGATGTGGTGGTCTCGATCTGAGCCTTGATCTGGTTGACGCGTGCCGCGATGGCCTCGCTGTTGCCGCCACCGTTCACTATGGTGGTGTTGTCCTTGTTTACAGTCACCTTCTCGGCTGTGCCAAGATCCTGTACGGTGGCCTGCGACAGCTGCATACCCTTGACCTCGCTGATGACTGTGCCGTTGGTAAGGATGGCGATATCCTCAAGCATCTCCTTGCGGCGGTCGCCGAAGCCGGGAGCCTTGACGGCGCAAATCTTCAGAGAGCCACGCAGACGGTTCACAACCAATGTGGCCAGAGCCTCGTTGTCGACATCCTCGGCGATGATAAGCAGAGGACGGCCGGACTGAGCGACAGCCTCCAGCACGGGAAGCATATCCTTCAGGTTGGAAATCTTCTTATCGTAGAGAAGGATGTAAGGATTCTCCATCTCGCATTCCATCTTGTCGGAGTTGGTCACGAAGTAGGGGCTGATGTAACCGCGGTCAAACTGCATACCCTCGACCACGTCTACCGAAGTCTCGGTACCCTTGGCCTCCTCGACGGTGATGACGCCTTCCTTCTTTACCTTCTTCATGGCCTCGGCGATGAGACGGCCTATCTCCTCGTCGTTGTTGGCCGATACGCGGGCCACGTCCTGAATCTTCTTGATGTCGTCGTCAACCTCCACGCTCTGGTCCTTGATGCCCTCCACAACCTTGGACACGGCCTTGTCGATGCCGCGCTTCAGGTCCATGGGGTTGGCGCCGGCGGCAACGTTCTTGAGACCTACGTTAACAATGGCCTGGGCCAATACGGTAGCGGTGGTTGTACCGTCACCTGCCTGGTCGCCGGTCTTGGAAGCAACTTCCTTCACGAGCTGGGCGCCCATGTTCTGGAACGGATCCTCCAGCTCTATCTCGCGTGCCACGGTCACACCGTCCTTGGTGATGTGGGGCGCGCCGAATTTCTTTTCGATAATAACGTTGCGGCCTTTGGGACCGAGTGTAACCTTCACGGCGTCGGCCAGAGCGTCAACGCCATTTTTAAGCTCCTCGCGAGCTTTGATGTTGAATTTTATTTCTTTTGCCATGATTGTATTAAATTTAACCGGGATTAACCGAGAATAATCGGGATTAATCGGGATTCGTTTTTTTAGTCGATTACTGCGAGCACATCGCTCTGACGCATGATGAGATATTTCGTGCCCTCAAGCTCGATTTCTGTACCGGCATATTTGCCGTACAGCACTTCGTCACCTGCCTTGAGAATCATGGGATCGTCCTTTGTGCCCTGTCCTACGGCCAGAACTTTGCCGCGAAGCGGTTTCTCTTTTGCTGTGTCGGGAATGATGATGCCGCTGAGGGTCTTTTCTTCTGCTGCCGTCGGCTCGATCAGAACACGATCGGCAAGAGGTTTGATATTCATATTATATATATTTAATAATTTCATTATGTTTCCGTCGTCGGGGACGGAATCTTTCGGTTGCTACTGTATGTACAAAATGCGTGCCAAATGGTTCAAATCCATAGGCACGCATTAAGACTCTTTAATATAGGCATATCCGCGAATAAAGGCATAGCAGCGAATACAGGCATATCCGCGGGATATGCCCACAGTTGTCGTGTGATGGGGCTATATGCTTATTTTGTCAGGATGTAGGAGCGGTCGGGGGAGAGGGCGCCCGTGAGACGGCCTTTCTTAACCTTGAACTCCTGGCCATATACCTTGTCGCGGTATGTGCCGTCGGGAAGTCCGGTTGGGAGATTGACAAAATTGGCAAAACTGCCGACATTCACCACCGCAGCGCCTTTCTTGCCACGGTTCACAAGCCATATCTGGCCGTCGTCGGAGAACTGCAGGTCTTCCTTCTGTCCATGCATGGCATGACGGAACTTGTTGACCGCCGCAACTTCCGGGTGCTTGAACTCATCGTTGCCACGTGCGCCCAACACATTATTACCGAAATAATTGTCGCGTGTCGAGCCTGCGGGACGCGAGAAGAACAGGGGTGTGCCGTTCTGACGGGCGGTCAGGAACACCCATGCCGTGCGTATCTGGTTGTCGGTGAGGTGTGCCGATTCATTGGCGTTGCAATATGTGTCGTGGCTCTCCACCCAGGTGGTCAGATATTCAGGCGCTGCCTCATGGTGCCAGTTCTTCAGGTCTACGCCGTTTGCCGAACGTTTGTCCAGAGCCTCACGCAAAACATGACCGTATGACGAAGCCGTCTGACCCATATAATCGGCATATTCGGTCTCGGGAACACCCTTGTCCTGCAAGACTTCGCCATAGATGAACAGCGAGTCCTCGGGCAATGTCATACGCACGCCCTTCACAGCCTTGCGGCCCAGAGCCACATCCCAGAAATCGTTTTCCTTCACGCCCTTGTCCTTCGGATCGGAGTGAACGCCTATGTGCTTGGCCGTGTCATAGCGGAAGCCACGTACGCCCATGCGCAGCAGCTCGTTGACGAACTGCATGTAATATTTCTGGAAATCGGGATTTTCGGTATTGACGTCAGGCAGACCGCCCACGCCCATAAGTGTACATTCCGTGCGGTCCTGATAGTTGGAGATGGGACGCAGACCGTTGCTGTGGAACATTTTGTCACGGCCGCCCACAGCCTTGTAGAATTCAGGCGACACAGCGTCGATGTCAAAGGCCGTGTGGTTCGGCAATACGTCCACAATGACGCGGACATTATACTTGGCCGCGGAGTCGAGCATGGCCTGCATCTGCTCCTTGCTCCCCAGGATCTTGTTGCCGACCTTCCAGTCTGTGGGCTGGTAATAGTAATACCAGTTGCCTTTCTTTACCTTCGGGTCGAAGATCTCGACGCACGAACCTTCGGGTGCGTAATGAGGCTGAACGGGCGAGGTCTGGATCATGGTGTAACCTGCATCAGCAATCTCGTGCATACTGCGGGCTATCTCGGGAAAATTCCACGACCACACGTGTAGAATGACATCCTCGTTGGTTGCATCGGGATTGACCGTGATGCGGTCTTTGGACATGGCCGGCACTGCAGCCGTCGCCGCCATGGCGATGAATAATGAAAGTTTCTTCATATTTAGGTTGTTGTTTGAAGCCGTTGTAATGCTTCCGGTTTTTCAATGGGTTATAACATCACAAATGTAGTCACTTTTTTTGAAATATACAAATATAAGCATTTAATGATGTGTAAATTGGTTCCAATTGTGTTGAACTTTAGGCCCAATGAGTGCCATAGGTTTGGTTATATAATCAATAACGAGTAAATTTGCAGTGGTTTAAACATCCATATTGCCTATGGAAAATCAAAAACAGAGATATTCGCGTCTTGTGTCCATCCCGGAGATAGGCGAGGAGGGCGTGAAGAAACTCAATGCATCGCATGTGCTGATGATAGGGTGCGGGGCGTTAGGCTCGATGTGCGCCATGTATCTTGCCGCCTCAGGTGTGGGACATATCACGATAGCCGATTTCGATACCGTAGACATATCCAACCTGCAGCGTCAGCTTTTCTTCACCGAACAGGATCTCGGAAAGTCCAAGGCACAGGTTTTGGCTGCAAGAATCGGTGCTCTTAATTCCGAGACAAAGGTGTCGGTTCTTGAAAAACTGATACGCACGCCACGGGATTTAGGTGACATAACCGAATACGACGTACTAATAGATGGCAGCGACAATCCGCACACCAAGCTGCTGACCGACCGTCTGGGCGTGGATTCGGGTGTGCCGTGTGTAATAGCGGGTGTGCGCGGATTCGAATGCCAGATCATGACGTGCGTGCAGGAATCAGTGCGGTATGCCGACGTGTTCGGCGAGGATGCCGCCTGCAGCGGCTTTACGCCTTGCAGCATCGGCGGCGTGATCGGTCCGGCAGCCGGCGTGGCGGCAAGCCTGCAGTGCGCAGAAGCGGTGAAGCTGATTGCAGGCATCGGAACGCCCCTGACCGACAGACTGCTGACCATGAACCTGCTCGACATGACAGTGAATGTATTAAGTATTTAAATCACAGAAAGGTGAACGAAATAATAAGCATATCGCATTACTCGGAGAAATCCGCAAGAGTAAAGATTGCGAACCGTGTGGTTGCATCCAAGGTGCAGCCAGGTCAGTTTGTGATAATCAAATTTTCAGAAACCGGCCAGCGCATCCCATTCCCGGTAGTGGAATGCGACGGAGAGACCGGAGAGCTTGACATCATCATACACCGTGCCGACGGGTTGGACGAGATACTGGGCCTGATACAGGAGGGCGGCGTGTTGCCCGACCTGCTGGGCCCGCTCGGAATGCCGGCGGTGATAGACGAGAACAAGGCGATGCTGTTCATCGGCGACGGCGCCGGATTCGTGCCGTTGCTGCCGTTGATACACGAGGCCCGCAGGAAAGGGTGTCAGGTGCATGCCATCGTGTCGGAGCAGTCGTCGCAGACCAAATGTCTACTCGGCGACATCAACAGCGCCTGCAACGACCTGACGGTGGCCAGCGAGGACACGGTGCCTGAGATAGTCAGGAAGTGGATAGAGATGTATAAGCCCGACAAGATGGTGTTCTCAGGCCCCACGATGCTGATGAAGAATCTTACGGCAATTGCCCGTGAGCATAATATCCCTGCCGACTGCGTGCTGAACATGCTGATGATAGACGGCATAGGGATCTGCGGAGTGTGCCGTGTCATGATAGGAGGGGTGCAGAAGCAGACCTGCATAGACGGTCCTGTCTTCAACGCATGGGATGTGGATTTTGATTATATATTGAACCGTCAAAGATCATTCGTATGAATTCGGATATAGAGGAGATATTTGACCGCGGCCGCGACGAGCAGTGGCGCGTGGAGCTGCGCCAGACCATGACGCCGAAACAGCGCACGGCCATACCGCGCGTGAAGATGCCGGAACTGGATCCGACATTCCGTATCAGCAACAACCGCGAAGTGGGCGAGGGACTGAGCGTGGAGCAGGCCGTGCTGGAGGCTACGCGCTGTCTGGACTGTGCCAATCCCGGATGCGTCAAGGGATGCCCGGTGCACAATGACATTCCCGGTTTCATCAAGAACTTAGAGCGGCGTAATTTCCGCGAGGCCATCAACGTGCTGCACCGCACCACGGTGCTTCCCGCCGTTTGCGGCCGTGTGTGCCCGCAGGAGAAACAGTGTGAAGGCCACTGTACATATCTGAAAATGGGTAAGAAAGCCGTTTCCATCGGCGCGTTGGAGCGCTTCACGGCCGATATAAACAGAACGTTCGACCGCTTCATACCGCAGCCAACTTCCACGGACGACGTCAAGAAGCGTCCCACGTATCCAATCAAGGTGGCTGTGGTAGGTTCCGGTCCTTCGGGCCTGGCTTTCGCCGGCGACATGGCCCGCAGAGGTTATAAGGTTACGGTGTTTGAAGCGTTGAGCCAATTCGGAGGCGTGCTTAAATACGGCATACCGGAGTTCTGCCTTCCCAATAAGATTGTAGACCGCGAGATCCAGAAACTGCGTGACATGGGCGTGGAATTCATAAAGGATTGCTTCATCGGCCGCACGTTAAGCTACGAGGATCTTCACAAGTTGGGTTATAAGGGTCTATATCTGGCCACGGGTGCCGGCAAGCCCCGGTTCATGGGTATCAAAGGAGAGAACATACCCGGTGTGATGACCGCCAACGAGTATCTGATTCGCCTCAACCTGCTTGGCAACGCCATGTTCGGCAAGAATTCCGTGGCCGTAAACGGCAAGCGCGTGGCCGTGATAGGAGGCGGTAACACAGCGATAGATGCTGTGCGCTTCGCTGTGCGCAACGGTGCCGAGGAGGCCATGATAGTCTATCGCCGCAGCATGGAGGAGATTCCGGCGCGCGAGGAGGAGATTCGCCACGCCAAGGAGGAGGGCATCAAATTCTTTACCCTGCACAATCCCGTGGAATACATAGCCGACGAAAACGGCCGTCTGTGCAAGATGCTGCTGCAACGCATGGAGCTTGGTGAGCCTGACGAATCGGGACGTCGCTCGCCGGTGCCGGTGGAAGGCGACATCGTCGAGATCCCCGTGGACATTGTTGTGGTCAGTGTGGGCTACCTGCCTAATCCTCCGGCATCGATACCCAATATGATAACCCGCAAGGGGGGCCAGATCGAGGTGGACGACGAGACGCTGAAGTCATCGTCCAACGGCGTGTATGCCGGTGGTGACATCGTACGCGGTCCGGCCACAGTGATTTTGGCGATGGGCGACGGCAGAAAAGCCGCAGCCTCAATGGCCGCGGCTTTCGAGGAGGCTATGGACAAAATCAAGCTGTAAGCCTCCGTGATTCGTTGGAGTTTCAGACATTGTGATCCAGATGCACGTCCATCTGCGGGAACGGGAAACTGAAGCCTTTCTCGGGAAGTTCCTTATAAATCCGCTCGTTGATGTCGAAATAGAGCGGCCAATAGTTGGAAGCATGAGTCCACGCACGGACTACGAAATTGATTGAGCTGTCCGCCATTTCGTTCAGACCGACGAATGGCGGACGCTCTACTTTATTCTGTACGCTCACTACGCGCTTGTCTATCAGGTTCTGCTGCTTGTACAGCTCGTCGTCCTCTATGTATTTCTTCACCACGCGCGGGTCGGCTTGAACTATCTCCATCAGTGCCTCCTTGGCCTTGTCCAGATCTGTGCCGTAAGCCAGACATACGGTCCAGTCCACGCGACGGTACGATTCGAGCGAGTAATTGTTGATCGAGCCGGTGGATAGGGCGCCGTTCGGCAGGATTATGGCCTTGTTGTCAACGGTGTTGATGACGGTGTTGAACAGCTGGATGGACTTGACGGTACCGGTGTATCCGTTTACCTCGATGAAGTCTCCTACCTTATAGGGTTTGAGCAGCAGAATCAGGACTCCGCCGGCAAAGTTCTGGAGCGTGCCGCTCAGCGCCATACCGATGGCGACGCCGGCCGAGGCAAAGATGGCCAGGAAACTGCTGGTCTCCAGCCCCAGGATGCCGATGATGCTTATGACCAATATGAAGTACAGCACCATCCTGATGAGTGACAGCACGAATGTTGTCAGCGACTGGTCTATATGGCGGTGTGTCATGATGTTGTACACCACCTTGTATAGCTTGCGGATAATGTAGCGTCCGACGTAGAACACCAGAATGGCTAACAGTACTTTCAGACCGAAAGAAATCAGTCCGTTCACCATTTTCTGTATCAGTTCGTCTAAGCTGAGGCCTTCCAGTCCTTTCCAGAACGATTGCTCTGATACTTCGGGCACCGGTATCTGCGGCGTGGGAATCTGGTCGGCCTGTGCCGACAGAAAACTTAATATGCTTGCTAAGTTCATATTCAATTCAACGGGGTTTATGTGTGTTTAATTATCGTGATTAATTCTGATTTATCGTGATTAATCCTGATTTAAAAATCTCGGAGTTGCAGACGCACCACGTTCTCCACATGATGCGTGTGGGGGAACATGTCGACGGGCTGTATGTCGGTTACCTTGTAGTCGTGGTCCAGCAACGCGAGGTCGCGGGCCTGAGTGGCCGGATTACAGCTGACATAGACCAGTACCGATGGCTTGGCACGCAGTATCACGTCAACAACATCCTGATGCATTCCGGCGCGTGGCGGGTCGATGATCATGATGTCGGGACGACCGTGAGCGGCGATGAAATCATCGGTCAGGATGTCCTTCATGTCACCGGCGAAAAACTCGGTGTTGTCCAGTCCGTTCACTTCGGCATTGACGCGGGCGTCGGCCACGGCGGCCTCCACATATTCGATTCCGATAACCTTGCGGGCCTGACGCGCCACGAAGTTGGCTATGGTGCCTGTGCCGGTGTACAGGTCATAGACCAACGGTTTTTCAGCTCCGGTAGTCTCCCTGTCGAGGCCTGCGAAACGGCGTGCCACCTTATATAGTTCGTATGCCTGGAGTGAGTTTGTCTGATAGAAAGACTTGGCGTTGACGCGGAATTTCAGACCCTCCATTTCCTCGAGGATGTAGTCACGTCCGTTCCAGACAACCACTTCCTGGTCGGCGATGGTGTCGTTCACCTTAAGGTTGACCACATACAGCAACGATGTTACGTCGGGGAAACGTTGCTGAAGCGAAGTCATTACTTCGGCTATTTTTTCAGGATTGTCCTCGCCGAAAGTTACGACTATCATCTTCTCACCGGTCGAGGCGGTGCGTATCATCAGCGTGCGCAACAGTCCGTGATTCTCGCGGATGTTGTAGAAGCTCCAGCCTTGTTTTCCGGCTTCGTCATAGATGAAATTGCGTACTTCGTTGCCGAAATCCTCCTGCAGGTGGCAGGCGTCTATGTGCAGCACTTTGTCGAATGCGCCGGGTATATGGAAGCCCAATGCATCGGGACGGTCGGTAAATTCCCGGCCAGACTTTATGTCCTCCCAGCTGCGCCATTTCTTGGAGCTGAAGGTATATTCCATCTTGTTGCGGTAGCACCAGATGTTTTCCGAGCCGAGGATGGGAGATATAGGGGGAATTTCTACTTTAGCGATTCGGAGAAGGCAGTCCTCCACCTGTTGCTGCTTCCAGCGCAACTGCTCGGTGTAGGGGAGATGCTGCCATTTGCAGCCGCCGCACAGTCCGAAATGCGCGCACTTCGGTGTGACGCGTGATTCCGATGGACGTATCAAGTTTGCGATATGTCCTTCTGCATAACTGTGTTTCTTTCGGTCTATCTGTATGTCGGCTATGTCGCCCGGCGCACCGTAGGGTATGAACACCACGATGTTGCCCTCGTCCTCGGGACGCCATTTCACCTTGGCGACGGACTTCCCTTCGGCGGCGATGCCTGTTATCTCGATGCCCTCCAGCAGTGGCAGCGGTTTCTTCTTTCTTCCCATAGTTTGATTTGCTGTTATCGCGGAATATGCAATTTATCTGCAAAATTACTATAAAATTCCCAAATATAATAATCCCGCATCGGCTCTCGTTTAATTATTCGATAACCCCGAGTGCTTGCTACCTCGTTAAAAACAAGAAACATGACCGACAATCAATCTACGCCCCGCAAAGGCAAACCCCAGTTTACCCTTCCCTTTCTCCTCCTGTCCGTAACTTTCTGCGTCTGTATCATCGTAGCCAATCTGATCGAGATCAAGACCATCGACGTGTCCGGCCTCACGCTGACCGCAGGCATGATAATTTTCCCGCTTAGTTACATCATCAACGATTGTCTGGTGGAGGTCTACGGCTTCCGCAAGGCGCGCATCGTCATCTGGCTCGGTTTCGCCATGAACCTGTTCGTGACGTTGGCGTTGCAGTTAGCCATAATATTGCCCGGCTCAGCAGACTGGACGTCGCAGGAGGCGATGGAGGCCGTCTACGGCGGTGTGCCGCGCATATTGTTCGCCTCATTCGTTGCGTTCGTGACCGGATCGCTGGCTAACGCCTGGGTGATGAGCCGCATGAAACTCGCCTCAGGCGGGAAACGGTTCTCGCTGCGTGCCATAGTCAGCACGATAGTGGGAGAGGGACTCGATTCCTTGATATTCTTCCCGATAGCCTTCGGCGGCGTGTTGCCATGGAGCGTCGTAATCGGTCTGATAGTGGCCCAGACTCTGCTGAAGACTGTCTACGAAATCCTTGTGCTTCCCGTCACCATCTACACCGTGCGCCGCCTCAAGCGCCTCGAATCCCTCGACACCTTCGACACCGACCTCCGCTTCACCCTGTTCAAGTAAAAACGGTATCAAAGATTTAGACATCGGTTTTGTCAGGCGACAAAACCGATGCGGGGACGTGTGGAGGCGAGGGAAAGCGACGGCACAGGGGCCGGGATGTCGGAGGCCTGGATTTCGGTCAGTGAGATGTCGTCGTCGAGGCCGCCGTTGATTACACGGACGGCCATAGTAGGGAGAATCTCGGTCTGGATCATGTTGATGACATGACGGGCGTTGCCGAAAGTCTTATCGCGTTGTGCGTAGTCGGTGTTGAGGCGTGCGGTTAATGCCAGGCGCGCATCATCGGAGAGTGTGTAATTGTTGCGTTTCAGGTATTTTTCAGCAATTTCCATCAACTCCGATTCCGTGAAATCGTCAAATACGTAAATGTTGGAATCGGGAATGCGTGACTTGAAGCCGGGATTCATGTCGAACATCCGTTTCATCTGGTCGGAATACCCGGCCAGCACTAACATCCAGTCGCGGTTTGAGTCGTCGGCCAAGGCCGTCAGAAGCGTCTCGATCACGAATTTGCCCGGATCGCGCGGGTCGCTGGGCTGATAAAGCTGATATGCCTCGTCTATGAACAGTATGCCGCCCTGGGCTTTCTCGATGGCCTCAATTGTTTTCTCCGCTTCGGAATTGTAGTTCTGTCCGAGTAGCGTAGCACGCTCACGCACCACCACATGGCCCTTGGACAGCATACCGGCTCGATGCAGCATCATGCCCATCATCTTGGCTACCGTGGTCTTGCCGGTTCCTGGTGAGCCGAGGAACATGGCGTGAAGTGGGGAAGTGGTAGAGGGAAGCCCTCGCTCCGAACGCATTTTGTTGAAGCGCACTACACGCTCGTAGACGGTGAGCTTCTCTTTCACTGACCGCAGACCGGTCAGATGGTCCAGTGTCGATGACAGTGACTCGTCGTGTTCCGGTTCATTATCAGAATCCGTATAGGATTCATTCGTATCTGTGTCTGTCTCTGACTCTGACTCTGACTCTACTTTCTCCTTCTGGCCGGCGATGAAATCGTCAAGCAGCTTGTCGAAATCCATTGTCTCGGCCTGCGAGGAGTGTGATTCTGGGTGTCGGATGGCAATCCATCGGTCCATGACCGCGTTGGCCGAGTACTCGTCCAGAGGTTCGATGTCCGTACCGAACCATTTGCCGCTTTCGGTTTCCTCATCAGTGGCGAATACGAATCCGGCGATAGGATATTCCATGCACAGCAACTCGGCATAGAACACACCGTTACGGTCGTAAGCAGTGGTGAATGGATATTCCACATACCAGATATTGTCCTTGAAATCGTCGCTGTTTGTGCAGCGCGGTTCGGCGAACATGACCAGAGGCTGCTCCTCATCGGGCACGTAAAGCCGTAGCTCAAGTTCGGGCAATACCGACGGCAATCTATACCCAAGTTTCTGCTCGATGTTGAATCGAACATAATACTTCTGTCCGTCATCGGTAGTTAGGGACTTATACAGTTTGTCTTCCCAAGCCGGCCGAACACCGCCATCGCAGACGCCATACCATTCCGCGGGATGCGGCAAAGGGTTGGCGTCAATCAGCCGGAATACGCGCTGGTCTATGGTATGCGAGGCAATAGGGTCGTCTATCACAAGTTTGAAGGTATGGCCCGGTATTATGCCGTCGGCGGGGAAGTGGGCGTAGTAATCCTTGAAGCATTCCTGTCTGCGCAGGATTATTTTGAGGGATTGGGAAGCTACCTTGCAGCGTGAGGTGACATCCACCAGGGTCAGCGTGACATTGCGGCGTACGCCGCTGTCGAAGCGTTCATTTGTGACGGCAATCTTGACAGCGATACCTGCCAGGGAAGGGTCAGCGATAAAATCGCTGCGGTCGTCGAAAGGAAACTGGTTGATGAGAACCAGATCGTCGACCTGGTCCTTATTGTAGGTGTAGAACTGAATCTGACCTACATAAATCGGTGATTTTTTGTTCATACAGTTTTTATTAGTTTAGATAGTTAAAAAGTTGATAAAGTTAAGAGAATACCAATACTTGCGAAAGACTGACTATTATCTTAACTTTTTAAACTACAATACTTTCACCACTATTTCGCAAGGAAATCCTTGCGAAAATACCGGAGGCCTTCCTCCGGAGCCGTTCCCAATACGTCATGGTGCTATCTGTCCCGATGGCCTGAGGATACGTATGGACGCACCACGGGCTGTCAGGGCATTTCTGCGGTTGGAAAACGTTGGGTGAATTTCACTATGCGCACCACATCTCCGCGTCGCCGGGAGGGGCGACACCGCCGAACTTGCTGTTGTCGAGATGTAGTTGCTTCATAGCTGTAGATGAAGTTTTAAAACTGTATGAATGGCAGTGTCAGGCTGCCTGTGCGAGTCGCGCCACAATGGCAGAGACCCATCGTGGCGCAAAATTAATAAAAAAATCGGTTACTTCAAATAAAATTATTATAATACTTGCTGATTATAAACATTGATTATTTCAAGCACTTAAGAATCAGGGAATTGGCACGGTCGATGACGGCGGTGTCGAGGCTGTCGAGGTAGATGCGGGTGGTGTTTTCGCTGTCGTGTCCAAGTCCTTCCGAAATCACCGAAAGTGGAATGCCTTTGGCTTTGGCGGCGGAAGCCCAGCTGTGGCGTGCCACATAAAGGGTAAGCGGGAAGTCAAGTCCGACCATCATGGCTACGCGTTTCAGATTGTGGTTGATATTGTAGCCGACGTTACGGTAGGTATACCGTTCGTTGGTACCGGGATTACGGATAATGGGCAGAAGGTACTCGCTTGTGTTTTCGGGATATTTGTCGAGGGTCTTCTGCATTTCCTTAGTCCATGCGATGAGCAGTCGCTGACCCGTCTTCTGACGGCGATAGGAGACGTACCCGTACCTGAGATCGGTTTTCTTTAGAAACGCCATGTCTATCAGGCTCATACCGCGCAGATAGAAACTCATCATAAACATGTCGCGAGCGAAATCAAGACATGGTGTCGATGACAGGTTCAACGACTGGATCTTCTTGATATCCTTGAGAGGGAGTGCCCGTTTTATGGTCTTGTCTATTCCGGTGTATACCCGGCGGAACGGCTTCCGGTTCTCAATAATGTCGTTTTCGACGGCGCGGTTGTATACGGCGCGGAGAATGCGCATATAGAAGGACGTGGAATTAGGTATTACGCCTCTGCTCTTGTTCCATGCCTCGTAGTCCTCCATAGTTCCGGATGTGATGCAGTCAAGCATTATGTCCTCGTTGTTACGGAAGCGCTTGAAGCTGTTGAGAGTGGACCGGTAGGTCTCGGATGTGCGGTGCCTGCCATTCTGCTGCATCCTGTCTATGATAGCCTCCATGAAACTGAACAGAGAGTATTCCAGTTCATAGCGGCTGAACTCGTCGATGACATCATCGGCGGTATAAATAAGACCACTGGCATCAAGGCGACGTACTATTTTGGTGAGTCTCTCTATGTCGAGACGGATTTTCTCGCGGATGGAGAGAATATATCCTTTGCGTTCGCTATGCAGGGTTGTGGTGACGGTAGAGCGGTGTTCATTCCATTCGGATGCAAGTATCTTATACTCCGTGCGAAGCTGACGCACCTTGCGCTCGTGGATAATCTGATAATAGACTATGCCCTCGTGTCCCACTACAGTAGAGGGCCGAAATTTTACTTTAACTGATGCCATTATTTTCGATATTAATTAGCAATTATGCAAATGTACATATTGAAGTTGGGGCAACGCTTCAATAAAATATTATTTTTTGAGTTTAGGTAGAAAGGGGGTATTGGGTTGTTATACAAAAAGTGAATCAACAACCACAAGATAATAATCAAGTACGAAACAGGAAACGTGGCTATATGACACCAAACAGACATTATGCCGGATTGACGGACTCGCAGGTAGCCGAGAGCCGTAAGATACACGGCAATAACATCCTGACACCACCGGCTCAGGCCAAATGGTGGAAGTTATTATTCGAGAAATTTTCCGATCCACTCATCATTATCCTGCTGATAGCCGGTGCGTTGTCCATCGGCATCGCGATATACGAATACATGCAGCTGGGCCAAGGTCCGGAGGTATTCTTCGAACCGGTGGGCATCTTTATGGCCATCGCGCTGGCCACGGGACTGTCGTATATATTTGAGGCACGTGCCAACAAGGCGTTCAAGATACTGAACCAGGTGAACGACGACGAGCCTGTGGAGGTGGTGCGCAACAAGATGGTGACCACCATACCGCGTAAGGACGTTGTGGTGGGCGACATCGTGATGCTGAACACCGGCGACGAGATACCGGCCGACGGCGAGTTACTGGACTGTATCACGCTGAGTGTGGACGAATCGTCACTGACCGGTGAGCCGTCGGCGCGCAAGTCCATTGACCCCGAGCAGTTCGACAAGGATGCCACATACCCGTCCAACCACGTGATGCGCGGCACCAAGGTGATGGAAGGTCACGGCGTGATGCGCGTGCTGAAGGTAGGCGACGCCACCGAAATGGGCGGTGTATTCCAGGAAGCCCAGATAGACAAGTCGGTCAAGACGCCCCTTAACGAGCAGCTGGATCGCCTTGCCAAATGGATATCGAATGTCAGCTATATAATTGCAGGTCTGGTTGTCGTAGGACAGCTGATACATCTGGCGCCCCAGATGGGCGATATGAGCCTGCCGCAGATACTTGCACACGTGTTGAAGACACTGATGATAGCAGTGACGCTGATAGTCGTAGCTGTGCCCGAAGGTCTGCCGATGGCGGTGACGCTGTCGTTGGCTTATTCCATGCGTCGCATGCTCAAGACCAACAACCTGGTGCGCAAGATGCATGCCTGCGAGACCATGGGCGCAACCACTGTGATATGCACCGACAAGACCGGCACGCTGACCCAGAATCAGATGCAGGTGTACAAGGCCGATTTTTTCGGCCATCCATCGGATCAGGTGATCTATGAAGGCATAGCCGCCAACTCCACGGCGCAACTCGACGTCTCCAAAGACAAGCCCGTGGTGCTCGGCAATCCGACGGAAGGTGCCCTGTTGCTATGGCTGCGCGAAAGGGGAGTGGATTACACTACGCTACGCGAAAACTCCGAGCACCTTGAGGAACTGCCCTTCAGCACCGAACGCAAATACATGGCCACGGTTGTGAAGTCCATTGACGGCAAACGGATACTGTACGTTAAGGGTGCGCCTGAGATAGTATTCGGCATGTGCGGCGACACCGCCGGCGTGACCAAGGAGGAGATAGACGCCCGGCTGCTCGAATACCAGGGCATGGCCATGCGTACATTAGGCTTCGCATATAGCGAGCTTCCCTCCGACGGCAAGGAAGTGCTGAACAACGGAAAGATTGAATCCGGCAACCTGACATTCCTGGGCATCGTGGCTATCTCCGATCCGGTTCGTGCCGATGTGCCCGATGCGGTGCGTGAGGTGCTGAACGCCGGCATCAAGGTCAAGATAGTGACCGGCGACACTCCCGGCACTGCCAAGGAGATAGGCCGTCAGGTAGGCCTATGGGATGATGCCGTGGATTCCGACATCAACATCATCACCGGTCCGGAAGTGGCCGGGATGAGCGACGAGGAACTGCGCGACCGCGTGGGTGAACTCAAGATAATAGCACGCGCGCGACCGTTGGACAAGAAGCGACTCGTAGAGGCCCTGCAGGCCAACAACGAGGTCGTGGCCGTGACCGGCGACGGCACCAACGACGCTCCGGCTCTGCGTGCCGCGCATGTGGGCCTTTCTATGGGCGACGGCACGTCGGTTGCCAAAGAGGCCAGCGACATAACAATTATCGACAATTCGTTCTCGTCAATAGGACGCGCCGTGATGTGGGGACGCTCGCTGTATCAGAACATACAGCGCTTCCTGCTTTTCCAGCTTACGGTGAACGTGGCGGCATGTCTTCTGGTAATGTTCGGTTCGTTCTTCGGCAAGGAGTCGCCGTTGACCGTGACTCAGATGCTATGGGTGAACCTGATTATGGACACCTTCGGCGCGATGGCCCTCGCCTCGCTGCCGCCGTCGCCCGGTGTGATGAAGAACAAGCCGCGCAACCGCAACGCCTTCATAATAACCAGGTCGATGCTGTTCGAGCTGATTGGCGTCGGAGTGATATTCTTCGCATTGACGTTCGGATTCTACATCCTGTTCAACCATGTTGACATCAAGTCGCTGAAGGATCTGCTACACTTTACGTGGGGTCCTGAGGCTCCTATGTCGGTTTACGACATGACATTGCTGTTCTCGATATTCGTGTGGACACATTTCTGGTACATGTTCGACGCCCGCGCGTTCGAGACTTCAAAGAGTCTCTTCAGTCTCAAGATGAGCCAGGGATTCTGGACCATAGTGTTGATTATTGTGATGGGACAGCTGTTCATCACTGAGCTGGTGCCAGACTTCTTCAATGTGGAACCGATGCTGCGGACGGCCGACTGGAAATGGAATCCGTCGGGAGCCGAGGACTTGGGCATCATAATCCTGGCATCGTCGGCGGTGGTTTGGGTACGCGAGCTGTATGTACTCGTGACGTGGCCATTCCGCAAGAAGAAATAACGCAGACAGTAAGTATAATTAAAACACCCCGCTGCCGGTCGGCAACGGGGTGTTTCGAGTTATGAAAGGGTCCTAATTGTAATTCTTGCGGATAGTTCAACTCCGACAAATTGCCTTAAGGCAGTTTGTCGTATTCAGCGTCACTGACAGGTTCAAGCCAGACGTTTTCGGTGTTTTCGCCCGGGACGCTGAAAGCAAGGTGTGCGAACCAGCTGTTGGCCGCGGCACCATGCCAGTGCTTTACATTAGCGGGAATATGGATGACGGTGCCGGGTAGAATCTCCTGTGCGGGCTTGCCTTCCTCCTGATACCAGCCGCGGCCGGCCACGCCTATTAGCATCTGACCGCCGCCCTTGGTGGCTTTATGTATGTGCCAGTTGTTACGGCAACGGGGCTCGAACGTGACATTGGACACGTTGACCTGCTCGTTGGAAAGGGGAGCCAGATAGCTGTTGCCGATAAAGTATTTTGCATAAGCTGTGTTTGGTTCGCCGATGGGGAAGATCATCTCCTGCTGGAAACGCTCTTTTTCGGTCTCGGCGTCATCGTCGGCCCACACCTCCTTGGCGATGCGGAAGCCCGCCCATGCGTTGGGCCATCCGGCGTAGAAAGCGGCCTGTGTGAGCAGTGCGGCTATCTCCTTGCGGGTGATGCCATGCTTCTTGCCCATCATCAGGTGTGAGCGGAACGATGAATCGATCATCCCCTTGCCGAGCAGGATGGATATGGTGACCATGCTGTGGTCGTGCAGAGAGAGGGTTGAGTCGTTCCATACAGCCTCGCCGAAAAGAACGTTATCGTTAAGTTCCGCGAATTTGGGAGCGAAGTCGCCGAGCGCGTCATGTCCGGCTGTCTGTATAATTTTCTGTTGTGCCATAACATTGAATGTTAAGATACTGAGTAATAATGCTGAAAAAAGTTTCTTCATATCGTGTGACAATATTGCGGTATGTGGTAGTTTTATGATCTACGATGCAAAATTACAAAGTAATTGTCAAGATGTCAGTATCCCGAATACGGAATAAATTATCACTTTTACGGATTATGGTCAGATGTAGTGTGGTCGGGCTCCTGATATTTGCCGTCTACCTTGACCGGCTCGATGTGGAGGCCGATGAAGGTCTTGTCACCGAAGCGCTCGCGAAGTTTGCGTTCGATGTTAGAGGCATGTTCATGGGCATGATACAGGCTGATGTCACCCGGCAGACGCAGATGCATGGTCATGGCTATGTTGTTGCCGATGCGGCGCGTGCGCAGATGGTGGATGTTGGTCACGCATGGCTCCTGCTGCACAATCTGCATTATCTCGTTCTCCACGTCATCGGGAAGACTGTGCTCCAACAGTTCGTCAAGCGCCTGTTTCAGCAGTTTCAGTGCGGTGCCGACAATAAAGAAGCTGACTATCACAGCAGCGATGGGGTCGAGTACTGTCCACTTTGCGCCGAGAAACAATGCGCCGCCTACGCCCAAAGCCGTGCCGAGCGATGAGAACGCGTCCGAGCGGTGATGCCAGGCATTCGCCACAACTGCCTGCGAACCGGCCTCTTTGCCGGCCTTGACGGTGAAGCGGTATGCCCATTCCTTGAGGATGATGCTGAGGATAGCGGCGGCAAACGCGATGAAACCCGGGCGGGGCAGAGGATGGCCTATGATGGCCTGATATATCTTGCAGACGCCGTTGCAGCAAATGGCGATGCCGACGCCAAGCAGGCCCAGGCCGATAATGGCCGTGGCCAGCGTCTCGTACTTGCCGTGACCGTAATCGTGGTCCTTGTCGGCCGGCTTGCCAGCGATGCGGACAAACACTATCACGACTATGTCGGTGAGGAAGTCGGAAAGCGAATGTACCGCATCCGCAATCATGGCCGCCGAATGGCCCAGGATACCGGCCACGAACTTGAACACCACGAGCACTGCGTTGATGACGCTGCCCATCAGCGTGACGCGGTATATCTGCCGTTCACGACTCGCGTCACATTCCGTATTGTTGTTGTCTTTATTGATATCCGCCATAATCTTATAAAGAGAATGAATAAACACTAAAATTACGAAAAAATCCAGCAATTGGCAAAATTATGTTGATTTCCGCCATTTTTTTGTCATTTTTTGTCAGATTTTTTGACCCTGTATCGCTGAATGAGACAGATTTGTTCTAACTTACGGCAAAATTTGAAAAATAATGGCGTCACTGACAATTTTTGGCACTGGAATATGTTATTTTTGCAGTCTAAATTCTTAAAATTATGAAAATATTACATTTATCGGACACTCATGGGAGTCATAGGCGATTGGTTGATCTTCCTGAAGCGGATGTTCTGGTACATTCGGGCGATTTTACTATGGTAGGTACTGAACAGGAGGCGTTGGACTTCCTGGAATGGTTTTGCGATCTGCCGTACAGGCATAAGATCTTTATCTGCGGCAACCACGACAATTGCCTGTACGATTGCAACATCGAGGGTCTGGACAGCAATGTGCATTATCTTCGTAACTCCGGCATAGAGATCGAGGGTGTGAAATTTTACGGTATACCGTTGTTTGTGCTCGATGATGTGGCGGCGAGACAGAAGCGTTATTATGACAATATTCCATCGGATACCGATGTATTGATAACGCATTGTCCGGCTTACGGCATTCTGGATTATGACGACGGCATTGGCGGCAAATGGTATAATTACGGATCGGAGGATCTGTTGGCAAAATTGTCGTCGCTGAACCTACGGGCACATCTTTTCGGACACATCCACCGACAGCATGCCGTTGTGGAGCAAGGTGATGTGATATATTCCAACGGCTCCATTATGAACGAGGACTACACAAAGCTTTATACACCAAACTTAATAGAAATATAAATATGTCTTTATCACAGTTTAAAAGGGCCTTGTGGGCCATGAACGAGATTGTGGGCGCATCCACAATGGGCATAACAAGAGAAGCGCTGAGTAAGAAATGGAAATATTCATCGATGAACGATAATCCTAGAAAAGGCATTACTGACAGAACGTTTTACCGGATGCTCGATTTGCTGAAAAGCTTGTTCAATATTGAGATTGAGCACTATCATGCAGGCACCGAATGTCGTTATAGGGTACCATCTCAATATCTTGAGCCTGGAGATAACAATCTTCTTCGGTTCACACTATCGTCATCTGATACTAAGAAAGAATACAGGCCGTCGGTGATGGGTGACATATTGAACCTGATAATGACCGGGCAGAGTATTCCGAGCGAGGATATGCATGCTATCAGGTCGATAGTTCATAAACTCAATCGGATTCCATACGAAACCGGAATACAACTTATGACAGCCGTTGAAGCCGGTGAAATAGCCGGGGCTGACCGTTGCTATTGGGACGAGGATTATCGGAACTATGTATGTGTATGGAACGACAAGGATTATCATAATACCGACCTGTGGGTGTCGATAGGCATATATGATGACAGGGTGCTGTTCTATGTCGTTACCAGCACGCAGGATGAGAAGTATCGTGAGGAGGTGTCTCGGCGGTTACATCTGGATGCCGCTAAAAAGTATTGCAGAGGTTATTGGTGGTTTGAACCCAGGGACAAAACCCTGTTCCAGCTCGATTTCCAGACGTTACCGGATATATACGAAATCAAACGGCGTGCCGAGCTGCTGATCTCGAAGATAGCAACCTTTAGTCTTTAGTGATGAGTGATAAGGGATGAGTGATAAGGGATGAGTGATAAGGGATAGTAGTGCAGGCTGTCCCTAGCCGCACATAAGCACGGACAAAAATCCTTATGAGAAAAATTATCAATAGGCATTTATCCGTTTCTGTGCGCGGCCGGGGACAGCCCACGCCACTATTGGCCAATGGCTTTGAAACTTGAAAATCAAAATATTGCAAAAAAATAAAAATTATTCATTCACTGACGAGTTATGGCAGTTGCGGATGCTAACTTTGCGGCGTAACCAAACATACAACTATTATGGCAATCTGGAAAGTAACCGCCAAGCGAAAATTTGACAGTGGAGTAGTTTCGTTCTCTCCCGGTATGAGCGTTGAGATTCAAACCAACACGCTATCAACTTCCTTCTGGACTCAGGCGAAGTATCGCCGGGAGATAGCTGAGCGCTTCGTGTCGAGCTATGGCTTGAAATGCCCTGCATCCAAGTTTGAGCAACAGGTGAATAATGTGAATTTCGACTACACCCTTGTGTCGAAGTAAAGTCAAAACCGTAAGGGAGGTAAATAATATGCCTCCCTGACCTAACAATTATATCGTCATGATATCATATCAATGGACAGTTAAGACGAAACGGATAGTGGGACGTCTTCCGGTCGGTGCATGGGTGGAGATAATAAAAAGCAATACGACGGCAAAGCCGACTCCGTTTGAAATCTTCAGGGCTTTCGAAGCCAAGTATGGAATGAGGGTTCCCACTATGTCAGTAGACCAGTGTTTCGAGATTATCAAAAATTTCTAACAACTCCTAGAAATGAAAACAATCAAAGATCCAGATGGAATAGTGTTGTTGATGGAAAACCTATGGTTGCGTCATAAGGCCGGAATACCACGACGAGAATCAGAGGCTTATATGGTTGAGTTGCCAGAACCAACCGAAGAAGAAGATGTTGAAGTCCGCCGTTCTCAATATGTGAATATGCCCGTGGGAAAACGGTCTTGTTTAAAACCGGGTACAACCATGATTCTCGCTATCGGAAACGCTGGCGGTAATATTGCAGAAACAATTCATAGAGAATATAAAGCTCCTGAACTAAAAGAAGTAAGATATCTTTTTGTTGACTGCGATTGGAGCGATTTACGAAAACGAGAAATCGGGGATGGCCAAGTCATTCTTCTTGATTCGAAAAACGATTCATTTCCAGCTGATATATTTGATGACGTCAAGAAATTGATAATAGTATCAGGACTTGGCGGCGAGACTGGCACAAAATATACTGAGTTAACTGCAGGTATAGCTAAAGGCGCTGGAGTAGAAAGCGTGACAGTTATAGCTACAATTCCATTTATATTTGAAGGTGACGACAGACTTAAAATCGCAGGTTCTGCGGTAAAAAGGCTTTGCAATATCAAAGGTTTACATTTGTTGGTACTAAATAATGAAGATCTGATAGCAAAGTATGCCGACCTTAACTTTTTTAATGCCTTCAAGCAAGCTGATAAAGAAATAGGAGCCATCGCGTGTAAGTTGGTTTGAAGCATTGTCTAAAGACTTAAATATGAAGGGATCACACATCTTTACCATAAAGATTCGACAAAATACAAGGACATGGATTTAACGTGTATGGCCGATGAACAACGGCAAGAAATGATACGGAAACGCATTGCTTTCATTCAAGAAACTACAAATGGATATTCTTCATTGGAAGACTATGCGCGTGACAAGGATGAATGGTTTGCCATTCTTGGCATTAACCTCCAACGGTACGAAAATTATCTTTGGCTAACTTTCTACCTTGATCCATTCGAAGAGGAGGTGTTTTTTGTCAGTTCGGCAGATGACGGACGACTGATTGCAGAGTATTGAACGATAATTATAAAACGGATTTAATGTATGAATCTGATTGATATGACCAACAAGGAAAGATACGCCATGATGCGCAAACGTCATGCCTTTCTTTCTGAAACGGTAAAGGGTTATACTTCGCTCGAAGAATATGCTCGCGACAAAGACGAATGGTTCGCTGTTCGCGGAATCGCACTTAGGCTGATGAATGATTGTATTTCTCTTTGCAATTATATAGAGTATAATGATTATGAGGATTATTACATCGTTCCTACTGCAGATGGCAGACTTGCGGTAAGCCATGTAATATGGTGGCAAGATACCTGTTGTGCCAACGATGTATTCAACATCTTCACCGAAGAAAGCGTAGATGAGGAAAATATTCTTACGACCTACTGACATCTTTTGGCAGTGTGTGGCGATATCTTTGCATCATGATTTACAAAGATTATTTAATTAACTCTGAACCTCATCGACTGGTGGGACGAAATATTAATTGTTATGTTTAGAGTAGTAGCTTTAGGATATTGGGCCGGTGAGATCATAGACAGACTGCGGGCCACCGATACTTACGACGACATTAGATTTGTCTTTTGTGATACAGACGAAAGACAACTTATGGCGCATGGTAATGAGAATGATGAGTACATTCTGCTTACAGACATTGCGCAATGCCGTGAAGCGATTCACGATGACAATGAACTTATGGCTGTGCTCGTCACAACCCTCTGTGAAGACTGTTCGCTGCAATATGCCTCTGAGATAATGTACGAGTTATGGAACTATGCCGACCGTACATATTGTTTCGCTACGATTCCTTTTTATGCAGGAGGTAAGAGGGAGGCTGCAATGGAAGTTTTCAAAACCATCACTTACTGGAGTGACATTTCAGTTGCTCAGGATATGCTTAAGATGCCGGACAGCACCTTCTTCATTGATTACTATGATGCAATAGCAAAATTGCTGTCTCTGGTCTTGCGGCATCCTCGTAAAGGGCTGAGCAAAGACAGAGATAAACTGCCGTTTGGCGGATGGGCAACGGAGAAACAAATGTTTATGGCTCTAAATGCCTTTTATTCCAATAATCCGGCAATGGAAAGTTATTACAATGCAGGGACATTTTCATTTCATAAAAGCACGCATGAGTATTGATATGAAGCTATATGAGCTTTTTTCATAACTGGATAGCAATATGGACGAGCGTAAAGAATCGTATTCACGAATGACTTTGGAACAGAGACAAATCATGGCGACAGGCTTCGCGTTGAAATATCGTGATGAATTAATAGATATCGAACGGCGGATAAAAGAAATTGCCGGAAAATCATCCGATGATAACGATGAATGGCGTAGTGATCAGACAAAGTTCAACGAGGTAAAAAGACTGTTGACAAGACGTTGGAATTTGCTGAATCTAACGTTTATGCCCAGTGATGAGAATATCAGCCGGTTCAAGGAAATAAATGCCCTCCTTGAGGCACGCTGTCGACAGCTGAGAGATAGAATGCTGAAACTTAAGGAATCGTTGCCACTCGTTAAAGACTCCGATTTCGATGATGACTATGCACTTGAAGGAGAGTTAAGATTCTGCTACAATGATGAAAATTCAGTTTTAAAATTGGATGATGACCACTACGGTTCTGATTTTTGCAGGATGATAGACATCATCCAGACGTGCAACTATGGCACGTACTGGGAATGTATCGAACGGATTTCCCCTGACTCTCACATTCTTGACGATGGGGTAAGCTGGAATGAACCGCCATTTTATGGCCGTCCGGAGTTTGACGATATAATTATATGTCATGCCATGCACAATTTGTCAGACCACATGCACTATTCCATCCCAGACATTTTACGACTGAATGATTTCTGGACGGAAGTTCACATGACTTTTCAAAACATCACAAAGCAGGACGGCTCACGATACATCCTTTTATAAAGTTATATAGTCGGAGTTTGAAGACAGTAGAAGTAGAAATGAAAACAATTTAATATTTCGGTACCTCCGAAATATTAGATGTTGTAAAACATACAAGCACCTGCGAATATTCTTTTGGAGTTCTAAAAGTATTTAGTAAATTTGCGGAACTAACCAATAACGCAAAAATACGAAACAGACAGTACAGAACTAACTAAGATATTGCACTACTTGCAATGACAACCATCGGATTCGGTAAAATCTGGTAAATTCTACAAGGAATCTAAAGATGGAAGTCAATGGCAATCCGTGTATCCTCCATCGAGGACGCAGGCTGCTTTTGCTTCAATCTTGATTCCGGGCTTACCAGAGCCTTACCGAAAGAGAGAACAAAAAGAGTGTTGTGTCCTCTTTTTTCTGCACAACCGGTAACCAACTCACCGAAAGAGTTAATAATAATCAGAATGTCCACACTTGAAGAAATTTATGAGATGCATGCTGCAGATCTAAAAAATCTTTATGATGAACTGAAAGATAATGATCTATTCAGCAATTGCTCATATCCTCTTCTTCTCAATATGTGGGAAGAAGAGCCTGCTCCTAAAGTAATGTTTTTTGGACAGGAACAGAATGGCTGGGATTGGCCTGATGGTTATGATTGTCCAGAGAACGAAGGTGGAATAAAATATCTCACTAACCTTTATAAATGGTTTAATTTAGGGAATGGCCCAAAACCATATAATTCTTTAATATGGAGATATTTTCGCAAAATGGCAAATAAATTGTCATTATCCACTGAACATGCATTCTTATGGAATAATATCAATAAGATAGGTAAACTTAATAGTAAAGGTCGTCCAGATGCCAAAATTACGGAACTTGAGAACAAGTATTTCAATGTTCTTGCAGAAGAACTTGATGCAATAAAACCCGAAATTTGTATATTCTTCACCGGTCCTAACTATGACAAAGACATTCGTGCAAAATTGCCTGATGTAGAATTCTTGCCTATCGAAGGATATGGCCCTCGAGAATTTGTACGCGTTAAAAGTAAACATCTTCCGGAAAATTCGTTCCGGATTTATCATCCTGGATATGGTAACCGCCGTTCTGCTTGGTACCAAGAAGTGATGGACAAAATAGCTGAATTCTCCAAATAGTTGAATTGTATTCGAAAGCTGTAATTTGTACCGCAAAATGAGATACAGGTGGTGTAATTTTGCGGTACAATAATATCAGCCTGGTGGCGAAATAGGTCAGACGCGCTTTTTATTAGAAGAAAAGTGCCTAGGAAGGGACATTGCCGGTTCGAATCCGGCCCAGGCTGCAAAATAATTCTCAACACAACAATTATTATGAGCAAGTCAAAGAAGGTCATCGTAACAGATGGCAAGATTACAGATGCTGTAAGGATATACAGGAGCTGATGGCACGAGGTTACATCAATGCAGATTTCGAGGATCTCAAGGATGTTATTGACGATTGTATGAAAGTGGCTGTCACTACGGCAACGACCGATGGTGCGACACGGATAGCAGATGCGTTTAAAGAAATAAGCACGTCTCCGGTATGGAAAGGTTTTGAAATGACATCGGCTGACAAGATGCTGATTAAAATTTTCTGCGCAAAAGAGAGTAAGCGTCCGTTCCATGCTGAGGAAATAAACGATATTGTTGCATTTACGTCAAAGTTGCCAGCTACAATAGATGTTAAATGGTCGATAAGTGACGATTCTTCATTAGGGGATAAGGTACGGATTACAGTCTGCGCCGGGAAGACGGAGTGAATAGTGACAAGTAACAAGTAACAAGTAACAAGGATATGTCTTATAGTAGCGCGAGCTCTCCCCAGCTGCGCACAGAATCGGATAAAGGCCTTGTTGATACTAAGTAGTGAATAGATATTAGATTTCTAAGAAGCATTTTGTCCGAGTTGATGCGCGGCACGGAGTGCCTACGCCACTATACAAAGCCCAATGCACAATTGATTTTCATAAGGCATTTGGTCAGAGCTTTATGCGCGGCTAGGGACAGCCTGCGCTACTATTTCGATAGGCATATGGATCGAGTTGATGCGCCGCTGTAAACAGTTTGCGCTATTATAAAAATTGATGGATATGACAAAAGGAGAAAAGTTGGCAGAGATACGTAAGAGTCTTAAGCAGCGAAATGGGGAGATTTATAGGGAGAAATTTCGCGATTATTTCAAGGCAGAAAATGACAGAATCGTAACAATGATGCGTAAGCGTCATGCATATTATACTCAGTTGATTCAGGAATCTGGCGTTAAAACGGTTAAGGAATTCTATGACAAGTTCAAGGATTATTTTGAATTATACGGAGTCAGACTCTCTTTGTTTGACGATGAAACCGGATGCTTCATACATCTTGAACTCAATGAATGTGGTGACTGTGACTACGAGGATTACACTGTTCTTAACGACGAAAAAAGCGGAACCGTCATTGTAAGCCCCATAGTGGATTATAAGAATCTGTTCTGCAACGACGAGGTAAATATTTTCAAGGAAAATACGCTTTAGAGTGTATCTTTTAGTTTTTTGAAGAGTGGCACCTTCTGGCAGTCACTCTTATTATTTTTGCGGCATGATTTACAAAGAATATTTATTGCAGCATGATATATAAGGATTATTTTTTTAAGTCGGAGTTTGAGGACGTATGGCATACGCTTCAGACATATTACAAAGAACCTGAGGCGGTCAGGAAGTTGTATAAGACATTGTTTTATACTATCCGAAACTTGGATATCGATAGTGAGCATTCCCAATCGCCTCTAAAGATAGTATATGATTTCGAGAATATGATCCATATATCCGGAGCTCCCGATCCGATAGAGTGGATGACCGGGCGCGAGGTGATATTGGACGAAGTGGAGTATGCGCGAGACAACGATACCGTTGTCATTATGCCGACGGTCGCTGACCTGGCGGCCCATTTGCTGTATTGGTCCACGCTGTATGATTTCCGGACGCAGACGCGGTATCATAAGGATTGTATGCGGCGTAACCATTCAAACATTGATGAGGAGCGGGAATATCCGTTTATTGATTTTGAAAAGGAACAGAGCCTGAAACGCAAGCAGTGTTATTACTGGAAGGATACCGTAGCCAACGATTCAGCGATAGACTGGAGATATATCCTTGACATCATGCGCAAGCGCATGGAATACCATATCGGCTATCATCGTTTTACCGATCGGTTTGTAAACAGCAGGCACTATGTTTCGAGGATGGAGCTGTGTAGTCAGCTACTCGATCTTGCGGGTGATGACTGTCGTGACCTTAATGGTTGTTATGTCAATACCCGGAACGCATTGCGCTTTGTCGGACGGATTTTCGGCAAGTATGATTTAGAGTCGCTATTAAAAGAGAAAACTGAGGAAGACAGTGAATACAGGATGGGCATATTGCGCAGTGCCAAAGCCTATCAGATTCTTTGGAGATTCCTTGATCACAATCTCACATATTGGTGGGATTGATGTTGAGCGAGTTGAAGGCTCGCACAACAGTTTATAAAGTCAAGAAAGTTATAAAGTAAAGATAATTCCAAGACAAATGAAATTATATCAGATTATCGGGAAAGTCAAGTTTGATGATGTTTTCAACGACATTGTAAGTCACATACCGGAAGTGGCAGATAAGAAAGACCAATTTTCGCTGGCCTTTGAGACCTTGCATTCCATAGAACCGCGCAAAGATGGATGTGTCGAGATACAGGTAAATGATAAAGACTACTTAGGTAAGGGAGTTCACGATATATGGGTCAATGCTCCCGATTTCAATACCAATATGTGGGAAAGTCTTGCAGCTGCATTTATAAACAGATGCCGAATCTTCGAGAGCATTAAAGGTCATGAAAAAATAACGGATGAGCAGGTTGTAGCCGATTTACTATGGCATCTGGTGGCGAATGGCTACCCAGAAGAGTCGCCGGCTCTTACAGGTTATATATTCAATAACTGCCGCTGGCCTGACACCACTAAGTCGGAGCGGATCGAGGAAATCTGCAGTTATATAGACATTCACAAGGTATTAGGAATCAGTCACGAAGATGTCCGTAAATATCAGAATGCTAAGAATATATCATGGATTGGCGACATGACGTCATATTCGTTGCCGAAAGATAATGCAGCTTACGATCTGAATTGTTGTATGGATGACTTCATGTGGTTCAATGAGGAGACGAAGACCTACGTCATAATCTCGTCATCTTCGGGATATGAAAGTGAAGTGCATAAAATAGAGGAATTTGTCAACAGCATGATGCGAAATCCGACCATCCTGTACGGCACTCCCAAACTCCCCGGCATCGAGGTGATGGCAGTATTCATCACGGAATGATGAGATAGTGAATAGTGATGAGTGCCGAGTGATGAGTGATAGTAGTGCAGGCTGTCCCCAGCCGCACATAAACACGGACAAAAATCCTTATGAGAAAAATTATCAATAGGCATTTATCCGTTTCTGTGCGCGGCTGGGACAGCCCACGCTACTATTTGACAGGATGATCAGTTAGTGATATGCTTTCGGACAGCATGACGGATGTTATAGAACAAAATCAGTTTCAGCATGTCTCATTGTGTTGATACAGGCGAGCGTTTTATAGCGGGCCGGAAAATTTTTTCACAGGATTGCCACGCTCAAGCGAGTCATGATTGCTCCATTGGGCCGATTTTGAGGCTGCCTTGGCATCGTCATTCTGGCGGCGCAGTTTCAGCATGAGCCGTTCATGAGCCAGAACTTTATTTTGATTCTGGGATCTTTGATCGGAACATCTGACAGAGATTCCAGTGGGTTTGTGAATAGCACGGACGGTGGTCTCCACCTTGTTGACATTCTGACCTCCTTTGCCGCCGGAGCGACAGGTCTCATAGATGATGTCCGCATCGTTGATACGAGGGAGTTCTACTTCGTCAAAGAAGTTGACACCGACAAACCAGTTGCTGCGCTTATGACCGGGACGATAAGGATTGCGAGTGGAACGCCACAGGATGGTGCCTTGCCATGCTTCGATAACGGATTGCGGGATGTCGGTGGAAGATGCGAGTGTCAGCGACATATAGCAATTCTCAACATGATTGTTAGGCTCACTGTCCGTAAGCTGCAAACCGGGAATAGCTTTAAGCATTTCCCGAGCGACAAGCGTCACTGCCCGGGCACACTCTACAGGCCCACGACCTGCTGTGATCTGTATGTATCTCTTCATTGTCCGTGGTCTTTTATGTTTAGTTTAGGTTTGATTATGGAAACTACATCAACCGTTGGCTTGATGAGTTCCAGTATTTCGTCCATAGGTTTATAGGCCATCGGTGATTCATCGAGCGTACCTTCGCACACCGATGTCGAGAAAATGCCAGACATGCTCTGCCTAAAATCTTTCAGATCAATCTGTTTTTTCGCCTGAGCCCGACTCATGATGCGTCCTGCGCCATGGGGCGCCGTATCGAGCCATTGGACATTGCCTTTACCGATGCAAATTGCTATGCCATCGCGCATATTGAACGGAATGGCAACCTTCCGACCCTCGGAAGCGTCAATGGCACCCTTGCGGAGCATAGGTCGCTCGTCTGTGACTGAGATGTAGTTGTGTATCGTGAATATGGACTCCAAACACTTGGCTTTGCATAACTTTCTGAAGATTGTGAAGATGCGATCTCTGATAATATGATGATTATACAGAGCGTATGCCTGTGCGATAATCATGTCGGAAAGATAGCCGTTGAGTGCATCGCCCCACAGGAAACCGATGTACCGGGCGCGTTTGGGATTTTGTGCTATGTTGTGCCAATGGTTGGCCACTTTAACGCCAAGATTGCGCGAGCCACAATGTATGGTCAGCCAGCCGTCGCCGGTTTCAGTATCCTCCCCATATTCGATAAAGTGGTTGCCACCGCCGAGAGTGCCGATGCTCTTGTAGAAGATACCTTCCTGAAGCTTGATGCGGCGGCAGAAACCGGTGATGAATCGGGCGTCCATACGAGGTGCCTCGTTAATCATATCGGGAGCGGCGGAACGTGCCCGCTGATATTGCGAGTTCAGGAAGCGAAACAGTTCCTTATCGTTGAGGGAGTTTTTCGCACAAATCTCGTTGCCGGTCGGTATAGCCTCGCGGATGCGGTGATCCAGCAACTCGAAGAGTTCCGGAGCCACAGGAACGGAAAGACGGTGCATCGAAATGGTGCAGCCGATATCGACCCCCACGTGATCGGGATTGACATAAGGACCGATAGGGTAGGCCGTGCCGACGTTGCAGTAATTGCCCGCGTGAACGTCGGGCATCTGTACGATGGGAATGTCAACCATGGCCGGATGATCGCAAAGTTGTGTCACCCATTCCAGGGCCGACTCTTCTATGTTATCGGTGAATACCTCAGCCGATGTAGTCTTACCAGTAATTATCATATATTAATGTGTATATTAAGTTTGAAAATCCGGGAAATGGTTTCAAGATGCAAAATTGAGGGTGGGGTGCGCAATTGATTTGCGCACTTTGAGAAAATATGATATATTTGCAAAAAACTTACGATATGCCGCTGAACCGAGCCACTTTAATCAGGATTTCCACCATAGACAAATGTCTGCAGAACCATTACCGACGCTGGACCATCGATGACCTGATGGACGCGTGTACCGACGCACTTGCCGAATATGAGGGGAGAAACAACCCCGTCAGCCGCAGAACGTTTCAGAACGACCTGAAGCTGATGCGTAGCGACCGTCTTGGGTATAACGCACCGATTGTGGTACGTCAGAACAAATATTATGAGTACGAAGATCCAGACTACAGCATAACGCACCTGCCGCTGAATGACGAAGGGCTCGATGCATTAAACTCGGCCCTGGACATACTGCGACAGTTGCAAGGTTTTCCGCAGCTTGCATCGTCGATAGACACCATCAGCAAGCTCAACGAGCAGATATCGCGCCAGACCGGCTCGACTGCTCCTGCTATGGACATGGAGCATGTGGCGGGATACAGAGGCGCGCAATATATCGGCGTAATATACGATGCCGTAAGAAAGCAACAACCCCTGAAAATCGAATACCAGTCGTTTAAAGCCCGTAAGTCGGAATCGTATGTGGTATATCCATATCTTCTGAAAGAATACCGCAACCGCTGGTTCCTGATATGCGAGAAGTCGACCAACCGAACACCACAGGTAAACATCTTTGCACTGGACAGGATTCATTCCGTTGAGCATGACAAGGAACACAAATTCATGAAGTGCGTCGACTTTGACCCGGAACATTTCTTTGACGACACAATCGGTGTCACGAAGCAGATAGGTGACAAGGCACGGAGGGTGGTGATCAGGATAGACCGACAGCAGGCACCCTACGTCGAATCAAAACCATTCCACAAGTCGCAGAAAGTAGAGCAGCGGTTCAAGGACGGCAGTATACAGCTGTCATTGAAGGTGGTGATAAATAACGAATTGGAGCGTCTCATCCTTGGCTATGGCGGCTATGCCGAAGTGATAGCCCCTCCGGAGTTTCGGGAGCGTGTCGCTAAAAGCGTACGCATAGCCGCTGGGCATTATAAGGAATAGTTTTCAGATTTGGATTGGTGATGCCATCCCCGATTCAAGAAGCAAGCGATTGCCACCGTTGATTTCCGAATACGAGGGAAATTCAACTGCAAGAGATAGCTTATTGTATTTTCGGGCAAAACGCATGGTATGCATCGAACCGCTGTGCTCCGGACACTGTGCCAATATCACACTGTGCGAAAGAGCTGCCTGAAGTCGGTTGCGGGCCACAAGTTTTGTCGGATTAGCTTTCGTGCCAACAAATTGCTCTGACATCAGAAGACCATTGCTGGAGAAGATTCTGTCTTGCAGCTTTTTGTTTTCCCGTGGATGGGTAATGTCCAGTCCGGATGCAACAATGGCTATGGTCTCACCTCCGGCGTCAAGACATCCATGGTGAGCGGCTGTGTCGCACCCAAGCGCAAGTCCGCTAACCACAACTGATCCATTGACGGCATATCGTTTGCCGAGCGAATAAGCCGCATCAACGCCAATCTTGTCAGCGGCTCGCGCTCCTATTATAGCAACGGCATTATCTCGTTTTAAGAGACTGACATTCCCCAAAAGATGTATTAGCGGAGGTGCATCGTTACCGATTGCGATTAAAGCTGAAGGATAGTTCTCATCCTGAATTGAATATGTTATAATTCCAAGTTTTTCCTGACGGTCGAATAAACGCTCTGCTTTTTCAAGCCACTCGTCAAATAGATGTCGGTTTGAATAATACAATTCATCGAATTCGTCAAGACGCATCTCCCTTATCCGCATTGCGTCCAGTCCGGTCCATGCAAGGCATTGTATCTCCTCAATGGTAAGATTGTCGTCACTCATAATATTATTCTTTGATACGGTTTTATTTGGCATTATTGTAAAGGTCCGACATTCTAGATATGATTGAAGATATTTCATTACGCAGGGATTCCGGCTCTATTACTTCAAGCTGATTTCGGTGAAGAAGAAGTTCCTGAATGAAATCAAATGTCGGTACCAGCCTTAGCGAAAAATCCGTGTGCCCGTCTTTTGACTCCAGTTCTTTCTGACTGTGATGTATGGGCAATGAACGGAGATAACCTGGCAATTCCGCGTATGTGCGGATCTTGATATTTTCTACGTTTTGTTCAATTCCAGCAATGATACCAAAGTAATTTTGGAAATATTCAGCAGCCACGAAGTCTTTTGGATAATTAAAAGTCTTATCAGAAACTGTCAGATTCATGACACGATCAAGCGAGAATATGCGCTTACTATCGTTGTCTAAGAGTGTGAGTACATACCATCTGCGCTTGAATAGTTTAACGCATAGTGGTTTGACCCTTCCGGAGAATTTGATTCCGACAAAGTTCTCATATTCTATTTCCATCTCTTTGTTATGCTGTAATGCGTGAAGAACAGACTCAAGCCATTCTCGTCCGGAGGGTATTTCCTCCAAAAGAATCTTATCGGAGATAGCGCTGTTACCGAGGAGCAACTCACCGAGAGAAAAACTGTCGAGAGCCCATTTAGTCAACGAGTTTTCCTCTATAGCTTCCGGATTTACGATACTGTATAAGTTCAGTCCTCTTCCTCTGCGGCACTCTATCAGGATGCCGAAATGACGCGCCACAGCCTGGCAATGATTGTAGAATGTCCTCTGTGTCAGTTTGGAGCCATTGTCGTTTGTAGGAGATGAATCCCATTTTGCGGAGATTTCCTCGAATGTCAATTCTCCGTTTCGTTTCAGCGTATCTATGAGCCATAGATAGCGTTTGAGCAGCAGTTCAACCATTGAAGTCGTATAAACTAATTTACGTTTAATAAAAATCTAAAGAAGTATAAACTTTATGATGATCTTTATTCATCTTTTGGGTGTATTTCTCCGCTATCATCGGTACCGACCGTTAGGTCGCTACCTCTTCAATCGAACAAATCCCCTCCAAAATCTTAATAAATCTTATCATAAAAATCAGTTTAAACAACTTCATTGATAATTTCCTCCACTATTTGTTTAATGGTGAATAATGCGAGATTATCATCTTGCGAGAACCACATCGCGTGAGGAAAAACGGACTGGAACCGTTCATAATCTTGCTCATGCATGACATCAAAGAACCCGTAAGTGTTCTCCCGGTCAAATTCAGTGACGTTATTAAGGTGTTCGTAGCTGACTTTGGGGTTCAGCAACACTTTCCTTTGTCGTCTTATGCCCAATGCTACCGTCGCACACTTTCCGACCGCAATAACCCAATCCGGATGTTTGGCACTTACTTCCTGAGGGATGAATGTTTCAAGTTCTTTACCATAGAGCTTGTCGTTATTATACATCTCACCGAGTGAAGCGCACTCAATCTCAATGAAGATTTCATTCATCATGAATTCGTTCTGCTCCTCAAGTGTAGGATTCTTGATTGAAAATGGTTTGAGAAACACTAAATTTTTCATGTCAATTTGTTTTTACACTGCAAAGTTAGTACTTTAATCGGAAATATAATTACCGATTAAAAAGAAAGTTAAAAAAAACGGCAAAATTTCTTCTGCCGAATTAGATTGAACCGTGAATCAAAGTTTTTCAACTGTGAAATAACCGGTTGAAACTGAAATGCCCTTGATCTCGATTCCGTGCTGATTCTTGAAAGCTTCAAGAATGGTCTTGATTTGAGGTAGGGAAGTGGATTTCTCCACACACTGCACACTCATACCTTTGGCAATGCCTTTACTGCCGCCGATGTTCTGCTTAGCTGTTACTTTAAATGCGTATGGCATAGTTTTAAGTTTTAGTTCACCGGCAAAGATAGGCCTTAAAGAGGTAACATTCGTTCCGATTAATGAATAGATTCTGAATTATCATTTGTTTTTTTGAAACGAAGTTCCAACTGTCTCATCCATTCAGCAACGAATTCATCATGAGATACAATCTCTCTGTCATTATACATTTCTTTGATGGATTTCCTGTTTTTGTGAGGTATATACTTGCTCTCAGTATTTTTACCTTTGCGAATCCTTGCATCTTTAATAGCTTTTTGCATAATTCTATTGTTCTATTATATTTGCAAAGGTAATATCGAGAAGGGAAACATTCGTTCAGATTATGTGTTGAACTATATTATCGCAATCATTAATCACCATATTGATGACTTCAGATACAGTTGTAGTTTTAGGAATAGTTATATATTGGTATAAAAACTCATTTCCATATTGATTATATCCGGAAGCTTTACCTTTTCTGTTTTTGTCTGGTCTGATTTCAAGGGGGAGTTTGGAATCATTAAAATTTTTAAAAGGGTTTGAATCCCCACCATTCGTCTTGAAAAACCATGACGTCAAAGCATAATTTGAAAAGTACGACCAGTTCGCTTCAGCACTCTGTTTATTACGAAGTTCTATGCAGTGTCGGTATTGATTCCCTTGAATTTGAACCAATAAAACTACATTCTCCTCCACTATTATTTTAGCTTCCAAAAGGCCTTGAGTTCTCGTCATGCCCCAACCGATAAAAATGTTTTTGTCATGTGCGGAGTGCCCTTTTGTAAATATTTCTTCCCTGCTTGAACATTCTATAGCATCTATATGCAGTCGATACTTTAATGCATTTTTTAATTCGGCGAAAAGATTGCTGAAGCGATGTTTCTCCTGCAAGTCATTGATCCGTAAACTATAAAGATGTTCCTCAGGAATAAACCTCTCATCCATTTTAATTTGCCATGAATTTTGAAGTTCATGAAGTGCAGAAACAAAATTCGCGTAATCCGATATTATGGCTGCATGATATGAGTTAAGGTTAAATTGATTGGATGAAATGCAATCATTAAGAATATTTCCTAACATCCCGTAATCCGTAATGCCCCACGATAATCCCAATATCTTATCTCTGTTGGGGAACATCGTTGAAAGAGACAAAAGCAAATGCCTTGCATCAGTACTTATTTTGGAATACCCTTCTAATTGTGCATGGCTCGGAATGCTTTTAACCTTATTTTCAATTACTAACCAGACTTTGGCTGTTTTATGGTTCTCTTTACCATAAGTTACACATAAATCAAAATTGAGGTGTTCGCGAAGTACATCGAATTCCTCAGGCCACTCATTGAGCTGCGTTGTCCCCTCTGCACTATTATACAATTGTGTAATAATATATTGGAACATAGCAGGCGAAATGTGCCATATCCAATATAAAAAATTGGAATGGAAAAGTTCTTTGGAACTCAATGACAACTGAAACATTGGTGATTCTTGCAACTTTACAAATAGCTTTGTATCCATTGTATTCCTTAATAATAGATTTATAAATCTTTATATTTTCTTTCCATGCTTTCTATATCCCTCATAAAAAGCCTCCCAAAATTCTTTTTCAAATTGAGATAAAGGAATGGCATTGCATTCTTTACATCTTTCCTTAAAAGATTTTTTATGAGTATAGCTTCCTGTTATCTCTTGTTTATTAGGAGTCCTCTTTTCCTTATCCATAATTAGGTTTTCCATTACTGTCGACAAAATTAGTAAAAATTAGGGAAACATTCCTTCCGATTAAATTTAAATCAAATTCGGAGTGGACGGATTTGTGTAATCGACGTTCATTACTAACCTTCGGACAAGGGGTTTTCGGGCCAGGGATGCTTGGGGTAGCGGCGGCGCAGTTCCTTACGGACCTCGTGGTAGGTATTGCTCCAGAAACTTGCGATGTCCTTGGTGAGCTGAACAGGCTTATAGCCAGGCGAGAGCAGTTCCATCAGCATGGGTCGCGTACCACCGTCTACGCGAGGTGTCTCCCTGATGCCGAAACAATCCTCCAAACGCGCGCTCAACACAGGAGAGTCCGCACCGACACGATAGTCCAGACGTACGTTCCGGCCATTGGGTAGTCGATAATGCGACGGAGCAATGGCGTCAACCGACTGCTGCTGTTCGTATGTCAGCAATCCCCACACCACCTGGCAGATGTCTATGCGTTTCAATTCGCGTACAGTCGAGGCTTCGCCTATATAGAGCGGCAACCATTCACGACACGTCTCCAGAAGCCTGTCGACCGATACATCCGGCAGTTCCAGTTCCGGATGCCAGCCGGCTACGGTTTCGATACGCTGGATCAATCGCGAGACATCGTCTGTGAACTCGAACATGCTGCGGCCATCCTTTACGGCAGCCGCGCATATCGCCTCGGTGATCTGCGCCCGGTCGATGGAATCCGAAACGGCCGTGTCAATCAACAACGCGCCTAAACGTAACTCGCGACGTTCCACGACGCGACCCTGCTTGTTGTCCCAATGCAGTTTTTCGGTCCAGGTTCCCATATCTTTTAATATCGACTCTTCGACCGGAGCTGCCAGAAAAATTCTTTTCCCTAATGATGCAATCGCCAGGAATTTCCTGGATGACAGCGTATCTTCGGCATTGATTCGAACCTCATCGCCGTTGGCCAGTCGGTAACGGCAGTCGGCCACCATCATGGCCGTTCTCTCGGGATATGCTAAGGCTATGAGCGCGCCTATAGCGGTCTGGTCAGGAATTATGTTTTCTTCCTTGGCGTTGACAAAGCGACGATACTGCTCTGCGACCTTTATGATGCGGCCGAATTTTCCGCCATTTCCACGGCGACGTGCCTCGCGAAGTAAAATTATGCGGGTGGTGATGTCGCAGTCGTTCTCATCGTTTATCGGATCCTTCTCATCGAGTATGGCCGCAATATCGGCCCCCAACGCCTTAGTGGCATTGTCATTGGTTACGGTCAGCATCTGCGCTATGCGCGGATGACAGGGGATGCGGGCTAATTTTTTGCCGTGAGGCGTAATCTCGCCCTTGTCGTTTACGGCCCCGAGACTCTGTAGCAGCTGACGGGCCTTGAACACCTTGTCGCGAGGCGGAAGCGTTAGCCAAGGGAGGACGAAGACATCGCTTTCGCCCCATGCGGCTATATCCAGCACCATAGACGATAAATCGGCTTCCTCGATTTCCGGCACACGGCTTTCCTTCATGCGCAGTTCTACAGGATTGGACCACATACGGTAACACACGCCTTCCGAAAGGCGTCCGGCACGGCCGCTTCGTTGTCGGGCCATGTCGAGCGATATGCGCATCGTTTCCAGATGGCTGAGACCGCTGCGGGCATCAAATACCATCCCTTTGTAGAAGCCTGAATCTACTACGGTGCGGATTCCTTCGATGGTCAGCGAAGTCTCGGCGATAGGAGTGGAGAGCACTATCTTGCGTGTTCCGGCTGGGGAAGGAGCGAGGGTGCGCCTTTGTTCCTCAAACGGCAGCATGCCGTAGAGAGTGCAGATGTGAATATCAGATGGCAGATTGGCGAGGTGATCTCGGCATTTCATTATCTCGCCATGTCCGGGAAGGAAGGCGAGTATATCGCCCGATTGTTCGCGCAATGCACGACGGATGGCTGCTGCTGTGTCGGCCACGCAGGTCGTGGCGTCGGAATCGGCTGCACGGATTATCTCTACATCGTATGCGCGGCCTTGACTTTCGATCAGCGGAGCATCAAAACGCCGGCATATATAATCGGTGTCGATCGTGGCAGACATGATGACGATTTTCAAGTCCGGGCGTATCAACCGCTGGGCCTCGAGAGTCAAGGCGTATGCAATGTCGGAGTAGAGGCTTCGTTCGTGAAACTCATCGAAGATCACAACAGAAATGCCGTCAAGAGTGGGATCATCCACCAGCATACGCTGCAGGATGCCTTCGGTCACGACCTCTATGCGTGTCCCGGCTGATACGCGGGACTCGAAACGGATGGTGTAGCCTACGGTCTGTCCGACGCGCTCGCCGATCATGTCGGCCATACGCTGAGCAACCTGCCGCGCGGCAAGCCGCCGCGGTTCCAGCATCAAGATGCGACCATCGGGCGTGTCGCTCAGTATTGTCAACGGCAGCAGCGTGGACTTGCCCGCACCCGGTGGTGCTGTGACCACCACGCGCGGCTTCTGCCTCAGCGCCGCATTAACCTCAGCGGTTACCTCACCGACCGGCAGTTCGTGTATGTATTTTGCAAGCATGTCTTCCTTCACTCTGCAAAATTACATAAACTAAGGCAAATAATTATCATTGATACATAATTAGTATGGAGTTTATTGGTGGCAGATATATTTCATAGAAAAAATTTTTTGCTGCGCAAAATGATTGCGCACTTAGGTTTTAACTTCGCGTCAGAAATAAGATAAACCTATAAAATTAAAAGAAAATGAAGACAATAGAAGGACATGATGTGAAGATATTCACCGACAACATCCAGGAATCGGCAATTGAGCAGATAATGGAGCTGCTCTCGATAGACGTATTCTCCGACAAGAAGATACGCATAATGCCCGACGTTCATGCCGGCGCCGGTTGCGTGATAGGATTCACCGGTGACCTTGGCGACAAGGTCATACCCAACATAGTTGGTGTGGATATAGGTTGCGGGATGCGCATCCTTAAGCTTGGCAAGCTAACGGACATAGACTTCCATGCTTTTCACGAGCATATCAGAGGGAATGTTCCCTCCGGCAAGATAGTGCGCGAAGCACGTTTCGGTTTCAAGCCTCTTGTCGGCGAGGAGATGGACATTTACCGCGAAGCCAAGCAGCTCGTGACGGAACTTTATTGCTACCGCACACTGAAAGATTCTTCTCGGATCAATAAGGCCATCGGTTCGCTGGGGGGAGGTAATCACTTTATCGAACTCGACAAGGACGATGAGGGGAACGTATACCTTGTAATCCATACAGGTTCGCGCAACCTCGGCAAGCAAGTGGCCGAGATATATCAGGCCAAAGCCGTGAAGCATCTGACCGAAGGTGCCGATGAGTTTGAGGAAACCATCAGACGCACCATCGAGGAATATAAGGCAGCCGGACGCCGTTCGGAGCTGCAGGAGGTAATAAAGCAGATGCGAAAGAAACAGCAGAAGGCCGCGCCATCGCTGCCTGCAGATTTGTGTTATGTCGAAAGTGAAGGTCGCGAGCAATATCTGCACGATATGCGAATATGCCAGCGATGGGCTGTGCTCAACCGTAAACTTATATCACTGTTGCTTATGCGTTTCTTCCCGGCCGTGGAAGTAATGGAGGAGTTCGAGTCCGTGCACAATTACATCAGCGACGACAACATAATCCGCAAGGGCTCCATCTCCGCGGCCAAGGGAGAGCGCTGTATCATCCCGATGAATATGCGCGACGGATCGTTGCTATGTACAGGCAAGGGAAACCCGGACTGGAACTGTTCGGCTCCGCATGGTGCCGGAAGGGTGCTAAGTCGCACGCAGGCATACGAGAAGATCACGATGGAGGACTTCGAGGCATCCATGCAAGGCATTTACTCCGAATCGGTAAATGACTTCACCCGTGACGAGTCGCCGATGGTGTATAAACCTGCCGAGGAGATCATCGCCAACATCGGCGACACCGTCACTATTGACACAATCATACGTCCGATTTTTAACTTCAAAGCATCGAAATAGTTTAGAAGTAGTTAAAATTTTAACCTGTGTCACAAAATGACACAGGTTTTTGTTAACTTTACGCCAAAATTTAAATTATAAACGGCATATATGAATCAGACAAGGAAATATACCTGGCTGTTGGAAAAGCTGAGGAGGTTTGGGAAGCTTTCGTTTAAAGACATTTCCGATAAATGGGAGGATGATACAAGCTTAAGCGACGGGCATTCGCTGAGTCGCGCCACATTCAATACAACGGCTATACTTTTCCAATTGAGCCTTATTGTGTCAAGCTATTTGAAAACCGCTGGTATGTGCTGGCGCGTAACAATCGCAAAGAGATTCGGGTCTATGGCCTTGACCGCATAGAGGATATGCAGATCACTGATGAAACGTTTAAAATGCCAAAGGACTTTAATGCGCAAGATTATTTTGCGAATATCTACGGTATCTCCATCGGCACAACTGAACGATGTCAAAAGATAGTTATACGGGCTACCGGGCATCATAAATATTATATCGATTCGTTGCCGTTACATCCCAGCCAGCGAAAGATAGAGGATTGCGGGGAGTGTGCCGACTTTGAGTTCCGCCTTGTGCCGACTATGGAATTCATCATGAAGCTGTTGTATTACGGAGGCATGATTGAGGTGTTGGAGCCATTGGAATTCCGAAAGGATTTCAGGGGATGGGTCAAAGACATGTACGAGATTTATAAAAACGATGAAAGAAAGAAGACTGGAGAACAATAGACATAGGAGTAATAATGCCTCTATAATTAATGCTTTCCGATCATAAATAGGATAATTATGCAAGATTTTGTAGCTATAGATTTTGAAACGGCAAACGGAAGGCGTTCGAGCGTGTGCAGCGTCGGGATTGTCGTGGTGCGTGGCGGCGAGATTGTAGACAAGTTCTATAGTCTAATAAAACCGACACCGAACTATTATACATACTGGACTACGGAAGTGCACGGACTGACACGCCGGGACACCGATGGTCAACCTACGTTTCCGGAAGTATGGGCACAGATAGAGCCACGGATACAGGGACTGCCGCTCGTGGCGCACAACAAGCCGTTTGACGAAAGTTGCCTGAAAGCCGCTTTTGCCGAGTATGACATGGAGTACCCAGGCTATGAGTTTTACTGCACACTCGCAGCTTCGCGCCGACGACTGAAGATACCCAGCCATCAGCTGCATCTGTCGGCCGCCGCATGTGGTTATAATATGGAGAATCATCATCACGCGCTGGGAGACGCCGAAGCCTGCGCCGCCATCGCCATGAAAATACTGTAAATGTTATGATGGATTTTTTTAAATACATGCAGTGGAAGGAGAGGACCGAGCGGAGACTGGAGCCATACTATAATCGCGGAGTAAACAAGCGGTTGAAGTATGCCATGTATGCGTCAATCGGGATATGTATTATTCTGCTGGTGTCGCAGTCCTTTTTCCTGGATCCGATGGATTATAGGAAATATACTGTCCTTTTATGGTTGCGCGGCTTTGCCGGGATTTTCGGTCTTATCTTTTTTATATTGACAGGGATACTCGTTTATCGCGTCAATGCCGAATATTATAAAGACAGGTGGAAAACCGGTGATAAGACGAAGTGACGAGTAAGGTGGACGTACCGTCGTCGCTAAAGCACCGAACTGAAACAAAACAAGACGGAATATCAATACTAAATCAATTTGAAACATCATTTTTGGCGGTTTTAACATATTTTTATAATTTTGCAGTCTGAAAAGATTAAGGTTAGTAATTGAGGTTATAAAGATTAAGGTTAAAAATTAGGGGAAGCCGGTTGCGAGAAAGTAATTGATCGGCTTCCAATTGATGTTTTATGAAAGCAGTAGGACGTTTGGATTTTCATCCCGCGCTGATAGCGGCATGCCGTGATTACAGCATGGAGAAGTTCCGCAAGGATCTGGTAGCGGGAATCGTAGTAGGAATTGTGGCTTTGCCGCTGGCAATCGCCTTCGCCATAGCAAGCGGCGTAAGCCCGACAGTCGGCTTAGTGACGGCTGTCATAGGCGGTTTCATAGTAAGCGCCTTTGGCGGCAACACCGTGCAGATCGGTGGTCCTACGGGCGCATTCATCGTAATTATATACAATATCATTCAGTTATACGGTCTGACGGGTCTGGCAATGGCCACTTTTATGGCCGGATGTATCCTGTTGCTGATGGGGCTGTTCCATCTTGGCACGGTCATCAAGTTCATACCATATCCTATCGTGGTTGGCTTTACGGCCGGTATCGCGTTGACGATATTCTCCACGCAGATGCCCGATTTCTTCGGACTGCATATCACCGAGCAGGTGCCGGGCGATTTCATCGGCAAATGGCGTGTGTACATCGCCAACTTCAACACCATAGACATCGCGACTCTCGCGGTGGGATTGTTGGCGTTGCTGATTAATATTGTCACTCCTAAGATTTCATCGAAGTTGCCGGGCGCATTGACGGCAATTGTATTGGTGACGCTGGCTACATGGATAATGCGCGAATTTATGGGAGTAAGCGGTATCGAGACCATCGGCGACCGATTCGGTAATCTGTCGCCGTCAATGCCGCAGGTAGCGAATCTTGGGTTTAATATGCAGACTGTCAATCTTCTGTTGCCTTCTGCGTTTACCATCGCGATGCTGGGAGCCATCGAGAGTCTGCTGAGCGCAACGGTTGCCGACGGTCGTACCGGCGACCGCACCAACTGTAACACTGAGCTGATGGGTCAAGGTCTGGCCAACGTGATAGTGCCCATATTCGGCGGCATACCCGTGACCGGAGCCATAGCCCGCACCATGACAAACATAACCAACGGCGGCAAGACACCTGTGGCCGGTATAGTCCATGCATTAGTGCTGTTGGGAGTGTTCATGTTCGCCATGCCATTGATCAATATGGTGCCGATGTCGTGTCTGGCGGCAGTGCTGATAATGGTAAGCTACAACATGAGCGGCTGGCGTACGGTAGTGGACATGGTGCATAATCCCAAGGGAGACTTATCGGTGATGCTGGTCACGTTCCTGCTGACCGTGGTGTTCAACCTGACAATCGCCATCGAAATCGGCCTGCTGCTGGCCGTGGTGATGTTCCTGCGCCGTGTCACCGAGAACACCACTATCAAGGTTTACGGCGAGCAGCTCGACGCTGCCGAGGACACCGACCTGTCGAAGCATGAGGTGCTTAATCTGAACCCCGGAGTGTCGGTCTATGAGATTGACGGCCCGTTCTTCTTCGGTGCCGCTACGAAATTCGACGAGATGATGCGTGTCACGCCGCAGGAGAAACCTATAGTGCGTATAATACGAATGCGCAAGGTGCCGTTCATCGATTCGACGGGTATTCACAACCTGAAGCTGCTGATAGAGTCATCGCATTCCGAGGGGATTCTGATAGTATTGTCGGGTGTGCGAGACAACGTCCGTGCGTCGCTTCACACTGCAGGTGTCGATGGCCTGATAGGTAACGAGCATATCTGTAATCACATCTCAAGCGCAGTAGTGGTAGCCAACAAAATTGCGGCGGCTCACAGAGAGGTGGCGGTGTCAAGATGAGTGACGAGTGACGAGTCAATAGATGGTAAAGGCGATGAGAGGGGAAGGGACGGACGCGCTGCTTGCCTATATACGGCGGGGAGAAGCGATGACGACAGGGCAGAAGTTGCGCCTGGCGATGTTGCTCAGCGTGCCTGCCGTGATTGCCCAGCTGTCGTCCATCGTGATGCAGTATATCGACGCCGCAATGGTCGGACACCTCGGCGCCGAGGCATCGGCCTCCATCGGACTGGTATCAACCAGCACATGGCTGTTTTCGGGCATGTGCGGAGCTGCGGCCACAGGTTTTTCGGTGCAGGTGGCGCACCGGATTGGTGCCGGCGATATGCAAGGCGCCCGCGCTGTGCTGAGACAGTCTCTCATAGCTACATTTGCATTCAGCCTGATGCTGGCGTTGATTGGTGTGGCAATCAGCGACATGCTGCCTGTATGGCTGGGCGGTGACACGTCGATATGCGGTGATTCGTCGCTGTATTTCATGATTTACGCCGCGTTTCTGCCGGCGATGCAGCTTAACTTCCTTGCGAGCAGTATGCTTAGATGCAGCGGCAACATGAAGGTGCCGAGCATGTTGGGAGTGACGATGTGCGTCCTTGATGTGGTATTCAATTTCCTGCTGATTTTTCCGTCCCATCACTGGGACATAGGTTTCCTATCGTTGACAATACCGGGTGCCGGAATGGGAGTGAAAGGTGCGGCATTGGGTACGGCTGCAGCCGAAACCGTGGTGGCGGCAATACTGATATGGTATCTGTCGGCGCGTTCCACGGAACTGAAACTTACGGGAGAGCATGGCCGATTCCTGCCAAGACGGGAGACTATACGCAAGGCACTGAACATCGGATTGCCAATGGGTGTGGAGCATGTGTTGATCTGCGGAGCGCAGATACTGACCACTGTCATAGTGGCGCCATTGGGAGTCTTTGCCATCGCAGCCAATTCATTTGCCGTCACGGCCGAGAGTCTATGCTATATGCCGGGCTACGGTATTGCCGATGCCGCCACTACGTTGGTGGGGCAAAGCATCGGAGCAAAAAACAGAACTCTGACACGCAGCTTCGCCCGTATCACCGTCGGAATGGGCATGGTGGTGATGGGTGTAATGGGTGTGCTGATGTACATATTTGCACCTGAGATAATCGGATTGATGTCTCCGGTGACAGAAATCAGGGATCTTGGCGTAATGGCGTTAAGGGTAGAGGCTTTCGCCGAACCGATGTTCGCAGCATCCATAGTGGCATACGGAGTATTCGTCGGCGCCGCCGACACGCTGGTGCCTTGCGTGATGAACCTGTTCAGCATCTGGGCGGTGCGTCTGACATTAGCTGCACTGTTGGCTCCGACAATGGGTCTGAAAGGTGTGTGGGTGGCTATGTGCATCGAGCTTTGCTTCAGAGGACTTATCTTCCTCATATACCTTAAATGGGAACGGTGGATGCGTAAGGTCAAGCCCAAGATGCAGCCCGATATGGGATAATGGTAATTATTTCATAAATCGGGATAACAGAAACCGCTGATTTCTTTGTAATTTTGCAATGTGCCTTGAAAGTACAATAATCAAGCCTTAAATTGAACTATACATCAGGATATGAAAACGATTAAAGATACGGAATTCGGAGGCGAGCGACCGCTGTTCGAATCGCATGACCTTCGTCTGGAGAATGTGACCATACGCGAGGGCGAGTCGGCCATAAAGGAATGCAGCAACATCGAGGCCGTCAACTGCCGGTTTGAGGGTAACTACCCTTTCTGGCATGTGCATGGATTCAAGATAGACCGCTGTTATTTCGATGTCGGAGGCCGTTCGGCGCTGTGGTACTGCGACCATCTTAAGATGACCGACACGGTGATAGACGCTCCGAAAATGTTCCGCGAGATGAGCGACATAGACATTGAGAACGTGACGATGAACGATGCCGACGAGGTGTTCTGGCGTTGCAAAAACATACGGATTAAAAATCTGAAACTGCACGGAGGAACATATCCGTTCATGTTCAGCAACGACATATATGTAGACGGTCTGGAAAGCGACAGCAAATATGTGTTCCAGTATGTGAAGAACGCAGAGATACACCACGCTAAGATCACTACTAAGGATGCGTTCTGGGAGGTAGAGAACGTGACTATCTACGATTCGGAACTTAACGGCGAGTACTTGGGATGGCATTCACGGAACCTGCGTCTCGTCAACTGCCATATCTCAGGTGAACAGCCTCTGTGTTATGCGCATAACCTGATACTGGAGAACTGCACGTTTGATCCGGGTTGCGACCGTGCGTTTGAATACAGTGAGCTTGACGCAGACATACGCGGAGCCATCACCAACATCAAGAATCCCCGTACAGGGCGCATCGTGGCCGACGAAATCGGTTCAATAACGATAGACGAGAACATAAAGGCACCGGCAGACTGCAAGATAAGTATTAGGTCATAAGTCATAGCGACGAGGAAAGAACAGCAAGTATGAAATACGATTTTGACGAGATTATAGACAGGCGCGGGACTAATTGCGTCAAGTGGGACGGCGCTGACAATCAGGACGTACTTCCCATGTGGGTGGCCGACATGGATTTTTGTACCGCTCCGGCAATTATAGACGCTTTGCGCCGTAGGGTGGACCACGGTATATTCGGTTATACCCGTGTGCCGCAAAGTTACTATGACGCCATTACAGGATGGTTCGCACGCCGTCATGGATGGAACATCGATAAGGACTGGATTATCTATACTTCGGGAGTGGTACCGGCTCTTTCGGCCATCATAAAGGCTTTGACAGTGCCCGGCGACAAGGTGCTGATTCAGACACCGGTCTACAACTGCTTCTTCTCGTCAATCTGCAACAACGGATGCGAGATAGTCGAATCTCCGTTGATATATACCGGCAATACATATTCGATAGATTTCGAGGATCTGGAACGCAAGGCATCGGATCCGAAAGTGAAGGCGATGATTCTGTGCAATCCTCACAATCCCGCCGGAAGGGTATGGAACCGCGATGAACTGATCAGAATAGGAGAGATTTGCATCCGTCATGACGTTGTCGTGATTGCCGACGAGATACATTGCGAGCTTGTGATGCCGGGTTATGAGTATACGCCGTTTGCTTCTATTTCGGAGGAGTTCAGCCGGCATTCCGTCAGCTGTGTGTCTCCGAGCAAGGCATTCAATATCGCCGGACTGCAGATAGCCAACATCGTGTGTGCCGATGCCGGGCGTCGTGCCAAGATAGACCGTGCCATCAACATCAACGAGGTATGCGACGTCAATCCCTTTGGCGTTATCGCGTTGCAGGCCGCATACAACGAAGGTGCGGAATGGCTGGACCAACTCTTGGAGTACATACATGGCAATTATGAGTATATGCGTAGTTTCTGCGAGGAGCATCTGCCCGATTTCCCGATTACAAAATTAGAGGGAACGTATCTGGTATGGATGGATTGTCGCAAATTCGGCATGACATCGGCCGAACTCGAGAAGCGATTGATAGAGGAGGCCGGATTATGGCTGAACCCCGGCACTATGTATGGTCAGGACGGCGAGGGATTCATGCGCTGGAACATAGCCTGTCCGCGAACCCGTATGATCGAAGGCCTGAGGCGTTTCGAGAAGTTTGCAAAGAACATATAAGCCTCATAATAAATAACTAATCCCGGCACTTCAGTCGAGTGTCGGGATTCATAGTATCTTGATAACAGGAAATAGTCGTTATCGGGATTTCTCCATCTGTTTGATTTCGCGCCTGATGTTCTTTTTCAGATGTCGGGCAAGTTTTTCGCCGGCTTCTTCCATGGCGTCACCAAGCAGGTTCATGAACGAACCGGCACGGCCGTCTTCAGCTTCCATATCGAAGGAGGCCAGCACGTCGCCCGATTCCTTGTCCCAGAACACGAAATCGGCCCAGAACTGACTGCCGTTGGTCACGACCTTGCGTACGTTGATGTCAAGACGGGTCTCCACGCGGCGGTTCACTGTGAGACGTATAGGACTCTCAACGTCGTTGAATTCCTCGATGAAATCGCCGAGCAAGTCCAGTATGTCTTCCTCGTAATCCTCGCGAAAATCCTTTCTGGACCTGTATCCGTCATATTCGGCAAATTCTATGAATGGTATTCCATCTACAGTGGCCTTGGAGAAGTCAATCTGCGCACAAGCCGTTCTGATACCGACCAATGCACGATACGAACCTTCGGTCAGTTCCTGAGCCTTTACAGTCAAGGATGCGGCGAGTGTGACGGTGCCGGCAATTAAAATCGTTCTGATATTCATGTTGCTATTGCATTTAGTTATTGAAGTTGTTAAACTAATTTACGTTTAATAAAGAATCTAAAGAAGCATAAACTTTATGGCAACCTTTATTAATATTTTGGGCATCTTTGTCTGCTTTCGTCGGGTCCAACCGAATGGTTGCACCCTTCTCAATCAAACAAACCTGCTCCAAAATCTTAATAAATCTTGCCATAAAAATTAGTTTAAACAACTTCATCGCAAAGTTAACATTTTTTGATAGAAAATCAAATAAAAAGTTGACGGCGAGGACGCCGTCATTCCAGTCCCCGCCGTTAATGTAAGAGTTTGTATAATAATGTAATCAATCCGTGATGCCCGGAGGCAACGGGATGCCGAGGCGTTTGCGGCGCGCTATGAGGATGTCGTAGAAATCCCGTGGCAACACGACATTGTACATGTCAAGGGCACGGTCGAACAGCGGAGCAATCTGCTCCGGCGTGAATCCGGCTATGCCACAGCCTATGCGAGTGACCAGAAACGTGTTCTGATCCCATTCATACGCCAGGTCAAGGAATCGATCTACATACGGCTTGATTGTCTCCACGCCGCCCTGCATTGTGGGGATGGCGTAACTCTGACCCTGGATTCCTTCGCCTTGTCCCCACTGAGCGCCGAAGCGGTCCAGAGCCACACGGGCCGCTCCGCCACCATGATGGCCGGCAAGATTGCTACCGAACACGAATATCTCGTCAGGAGCCAGTTCCTTGATATTATCCGGTGTGAATCTCATCGTATGAAGTTTGTGGCCTGACGCGGTTCGGGCGCAGGGTGTGGTACATACTCACCGTTCAGGCATTTCAGCATCCATGCCATATTGCGGCCTAACGTGCGCATGGTCTGAAGGCCTTCGCCATCCAGACTTGCCTCGCCCGGGTCGCGGCCATATACAATGTTCCAGTACTGGGACGGGACTACGGGCATGTTGTTGATGGTGAAATATTTGTTCAGACGGTCGAACGAAGTGGCGCCACCGCCACGGCGGCACACGTTGACGCTTGCAGCAGGCTTATAGGCCATGAAACGTCCGGCGGAATAGAACAGACGGTCGAGCAGAGCGCAGAGGCTGCCGGCAGGCCCGGCGTAATATACCGGAGACCCGATGACATATCCGTCCGCTTCCCGGACTTTGGTGTAAAGGTCGGCGTAAGCTCCGGTATTGAAAACGCAGACCCCCGTCTCATAGCATTTATAGCAGGCGATACAGCCGGGAATCGGATGATTGCCGATCCAGTAAATCTCGGTTTCAATGCCTTCAGCTTCCAGCGTCTTGGCTACCTCTGTCAGAGCGATATGTGTGTTGCCCTCCTTATGAGGCGAGCCATTAATCAATAATACTTTCATAATCAGTAATTGGTTTATAATATCAATCTCAACGAAAAGAGCGTTTGTTATAATAACGGTGAATAACCCGAATACGTTTATAGATGAAGAAACAATTAGGATTCATAATAATGTCGGCATCCTGTCTAATGGCGGGTTGCGGGAACAAAGAATTAGAGAAGGAGTCCGCGAGGATGATGGCCATGTATGGTGAAAACTTAGCACTGCCGGCTCAAGATTCAGTCGCGGCATATTCCGTAAAGACATATAACGGTTATTACATAGGTAAATCGACGGACAGCGTGCTGAGCTACAAGGGTATTCCTTACGCTCAGCCTCCGGTGGGGCGCCTTCGCTGGCATGCACCGGAGCCTGCACCCGCAAGCAGCGATGTGTGGCAGGCATATTATTTCGGCAAATCTGCCATACAGAGCAGGGACTTAGGTTGCTTGGGATCATTATATCCCCAAAGCGAGGATTGCCTCACGCTGAACGTATGGACGGCACAGAACGACAGTGCATCACTTGGCAACAGGCCGGTGATGGTTTATATTCATGGCGGCAGTTACGGCTGGGGAGGATCTTCAGACCCGATGTTTGACGGACACAATCTGGTGAAAGCGCGTCCTGATGTAATTTTGGTGACAATCAATTACAGATTGGGCATATTCGGATTCCTGGATCTATCGACGCTGAAGGGAGGAGAGGACTATGAGGAGAGTGCGAATCTTGGCCTTTTGGATCAGATAGAGGCTTTGAAATGGGTGCGTAGAAACATCGCGGCATTCGGAGGCAATCCGGATAACGTAACTATCTTCGGCGAGTCTACGGGTGGTGGCAGTGTGTCATTGCTGCCGTTGATAGACCGGTCCAAGGGATTGTTCCGGCGTGTGATAGCCGAAAGCGGTTCGGTGGCATTGACTAGCAGCCGCAAGCAGGCCGAGGAACTTACAGATCTGGTGGTAAAGGAAACCGGTATAGACAATGTGGAAGGCCTGATGGAACTGAGTCAGGAACAGTTGGCTGAGCTAAGCAGGAAAGTGGAGGCCCATAACCGATTCCCCATGCGTGACGGTAAACTGATACCGTTGGATCCATACAGGGCTTATCGTGAAGGAAAAGCCCGTGAAATAGACTTCATGACAGGAACAAACAGTGATGAGGCAAACTACTGGATAGGGAGCATGGGAGGCATCATACCGTTCAAGATAGCGATAAATGTGTGGTATGAGAATATAATGCGGGAACTTCCCACGTCGGAACGTGAGGCTTGCAATCGTTTTACCGATGACTATTCCAAAGGCAGGACCTGGGGCCGTGTGGAATTCATAACGGATCTGATGTTTCGCATTCCTTCTACTTTCACGGCCCGATGTCATGCGGAATCAGGAGGCAGGACCTACAACTATTATTGGACCAAGGCGTCGGCGCTACCACACAGGGGTGCCTGCCATACGGTTGAACTACCGTATGTTTTCGGGAATCTGAACGAGAACAGGTACACCGGAAACAACATCGATCCGAAGCTATCGGCCATGGTGCAGGAGATGTGGACTAATTTCGCCCGCACCGGAGATCCGAGCTTACCGGGTCAAATATGGCCGGAATATAACGATTCCACACGAAAGACGATGGTTATCGATGATACACTGAGGGTTGAAAGCGACATCCTCGGCAATCAGTACGCTGTTATTGCACCGCTGGCCGACCTGTATATCAGTCCGTTGCACGACAACATCAGTCTGAACGTGCCGTATGTGCATATCATGGCCGGATGGGTGCTGTTGTCGTTAGCTGTTATCGTAGTGATAGTCGTAATAATCCGGAAATCGGTGCGTAAATGCAAGAGGAATCAGAGGTCGGACATGGCGTCGTAAATTTTCTGCAGATAAGCCTTTGCGCGGTCAAGAGCCTTATCGGGATTCTGCCCCTGCATTTTGATAGGTTTGTCGGATTCGATGCTGTATGTCACGGTGTCGGTGGCCGAAACCAATCCGAAGTCCGAGGGTGATGTAAAGAACGCGTAGTGTGGTGCTACGGAGTCCATCAGATTTGTACTGAACTTGAAGTCCTGATGCTGAATGGCAAGCGCGTCAAGCAGGGTGGCTGCAATGTCAGTCTGATCTCCGACAGTGGCAATAGTGCCATGACGCTTCAGTGCGCCTCCGGTCATGATTAACGGCACGCGATGACGGGCCTGCGGATCGGTGAGATTGTCGGGATACACTCCGTAATGGTCGGGAACAATCACGACAAGCGTACGGTCCCAGCGAGACGAGGAGGCAAGGCTGTTGACAAACGTTGCAATGGCATTGTCCGAGTAAGCGAAAGCATTGAGGCGTTTGTCCGTGAAATTGCTATGGAACGGTACCTCGAAAGGCTCGTGGCTGCTGGATGTCTGCACCACGCGGAAACGGGGTCCGGCTATCGTATCAGCCGCATTCTCGGCAATGACGTGAGTGAATAGGGTATGGTCGTGCGCACCCCATTTGCTGGCCTTCTCGCTGATGCTGAAATCCTTGTCGCTTACAATATGTTCGAATCCGCAGTTTACCAGATAAGCCAGCATATTTGTGAAATTGACGTCTCCGCCATAATAGTATGCGCAATCGTATCCCGCCTTACGCAATGACTGCGGGATTGAAGGCAGGTGTTCGGCTTTCTTCACATACTTCATCACCGAGGTGTTGGGCTGGCCGGGGAATCCGCTGAGTATAGCGGGCAGTGAGCGATCCGTACGGAAGCTGGATGCGTAAAAGTTGGTGAACAGCAGTCCGGAACGTGCGATGGAATCGAGTTTCACGGCTATAGGTTCGCCACCGAGCGACGGCATGAGGTGTGACGAAAAACTTTCGGCGATTATGATCCACACATCTGGACGGTCGGTGTTGAGCAACGTGGTGTCGCCGGTGAATCTGGTATCGGTCAGTTCTGCGGCAATGCGTGTGGCCTCGTCATTGTCAAAATAACGGAACTGCTTGCTGAAATCCTTCTGCTGGTTTAGCGAATAGAGTAATGAGAATGCAGGATTGACGGCTGCATGATTCAGACGCTGGTTCTGGCTGAAATACGCGTAGCTGACGTTCATTGTTGAGACAGTGACGCCACCGCGTATCGGGAGAAACAGGAGGGCCGTCATAAAGAGTGCGAGAGCTATGCCCCAAGGTTTGCGCTTTTTAGCTAAAGGACTGACCTTGATACGCAAGGATGTGAAATAAAACGCGGTATAAAACAGAGCGGCGACAACGAGCCATAATATAACCCCTCCGATAACCTGCCATGTAGATACGCTGGCCATAGCCGCCGACGGTGACGATGCGAAGTAAAACAGGGGAGTGGCGTCGAGCTTGAAACCCCAGTAACCGTAAAGTACGGTGTCGCCCACGAATATGGCGGCGAGCAACAGTGACACGATTATGAAGTAAATGCGTGCAATTATATCTGTTACTCGCGAACGAACCAAAAGCATAATCAGAATGAGCAGAGCCGGGATGACGGTAAGGTATCCTGAAACGGAAGCGTCGATCAATAGTCCATGCCATATCACGGAGAAAACGTCTCCGATGCCGATGCCCGGATATAGCGATGAATAAACGAGCATGAATATGGGTTTTTCAATGATGAAAACCGCCATAAACATCAGAAATGTAACAATATACCGTAATGCCGCCTGTTTCATGATTGTGTAAGAGTTCTATTTTATCAGCAAAATTACTAAAAAATAAGGAATAAAAGCAGTAATTTTGCACCGGTAGAACATATATGACATGGATTTCAAGACAGTAAAATATAACGGACGCCCCACGGAAGGGAATGAGTTGCGAACGGATGCGGAACTTGGAGTATACGATTTCCTGGACAAGTTAGGCGTGAGCTATACAACCTTGTGTCATCCGGCTGCCTTCACAATGGAGGAGTGCGAGATGGTGCGCAAGGATGCCGGTGCGCCGGTGTTCAAGAACCTGTTCCTGACCAACAGACAGCAGACAGACTTCTATCTGCTTATGATACCTGGCGACAAGCCGTTCAAGACGAAATATCTCAGCTCGCAATTGGGATGCGCCCGGCTGTCGTTTGCCGGAGCCGAACAGATGGATCAGTACCTGCACATTCATCCGGGTGCCGTTTCGCCCATGGGACTGATTCATGACAAGGACCATAAGGTCAGGCTGATTATAGACGAAGACCTGAAGGAATGCACCACATACGCATGTCATCCGTGTGTGAATACATCAAGCATAGTGATGATACTCAGTGATTTGCTTGAGAAAGTGATACCTGCCACAGGTCATGACCATACATGGGTGACGTTGAAGCCTGAGTAACACTGTCAGATGCAGCTATTTGACGCCAGCATGGCGTAACTGCCAGAACGCAACGGCGGCTGCCGCTCCCACATTTAGGGAATCTACCTGATGATGCATGGGAATGCGGACGGTATAGTCTGCTTCTGCTATCGTAGAGGCGGGAAGACCGTCGCCTTCCGTTCCGAGTACCATGGCGAGCTTGTCAATATCGCTCAGCAATGGATCGTCGATGCTGACGGAATTGTCCGATAGTGCCAAAGCGGCGGTTTTGTATCCGAGGCTGTTCAGTTCCTGAAGGGGATGGTCTGAGAATGTCCACGGCACCAGGAAAACGGTGCCCATTGACACGCGGACGGCGCGTCGGTTCAGGGGGTCGCAGGAATCGGACGACAAAACGACAGCATCAATGCCCAACGCCGCGGCCGAACGAAAAATCGAACCGATATTTGTGGTATCGGTAACCCCATGAATCACGGCGACGCGAGGGCCCTCTGCACAAATCTGCTTGACTGACGGCAACGGCTTGCGCCGCATGGCGCAAAGCACGCCGCGGGTCAGCTTATATCCCGTTATAGAGGTCAGCAAGTCGCGTGAACCGGTGTATATGTCGATGTCAGGACATGACTGAATTATGTCGGCGGCGTCGCCTGTGATGTGACGTTCCTCGCAAAGCATTGAAATCGGTTCGTAGCCTGCGCTCAATGCCACACGGATTACTTTGGGACTTTCCGCTATGAAAATGCCCCGGTCGGCATGTAGCCTGTTACGCAACTGGGCTTCCGTCAGTCCGACATACGGCGCGATTCGGGAGTCGTTGATGTCAGTTATTTCTATAATCATGTCAAGTATGTTCTAATCTAATAAGTCAGTATTGATTGTAATTATTGTTTTACGGTCAAAAAATATTACTTTTGCAAATTATGAAAGTGATATGTGCGTTCGATTCGTTTAAGGGTTGTATGACCAGTCTTGAAGCAGGCGAAGCGGCGAAGCATGGCATGTTGAGTGCAATGCCCGGTTGCATGGTGTCCGTTATGCCTATGGCTGACGGAGGAGAAGGCACAATTGATGCGATACGCAGCATGACGGGTGGGTGCGAGGTGCCAATCCGGGTGCTTGATCCGTTGATACGCGAACGAAAGTCTAAATATGTAATGGATTGTGACAGCGCGACGGCTTACGTTGAAATAGCGCAATGTGCCGGATTGACCATGCTGACTCCCGATGAACGCGATGCCATGCGCACAAGCTCGTACGGATTGGGTATGGCTATGGCAAAGGCAATAGAAGCAGGGGCAAAGCATATCACGATATGTCTTGGCGGAAGTGCCACAAACGATGCGGCGCTTGGAGCGCTTCAGGCACTCGGACTTCAGATATACACCGAGAATGGTTTACTAAATCGGCCTGTCACCGGTGCGGACCTGATAAACATTACCGATGTCGATTCAACTGCATTGGAACAATTAAAGAGTCAATGCGATATAACGGTGCTTTATGACGCAGATATCCCGTTCTGCGGGCCGATGGGTGCCGTGAGGCTATATGCTCCTCAGAAAGGAGTCAAGGCAGAGGATCTGGATATTTTAGAACGAGGCATGAAGAATGTACTTGAAGTGATTGAACGGAAAACCGGAGTGAAAGCCGAATCCGTAAAAGGCGCCGGGGCGGCAGGTGGTGCCGGTTATGGTCTGGCGGCTCTGGCGGGGGCTAAGATGGAATCCGGTATAGACTATATGCTGTCGCTTTCAGATTTCGATGCTCAACTTGCTGAAACAACTATAGTATTGACAGGAGAGGGGAAAGCCGACATCCAGACGTTGCAGGGTAAGGTGTCGGCCGGCATCCTGAGTCATGCCCGGAAGCGGGGTGTGCCGGTATGGCTTTTTGCCGGAAAAGTCGAGGACAGGGAGGCGCTGTTGAATGCAGGTTTCGAGAGGGTGGTAGACATCAATGCCGGACAGGATACCGCACAAGATCCAATGGACAATACTGTAGCCAGACGGCGTCTCGAAAATGCCGTGAGATGCACGGCGGAGGATAAAATAAAGAAGCTCCGGAGGCTGTGCGACCGGAGCTGAGGATGTGTGTATTATTTCTATAATCGTTTATCAGATTACATCGTAATCCAGACCGATGTAGTGCTGATACGGATGGTCGCATGCGGGGCATACCTCCGGGGGCGTCAGTCCTTCGTACACGTATCCGCAAACCAGGCACTGCCACTTGATGGGAGTGTCGCGTTTCCATACAGTACCGTCCTGAACCTGTTTCAGGTAGTGGTTGAAGCGGTCTTCATGACGCTGTTCGATTGTGGCGATGGCGCTGAAATGATCGGCTATTTCGTCGAATCCTTCTTCTTTGGCTGTTTTGGCGAATCCTTCATATAGCTCCACGCCCTCGAATTTCTCCTCCTTAGCGGCGATGGCCAGGTTTTCGGCCGTAGTACCTATCACGCCAGCGTCAGCTGCCATAGGCACGGAGACCGAGCCTCCCTCCAGATATTTGAAATATACTTTGGCGTGACGCATCTCGTTGTCGGCTGTAGCACGGAATATCTCGCCGATGGGGAAATATCCCTCTTTGTCGGCCTGCTGTGCATAGAACATGTAGCGGGTGTATGCCGATGATTCGGCAAGATAGGAGATAACCAGATTGGCTTCGGTCTTGGTTCCCTTTACGCTTTTCTTTGTGTCTGACATATCAGTTTGTTTTTATAAGTAGATTACACGTTTCGTGACAGACGGATATCGGTAGGGTAATCTCCGTCAGCCTTCATTGTATCAACAAATAAAAACTGATAATGTTTCCTATGAGTGTATGTGGATGGAAGCCTGTGTCACTTTGTGGATCCGTGCGTGGCCTCACTTTCATACTCGCGCTCAAGGAAAAGCTTGACTTCCTTGAATAGTTGAGAAGCGAATACAAAGTCATTCAGCGACTTGCTCTTGGACCGGAATATGGTCTTGTCATTGCCGGTCCAGTCGCATCGGCCTTGATTGATGAACACGATGTTCTCGCCGATTCCCAGCACAGAGTTCATGTCGTGGGTATTGATTATTGTAGTGATTTCGTATTCGTGCGTGATGTCGCTGAGAAGCTCGTCGATCAGGATCGAGGTCTTGGGGTCGAGTCCGGAATTGGGCTCGTCGCAGAACAGATATTTGGGATTCAGTGCGATGGCACGGGCAATGGCCACACGCTTCTGCATACCGCCTGAAATTTCGCTCGGGTATTTGTCATCGGCGTTTTTCAGACCTACGCGGTTGATGCAGAACCGGGCACGTTCCAGTTGCTCGGAATGGCTTAACGGGCTGAACATCTTCAGCGGGAACATCACGTTGCCAAGCACTGTCTCGTTGTCGAACAGGGCCGAACCCTGGAACAGCACGCCGATTTCCGTGCGCAGCTGACGCTTCTGCTCTATGTCGAGCGACCGGAATTTACGGCCGTCGTAGAGTATCTCGCCTTCTTCGGGTGTCAGCAATCCGATAAGACACTTCATGAACACAGTCTTGCCGGAGCCTGACTGCCCTATTATCAGATTGGTCTTGCCGGTCTCGAACTTGGCCGATACGTCAAACAGAATCTGCTGACCGTCAAACCATTTGGATATGTTGTGAGCTTCGATCATTGCAACAGAAGTTTAGTGAGAATCACGTCGGCCAGCAGAATCAGGATAGAACTCGACACCACGGCCTTGGTGCTTGACTGACCCACCTCGAGCGAGCCTCCCTTGACATAATAACCATAGAAAGCGGCCACCGAAGTGATGATGAACGCGAATACCAGACATTTGATCAGCGAATACCAGATGTACCATTCGTTGAAGAAAGACTGCAGTCCGTATACGAAATGCTCGTAACTGATCATATCTGTAAATTCAGCGATTATGATACCACCTAAGATTCCGAAGAACATGGAGAGGATGCCGAGCACAGGTATGAACAGGATGAATCCGATTATTTTAGGCAACACAATGAAGTTGGCTGAATTGATACCCATTATCTCCATTGCGTCTATCTGTTCGGTGACTCGCATCGTGCCGATTTCGGACGAGATGTTGCTACCCACTTTGCCGGCGAGAATAAGGCACATCATGGTAGAGGAGAATTCAAGAATCAAAATCTCGCGGGTGGCCAGACCTGTGGCGTAGGTGGGAATCAACGGCGATACAATGTTGATGGTCATCTGTATGCATATCACCGCTCCGATAAATATGGATATGATGATGACCAAAGGAATGGAGTCCACTCCCAACTTATATATCTCCTTGACCAGGCTTTTGAAAAATTCCCTCCATTTGTCGGGAATGCGGAACACCTGCGTCAGAAAGAGGCAGTATTTCCCCAGTGTCTTTATTGATGATACAAACATTGCGATCTGTCCAAAATTTGTGCAAAGTTAGTAAAAAATTTGGGGTTAAGGGTATAATTTTGTAATTTTGTCGCTAATTCTTCACAACCTTCGAAACATAGAACAAAGATGTTGGTAATAGGTATAGCGGGCGGTACAGGCTCGGGCAAGACCACGGTGGTCAGAAAAATCATGGAAGCGCTTCCTCCTGGAGAAGTGAGCGTGATTCCGCAGGATTGTTACTACAAGGACAATGCCCATATACCGTTGGAGGAACGACTGAACATGAACTACGACGAGCCTGCGTCGATAGAATGGACATTGCTGACCAAGCACTTACAGGAACTGAAGGAAGGCAAGACCGTCCAGATGCCTACGTACGATTTCATCACATGCTCAAGGCTGAAGGAAACCATCACGCTTCGTCCCACGGAGGTTGTGGTGGTGGAAGGAATACTTGTGCTTACAGACAAGACTCTGCGCGACATGACCGATGTCAAGGTATTTGTAGATGCTGAGGCCGACGAACGTCTGATACGCGTTATAAGCCGTGACTGCATAGAACGCAACCGGACACCGCAAATGGTGATAGACCGATACCGCGAGACTCTCAAGCCGATGCACGAACTCTACATTGAGCCGTCTAAGCGCTATGCGGATCTTATCGTTCCGCAGGGAGGCCATAATAAGGTGGCTATCAAGTTGCTGACGGATTACATCAGATCCTTGCTGAAATGAAGATATTCGGGTTCGGACATAAGAAGTTGAACAGGGACGTCGAGGAACGTCCCGACAAGCTCTCACCCGAGGAGGAAGCCGACCTGGAAGGCCGCATTCCGGATCAGGAGACAGTGACAGTGGATGCTGCAACCGTGATTGATACACCGCAGGGCGCTGAAGTGGTGGAAACGGAGGCGCAGGAACCTGCGCCCGGAATATTGAGGACTCACGATCTCGTGAAAAAGTATGGCAAACGTACCGTCGCCAACAAAGTTTCGATAGAAGTCAGACAAGGCGAGATCGTTGGTCTGCTCGGTCCAAACGGAGCCGGTAAGACCACGACGTTCTATATGACGGTTGGTCTGATCAGTCCGAACAGCGGGCGAGTGTATCTTGACGGCCACGACATAACGGAATATCCCGTATACAAGCGTGCCAAGATGGGTATCGGATATTTGCCACAGGAGGCTTCCGTGTTCCGAACGTTAAGTGTCGAAAACAATATCCGAGCCATTCTGGAGATGTCTGGAACCAGCAAGGAATATCAGAAGGAAAAGCTTGAACAGCTGATAAAGGAGTTTAAGCTCGAGCATGTACGCCGCAACAAGGGTAACAATCTGTCAGGTGGAGAGCGCCGGCGCACGGAGATAGCCCGATGTCTGGCCATCAATCCCAAGTTCATAATGCTTGACGAGCCGTTTGCCGCCGTCGACCCTATTGCCGTGGAGGATATACAGTCAGTGGTCTATCACCTTAAGGAACGCAACATAGGTGTGCTGATCACCGACCACAAGGCAGACTCAATCTTAGGTATCACCGACAGGGCCTATATGCTGTTCGAAGGCAAGGTCCTGTTTCAAGGCACCAGCGAGGAGCTTGTGGCAAATCCCATCGTGAGAGAGAAATACCTGGGACGTGACTTTGTGTTCATAAGGAAAAAATTCGAATAATTACGTGAGTATCATAAAGCAAACAATCTATATAGCTCTTGCTGCTGTCGCGATGTGCGGCGGCATAGCCAACGCTGCCCGCAGAACCACCTCACAACCTGAGTTTACCGTAGTGATAGACGCCGGTCACGGAGGTCATGACACCGGAGCAGTCGACAATGGCGTCAGGGAAAAGGACATCAATCTCGGAGTGGCTAAAAAGCTGGCTGCGCTTATCGAAAAGAAAATGCCGGATGCCAAGGTGGTGATGACGCGTGACGACGATAACTTCATATCTCTGCAGGAACGCGCCAACATAGCAAACCGCAACCGAGGCAATCTGTTCGTATCCATACACACGAATTCTGTGGACAAGAGCAATCCGAACCGTCGTAAGGTGGCCGGCTCGTCAGTTTATGCCCTGGGTCTGCACAAAGATGCCAACAATCTGAAGGTGGCTCAGCGAGAGAATTCCGTAATAGAGCTTGAAAGCAATTACGAGCAGAAATATTCCGGCTTTGATCCGAAAAAGGATGAGTCTTATATCATTTTCGAGATGGCACAGAAAAAGAATCTGGGCCAGAGCCTTAAATTTGCCAACGAGGCACAGAAGCATCTTGTATCCGACGCGCAACGTGCGGATAGGGGTGTAAAGCAGGCTGGTTTCTGGGTGCTGTGGGCCACGTCAATGCCCGCTGTGCTGGTGGAGCTCGACTTTATATGCAATCCTGAAAGCGCACGGTTCATGGGAAGTGACAAAGGCCAGGAGCAACTTGCATCTGCGCTTTATAAGGCGGTAGAGAATTATGCCATCGGTGTGAAACCTCAGCTTGAGGTAAAGTCCGGGTCTACGGCTTCTGGCGAAGCAAAGGTGTCCAAGGATAAAAACGCCAAGAAAGAATCCCGTAAATCCACTCGTAGCAAGAAACGCAAGAATAAAAGAGGAGACGATCCTGAGCCAGAGGCAACCGCAAGTGTGCCGGAAGTAATCTCAGGTGATGCAGATATACCGGTGTTGAACGTTGCCGGTTCTCATTCCGGCACGAGGAAGCAGTGTGCGACACCCGTAAAATCTGAAGAAAGAAGCTATAATTACGCGACCGTACGAAACCGCACGCTTCCTGTCGGGCAGCGTCGCCGTCGCTCCGCCTCATCCAAAAAACTGAACGACGAGCGTCAGATAGATAATGGCGAGATTTTGATAAAGAAGGAAACGGATTATCTGGCCAAGATTGAGGAACCGGTGTCGGAAAAGAATTCAGAGCCGGAACCTATGCCAGAAGTCAGTGACAGTAAATCAAAAAATATCAAAGATAAAAACAAGAAAGGGAAAGTCAATAAATCATCTTCGAAAAATGTTAATAACAGTGAGAAGGGGAAGAAGCGTATCGTGATCCGTTCAACGGGAGATGTGGCAAAGACGGAAAACTTGAAGAAAAGGGACTCTGAAGTCAGTTCAAAAACCGATGATAACATGAAGACCAAAGTTTCCGGCCAATCAGTCGCAACCGCAGAGGTGTCCGGTCAGACGGAAAAACCGGTGAAGCATAAACGTCATACGTCGCTGGCAAAACGCCGTAACAATAACGGTAAATAAATCGCGATAAAAATTAAGATAACGATCGAAATGAAAAAATATAACAAGGAGTTTATAATCGGCTTGAGTGTCATAGTAGCCGGGTTGGTGCTGTTTTTCGGCATAGACTATCTTAAAGGTATCAATCTGTTGAATCCCACTCACTTCTATTACGCAGAGGCGACAGACGTATCAGGCCTTGAACAGTCCGCTCCCGTGACGGTAAACGGGTATAAGGTAGGCCAGGTCAGAAGCATAAAGTATGACTATGACCATCCGGGCAAGATCAAGATTCTGATGGCCGTGAACGACAAGCTGAGCCTGCCCGAGGATTCCTACGCACAGCTGGCATCCTCATTGCTGAACGGCGGATATATAAACTTAGTGGTCGGAAAGAGTTCCAAATTCATTCCGAACGGAGGAATGGTACCCTTGCAGAGCGAGAAGGGTATAATGGACGCAGTGACCAACGACCTTGTACCCAACATCAACAAGATGGTACCTCATATCGATTCGTTGATCAACAACCTGAACGATCTGGTATCTGACCCTGCCCTCATAGCTTCCGTACGCCGTCTGGACGGTATTACGGAAAATGTATTGACAATGACTGGAGACCTTCAGGGTACTGTGAAACGCGATGTCCCTCCTTTGATGCGAAACGCAAGGAATCTGACATACAAACTCGATTCAGTAAGCTATAATCTCATGCTTTTGTCGCACAATCTGAATCAATTGCCCATAAATTCCACAATGGACAACGTGTATAAGATTACTGACGAACTGTCACGTTTCAGTCAACAGCTCAATGAGGAAAATTCCACACTTGGGTTGCTGACCAAGGATCCGGAACTGTATAACCGTCTGAACAGGGTTGCGGCGGATATCGATTCGCTCGTGCTCGACGTAAAGAAGAATCCCAAGCGTTATATTTCGATCAAGCTGTTTTAAATGAAGGTTCTGAAATTCGGCGGCACATCGGTAGGCTCCATAGACAGCCTGCGAAATGTAAAGAGGATAGTGGAGTCGCTTGATTCTCCAGCCGTTGTGATTGTGTCCGCACTGGGAGGACTGACTGACCGTCTGATCGCTACGGCTAAGGACGCGGCACAAGGCAAGAATACGCGTATCGAGGCTATGGAGGGTTTTGCAAAGCGTCATCACGACATAATTCATGAACTTGTACCTTTGGACAGGCAAGGCGAGGTGTTGGAAAAGGTTGACGCAATGCTGACGGAGCTCGGCAATCTGTACCTGGGAGTGTCCCTGATCAACGAACTTCCCGAACGGACTCTGGACAGAATCGTAAGTTATGGCGAGAGAATGTCGTCTGTAATAGTGGCCGCCATAATCTCCGGTGCGTGTCATAAGGATTCACTTGAGTTTGTCAAGACAGAGAAGTGGATGGGCAGGAATATAGCCGACCGTAAGGCTACGGAGCAGTTGATACAACGGAATTTTCCATTGCCGTTGCAAAGTCATTGCGTGGCCGGAGGTTTCATATCCCGTGATGAGAACGATGGCACAATCACCAATCTGGGTCGTGGAGGATCGGACTATACCGCTGCGTTGGTGGCGGCGGCTCTCGACGCAGACATGCTTGAGATATGGACCGACGTGGATGGATTCATGACGTCCGATCCACGAATCATAAAGGATGCGAAGGTAATACCCGACATGTCGTTCGTGGAAAGCATGGAACTCTGTTCGTTCGGTGCGAAGGTAATATATCCTCCGACAATTTATCCGGTGTTTCATAAAAACATACCGATAAAGATACTGAACACCCACCGCCCGGAGATGCCCGGCACATTGATCACTGACAATGCGACACGTCTGCCCGACGAAGTGAGGGGAGTGTCGTATGTGCGTGACACGGCAACCGTCACAATACACGGAAAGGTAGTAAAGGATATAGAGGAAGTGAACACGCGTACTTATAACGCCATGGCGCGAAACGGCATAACGGTAATGCTTGTCACCTGCGACGAGGATGCGATGGAATTCACTATTTCGGTCAGAGATACAGATGCACGTAAGGCGTTGGAGACCGTGCGCAACGAGTTCTCGCCTGAAATTGGTGTAGGGGACGTGTTGAGCGTGTATCTAACGGAACATCTTGCCATTATAGCTGTTGTAAAGGAAGGAATACGCCGAATGCAGGGCCTGGGCGCCAGACTCACAAGCACGCTGAGCCGCAACGGAATTACTGTCAACGGATTGTCGGAAGGAACGTCAGATTCAACATTGGCTCTGATAGTGAACGACGACAAGGCGGAACAGGCTCTTAAACTGGTGCACGACTCGGTAATTCCAGCATAAATATAAGGAACGGAGCTAAAGATATGGAAATAAAGAATCCTAAATTCGAGATAAGTTCGCCGGATGTATCGAAATGTCCCGATGTACAGGTGCCGGAATATGCCTTTATCGGGAGGTCGAATGTCGGTAAGTCTTCGCTTATAAACATGCTGGTCAGACGTAAGGGACTTGCCAAGACTTCGCAGACCCCGGGCAAGACATTGCTGATAAATCATTTCAGTATCAATGACGGTGAATGGTATCTGGTGGATCTTCCGGGTTATGGCTATGCGCAGCGCGGAAAAGCGCAGCGGGAGCAGCTTCAGAAGCTGATCGAGGGATATGTGCTGGATCGGCATCAGCTGACCAATCTGTTTGTTCTGATTGATGTGAGACATGACCCTCAGAAAATAGATATGGAGTTCATGGACTGGCTCGGAGAGCATGGAGTGCCGTTTTCTATTATTTTCACCAAAGCTGATAAATTGAGTAATGCCGCGGTGGAAAGAAATGTGGAGGCATATAAAAATGAACTTAAACTTAGTTGGGAGGAATTGCCCAAAATATTCATTACATCGTCTGAAAAGCCTCGCGGCCGTGACGAAGTGCTGGATTATATAGATTCCATAAATCAGGAATTAAAGTCGGAATGCAAATCTGAATAACAGTTTGAATCATGTCTCACAGGAACTGGCTGACTGGATCTGGCAAACGGGAGGAAATAATACGGTTCTGTCTTGTAGGCGGATTCTGCACTTGTCTTCAGTACGGCGTGTACGTTGTGTTCGTCAATGCCGTGAAGGTGCCGGCAGTAGTGTCGACAATGATAAGCTACGTCATCAGTTTCATAGCCAATTTTTTCCTGTCGAGCAATTTCACGTTCCACAGCAAGGCAAACGCCGGACGCGGATTGGCTTTTACGATAAGTCATCTTATCAACATGGGCATGCAGATCGGTCTTGTGGCTATATTTAAAGGAATAGTGGGAAGGACATTGGCTCTTTTGCCAGCTTTGGCTATATGCGTGCCCTTGAATTATGTGATGGTAAGATTTGCATTTAAATCAAACATCTTTGCCGGTCAAAACAAAAAGAAACCAACAATGTCCGAAGTCCTGAAGGCTGAGGACGAATATTAGAATATAAGTTATGGAGAAAGTGGCGTTTTGCAGTGATCACGCAGGATATGAAATGAAGCTGCAGATGATGGAATACATGAAGTCGAAGGGCTACGATGTCCATGATTTCGGCACATATAGCGCGGAATCGTGCGATTATCCCGACTATGCTCATCCGGCGGCCCTTGCCGTGGAGCGCGGCGAGTGCGCGTTTGGGATAGCTCTGTGCGGAAGCGGAAATGGCATAAGCATGACCTTGAACAAGCATCAGGGCATACGCGCCGCCCTGTGCTGGCTCCCCGAAATAGCTGAACTGGCCCGCAGACATAATGCCGCTAATTTCGTTGACTTGCCCGCACGCTTTGTGACGGAAGACCAGGCCAAGGCTATAATCGACGCTTATCTCAACGCTCAGTTCGAGGGTGGACGTCATCTGCGCCGTATTGAAAAGATTCCGGTATCCGTAATGTGATGGAATGCTTTGTAATCCGACTTAACGACCTGAAGTTTTATTCCAGGATAGGAGTGATGGATCAGGAACGTGTGGTGGGAAACGAATTCGTGGTGGACGTGGAAATAAGGTATCCTGCCGATCAGTTTAGTATGGAGGACCTTTGCACTACCATTTCGTATGCCGATGTATACGAAATGGTGGCACATCGCATGGCCCAGCCGTGGATACTGCTTGAATCTGTGGCAAAGGCTGTGTCCGACGACTTGCATGAACGTTATCCCGGGATTCAGAATCTTGCTGTAACAATAAAGAAAACATCGGTGCCAGTGCGCAACATGGATGGCACCGCTTCAATAACCCTGTTGTCATGAAGCCCATGTCGGGGCTGAACGTAAATGTTTAAGAACTATTCCGGTTTGTGGCTATTGCTTGCCACAGCACTTGCTGTTATTTTCGTGGTGGCTTTCTCCGATGATATTGTCATAGGTGATTATACCGTAAAGAAAGCTCCGTTCGACAAGACTTTGTTTGCCAATGAATCCGATTGCATGTCAGGAGACTCACTGGCGATGCCCAGCGATACAGTTGTCCAGGTCAAGGCCGAGACGGATTCTTTGCCTCAGTCATTGTTTATATTCGGTGATTCCATGACGTGGAACCTCGCCCTTCGCCTCGCACAGTATGCAAAGGCCAACGGTCACACCATTCATTCCGTAAACTGGGATTCCAGCAATACCAAGATATGGGCAGACTATGACACCCTGGCCAATCAGATTGCAAGGTACAAGCCTACGCAGATTTTTATTTCGCTTGGAAGTAACGAACTTTATTTCAAGGATCCCCGATCACGGTTGCCCTATATCAAGAAAATATTGGAAGTAATCGACACTATTCCGTATGTGTGGATTGGACCTCCTAACTGGCAGAAGGATTCCGGCATCAACGATCTGTTGCAGGCTACCTGTAAGCCGGGAAGTTTCTTCCGGTCGGAAGGTATGCATTTCGACCGGAAGGCCGATCACATCCATCCTACACGAAAGTCTTCAGCATTGTGGATAGATTCCATTATGCGATGGTTGCCTGAATCGGCTCATCCCTTCGTGGCAAACGTGCCGGCCGATTCAATCGGAAAGGCAAATCCAAATATCGTTTTCCTTAAAGCTCTGAACAAATAATAAATTCAAGTGATGGAAGATGTCGTGAATATGACATGGGCCACTTTGCTCGACAACGCCGAGCTGGCTCTGAACAATTTCGGACAGGCGTTCGCCTACGATTCCACGGCTCCGATGCTGTTTTCAAGCGGTCTGTTCTGGGTGCTGTTCATCCTGTTTCTGCCCGTTTACGCCTTGCTGAAGAAGAACAAGCTGCGCATGACACTCTTTGTCGTGCTGTTCTCATTATATTTCTATTATAAATCTTCCGGCCTTTTCTTCCTGATGTTGATGGCCACGTCGCTGATAGACTGGTCCGTGGCAAAATGGATGGGAAAGCTGAAAGGCAAATCGGCGCGTAAAACGCTGATGTGGTTTTCAATCATTCTTTCCTTGTCCATATTAGGATATTTCAAGTATGCCAATTTCTTTCTATGGAACTGGAACCAGATGGTGCAGGGAAATTTCCAGCCTCTCGACATAATTCTGCCTGTCGGCATTTCGTTCTATACGTTCCAGTCCATCAGCTATGTGGTGGATGTGTATAAACGGAAGATAGAACCCACGGAATCATGGCTCGATTATATATTCTTCCTGTCATTTTTCCCAGCGTTGGTTGCCGGTCCTATTGTACGGGCCGATTATTTTCTGCCTCAGCTTAAGGAAAACCGCCGGGCAACATCCGATGAAATCTGGGCAGGCCTGTGGCTCATAATGTGCGGAGTGATCAAAAAGGCCTTGATTGCCGATTACATCGCGCAATACAATGACCTTATATTCAACGAGCCGACTCTTTATTCCGGAGTGCAGACCCTGATGGGTGTTTTAGGCTACACCATGCAGATATACTGCGACTTCTCCGGATACTCGGATATGGCCATAGGTATAGCGCTGATTATGGGTTTCAAACTCGGCATCAACTTCGATTCTCCCTATCAGAGCCGGAACCTGACGGAATTCTGGCGCAGATGGCACATATCACTGTCTTCATGGCTGCGTGATTATGTATATATTCCATTGGGCGGAAACAGAAAGGGTACCGTACGTACGTACATCAACAATTTCCTGACCATGCTTATAGGCGGTCTGTGGCATGGTGCAGCATGGAAGTTCGTATTCTGGGGCGCTATGCATGGGGTAGGACTCGCCGTTCACAAGATGTGCAAACCGGTGCTTGCCAAAATCCCCGACAACTGGTTCACTATTTTCGTTAGCTGGCTGATTACATTTATATATGTGTCGTTGTTGTGGGTATTCTTTCGTGCTGCCTCGTTCCAGGACTCTGTGTTGATTATCCAAAACATTTTTGTTGACTTCCAGTGGAACCAGTTTCCGCAATTTTTCCAGGCCCGGATGGTGTGGTGTATCATGATGCTGTGTCTGATAGCATTCCACTTCGTGCCGCAGAGCATTGCTGACAAATGTCAATTGTTGTTCGTCAAGTCCCCATGGATTGTGAAGCTCATCGCTTTCATACTGGTCGTGCAGCTTGTAATAGAGTTCATGTCGGAGGAAGTAGCGCCGTTTATCTATTTCCAGTTCTGATATTAACAAAACCAAACACAATTTAACATTTATTGATTCCTCGGACTATCAACGACTTAAACGGATAAGTAAAGGAATTTAGAAAAAATATCGTGCGGGGACTTGACAAGGGGAGAAAAACGTACTAATTTTGCATTCGCGTTTCGGGGGCAACACCCTTGGAACCGCAAGGAGAACAATGACATTTTGCCACAAGACAGAGCAGCGTAAGAAGTTGTTTTGAGAGTACAAGGGATACATAGTTATCCCGTACAATTCCTAACAAAATATAAGGAAGGCCAGGCCAAACAATAATTCGTTATATTGAAGGAAAAGAAAACAATATAAACAGCGGAGAGTTTGATCCTGGCTCAGGATGAACGCTAGCGGCAGGCTTAACACATGCAA
>UQMZ01000013.1 GCA_900542185.1 uncultured Bacteroidales bacterium
TGAGCGCTAGTCTCGTGGGCTCGGAGATGTGTATAAGAGACAGATAGTAGCGCGGGCTGTCCCCAGCCGCGCAAGGAAACGGATAAAATTCCTATTGAAAAATAGTAGCGCAGGCTGTCCCCAGCCGCGCATCAACTCGGACAAAATGCCTATTGAAATTAATCATAAGGACTTTGGTCATTTTCTGTGCGCGGCTGGGACAGCCGCTACTAACTGCGCGGCTGGGGACAGCCCGCGCTACTAATGTTCGCGGAGCATTTCAAGGATTGCAGGCTCGACATACAATGTGTAGTCTGTTTCAGGCAGATGCTTAGGATTCTGAATAATGTACATTACAGTTTCATCGAAATCCTGACGATCGCGCACAAGTGTGTCGAAATGATGTTTTTGCCAGATCTTATCCCTTCGTCCCGTCATCTTGTTAATCTTGCGGGTCATGAATTTTTTAAGATTCTCGAACGTGTCGGTAATAGGGGTACCATCTAATGGTGAAAGTAGAATATGTAAATGGTTTGGCATAATGACGTAAGCGTAAATATGTATTGTCCTGCCGTCAATATATTTTAGTGAATCAGATACAATATTCCGTACTTTAGTTGAGCGAAGTATGCAGCTCCCCATACCGGCATCGAGCCATTGCTGGATTCTCTCGGCGGCTTGTTCCTGCAATCGTCGATGTTCGTCAACACTTTGCCCGGTCATATCATTGAAATGATGATCAAAGCGTTCAATAAGGTCACGATATTCGGCAAGTTTAGATTGGGGGAGTGAATCAGCTAATCGGCAAGTCAGGAACATCACGGCGTCATTCTGTTGCCAATGAGGAAGATCGTTATTATGAATATCAATATGAAGAGACTTGTTGACGAAATGGATTTCCATGGCTTCTTTTTTCATGCAACGCCACGATGTGTTTAATTATTGTTCTGATTGTCAGAAAATAATGGCGGAGTTTGGAGGTTTGATCTGTCCCTCTGCGCAATTAGTAGCAGGCGGGAGTAGCGCGGGCTGTCCCCAGCCGCGCATAGAAAATGACCAAAGTCCTTATTATAAAATTTCAATAGGCCTTTTGTCCGTTTCTATGCGCGGCTGGGACAGCCTGCGCTACTATTATTGATCGGCATTTTGTCCGAGTTGATGCGCGGCTGGGACAGCCTACTAACTGCGCGTCTGTGGACAGCCTGCGAAATCTAGGACTCTCGCAAGCGAGAAATGTTAAAATCCTATGAAATCAGAGTTTTTTAACATTTAACATTTTGTTTTGGACGAGCATATGATAGACTTGACCCGCAGATACAGGATTTATCAATCCATCATCCAAGGATCCGTTAAATTATGATAAGTCGGTTACTTCCCCATTACGCTCCTGGGGGCGGTTTAGGCCGCCCCCGCCGCTGGGGCTCCCCCCTCCAGAAGGAGAGAGGAATGATTTTCAGGAACAAGACTACGCGCTATCAGCCGACTTGACGGTTCTGCTCCTGTACGCTTCGACGTCCACATAGGGCCGTTGACGCGAGACTACGGCAAACATTCTGCATATGAGCTTGAATTTTACCGCGTTGAGTATACATCCATGGCACTTGCCCTCGGATTTTTTTCTTTCATAGTATGCCCTGATCTGGCTGTCATGGGTGATGGCACTGCGAGCACCCTCGGTAAGAACGGACTTTATCTCGTTATGGCCGGCCTTGGACACATGATCTCCTTTGGCAACGGAAGTGCCGGACTGTCGGGAGAGCGGTGCCACACAAGAGAACTTGGCATACTGGCGAGCGGTCTGGAAACGAGTGAAATTGCCTGTCGCGATTATCGTGGTCACGGCGTTGACAAGGCCGATGCCGGGGATGGAGAGCAACAGGTCGTAGTTGGCGAGTATCGCCTTATCGCGGCTTATAACAGTGTTCATTTCAGACTCAATCTGTTTGATCTGAGCCTCGAACTCCTTTATTATCTTTTCGATGCGCCTTGTGTCAACATTGTCCGGCATGGATTTCAGCAGGTTTATGTATGCCGTGCGCGAGCGAACGGCCAGCTGTCGTTCGTTACGCAGCTGGCGCAGCTGCTTGATGTTGGCGGACTCCGGAACGGAGGGCTTGAGTTTTTCCCGCATGGTATAGGCGTAGTCCGCGATGAACTGTGAGTCCGCCTTGTCGGTCTTGTTCCGGGATGTTCCTCCGTAGTTCCTGACATCAAGAGGATGTAGCATTACGAACGTGATGCCTTTCCCGAAACACCATTCGGACAACGCCATGGAGTAAGATCCGGTATGTTCCATCGCTATCACCGCATCCTTCATACGTACCTTCAAGGTTCTCAGCCATTTCCGCATGGTCTTGAAGCCATCCGGCGAGTTGGGGACCTGGATATGCTCGAACGTACGGTAGTCCTTTCCGCGCTCGTAGAGCGCGAAATCGAGTGTGTCTTTTGAAATATCACACCCGACGAAATGTTGTAAGATTGACAAATCTTTCATATCTTTGCAGATGAAGTTAATGATAAGCGTTGAATGCATCCAAAACTTTTAGTAGACATAGAGGTCTAGAAATCTAGTTTGACGTGTTCAACGAAAGACAGAGGCAGACTATAACGCGGGATGGCCCTTTAAGGCAAGCTACTAACGATGTTTACTGCCTCTGTCTAATTTTAACAATCTCCGAGGAATATGTTAACGGAGAATTCGTCTGCAAAGGTAAAAGCTACTAAAAAAGGCCCCGCCGGGTGGCGGAGCCTTGTCAATTCGGAGCAATTTGGTGCATTGCCACGTGCCAAAGGCACGTCCCTACACCGTTGCGGATTCATGTATCGTCACAGTATAGTACACCGTTGCGGATTCAATCAGTGTCGGATCACTTCACGATGACCTTGGCGCTCTTGTCGCCGGCCTTCACTACGTAGACACCGGCGGGAACGGAGATGGTCTCGCGGTCGGAATCGGCCTTGCCGTTGGCAACTACCTTACCGTCGGCGGTGCTGACGGTCACGGTCTGGCCCTCGAAGCCTCGAACCACGATCAGGTTCTTGCCGGTGGCGATAGCCTGTGAGGCCTCGAGACTGTCAAGACCCGACTGACCGTAAACGATAGTGGCGGTGTTGGACAGGCTTCCGGCACCTTCGTTGTACAGGGCGACCACAACATAACTGTATTCGGTGCCCTTCACTACGTCGGTATCGGCGTAAGCCGTGTTCTCGACCGGAGCCTCGTTCAGTTTCACGCCGTCGCGGTATACATCGTAACCCATCAGCGATGTCTCGCTTGTAAATGCGGGAGCCGGGGTTAGGGTGACATCGTCCACCATCAGCATGAAGCTGCCGGAAGCGTAGCTGCGGATGGCGAAGCGTGTGGCGCCCTCAGGCAGCTCGACGGTGTATTCAGTCCATTCGTTGGGAACGGATGCCACAGCAGAGCCTTCGATAACCTGGAAGTCCTTGGGATCGGTGCTTCCGGTGCTGTAGAGAACCTCGATAGTCTCGGGATACTCTGCAGAGTAGCTCTTTGCCCAGAAGGAAACGGTCTGTGCGTCGCCGGCGAGTTCGGGCGAAATAGCCCAGTCATCGGCCTGGCCGTCGTCGTAACGGAACATGGAGAACAGATACTTCGAGCCGCTGTGAGCCTCGAAGGTCTTGTTGCCGGCGCCTAAAACGTCCTGATCCCAGATCCAGAAGCTACCCTTGGTCTGGCCGCCTGCGATGCCGGGAATATCCATATTCTGAATGCCGCCTACAGGCGAGTCATCGACGTCAACGAAAATCCAGTCGCCATATTCGGCGGCGAATGCGTCGCCATCCTCGAAGTCATAGGTGACGGGCTCGGGAACCTTGACAGTCATGTCGGGCTCGTTCCATGTCAGAGCCACTGCATTGTCGCTGTCGGCGGCGGTCAGTTCGGTGGCACCCGGCAGTCTGGACTCCCTGGGAGTTACCGTAACGGTCGCGGTCTCGTTGTTGTCGGTGTTTGCATCACCGGCCTGTACAAGCACTGCATAGTACTCGACGGGTTCGGCGGCGACGGGCGACATGGTCTGTGCGAACACAACCTGTCCCTCGGCATACGGTGCCAGTTCCGCGCCGGCTTTCTCGGCTACCTTGTCGCCGTTGGCATAGAGCTCGACTGAGTAGTCGGTAGCGGCGCTGATGCCATAGTTGGCAACGTCAACGGTGACATTGTATTCGGCGCCGTTGGCAACGCGTACGGGAGCCTTGACGTCAAGAGCCACCATGTCTTTCTGCACCATGTTGACCAGCTTATAGCCGTTCCATACGAAGTACTGCTTCTCGTCGGAGAAGTCGATGCGTACGGTAAAGCTTACCCAGCCTTTGTTCTGGAACTTGGCGGGCAGTTCGATGGTCATGGTCTGGAATCCGTCGGGGAATCCATAGAGGTACGACTCATTGAAGATTTCCTCCATCTCCACGCCGAATGCCTGAGCGTAAACGGTCACGTTCCGGGCAGCGCCTACATAGTAGTTGAGCTGTAAGGAAGCCTTGTTGGCACCCTTGGTAGACATCGGGGGGAGGAACAGATAGCCGTAGGCATCGTTGAGGCCGGTGGCTACGACTGCAGATCCGCCGTTGCCGAAGGCGGGATTGATTTCGGCCAGGTCGGCGGGTGTCTGGATTACGTCGGCCCAGGTCTCGGCGGTGTCGAGGCCCATGATATCCATGCCGCCTGCGGTGTTGAACATGATGGGCTGGATGTCGGCGTTGCCGGTGTTGAAGTTCTCGATAACGGGCAGGGCGTAAGGCTCGCCGAGGGTCATGCTGCTGTACAGCAGCTCGCCGGTTCCCGCCACATTCTCGGCTGCGATTCCTAACTCATATACTCCGAGGGTGGCGCCTTCGTCAAGGAGATCGGCGTCGAGTTCGGTGAGAGTGCCCAAGTCGGCGATCTTGACCCAGTTGTCGTAGGTGCCGAGCCATCCCAGGTCGATGGGCTGGTTCTGGAACAGTGCGTAGGTCAGTTCATTCTTGTTGATGTAACCGCCGTTGATGCCCTCTTCGGGAGCGTCATATCTGGCGTAGATGCCATAGTTGGACTCGTTGGCGGTCAGTGTCATGTTGGTGACGGCTGCGGGTGCCACGACTCCGGTATAAGCGGTGACTGTTACCGAGAAACCGAGGGCATCCCCCTGCATGGTCTGGATGATGATGTCGTTGTCACCCTGTAAGGTCATGACCTCGGCTGATACCTCGGCTCCGGGAGCACCTGTCACGGTCTTATAGTCCACGTCGGTCTCGACAGTAGCCTCTACCTCGCCGGTGAGTGCGCTGCCGTCGTTTGCCTTGGTGGGAAGGTTGAATCTGACGGTGGCATTAAGGGCACCCTGTGCGCCGGGTGTCACGGTCACGTTCTCGACGATGCCGGGACCCTTGGAGGAGATGTCGGACAATTCGAGTGCGAAGTTATTGACATATATTCTAAGCAGGTCGGGTTCGGAAACACCCTTGATGGCGATATACCATTGTCCGGCCTCGGGGATGATGAAGTCGCAGCCAAGGTTCTTCTTGTCAGAATCACGCCAGTCGATCACGGTGCGGTCCATTACCTTGGTGGTCATGCCGGCGGCGGTAGGTTCCCGGCCGATCCATACTTCCACGGCCTCCTCGTAGACAGAGCTTGCAGCCCAGGCGTCGAACGAGAAGTGGTGCAGCTTGCTGATGTCCTTGATCATGACCGGAGGCAGGATCAGGTAGTCGTCCATCTGAGCGGTGGAACTGTAACGGATGGAGAAGGTACTGTCGGCGGCACTGTACGTCCATTTCTGACGGTCGTTGTTGTTGTCGACAATGGTGAACAGACGGGCTTCGGCAGGAGTGGGATCGAGACGCATCGGCTCGCTGTAGGGCTGTCCGAACATCACGTCGTTGGATGTTCCTTCAGGACCGGTCAGACCGTTGAACGTGGCGGTAACCTTGGCCACGTAGTTGGTCATCTCGGCATTGACCGGCAGGTTGGTGGGACAGGATGTCGCGGAGATGCCGTCGGCGACCTGGTTGCCGTTGATCGTCACGTTGTATGTCACCTTGGAGGGATCTACATAACCGTTGTGGATACCGGTGGTGACCGGATCCCAAGTCACGGTGACGGGTGTCAGCCTGACATTTGCGGGAGCGGTGGGAGTATCGTTGCCGATATAAACCGTTTCCATGCCGGCTTTGCCGGTGTGGTTGTCTTTGGCGGCGGAGCAAGAGAAGGTCACCTCGCCGGAAGCTGTGGCGGTATAATTGGCGGTAACCTCGGCGCCGGGAGCGGCCGAGCCTGTTGCAATCTGCTCGCCGTCGGCCTTGATGACATAAGTCAGCTGGCCGGTGAGGTCTGATGCCTCAACCTTGTCGGCTGTCTTGGTCGGCATTACGAATGTAACGGTACCGGTGAGCGATCCGTCGGGGAAGGATGCCGTTCCGAATTTGGGAGTGGCGGGGGCCAGAGGATCAGCCGCGCGGACCTCGTCGACATAGAGGCAACCGGTCTGGGGCGCGCCATTGATGCGGCATACTGTCGTCACGGCTTTGGTGGTGGCGTCGATGGAAAGAAGCGTCGATGTCCTTGTGCCGTCGTGCAGGTTGAACAGGTAGCTGTCGCTGATGTAGTCATAGGCGAACCCACCGAGATACTGCGTCCTGAGACCTGCGATCAGTTCGGGATTGCTCAGATTGCCGGTGGCTGCGTCCACAGTGGCTATCACCATACCTTCAGTGGTGTTGGCCAGGGCCATGAACTTGTCGGTCTTGCTGTTGTAGGTCAGGGCAAAGGGGAATACGTCGGAAGCGATTATTGCGGTGCTTTCGAGCGTGTTGCAGTCCAGTTTCACCCATCCGTTGATGGCATAACCGTAGATGGCGTTTTCACGCGGATTGTAAGCGCTGCGCTGAGGCATATTGCCCAACTGCTCGTTTGTGGAGATTTCCACTTGTCTCTTTACGGTGCCGGTGTTCAGGTCGTAAGCGCGATAGTATAGGTCGCTTACATTGGAGCCGCTCTGGATATACTCCACGGTGTAGATTTCCTTCAGGTCGGGATTCACACCGAGACCGTGTACGGCCGAGCTGGAGAAGAGGCGCGTTACGGCGCCTGTGGCCGGATTGACTTTTATGACGCCGCGCTGTGCCGCAGGCGTAAGGACTCCGGCAAAGAGGTTGTCGGTTGTGACAGGGGCCTTGGCCTTTGATTTGGCAGGCGCTGTCGGCATCAATGCCCGTGTGGTGCCACTCTTCTTCTCTACCAGTCCGGGAACAGCCGAGGTCTCGACGGTAAGGGCGTTGTCACGCACCGGCAATTTCAGAGAAACGGTCCGTTCTGTCCTGGCTTTGGAGGATGCGCTCAGCTTTCGGGCCTTGGTGGGCTGTAGCTGCGCCTGAGCGAATGCTCCAACGCCAAGTATCAGAGACAGACCAATCATGGTCAGTTTTCTCATGATTACTTTGGGTTAGTTAAACGTTGATTTGTAATTGTTTATCCAGTCCGGGGCGACCTCGTCACGAGATGTCCCGATTAACATCCTATCTCCTTTTGAGACAAGTAATATTCTATCCGATGTAAACCTTGGTACTGCAGCCAGCCGCAAGGCTGCCTGCAGTTAATAGTCGCGTGTCTTTACTTCACGATGACCTTGTGTGTGCCGTTCTGAGTGCGGATGATGTAGCATCCGGCGGAGGGGAGGTCGACTGCGTCGGTGCCGGCGGCTACGGCGCGGCCTGCCAGGTCGTAGACCGTGATGCGGCCCTGGGCGTATGCCTTGCGGCCCGATACCTTGAAGCCGTCTTTGGCTTCGGTCACTCCGATGATGCCCGAGTTGCCCGAGCCTTCGGCAGTGTTGACGCCGATCTCGTTGCTTTCCTTCGACACGAGATTGCCGTCATGTCCGGTGACCTTGTAATAGTATGCGGTCAGAGGCTGCAGGCCGGTCACCTTGAGAGTAAGGTCGGAGCCGACGTTCTTGTTGCGGAGCCCTGCCAGATACTCCGGCTCGGCCGCGTTGCCGTAGTAAACCACCACGTCGTCGAGCGCGAGCGAACCGTTCTTGCCCTCGCGGATGAAGTCGATGCGGATGCGTGTCGTTCCGGCGGGAATGTTTTCGGCGGTCAGTGTCTTGCCGTTGGAGCGCGGAACCAGGTCGTGACGGATTTCCAGCCACTTGCCGTTGGTGTAGCCGTAGAGACGTACCTCGTCCTTGTCGCCGGTGTTGGCGCCATATACCCAGTAGGATACCTTGGACACGCCGTCGGGATACTCGGGGCTGGTGAGCGTGTCGCCGCTCTTGGCCATGCGCAGCGAGGGTATTTCGTTGCCCGAATATGTCTTCATCGAATATGTGGATCCGGATGTGGACTTCCATCCCTCGGGCATGCCTGCGATGCCGCCGGTGAAGTCAACCACCTGCTCCAGCGGGTCGCCGAGCTTCTTGGTGTAGACCGAAACGGTGTACGAGTCGGCGTCCTTGAGGCTCTCCCAGTTGGCGGTGAACGAATCGGACTCGACATCGGTGGCGGCGAGTGCGACGGGTGCGAAGAACGTAATGTTCAGGTCGGCGGTCGTGACTTTGACAGGTGCGGACTCCTCCGACATACCCCAGCCGTCGGTATAGGTGACGGTATAGTAATAAATGGTGGAGGGCTTCAGGTCCTCGATGACGCACTGCGAGGCCTTCTCCATGTTCCGCATGTTGTAGCCTTCCACATAATTGCGCTTGTCACCGTTGGCGGTGAACACGGAAAGCAAGGTGTTGTACACGGCACTTCCCTTCCATTTCGCGGTGAATCCGTAGGGGGTGATGTCGGTGGGATTCATGGTCTGCGGAGCGGGCAGGTCGATGCTGCCGCCGCTGATCTTGAAGCGGATGTTGCCGTCTATTTCCTGGATGTCGGTGAGAGGCGCGTCGATTGCCGTGCCGTTCCAGGTCTTCATGGCCGGACGTGTGTCGGCAGTGAACTCAGTGACGTTGGAAGCGCCCGGGAATGCATCGCCGTCGCGCGAGTAGTCGGTCTGGGTGCCGTCGGCCTCCTCGATGTCCACATACTGGTGGCTCGGCGTATTGTTCACTTCGTTGCGGGTCCAGGTATAGTCGTCGTAGTCCACATGCCATACCAGCATCCCGTGGCCGGGAATGTAGGCGTCCCAGCCTTGCTGCTGGCGGTTCTCGACCAGGAAGAACTCCGTGTCCTTGGGGGTGCGGATCACACCGGCCACATTCTCTGAGATGGGAGGCAGGAACGCATTGGCCGGATCCTTGATCTCCTTGGGCTCCATCCATCCGAGCGCGTAACGTTCGAACGCGCTGTAAAGGGGAGGCGTCATGCCGTCGTTGTTGTAGGGACCATAGTCCAGCGCGCTCCATGCTCCGGGCGTGAACGAACTGGTGTAACGGGTGGCATACAGGTCCGGAAGACCCATCACGTGGCTGAATTCGTGGATGAACGTGCCGACGCCGTCGGGGCGGCTGCCTTCCCATTCGTTGGAGCAGCCGTAGGTGTAGATGCGTACGCCGTCGAAGTACAGGTTGGGATAGCCGGCCGAAGACATATTCCAGCTGTGGGGCCATACCGTGTCGGCCGAGCCACCCGAGGCCTCGCCCCGGCCGGCGTAGAAGATAAAGATATTGTCGACGGTCCCGTCATGGTTGCGGTCATACTCCGTGAAGTCGATCTGATCGTCGAGTTGCTCACAGGCTTCCTTCACCATGTCGGCCGGATGCTGGTCGTCGCCGCCATAGCCGTTGCCGCCGTAATAGCTCATGTTCTTGCTCAGCGTGATGGGGCCGAACACGTCGAAGTCGCAGTTGAAGTTGCCACCCGAGTTGAGGCTGAAATATTCCTTGGCGCATCCCGTACCACCGTAGTCGTTGAATCCGGTCTGATTGAGCATGCGCGAGAAATAATCGTGCGGGTCATCAAGCTTGAACTTGGTATCCTGATATTCCACCAGGATGACGATGGCCTTCTGGTTGCCGTATGCGGGGAAGCGCAGGTCGGGGAAGAGGCCGTATCCTCTCTCGTACGGAGGCCCGTCGTTGGAGTCGGCCTCATGAGCCGGAGCCGATTTCATCGGGGAGCCGGCCTGAGAGGCGAAGCGCTCGCGGCGCGGGAGCGTCCCGGCGTATGCCTTTACGCGTTCGCCCACATCCGAAAGGCTTACCTTTTTCAGAAATGCCGTCGACTTGCTGTCGCGTCGGGCAAGCTCAGTGGCCTTGATGCCCGAGTTTACAAGCTTGCCCTGCGCGGTGTAGTCGCAGTAATAGAAGTTACCGTCCACCTCCGTGAGAGGGTAGCCGTCTTCGGTGAAGTACTGGTGGAAGTATTCGTCGCCCACAAGGCGTACGGAAAGCGTGGTCCCGTCGGCGGCCGTCACCTTAAGCACGCCCGGCTTCGCCGGAACGGCCTGTGCCGACAGCCCGCACATCAACGCTGCCGACAATACGGCGCAGGATAGTATGGAATGTCTCATATATGATAATTATCAATTGAAAAACTGTTATAGCATAGAAACGCTGACAAATTTAGCAAAATATTATTTATAATGCAAAAAAAGTGTCAAAAAGATAACTATCCCCGAAAATCGGGAATCATCCCGATTAGCTCGATTAATCCCGATAAAATCCCGATAAATCCCGATAAATAATAGAGGGCGCGCCGTAAGGCACGCCCTCGTGTGTGGGTCGCGTTGCGACCGGTTATTTGCGGAACTTGGCAGCGATGAACTCGCGGTTCATGCGCGCGATGTTTGCCATCTTGATGTTCTTGGGGCACTCGGCGGAGCAGGCACCGGTGTTGGTGCAGTTTCCGAAACCGAGCTCGTCCATCTTGGACACCATAGCCATTGCGCGGCGATATTTCTCGACGGCGCCCTGGGGCAGACGTGACAGCTGGGAGATCTTGGCGCTGACGAACAGCATTGCGGAACCGTTCTTGCAGGCAGCGACGCAGGCGCCGCATCCGATGCAGCTGGCGGAATCCATAGCCTCGTCGGCCTGCACCTTGGAGATGGGCAGGTCGTTGGCATCCTGGGCGCCGCCGCAGTTGAACGATACGTAACCGCCGGCCTGCTGGATCTTGTCGAATGCGTTGCGGTCTACCATCAGGTCCTTGATGACGGGGAACGCGGCCGAACGCCAGGGCTCGACGGTGATGGTCTCGCCGTTGGCGAAGCGACGCATGTAGAGCTGGCAGGTGGTGGCGCCGGTGGCCGGGCCGTGGGGATGACCGTTGATATAGAGCGAGCACATGCCGCAGATGCCCTCGCGGCAGTCGTGGTCGAACACTATGGGCTCCTCGCCGTTCTCAATCAGACGCTCGTTCAGAATGTCGAGGGTCTCCAGGAACGATGTGTCGGGAGTGGTCTCGACATCGGTGTATGTCACGAATTCTCCCTTTTCCTTGGGACCGCGCTGACGCCAGACCCGAAGGTTTACTTTCATTATATTGTCTTCCATCTTCTCTTATGACTTATAGTTACGGGTCTGCACTTTGATTGCTTCGTATTCGAGGGGCTCCATGATGAGTTCGGGGGCCTTGTTGTCGCTGCCCTCGTAAGCCCAGCATGCTACGTAGAAGTAGTCCTTGTCGTCACGCTTGGCCTCGCCCTCTTCGGTCTGATACTCGGTGCGGAAGTGTCCGCCGCAGGACTCGTTGCGGTTCAGCGCGTCGTAAGCGATGAGCTCGCCCATGGTGATGAAGTCCTGGAGACGGAACGCCTTGTCCAGCTCCACGTTCATGCCGTCGCCGGCAACGCCCGGGATGAACAGCTCGGTCTCGAAAGTCTTGCGCAGGTTCTTCAGCTCGCCGATGGCCTTCTCCAGACCTTCCTTGTCGCGGGCCATACCCACGTATTCCCACATGATGTGGCCCAGTTCCTTGTGGATGGAGTCTACCGAGCGGTGGCCCTTGATGTTCATCAGCTTCTCCTCCTCGGCCTCGCACTTGGCCTGTGCGGCGTCGAACTCGGGGGTGTCGGTCTTGAAGTGAGGAACGGTGATCTGGTCGCTCAGGTAGTTCTGGATGGTGTAGGGGAGCACGAAGTAACCGTCGGCCAGACCCTGCATCAGAGCGGATGCGCCCAGACGGTTGGCGCCGTGGTCGGAGAAGTTGCACTCGCCGATGGCGAACAGACCCTTGATGCTGGTCTGCAGCTCATAGTCCACCCAGATGCCGCCCATGGTGTAGTGGATGGCGGGATAGATCATCATGGGGTTATAGTACTTCACGCCGTCCACCTCGCAGGCGAACTCGCCGGGGTTGACGTCGGTGATCTCCTCGTACATGTCGAAGAGGTTGCCGTAACGCTGACGCACCACATCGATGCCGAGACGGTTGATGGCCTCGGAGAAGTCGAGGAACACGGCCAGACCGGTGTTGTTGACACCGTAGCCGGCGTCGCAGCGCTCCTTGGCGGCGCGCGATGCCACGTCACGGGGCACCAGGTTGCCGAATGCCGGATAGCGGCGCTCCAGATAGTAGTCGCGGTCCTGTTCGGGGATGTCGCTTCCCTTGATTTCGCCGCTCTGCAGCTTCCTGGCGTCCTCGATGTTCTTGGGCACCCAGATGCGGCCGTCGTTACGCAGCGACTCCGACATCAGGGTCAGCTTGGACTGCTTGTCGCCGTGAACGGGGATACACGTGGGGTGAATCTGCACGTAAGCGGGGTTGGCGAAGTATGCGCCCTTGCGGTAGCATGCCATGGCGGCCGAGCAGTTGCAGCCCATGGCGTTGGTGGAGAGGAAGTAGGTGTTGCCGTATCCGCCGGTGGCGATAACCACTGCGTGAGCGGCGAAGCGCTCGAACTTGCCTGTCACCAGGTTCTTGGCGATGATGCCTCGTGCGCGCTCCACGCCGTCCTTGTCCTTGATCAGCACCAGCTCGTGCATCTCGTAGCGGTTGTAGCTCTTGACCTTGCCGGCCTGGATCTGACGGTTCAGGCTGGAGTAGGCGCCGAGCAGCAGCTGCTGGCCGGTCTGACCCTTGGCATAGAACGTACGCGAAACCTGAGCGCCGCCGAACGAGCGGTTGGCCAGCAGGCCGCCGTACTCGCGGGCGAAGGGTACGCCCTGTGCCACGCACTGGTCGATGATGTTGTTCGACACCTCGGCCAGACGGTACACGTTGGCTTCGCGGGCGCGGTAGTCGCCGCCCTTGACGGTGTCATAGAACAGACGGTAGACGGAGTCGCCGTCGTTCTGATAGTTCTTTGCTGCGTTGATACCGCCCTGTGCCGCGATGGAATGAGCGCGGCGGGGGCTGTCCTGGATGCAGAAGTTCAGCACGTTGAAGCCGAGCTCGGCCAGCGTGGAGGCTGCGGATGCACCTGCCAGACCTGTGCCCACAACTATGATGTCAAGACGGCGCTTGTTGGCCGGATTGACCAACTTCTGATGTGCCTTGTAGTTGGTCCATTTCTCAGCTACGGGTCCCTCCGGTATCTTGGAGTCGGCCGGGGCCATTACTTTTACGTTTTGATCCATAATGCTTGGAATAGTTAATAGGGTTGGCCCTGGGCGGGCATCATGTTGGTTGCGGGTTTGTTGTCGGCGCTTTCGAGGTAGTCGAACAGCTTGACGGCGTTTTCAACGCATTTCTGCTGCTTCTCCAGTTTCTCGAGCTGGTCCTTGGCATCGGGGTTGGACTGCATGTACTGCTGTCCCTCGGGGCTCTTGAGCTGCTCAACCTGCTGGCTCATCTGCTGGTTCATCTGACGCAGGCCCATCGATACGTTCTCGTAGGGGCTGAGCTTGATGTTCATGCTGAGCTGTGCGGCGTCGGGACCGAAGTCCTTCTCGATCATGGGCACGATCATATCCTTATACTGCGAGCGCAAAGTCTCGTTCTTCAGATAGTATTTGTCGTGGGCGCGTACGGTGAATACGACTCCCTCGGCCAGGAACAGGAGGATCACGATGGAAACCCACCAGCAGCTGATCTTCTTGAGGCGGGGCATCCAAACGGAGTTGTCCCAGCCCACCGACTGGAACATCGACCAGAAGCCGTGGTTGAGGTGGAACCAGAGGGCGATGAAGCCGATGGCGTAAACGATAAGGGTCCAGGGCTGCTCGAAAGCGAGCTGCAGGAACAGCGTGCCGGCGGCCGGCGGGAACTCGGTGTCGACGCCGCGCACCTCCTGAAGCTGCATCTTTGCCCAGAACTGGATAAGGTGCACTGCGAGGAACGCCAGCACTACGACGCCAAGAACGTACATGTTCTTGCTGGACCACTCCACTGTGGCAGGACGCTTCGATACGGCGTATGCCTGCTTGCCGCGTGCCTTCTGGTTCTGAATGGTCAGAATGGAGGCGTACACGATGTGGAGAACTACGAACACTGCGATGACGAGGGAGCCGATCAGCGCATACCAGTTGGCGCCTAAGAACTCGCAGATGGAGTTGTAGGCGGCGGGCCATACGATGGCGACAGCGTTCATCAGACAGTGGAAGGTTACGAAGACGATCAGGAATGCGCCCGTCAGGGCCATCACAAACTTACGTCCTACGGATGAGTTGAATAACCACATAGATGTTCTGTATTATTTGTTTGTTTTTATATGTTGATTTCGGGTTGGGTCAACGTAATTTCGCGTAATCAGAGCAGTACTCAAAACAGGGTACCGCGTCTAATTTCGCAAATTTACACAACTTTTGACAATTGAGGAAATATTTCGCCATAAAAATTAAAAAAAGCGTGCCGGACCGAAGTCAGGCACGCTTTGATTATAGGTTACAGACCGGATCAGGAGAAGCGGCGGTTGCCCTGCAGGGCGGGCTTGCCGTCGGGGGTCTGGTTCTTTTTCTTGTTGCCGAATGCGTTCATCACGCGGTAAGCGATCGGGGCGGCGCAATAGAGCGAGCAGAATGTACCTGCAACCACACCGAATATCATGGCGAATGTGAACGAACGGATCGTGTCGCCGCCCAGGAAGAAGATGCACAGCAGCACCAGCAGGGTGGAGAACGACGTCATCACCGTACGGCTCAAGGTCTGGTTCAGCGAGCGGTTGAAGGTGGTGAAGCGGTCTTCCTTGGGATAGAGCTTCATCATCTCGCGCACACGGTCGAACACAACCACGGTATCGTTGATCTGATAACCGATGATGGTCAGGATGGCGGCGATGAACGACTGGTCAACCTCCATCGAGAAGGGCAGGAAGCCCCAGCATACGGAGTAGAATCCGATGATCAGGAACGATGTCAGGGCCACGGCCGAGAGGGCGCCGATGGAGAAGGCCACGTTGTGGAAACGCAGCAGGATGTACAGGAACATACATACCAGTGCGATACCGACTGCCCAGTATGCGTCGCGCTTCATGTCGTCGGCCATGGAGGGACCTACCTTCTGGACGGAGATGATACCCTGGCTTTCGTCGGCGATGGCGAATGCGTTGCGGTCCATCACCTTACCGTTGGTGGTAAGCTCGGGCTGCAGGCCTTCGTACAGGATGTCGGCTATTTCTTCCTCGATGTTCTCGGACTCGGTGTTGATCTTGTAGCTGGTGGAGATACGCAGCTTGGAGGGGTTGTCGATGGTGATGACCTGAGTGGAGACGGTCTTGTCGTTGGCCTTCTGCTGGAACAGCTCGCCCAGGCGGTTCTCGATGGCTACGCGGTCAACGTTCTTGTCGAACTGCACTACATAGTTGCGGCCTCCGGAGAAGTCGATGCCCTGGTTCATGCCGCGGATGGCGAGGCTGGCGATGCCGATCACGATAAGTGCCACCCAGACTGCTGCGGCGCCCTTCCACTGGCCCAGGAAGTTGATCTTGGGGTTGGACAGGAAGTTGCGGCTCAGCGCGGTGGTGAAGGTCATGTTGGCGTTGCGGCCGTTCTTGGTGATCAGGTCGAAGGCGATGCGCGTCAGGAACACTGCGGTGAAGAACGAGCAGACCAGACCGATGATCAGCGTGGTGGCGAAGCCCTTGATGGGGCCCGAACCGAAGATAAGCAGGATCACGCCGGTGATGACCGATGTGAGGTTACCGTCAAAGATGGCCGAGAATGCGTTGGAGTAACCCTCGGAGATGGCCTGACGCAGCTTCTTGCCGGTCTTGAGCTCCTCCTTGGTACGCTCGAAGATAAGCACGTTGGCATCGACCGCCATACCTAATGCCAGCACGATACCGGCGATACCGGACAGTGTCAGCACGGCCTGCAGCGAGGCGAGGATACCCAATGTGAAGTAGAGGTTCAGCATCAGTCCGACGTTGGCCACCAGACCGGGAATCCAGCCGTAGTACGCCACCATCAGCACCATCAGCAGCAGGATTGCCACGATGAACGAGATGAAGCCCATCTGGATGGCCTCGGCGCCGAGGCTCGGGCCGATCACGTTGTTGGACACTACGTTGACCTTGGCCGACATCTTGCCGCTCTTCAGCACGTTGCTGAGGTCGTTGGCCTCCTCGGGGGTGAAGTTACCGGTGATCTGCGACGAGCCGCCGGTGATCTCGCTGTTGACGTTGGGGAAGGAGTATACATGCTCGTCAAGCACGATGGCGATGCTGCGGCCCAGGTTGTTGCGGGTGATTGTGGCCCAGTCCTTGGCGCCGCGGTCGTTCATCTTCATGTTGACCATGTTGCCCTGCATGTTGTCGTACTCGGAGCTTGCCGAAGTGATGGCGTCGCCCTCCAGCACTGCGTCGCCCTTGAGGGCAACCAGCTCCCAGTAGGCGTCGGTCATGTCGGAGCCGTCGGCCTTCTTGATCACGTTGCCCTTGGCGTCGGTGCGGGGGAACTCCGTGGGCTTCACGCTCCACATCAGGGTCAGGTCGGCGGGGAGGGTCTTCTTGGCGGTCTCGGTGTTCATCAGCGAGTCGACCAGCATGCGGTTGGCCGGAGTGACCATGCCCACGACGGGGCTGCCGCTGCGCTGAACGCCGCCGAGCAGTGCGTACAGGTTCTGGCTCTGTACGGTGTCGTTGGCCAGCAGCTGTGCCAGACGGCCCAGCTCGTTCTGTATCTCGTTATAGTTGTAGACCTCGTAGAACTCCAGGTTGGCGCTGGACTTCAGCAGCTCGGTGACGCGCTCCGGCTCCTTGACGCCCGGAAGCTCGAGAAGCACCTGGCCGTTCTTGTCCTGCAGCTTCTGGATGTTGGGCGATACGACGCCGAACTGGTCGATACGTGTGCGGAAGATGTTGAAGGCTGCGTCCACCTGCGAGTCCACCTGCTTCTGCAGGGCCTCGGTCACCTCCTGGTTGGAGGCGCCGCTCTTGAGCTGGCCCAGGAACTCGCCTTCGCGTACAAAGAGTCCCGACATGGCGCCCGGCTGTATGTTGGCCGCTACGCGCGAGATGAAGTCCTTCTCGTTGCTTCTGGCGCCGGCTGCCTCCGCCTTGCGGATAGCCTCGTCTATCTGTTTGAGCTGTGCGTCGCCCGATGCGTACTGACGCAACAGGTCCGGTACCGATATCTCAAGGACCACGTTCATACCGCCCTTGAGGTCAAGGCCCATTCCCACTTCCATCTGGCGTACCTGGCTGTAGGTGTAGCCTAAGTAAACCTTTTCCTTGTCGATGGAGTCGTTAAATTGTTTCAGGCTTTGCTTGTAGGCATCGCTCGTCTCATCGCTGGTCTTCGACATGCGGACAGCGTATTCCTTCGCTTTTTTCTCGTAATTGCTCGTCACAATCGAGAAGCTGAGATAAAATCCGCATATCAAAACCAACAGAATAGCAATGGTGCTTATAAACCCTTTGTTCTGCATTGTTTGATTGTTATTTTGTATTTATTTAATTTACAGTTGTTTATAAATGTCAACGCACGGCACAAACACCGCTCCGGCATGGCCGGCGCGATAATTTAGTGTCGGGTTACTTTTTTTCAGCTTGCAAATATACCTCTAATTTTTGAGATTTTGGCAATATTTGGTTGAAAATTGACAAATTCCGTTTATTTTCTGCTACTTTTTATGTATTTTTGGCGTTCGAAAAGGATAAAAGGGTGAAAACCCGTGCACAAGAAGATGAAAATACGAGCAAGTCATATAGTATTGGGTGCGCTGTGCGGTCTGTTCTGGGCCGGCTGCGCCAATGTGGGCAATCCGTCGGGCGGCCCGCGCGACGAGGACCCTCCCTATCTGGTGCGTGCCAATCCGGCGCCGGGGGCGCGCGACGTGACGCGCACCGACATGACGCTGACCTTCAACGAGCTGGTCAACGTCAAGGACGCCTTCTCCAAGGTGGTGGTGTCGCCGGCCGGCCGTCCGCCCCGCGTGCAGAGCCAGGGGCGCAACGTGACCATACGCTTCGACTCCCTGCAGCCCAACATGACATATACGGTGGATTTCGCCGATGCCATCGAGGACAATAACGAGAACAACAAGCTGCAGGGATTCACCTACACGTTCTCCACCGGCCCGGACCTGGACTCGCTGCGCATTGCCGGCCGCGTGTTCGGCGCCCGCGATCTGGAGCCGCGCCCCGGCATCCTGGTGGGAGTGCATCCCAACTATCCCGACTCGGTGATGAAGAACGACTCCGTGTTCATGAAGACGCCGCTGCTGCGCGTGGCCAAGGCCGACGACACCGGACGCTTCATAATCCGTGGCCTGGCGCCGGGCGACTACCGCGTATTCGCCATCATGGACACCGACGGTGATTTCATGTTCAGCAGCGACCGCGAGGAGGTGGGTTTCTATGACGTGGCCGTCACGCCCTCGACCGAGCTGGTGGAGGCCGTGGACACATTATATGATGAACTGGGCCAGGTTGATACCGTAAAGCAGCGGATGCGCACGCGCTATCTGCCCAACGACGTGCTGATCCGCACGTTCGTCTCCGACCGAATAGTGCAGTTCCCCTCCAAATACGAGCGCAATGACTCCAACAAACTGTTCCTGAAGATGAACGCGCCGGCCACGCGCTATCCCGCCATGCGCATCCTGGACTATGACGGCCCGATGCCTGTGATGGAAAGCCGCGAGGAACGCGATTCCATCACTATGTGGCTCAATCCGGAGCTGGCAAGCCGCGACTCGATCTTCATGGCCGTGTCGTACCGTCGCATAGAGCGCGGCAAGGCACCGCAGGATGTGATCGACACCTTGAAGTTCATCAAGAAGAAACTGCCTCAGCCAAAGAAGAAGAAAAAGGAGAAGATATCGGCCACCGACTCGCTGGCGCGCATCACCACCACCTTCAAGTCGCTGGGCGAAAGCAAACAGGCCGTCTACGAGCCTCTTGTGATAGAGTCGGCCACGCCGCTGGCCCGTCTTGACACGGCGATGATACATCTGCTGGTCCAGAAGGATACGGTATGGGAGCCATTGACAAAGGGTCTCAGGATAACGGCCGCCGACACTCTGGCGCCTCGCAGCCTGACCATAGACTATCCCTGGGATTACGGCGCGAAATATAAGCTGGAGATGGACTCGGTGGCCGGCACCGATATATACGGCAAGACGACAATGCCGTTCAATACCGAGTTCTCGACACTCACGCCCGGCGACTATTGCACCCTGACATTCAATATGACGGGTCTCGACCCCGGCATACCGGCATTCGTGGAACTGCTGGACGCCTCCGACAAACCTCTGCGGCTGGCCGCCGTGGAGAACGGCAGGGCCTTCTTCCCCTTCCTCGCCCCCGGAAAATATTATGCCAGGGTAGTGGAGGACTACGACGGCAACGGCCAGTTCGACACCGGAGACTATGAGTCCGGGCTGCAGCCCGACCTGGTATATTACTATCCCAAGGTGGTGAACATCAAGAAGAACTGGGATAAGGAGGAGACCTGGGATGTGTTCGGCACGCCGATTGACGCACAGAAACCCAAGGCCGTGCTGAAGAACAAGCCCAAGACGCCCAAGAAGAGCGGCGGCAAGAAGAAAGGCCAGCAATACGGCGAGAACGAGGAGGAGGATGAAGACTACTTCGATCCGACCGCCAATCCGTTCGAGGAGAACGGCGGCCGTCGTGGCGGCGGTCGCTTCAGGCAGAATTCAGGCAATTTCGGAACCCGGTTCTGATGACAACCGGAGGGGCGGTGTCCCCACCGCCCAGAGGTTGACGACGTGGACGTCGTCATCCCAGTAGCCGTTAACAAATATTAAGAACGGTATGCAGAGAAGTGGCAGTGTGCTGCTGTACCTTTGCTACCGTTATGAAGAAAGCAGGTTCGACATCGGATTTTACGGAAGCGCGCAACAAGGAACTGTTGGGCGCTGTCCGTCGTCTGGTGATGGATCCACGCTGCAAGTCTATGACCGATGTGTACGCGCGGGCTGTGATGCAGCCGTGCCGCCGGTTCTGGGTGAGCGAGCGGCGAGCAGCCGAGGTAATCTCAAAGATGCTGCGTGGCGAGGACCAGGACTGGAAGTCGGTCCCGCTTCGGAGCAAGATGTACCGGGAATTGTGCCGCCGTGTCATGGCCTGGCGCGAGGAGAATCCCGGTCATCATCTCAGTGACGCCGTGTTTGAAGCCGTAAATTCGCAGGCCCCGGAATTCTATCTTACACCGGAAAGCGCCATGGTCATCGTGTCGCGCATCATGAAACGGAATGCCGAACTGCGTCGGGGCACCAAGCAGGAAATCAACAATCACTAACCGTATATCACTATGAATGAAATCATCAAGAAGATGGTGAAGGAGAACGCGCGTCGGAGGACGCGCGTGTCTCGTATCTACACCGAGCCGCGGCTGGAGGGAGCCGAGGACGAGGAGCGTGCCGCCAATGACTTCGCCTACTGGGCTGCGACGCGCGGCCGCATCAAGAACAAACATGGCGGTGACGACATCCCGTTCCGTCTTAATTATGCTCAGCGACGGCTGGTGGACGCGCTGGAGAAGATGCGCAAGGGCGGTCGGCCCATACGCCTCATCCTGCTTAAAGCCAGGCAGTGGGGCGGAAGCACTTGTGTGCAGCTGTACATGGCATGGCTGCAGCTGATGCAATGCAAGAGCCTGAACTCGCTGATAATAGCGCATCAGTCGGCTTGCACCGACGAAATCAAGGATATGTTCGACCGTCTGGTCAAGGGACTGACCGACGAGGCCGGCGAGCACCGCCAGGAACTGCACGTCAGCAACGTGGGCCGCAGCCGCAGCATCTTCCGCATAGACGAGCGCAACGCCAAGATCAAGGTTGGCACGGCCGAGCGCCCCGACTCATGCCGCGGCGGCGACTACAGCCTGGTGCATTGCTCGGAGGTGGGCGTGTGGAAGTCCACGCTGGGCAAGACGCCGGAGCAGATACTCCGCTCCGCCTGCTCGGGCGTGCTGTACGAACCTATGACAATGATAGTATATGAATCGACGGCCAACGGCACAGGCAATTTCTTCCATCGCGAATACGAAGCGGCGCGGCGGGGAGAGTCTCAGTTCGAGTGCCTGTTCGTGCCGTGGTTTCACATAGTGCAATATATGCTGCCGCTGCGCAAACCCGGGGAGTTCGCGCAGTGGCTTTACGACAACCGCCATGCCGAGACCTCGACCAGCGACCGCCGCCAGCCCGGAGCCTATCTGTGGTGGCTGTGGGAGCAGGGCGCCACATTGGAGGGTATAAACTGGTATGTGGCCGAACGCTCCAAATACGGCGACCACGCGCTGATGGCCGCCGAGTATCCCAGCGACGACGTGGAGGCTTTCGTGCATTCAGGCGCCCGTGTATTCGATAAATACAAGGTGGAGGCGTTGCGGTCCGGCACACAACTGAAGCCGGAACTCGGCGACATAGACATGCCGGCCGAAAACGGCGTGCCGTTCGATTACGGACACCGGAGCGCCGACGAGCTGCACGATGCCTTGGAGCGGGTGCGTTTCATGCCGCTGTCGGGCGGCGAGTGGCGTATATGGCGCCGGCCGGAGCGCGACGGGTACGACCGGCGTTATGTGGTGGCCGTGGACGTGGGAGGCCGCAGCCTGAAGGCGGACTGGAGCGTGATCGTGGTGCTGGACCGTCTGCCCATGACGCGCGGCGAGGGCCCGGAGGTGGTGGCCCAGTGGCGCGGACACATTGACTTCGACCTGCTGGGCTGGAAGGCGGCGATGGCGGCGGCTTATTACGACAACGCGCTGCTGGTGATAGAAAGCAACACGCTGGAGACGCACGACCCCGACCGCAGCGTGGACGGCGACCAGTCCTGCTATCTGCTGAACCGGCTGCGCGACATATACGACAATCTGTATGCCCGACGTCCGAGTCCTGAGGCCGTGGCGCAGGGAGCGCCCGCCAGGTACGGCTTCCACACCAACGCCGCTACCAAGCCGATGGTGATAGCCACGCTGGTGAAGGTGATAAGGGAGGGGCTGTACGTGGAGCGCGACGGGATGTGTCTGGACGAATACCTGACCTACGAGCGGCGGCAGAACGGGAGCTTCGGCGCGATAGCCGGCGCGCACGACGATCTGCTGATGACCAGAGCCATTGCCTTGCATGTGGCGTTTCACGAGATGGACCCGTGCGAGCCTGCCGCGTATATAGCCTGCGACTACGCCCGTCGCCGTCGACCCCGGGCCGTGGGCTACGCCTCATGGTGAAGGCGTAAAAAACAGCAAGCCAGAGGGTAATGAAGCCTGTTTAGTGCTTTTACTAAGGTTTTGAATAAAAAACTTGCGAAAATAATCATTAAAAATTTGGAGATTCGGGAAAATGGTTGTAACTTTGCACTCGCTTTCGGAAAGGTATTGGAAGCATCCCCCACATAGTCAGCCACAGCGCGCTGCATGTCGCTTCCTGATACTGGTCATTGAGTACCGATTTTCCGAAATCCACAACGGGGTGTAGCTCAGTAGGTTTAGAGTACGCGTCTGGGGGGCGTGAGGTCGCAAGTTCGAATCTTGTCACCCCGACTGAGAAAAAGTCCGCAAGTCATTGACTTGCGGACTTTTTCATTATAACTCGGCTGTGTTTTGTAAAAGCGGCGAGCTTCCGCGAGGCTTACGGTCGGATTCAGGCCAGGACGGGAGTGAGGAGCTTGGAGAGGAGGTAGCCGCCGAATAGGAGCCAGACGTACAGGATGGTGGCGAGCACAAAGGGCTTGGCTCCGGCTTGCTTGAACTTGTCGAAGCTGGTCTCGGCGCCGAGCGCGGCCATGGCCATGGTGAGCAGGAAAGTGTCGAAGTCGTTGATCCAGCCTACCACCGGGGCCGGCAGCAGGTCAAGCGAGTTGAAGCCGATCACCAGCAGGAAGCCGAAGGCGAACCAGGGCACCTGCACCTTGCCTTTGCCGGTCTTGGCCGTACCGTCGGCGGCGTCACACTCTCCGGCATTCGCGGTCTTGAGGCGCTTGCGTGCGGAAGCGGCGGCCCACCATCCGAGTATCAGCAGCACAGGCACAAGCAGCATGACGCGTATCATCTTGGTGATGATGGCCACGTTGGCTATCTCGTCGCCCATGGCGTTGCCTGCGCCCACGGCGTGTGCCACCTCATGGAGCGTGGCTCCGGAGAAGATGCCCATCTGGTCGGGCGTAAGGTCGATGATGCCGGCCCGGTAGCCGATGGGATACAGGAACATGGAGAGGGTGCCGAATATCACTACCGTTGCCACGGCTACGGCGGTCTTGTAGGGCTGGGTCTTGATCGTGGCCTCGGCGCCCAAGACGGCGGCCGCGCCGCAGATGCCTGAGCCGATGGAGGTGAGCAGCGCGATGTCGCTGTCCATCTTCAGCCATTTGCCTACCATGACACCGCCTAAGATGGTGACGGCCACGATGATGCAGTCTATAACGATGCCGGGCAGCCCCACGGCCACCACATCCTGGAAGGTGAGGCGGAAGCCGTAGAGGATGATGCCTAAGCGCAGAATGCTTTTGGAACAGAATTTAATACCCGGCCCCCATGTGGCGGGCAGATGGTTGCGAAGTGAGTTGGCGTAGGCCATACCCAATACGATACCGATGATAAGGGGTGAGATGCTGAGGGCTTTCAGCACTTGCCATTCGCCGATGAAGCAGGATGCGCAGGCGAATAGCGCCATAAACAATATGCCGTGATAGCGGCCGGCTTTCTGTTCTTGCATAGTTTTTTCTAAATTTATGGATTAAAAAAGTTAAGATAATAACGAAGCTGTATGTGAGCTTGGTATTATCTTAACTTTTTTTACACCTTGACTTCGGCGTCCCGAAGTTACTTGCAGGTTATCTGGATCATGTCGGCGGCCTTGTCCACGAGTCGGACGGCCTTGCCGACGGTGTCGCCGGTGGCGAGCATGACGCCCATGCGGCGGTGTCCGTGCACTTCGGGCTTGCCGAAGATACGCATGTCAGTGCCCGGCAACGCCAGCGCCTCGTCCATTCCGGAGAATACCACCTCATTGGAATCGCCCCACGCCAGCAGTGCGCGCGACGCCGAAGGACCGTAGAATTTGATTTCGGGGATGGGGAGTCCGAGCAGTGCACGTACATGCAGTGCGAACTCGGACAGATGCTGGGATATCATGGTGACCATGCCGGTGTCGTGCGGACGCGGGGAAACCTCGGAGAAGATGACCTCGTCGCCCTTTACGAACAGCTCGACGCCGAAGATGCCGTAGCCGCCGAGTGCCTCGGTGATCTTGCCGGCTATCTCGCGGGCCTTTATGATGGCCGTGTCGCTCATGGGCTGGGGCTGCCAGCTGCGGCGGTAGTCGCCCTGCTCCTGATAGTGGCCGATGGGCTCGCAGAACGATGTGCCGCCTACGTGGCGCACGGTCAGAAGTGTTATCTCGTAATCGAAGTCAACGAAGCCTTCCACAATGACGGCGCCTGCGCCCGAACGGCCCTCCTGCTGCGACATTTCCCAGGCCGTGTGTATCTGGTCGGGAGTCTTGACCAGGCTCTGGCCGTGGCCGCTGCTGGACATCACGGGCTTCACCACGCAGGGGAGGCCGATGCGCTGCACGGCCGCGTTGAATTCCTCCTCGGTCTCCGCGAACTCGTAGGGCGAGGTGGGGAGCTTCAGCTCCTCGGCGGCGAGCTTGCGGATCTCGCGGCGGTTCATGGTGATGAAGGTGGCGCGGGCCGTGGGAACCACGTTCCAGCCCTCCTTCTCCAGCTGGATGAGTGTGGGCGTGGCTATCGCCTCGATTTCGGGAATGATATAGTCGGGTTTTTCTTCCTCCACAACCTTGCGGAGCGTGTCGCCGTCCAGCATGGAGAACACATGCGCCTTGTCGGCCACATGCATTGCCGGAGCGTCGGCATATTTGTCACAGGCCACTACGGTCAGACCGTAACGCTGAAGTTCAATCACCACCTCTTTGCCAAGTTCGCCGCTGCCTAACAGCAAAGCCTTGCGTCCGGAAGGTGTTCCGGGAGTTCCAATTTCTATCATCGCTTCAAATATTCGGGTATGAATCAATGCGCAAAATTAATGAAAAATCAGCACATCGGCAACAGTGGCGCCCGTATCCTATTCGCGTATCATTTCCATTCTGCCTATGTCCAGGCTGGCGGATATCAGGAGTGGGATGCGCGACGAGCGTTCCACCTGACAGGTGACGGGATAGCCTGAACGCACGCCCATGTAGGTGTACTCAAAGCGGACCTTATACGAAGGTGAGCCTTTGTATTGGTCGGTACCCAGAAATGTGATCATGGCGTGCTGCAATCCGGTGCGCGGCATATTGACGGACATCAGCAGCGTCTGGCCCGGGCGCAGGGCCGGGAAATCCATATACCTGAACAGATAGAATATTCCGAGCATGTCGCAGCTGATTCCCACGGCCTCCATGGTCTTGGAGGAGGCGCTTAGCGTACCCTGGCCGCTGATGGTGCGGTAGTTGGCGGGGTCGCGGGGATTGTACGACGGACTGTTCAGCATCGATACGACGGGCTTGGAGTACCAGCCGGCGCGGTACAGCACGTTCTGGCGCGCATACAGCGGTCCGCGTCCAGGCATGGTGATGACTTTCAGCGTGTCGGACACCGTGTATTGCCGGCCTCCCCACGTGATGCTGTGTCCGTCCAGGGACGCCGTCAGACAGTTGCCCGTGACATCGAGCCTGACCGTGCCGTATGCCGCCGTGGTGTTGATGAATCCCCAGCGGTAGTTCACTTTATATTTAATGGCCGTAGGGGGTATGCAAGCATCCTGGCCCGGTGCCCGGAACACCGGCTGTGCCGCTTCGGCCGACAGCGCCACGACTGCCGATAATGCGGCGAAGAGTAATTTCTTTTTCATAACCTGAGTCGTTAACCTATATCATATTGAACATTGAAGGCGGATGATTTGTTTGTGGGCCATTCATCGGAGGCCGGGATTCTTAAATTTGGGGATTTTTAACTGATATAGTGTTAATGGCAGTTCGGATTGGGATTTTTTAGCATTTTTTTTGTAATTTTGCGCTTAATATAAATTATCACTGATTTTTTTGGACTTGCCGTTTCTTAGCGGATTAAGGCGTGGCCCTGAATCATGAATGAATAAACAACAAACAACTTATAAAACATGAAACAATTCTTATACCTGTCGGCAGCGGCGGGTCTGATGGCTGTTTCGATGGCTTCGTGTATCGACGACAAGTATGATCTTGACGGCATTGACACGAAATCGGAGTTCAAGCTTGTCGACCTGACTCTGCCAGTCAATGTGTCGGAAGTGAAGCTGGACCAGATCATCAAGCTGGACGACAACTCCAGCCTGAAAGTGGTGGAAATGAACGGCCGGGAAGTGTATGCCGTGGTGCAGAACGGAGACTTCGAGTCTCAGTCGCTCAAGATCCAGGACATCAATGCGACCATTCCTCCCATAGCTCCCGTGTCTGTGGAATTCCGGCTGGTCAGCGTGGCGGGCACGCACAATTTCACTCTGACGGACGTGGCTCCGCAGCCGCTGACTTACACAGCCGACAATGTGGATGATTACATCACCGCACTGCAGGCCGTATATATGGAGAAAGATCCATCCATCCTGGCCATGGAGGTGAGCCTGGAGGGGGGAGCCGCTTCGGGTACGACCTACGATCTCTCGGATGTCGAGATCAAGATGCCGCTCGGACTGGAGGTAAAGGATCTGGCAGCCGGTTATTCATACAATGCCGAAACAGGCATGCTTAAGATAGACCATGTGGCGTGTCCCGAAGGCAAGGGCAGGATCAGCCTGAACGTGGCCGGCATGAAGATGTCGGACGACACCAGCTTCGAGAACCACAAGCTGGTGTATAACTCCACCATTACCTTCCAGTCGGCCAATCTGGCCGTGACCAGCAGCTCCACCAATCCGGTGCCCGAACAGTTGCGCTTCAGCATCAACTCGTCGCTGTCGGCCCTGCACATCACATCCTTCTCGGGCGACGTGCACTATGACCTGACCGGCGAAGGCCTGGACATCCCTTCCGTCAGCCTGACGGACCTGCCCGACTTCCTGTCGCAGGACGAGACCCATCTGCGTCTGGCCAACCCGCAGCTATATATCGGCGTGGAGAGTAACCCCGTGGCGCAGTACGGACTTAATTTCAGCACCGGCATGCGCCTGACCAAGATTTACGGCCAGACAAGCCAGGGCTCGTACGAACCTCTTAAGCGTGTGGAGACCAGCACCGAAAAATATGGCGCCGGCCCGTACAACTTCGTGCTGTCACCCACCGATCCAAAGTCGTATCCCGATCTTTTCGCACGTAACATAGAGCATATCGGCTTCCCCGGCATGAGCGATGTCCTTGATGGTCCCGGGCTTCCCGACCGCGTTGAGATCGACCTGATCACACCCGAGATTCCGACCCATTTCGTAGATCACTTCAAGCTTCAGGAATACAGCGCGCTGAAGGGTCACTACGAGTTCCTCGCCCCGTTGGCTTTCAAGCCCGAAGGCACCGTGATAGAATACAGCGACAGCTTCGACGACTGGGGCAGCGAGGATCTGGACAAGATGACCCTTACTGCAATAACGGTGGATGCCGACGCTCTCAGCACCATGCCGGTGAAGGCCAAGCTGCACATCACGCCCCTCGGAGGCCCCGACGCCAAACCGATAGAAGGCCTTGACATCAAGGATGTGGAAATCGAGGCTTCGTCCGACGTGCAGCATATCACGCTGGGCGTGACCGGCACTATCAAGGAGTTCAAGGGAATCAAGATCACCGCCGTGGTGAATCCCGCCAACGAGAACGTGATCGCACCCGATCAGACCATCACCCTCACCAATCTCAAGGCAAAGGTGACAGGCAGTTATGTAACCGACTTCTAACATTACGACGATGAAACGCATCATAAGCATAATGACAATAGCGGCTGCGGCCGCCGTTCCGGCAATGGTCTCGGCTCAGAACACATACTCCGGCTATTTTCTGGAAAACTATACCTACGGCTATGAGATGAACCCCTCGTTCGGCAATAACTCCAACTATGTGTCTATGCCGGCCTTAGGCAACCTCAACATGTCCATGCACGGTACGCTGCCTCTGACCAGCGTGCTGTATAACGTAGACGGCAAGACAGTGCTGTTCACCAACCCCGGTGTCTCGGTCGACGAGGCGATGAAGGACATCAAGGACAACAACCGTCTGGCCACATACAACAAGATAGAGATAATGAGCGGCGGCTTCAAGGCCTGGGGCGGCTACAACACCATCAACATCTCGGCCGTTGCCAACGTTGACGCCAGCCTGCCCGGTTCCATCTTCCATCTGGCCAAGGAGGGCATCACCAACCGCACCTACGATATCAAGGATCTGCGTGCACGCGCTGAGGCTTACGGCCTGATCGCGCTGAACCATTCGCGCGACATCAAGCAGGTGCCCGGCCTGCGTATCGGCGCCACCATCAAGTTTCTGCTCGGAGTGGGTGCCATCGACGCGCAGTTCAACCGCGCCGAGCTGGAATTAGGCACCGACAACTGGATTGCCCGCACCAACGCCGACATCTACGCCTCGGTCAAGGGCCTGACGTATAAGACGAAAACCTACGAACCCAAGCAGCCCGGTCCCGGCAACGAGCCGTACGACTATGTCTCGGGCACCGATATGGACGGTTTCGGACTCAACGGCTTCGGTATGGGCTTCGACCTCGGCGCGCAGTACAAGTGGCGTGACTTTAACTTCTCGCTGGCTGTCGTGGACCTCGGTTTCATGAACTGGGGCAAGACGCAGTGGGCGTCGACCGACGGCACACGCGAGGTAGAGACCGACGCTTTCACCTTCAACTTCGACGACAAGGCCGACAATTCGTTCGACAACGAGCTGGACCGCCTGACCGACAACCTGTCGAAGCTGTACAACCTGAAGGGCATGGGCGAGAAGAGCGGCCTGACACGTTCGCTGCGCACCACCGTCAACGTGGGCGTGGAGTATGAGCTGCCTTACTACCGCAAGCTGAAGTTCGGCCTGTTGAACTCCACCTGCATCGCCGGCCCCTACACCTGGACGCAGTTCCGTCTGTCGGCCAACGTGGCTCCTGTGAAGATATTCTCCGCCACGGCCAACGTGGCCTACGGCACTTACGGCTTCGACTTCGGCTGGATGCTGAATCTGCACACGCAGAAAGGCTTCAACCTCTTTGTCGGCATGGACCACACCCTCGGCAAGCTCGCCAAGCAGGGCATCCCCCTCAGCTCCAACGCCAGCCTGAACTTCGGCATCAACTTCCCCTTCTAACAGATTCCCTATATCAACATAAGAGACAGGCGGTGTGTCGCGCGACACACCGCCTGTAATATAATGGCGTTGTTAGCCAGCAACAGCACAATCCTTAGCAGGATGTATTCTGTTGATATGTGGTCGGGATTGATGATGAGGAATGTCGCCTATACTCCGAGGACAATGGCGGGGTCAATCTGTAATTCGGTTGAGATTCTACGGCCGACCTTTAGAGTAGGGCTTGCGATATTTCAGAAGCCGAGGTTGACCTTACGCCATTCGATGCGGGCTTTGTACATGGATTCCTTGAGGCCGCCCTCTGACAGGAACTGCTGTTCCATCTTATCAAGAAGTGATGCCAGCATGGCATCAAGCTGGCGGATTTCTGTAATCATGATGTTGGCTACGGTTTCGTCGCTGCAATCCTTGCACTTCGCTTTGAATTCAGTGCGGTCATCACATTCCTTGCAGAACCGTCTTGCCCTTGATGTGACTTGGTCATCCATCTTCCAGACCTTAAGGTCATTCTGATACAGGTAGTCGGTGTAGTCTTCCATGAGTTCGCGGAGCGAGCCGCGTGCCACGCCCACAAGTTTGATGCCCATCTCCATTGAAACTGTGGAATCGGTGATGCCCTCCACAATGTTCTGCTTGCAGCTGCGGGCAGCCTGCCTCATCTGGTCGATGGTCCGGGTGGTATATGAGAAGGCACGCCGGATAAACATCTCAGTGACATCAGAAACACAGGCGGCCTTGCGATAGATGTTCCATCGCGACAGGTCGCCTGTGATTTTGAGGAATCCGTCCATAATGAGAACGTTATTGGTGGTTACTGGGTATAAGAATTATAAGAATTATAAGAGCTATAAGAGTTATAAGAGTTATAAGAGTTATAAGAGTTATAATTCTTATACCGGGGATTATTCCCACTCGATGGTGGCCGGTGGCTTGGAGGAGATGTCGTAGACTACGCGGTTCACGCCGCGGACCTTGTTGATGATCTCGTTGCTGACCTTGGCCAAGAGCTCGTAGGGGAGGTGTACCCAGTCGGCGGTCATGCCGTCGGTGGAGATGACGGCGCGCAGGGCGACGCAGTTCTCGTACGTGCGCTCGTCGCCCATCACACCCACGCTCTGCACGGGCAGCAGCATCACGCCGGCCTGCCATACCTTGTCGTACCAGCCTGACTGGCGCAGGTTGTCGATGAAGATCTTGTCGGCGGCCTGCAGCACCTGTACCTTATGCGGGGTGATGTCGCCGAGGATGCGGATGCCGAGTCCCGGTCCGGGGAAGGGATGACGGCCAATAAGGTTCTGGTCGATGCCCAGCGCGCGTCCCACGCGGCGCACCTCGTCCTTGAACAGCAGACGCAGCGGCTCCACCACCTGCAGGTTCATCTCCTTGGGCAGTCCGCCCACGTTGTGGTGAGACTTGATGGTGGCCGACGGACCCTTGACCGAGCAGCTCTCTATCACGTCGGGATAGATGGTGCCCTGGCCCAGCCAGCGGGCGTTCTCCTCCTTCTTCGCCTCGGCGTTGAACACCTCGACGAAGTCGCGGCCTATTATCTTGCGCTTCTGCTCGGGTTCGGTGACGCCCTTCAGGTCGTTGTAGAAACGCTCGGAAGCGTCCACGCCCGTCACGTTCAGGCCCATGCCCTGGTACGAAGCAAGCACGTCCTCGAACTCGTTGGCGCGCAGCAGGCCGTTGTTGACGAATATGCAGTGCAGGTTGTGTCCGATGGCCTTGTGCAGCAGCACTGCGGCTACGGTGGAATCCACGCCGCCCGACAGACCCATTATCACCTTGTCGTCGCCGATCTTCTCCTTAAGCTCGGCCACCGTGGAATCGATGAACGAAGCGGGACTCCATGTGCCGGCGCATCCGCAGATGTCCATCACGAAGTTGGACAGCAGCTTCGGGCCGTCGGTTGAGTGGAACACTTCGGGGTGGAACTGGATGCCCCATGTCATCTCGCCGCCGATGTGGTATGCGGCATACTTCACGTCCTCGGTCGAGCCGATCACCTCGTAGTTGGCGGGCACTGAGGTGATGGAGTCGCCGTGGCTCATCCACACCTGCGTGGGAGAGGGGAGGCCGTGCATAAGCGGGTCCTCGGGAGCCACGACGCTGAGCATGGCGCGGCCATACTCGCGGCTCGGAGCGCCCTCGACTTCGCCGCCGTAGGCGTAGGCCAGATACTGCGCGCCGTAGCATACGCCTAACAGTGGCAGCTTTCCCTTGATCTGCGACAGGTCGGGCTTCGGAGCGTCCTCGTCGCGAACCGACGCCGGACTGCCCGACAGTATCACTCCCTTCACATCCGAATCAATCTCCGGAATCTTGTTGAAGGGATGGATCTCGCAATACACGTTCAGCTCGCGCACGCGGCGCGCTATGAGCTGGGTGTACTGTGAGCCAAAGTCCAATATAAGAATTTTTTCCATACGTTCTAAGGCATCGTTCCTTAAAAAATGTATACGCCAGGGTCGCAGATGTGCCTCAGCTTTGGCCTTGCAGGCTCAGGAGCATAGCGGGCTATGTGACTGAGGCAAAAGGTCAAAGATGAGGTGCAGCTGCGAGTCTAAGGTAATATTCCTTACCAACGTATTCATCTTGAACGAGCCATATTTTAACAATTCATTTTTATTTGTGCCTTGCCCGGTGTCTTTTCGGTTAATTTATCCGCTCTGCTCGGTCACAGCCGCGAGGCTGCTCCCTCACAGACCGAATAAATTACCTCGAAAATCCACCGCCCTGGCGTTTACATTTTTTAAGGAACGATGCCTTAGATTGTTGAAATAATTCTCATTGTGTATTTATCCGCACTTGGATGTGCCGCAGGTGGTGCATATCAGGCAGCCTTCCTGATATACCAGGGTCTCGGCGCCGCATTTGGGACATTTCTGACCCTTGGCCACGGTGCCGGTGGGCATATACTTCTTCAGTGCGCGCTCCACGCCCATCTTCCAGGTGTTGATGCTGGTGGAGTCGAGTTCCAGACCGCCTACCAGCTTGAGAACCTGCTCGATAGGCATTCCGTAGCGCAGCACGCCCGAAATCAGCTTGGCGTAGTTCCAGAACTCCGGGTTGAACTTCTCGCTCAGGCCCTCGATGGTGGTCTTGTAGCCGCGCTTGTTGATGAACTGGAAGTCATAGCGTTTGTTGCCGTTCTCGTCCAAGGTCTTGATGATCTTGCCGTGGTTCACGCTCTTGGGGCAGAAGATACCGTCCTCGTCGTCGGCCAGACCGGTGAATATCTCGTAAGGCTTGTTGTCGACCAGGCCGATGAACGCAATCCACTTCTCCTTGTTGTTCTGGAAACGCACCACGTCGGCCTCCAGTTCGGCCGGTCGCTTCTGGATGGCCTCGGGGCTTGCCATATAGTGCGAATGCTTGGGTTCCTTCTTGGTGACGGCCGCCAATACGTTGTCGCGGCTTCCGTCGCGGTAAACGGTGCATCCCTTGCAGCCGGCCTTCCATGCCTCGACGTAGAGGTGGTTCACCAGCTCCTCCGACACGTCGGAAGGCAGGTTGATGGTGACGCTGATGCTGTGGTCCACCCATTTCTGGATGGCTCCCTGCATACGCACCTTGGCCATCCAGTCTATGTCGTTGGCCGTGGCCTTATAATACGGAGACTTTGCCACTAACTCGTCTATTTCCTCGGCGGTCATGTTCTTCTTCGGCTCGATGCCGTTGACACGCATCCACTCCAGGAACTTGTGGTGGTAGACAATGTATTCCTCGAACGAATCGCCCGTCTCGTCCACGAAGTCCACGTGTACGTCCACGTCGTTGGGGTTGACCTTGCGGCGCCGCTTGTAGACGGGGAGGAACACCGGCTCGATGCCCGACGAAGTCTGCGTCATAATGGAAGTGGTGCCGGTGGGGGCGATGGTGAGGCAGGCGATGTTGCGGCGTCCCACGCGCACCATCTTGTCGTACAGTTCCGGATCGGCCTCGCGCAGACGGCCTATGAACGGGTTGTTCTCCTCGCGCATGGCGTCATATACCTCGAACGGGCCGCGTTCCTCGGCCATGTCGACCGAAGCGCGGTAGTATGCCAGCATCAGTTCGCGGTGCACCTTAACGGAGAATTCAATGGCCTCGTCCGAGCCGTAGCGCAGGCCCATTGCGGCCAGCATGTCGCCCTCGCCGGTGGTGCCGGCGCCGGTGCGGCGTCCCATCAGGGTCTTGGTGCGTATCTTGCGCCACAGATTCAGCTCAGCTCCCTTCACCTCGGCGGTCTCGGGGTCGGTCTCAATCTTGGCGATGATGGCGTCTATCTTCTCCATCTCCAGGTCGATGATGTCGTCCAGCACGCGCTGAGTCTTGGCCACATGCTTGCGGAACAGGTCGAAATCGAACTCAGCCTGCGGCGTGAAGGGATTCCTGACGTAGCTGTACAGGTTTATGGCCACCAGGCGGCAGCTGTCGTAAGGACAGAGGGGAATTTCGCCGCAGGGGTTGGTGGATACGGTCTCGAAGCCGAGGTCAGCGTAGCAGTCGGGCACTGACTCGCGCAGCACCGTGTCCCAGAACAGGACGCCCGGCTCAGCCGATTTCCAGGCGTTATGCGTTATCTTGTTCCACAAGGCGGTGGCGTCTATCTCGGTCTTGGTCTCCGGGTTGTCGGAATTGACGGGGAACTGCTGGGTGTAGGGTTTCCCTTCGGTGGCGGCGCGCATGAAGTCGTCGTCGATCTTGACCGATACGTTTGCGCCCGTAACCTTGCCGGCCTCCATCTTGGCGTCGATGAATTTCTCGGCATCGGGATGCTTGATGGACACCGTCATCATCAGCGCGCCGCGGCGTCCGTCCTGGGCCACCTCGCGTGTGGAGTTGGAGTAACGCTCCATGAACGGCACGAGACCCGTGGAGGTCAGCGCCGAGTTCTTGACAGGCGTGCCCTTGGGGCGGATGTGCGACAGGTCGTGACCCACACCGCCACGGCGCTTCATGAGCTGCACCTGCTCCTCGTCGATCAGGATGATGCCGCCGTACGAGTCGGGATGTCCGTCCAGTCCGATAACGAAGCAGTTGGACAGAGAGCCGACCTGCAGGTTATTGCCGATGCCGGCCATCGGCGATCCCTGGGGCACCACATAGCGGAAGCGGTCGAGCAACTCGAACACCTCCTCATGGCTCATGGGATTGGGATACTTGGCCTCGATGCGGGCTATCTCGCCGGCGATGCGGTGGTGCATGTCGGCCGGGGTGAGTTCGTAGATATTATGCTCGGAGTCCTTCAGGGCATATTTACTGACCCATACGCGGGCTGCCAGTTCGTCTCCGTTGAAATAGGCAAGCGAAGCCTCGTAGGCCTCGCTATAAGAGTATGTGGGCTTTTCTGTCTCCATTTATGTTTTTTATAATTTTATCGCAAAGATACGCAAAAATGGAGATAAATCAAACGCAAAATTTGTGATTAATTCCGTATCATTGCCGTTCTCCCCGTAAAACCGTATGCCGGCGTCCATAGTCAACGGCTCCTAATTCTGCGCTATATCCATTTCGGTGCGACGCGAGGGGGAGGGAATTTTGAGGAAATAATTCTTTATATCGTTGATGGCGAGTTGCCGAACATTTTTAACGGCCTTGTAGTACACCACTATGCCGAGATCGAGTCTTGAATAATCCTCATAGCAGTCCTGGCGTGCGACATAAATTCCGGTAATGGTTCTGGAGTGGGTTGTGCGCAGGAACAGATCGGCATCCTCCAGCATAAGGCTTCCTATCATCATGCCGCGTGAATAGACTCCGATGCATTCCATGCCGTTGTCGATGTACCGTGACAGTTCGAGCGGTTCGCCCGGCAGGACGTGATGCAGTTCGTCGACGGCATCGTCGTCTGACACCGTTGAAGTAAGGCTCAGGCACAGGCATCCGTCGTCGCGATGACGTGTCAGCACGCGGTCCACGCGATCAATCATGGCCACGTACGCGTCGTGACCTATCAGCTGTTCGGTGTGACGGTCAAGTACGTCCTTGTAATCAGTGACTTTAACGGGCTTCTTTATCTGTATGTCGTCTATGCCCAACAGCAGTGCCAATAATATCACGCTGGCTCCTATTCCTATGTATATCAGTGCATCCATGGCGGTGTAGCGAAGGTTTCCTTTGTTTCAAAATATAACGTCTGGAATCCTTATGCTGTTCAACCTATAATCGGATTATATAAAATTATATCCAATTTGGTCAAATTGTTCCTTTTTGACCATGAAATGCAATAAAATTTGAGTTATTATGTTGGAATAAGAGTAAAAGGGAATAATCGCAATCAGTGTAATAGAGAATTAGACAGCAATGACAGGATACCACTATAATCTGGATTTACCCGAGGAATTATCGAAAATACTGGAAGAGGACTTCTGGATGCTCGAAGACGTTGACCCGAGTATGTTCAAGTCGTTGACCGAACCCGTGAAATTCGAGGCCAGCACATGGATTGTGGTGCAGCGAGGCTCGGCCAAAGGAGAAATCAACCTGATATCCCACGACATCAAGGCCCCGAGTCTGGTGATAGTGCGCGGCACGCAGTTCCTGCAGCCCACATATATCAGTCCCGATTTCAAGGCCACGGTGATCGTGATGTCCAAGAGGTTCAGGGAGAACGTTTTCCTGTTCATGAATTCCACGCCGCTCTATTCGCTGTCGATGCGCCATTCCGTGGTGCCAATACCGGAGGAGACGTTTCCCGAGTATCTGAAATTCAGCAAGGAGATACGCCGTATCCTGCAGATGCGCGACAATCCATACGCTTCCCAGGCGTTGCTGTTCAAGGTGGTGAGCTTCATATTCGAAACCGCCTATAAGAGTTACGAACCGTTTCACAATGAGATTCTGTCGCGTCAGGGCCGGATCTCCGACAAGTTCCTTACCTTGGTGCAGGAAAACTTCAGGTCCGAGCGTTTCCTGGACTTCTACGCGCAGAAGATGGAAGTGACGCCCAAGCACCTGTCACGCACCGTTAAGGCGCAGACCGGTTATACCGCCGTGGAGTGGATAGAGAGGTTCGTCATACTCGAGGCCAAGGTGCTGTTGAAGTCGTCGAACCTGAATATCCAGCAGATTGCCGACGAGCTGAATTTCCCGTCGCAGTCCTTCTTCGGTAAATATTTCAAGAAGTTTACGGGTATGTCGCCCAAGGAATTCCGTAACGCCTGAACATGACGGACGGCATTGCGGTCAGTGCTTTGACTTGCGTACGCTTGGGAATTTGTCGGAGATGATAAGACCTCCGATAATCAGAATGCATCCCAGATATCCCAGCATGTAGATATCCTCGTCTAAGACGAAGTACCCGGCTATCATGGTGACTACCGGCTGGATGTACAGATAGTTGTTGCAGGTGACGGGGCCGAGATATTTCATCACCTCGTTCCATACCAGGTATGCTCCGATGGAGCATAACAGCACCAGAAACAGGAAGTTCATGAGATAATGGGGGTGATTGAAATCGAAGAGCACCTGCCAGTGGAGCGGGCCGTGCTGGATGAACAGCATGGGTAGCGCCGTTATCACGCCGTAGAAGAACAGTTTCCTGGAAATGAACATCGAGGAATAGAAGGGGAGCAGGCGTTTGATGGCGATTGAATATATGGCCCAGCATAATGCCGCGGAGAGGGCGAGCAGGTCGCCGGCGGGACGGATCTCGAACGAAGATCCGTGGCTGAAAATGATGCATCCCACACCCACGAACGCTATGGCCGAACCGATCAGTACCGGGGCCTTGAGCCGCTGACGGAACACGGCCGCGGCCAGGAAAGTGGTGAATATCGGGGATATTGAGGCCAACAGCGACACGTTGGCCGTGGTGGTGAGGGTCAGAGCGTAGTTTTCGGTGATGAAATAAAGCGAGCCGGAGCAGATGCCGCACATGGCCATGGTCATTTCGTCGCGCAGGCTGTTGCAGAATATGTGGCGGCATGTGAACAGCAGCAATATCAGATAGGCGGCAAAGAAGCGGTAGAAATATATTTCGACCGGACTCATCTGAGCCTGTCCCATCAGAATTTTGGTACAAAGAAACGATGTGCCCCAGGCAGTCACGGTCAGAAGCGCGCCTATATGCGCGAACGCAATAATGTATTTGCTTTTGGACTGTGTTTTCAACATCGTGTCAGTATCTAAGGCTTGTTGTTTCATATATGCGGCTCCTGGAGGAGAGACGAGTGAGCCGGAATCCGTATCTGCAAAATTATAAAATATCCCTAAGAAAACAAAACTGAAATCAAGGAATTTTTTTATAGCCTGTGAAGAATAATTGTAGTATTTGGATTGTTGAGATTGATGTATAGATTAATTTTGATTTTGGTTTCATTATAATAACTAAGCAAAGAGATGAAGTACGTATGTGATGTATGCGGCTGGATATATGATCCGGCGATTGGCGATCCAGACAACGGAGTGCCCGCAGGAACGAAGTTCGAGGATGTGCCCGACACATGGGTATGCCCGTTATGCGGCGTAGGCAAGGACGAGTTCTCGCCCGCGGACTGAGAGGAGATAAAACTTTCGATAATTTCAACAACTTAAAAAGCGCATCAGCCTTTGCGGCCGATGCGCTTTGCCATGTATATGGAATTATCTTCATTCATTTTGTGGATTGATGAAATAAGGGTAAAATGTTAAAAATTTTGCATTTTATCATTATTTAACTAACTTTGCATTGGTTAACAAACCCTGTTGCATCGGCTTGACCTGAATTCTGTTGCAATAGATAATTGTTTTTTATTCTGTAAAACATTTATACTGACGGAGTACTGTCGGTAAGTGTGACTTGCAGAGTGAAAATCAAGACTTGACCAATAGCAAAACTAACATCATGCGTTTTAGGCGCACCTTTTGAAATACGAAAAGGGAGAACGTGTTTTTAAAGGCTTACAATTTTCTCCCGGTGTTCCAAATGAAAAAGAGTCTTAAAATTTTCGCGTTTCTGATGATGCTTCTCGTATCGACGCCAGCGTTTGTGTCCTGCAGCAGTGACAAGGATGACGAGCCTGAACAGAACTATGCCGCGTATATCGTTGGTGTATACACCGGTTCGCTTACTTCGGGTAACGAAGTGCTGGATGACGCTTATGTGGTAAAGATTGACCGCATCTCGGACAAGATGGTGTCGATGGAAGCAAAATTCTTCTCCGATGATGAGCCTGTGAACTTCAACGTGTCGTACAGCAATAAAGTGTACACGCTGTCAACTTCCAACGTCCACAACATGACAGTGACCGTCACAGGCAAGACACTGCTGATATCATATCTGAACAACGCGGGATCGCAGACCACATTCTCCGGTTCGCGTGACTGATAAGGAGGGCACCAGATAAGGTTACTCCATATTCGGCGATATAACAAGCCGCATCGCAATTTCAATTACGGTGCGGCTTGTTTTATTTATAGTCTAAAATAATACACGGTGTCCGAGCGTTGAATATTATGGAGGACTCTGTAACGGGGTCCGGAAAAATACACTCGATCGATATAACAGAACCTAATACCAACGAAAAAACTGCAAAGCAATGGCAAAAGTAAAACCGTTCAAAGGCGTTCGCCCGCCCCGAGAGTTAGTGGAGCAGGTGGCAAGCCGTCCGTACGACGTGCTGAACAGCGAGGAGGCCCGTGCCGAGGCCGCCGGCAATCCCATGAGCCTGTACCATATCATCAAGCCGGAAATCGACTTCGAGCCGGGTATGGACGAGCATGACGCCCGCGTGTACGACAAGGCCGTGGAGAACTTCCGTATGTTCCAGGACAAGGGCTGGCTGCGTCAGGACGATAATGAGAACTACTACATATATGCCCAGACCATGGACGGGCGCACACAGTATGGATTTGTAGTAGCCGCCTGGGTGCCCGACTACATGGAGGGTCGCATCAAGAAGCATGAGCTGACCCGCCGCGACAAGGAGGAGGACCGCATGAAGCACGTGCGCTGCAACAACGCCAACGTGGAGCCGGTGTTCTTCGCATTCCCCGATAACGAGGCGCTGGAACAGATAATCCGTGACGTGACGGCAGGCGAACCGGAGTATGACTTCACGACTCCCGACGGATTCGGCCACACACTGTGGGTGATATCCGACCCCGGGATGATAGAGAAGGTGACAGAGGAATTCGGCAAGATCCCCAACATGTACATAGCCGACGGACATCACCGCTCGGCGGCAGCCGCACTGGTAGGTGCTGAAAAAGCTAAGAACAACCCCAACCATACGGGCGACGAGGAGTACAACTACTTCATGGCCGTAGCCTTCCCCGCATCCCATCTGCGCGTGATAGATTATAACCGAGTGGTGCGCGACCTGAACGGCATGACCCCCGCCGAGTTCCTGAAACGTCTTGACGAGAACTTCATCGTGGAGGAGAAAGGCACCGAGACATATCATCCAACGGGACTGCATAACTTTGCCCTCTATCTTGACGGCAAATGGTACTCGCTGACGGCCAAGCCCGGCACATACAACGACGACGATCCAATCGGCGTACTGGACGTGACCGTGTCGAGCGACCTGATACTGCGCGACATGTTGGGCATCACCGACCTCCGTTCTGACAAGCGCATAGACTTCGTGGGCGGCATCCGCGGTCTGGAGGAACTGAAGCGCCGCGTGGATTCGGGCGAGATGGCAATGGCCCTGGCTCTGTACCCCGTGACGATGAAGCAGATAATGGACATTGCCGATACCGACAACATCATGCCGCCCAAAACCACCTGGTTCGAGCCTAAGCTCAGAAGCGGGCTGATAATACATAAACTGGATTGAATATACTGAACTTAAAAAAAGCAAAGAGACTTATAATTGCAGGCATGTTGCTCGCGGGGCTTATTGCGCCGCGAGCCATGGCCTGCACGTCTGCAATAATAAGTGCCTCCGCCAACCCGTCGGGACGCCCCATCCTGTGGAAGCACCGCGATACAAGTAACGTCGACAACAAGGTGGAATATGTGGCGCCGCATGGTTCTGACTACGGCTATACGGCACTGTTCAACGCCCAGGACCGCGACCTGAAGGAAGCGTGGATGGGGATGAATGACGCGGGATTCGCCGTGATGAACACTGCATCGTACAACATCAAGGACGACAAAGTGCCGGCCAAGAAGATGGACAAGGAGGGCATATTGATGACCAAGGCCCTCAAGACCTGCCGCACGGTGGACGATTTCGCACGTCTGCTTGATACGTACAAGCGGCCTATGGGCGTGGAAGCCAATTTCGGGGTGATAGATGCATCGGGCAACGGAGCGTATTTCGAGACGAACAACCATTCATACGTACGTTACGACCTGAAGAATGCGCCGCAGGGCGTGTTGGTCCGCACCAACTACAGCCATTCCGGCCGACCCAACGAGGGGTACGGCCAGATGCGCGAGGCCAACGCCGTGGCACAGCTCGCCCCATACGCCGATGAAGGTGCGGTTACACCCGAAGTGCTGACGGAGGTTTTGAGCCGGTCGTTCTACCATGACGGCCGCAAGCAGGATGTATTATATGGCAGTGAACTGAAAGTATTGGACGAGGATTTCATTCCCCGTTACAAATCGACGGCGACTGTAGCTATAGAGGGCTGCAAGCCTATGAACCCCGACAGCGTGACTCCCGAACTGGTACGTAGGCAGTATATTATGTGGACCGGACTTGGTTATCCGCCGGTGTCCGTGATAAAGGCCGTGCGCAACTGCCCTGACGGCATCGACGTCGGACTGAGAGGGTCGGGGGAGAATGGACATTCGCCATTGGCCGACGAGGCAAAACGTAAGCGTGACGACGTATTTGACCTTACGGTAGTAAAAGGAAAGCCGTACATAGAAATCGGCAAGCTTCACAACGCCGAAGGTACCGGTTATATTCAGCAGGTTCGTGAAGCCAACCATCAGACGTATGTCCGGGAATCGGCTGCGAGGGATGCCGAGCAATGATATGACTGAAGAAAACGGAAAGATATTCTGCATGGAGCGGGGCCGGTTCGCACGGGCTCTGCTCCGTCGTTTCTGTCCGTGGTGGCTGTGGGTGGCCGTAGGAGTGGCCGTGCTGTGCATGATGTGGGGATTCATAGTCGACCTGCGCTGGGTGCTGGCCGGATTCTTCGTGCTGCTGATAGCTGTGCCGCATGCATTAGCTGTCAGTTATTACAACCATGCGCTGTGCCGCGAATGCTTTGTGAACGTTTTGCCGCATACCATAGACGTGGACGGCAATGCGCTGGTTGTGACGCTGTACGAAAAGAAAAAGACGGAAGAAAGTGTCGATGAACCGCAGGAATATGCGGAGTTGCGTCGTGAGCGGTTTGACGGCAATTGCGTGCGCGACTGGTGGATAAGTGACGGCGACGGATTCATAGGCATAACAGATAAGAAGCCCGGATTCATCTGGGTGCCTAAAGATGTCGATAATTTCCTGGAAATTTCTAACTTTGCAAGAAATAACAAGTCGTTGACACTTCAAAAGGAATGATAGAATGAGAATACTCAAGGACGCCAACAAGAAATATTGCTTCATAATGGATATGGAGGTTCGCGATTACGAGCTGGATTGCGAACAGATAGTGAACAATGCCAACTATCTGCATTACATGGAGCATACGCGCCATCGGTTCTGCACGGACGCGGGCCTGTCGTTCATACAGATGCACAACCAGGGCATCGACGCCGTGGTGCGCAAGATAGAGGTGGAATACAAGACGTCGCTGCGGGGCGGCGACACCTTTATCAGCTGCCTGCGATTAGAGCGCAAGGGGCCGAGATTCATATTCCATCAGGATATAATCCGCTCGGACGGCGAGATGTGCGCCGAGGGGGTGGTGACCGTGGTGGTGCTGAAGGACGGCAAGTTGAGCAGAGGCGACGAACTGGCCAAGGTGTTCGGACGGTACATACAGTAAGGCAATGGATTCCGCTGAGCGTCAGGAACTGATTCACAAGGTGGCCATCAGCATGGTGCCGGGCATGAAGGTGGATGTGGTGCGCGCCATGCGCGACGCCGACTATGACTATGCCGATTTTTTCAAGCCCGGCATGGGCGACCTGTCCTCGCGCATCGGAGCTTCGGACACGCTGCGTTTGGACCCCCTCGAGCGGCAGACCGCATTGGAGCGGGCGCGCAAGGAGGTGGAGTTTATGGAGAGGCACGGCATCCGTGGCCTGTTCGTGAACGACGATGAGTATCCGCCGTTGCTTCAGGAACTGCACGACGCTCCGATAATATTGTACGTGCTCGGCAACGTCAATCTGAATCCACGCTTCGCCCTGGCCGTGGTGGGTACGCGCAAGGCTACGAAATATGGCTTGCAGTTTACCGACCAATTGATACACGATCTGGCGGTATATTATCCGGACTTGCTGATAGTCAGCGGGCTGGCATACGGCATAGACGCTGCGGGCCATCGTGCGGCGTTGGACTGCAAACTACCGACCGTAGCCGTGGTTGCCCACGGTTTGGATATGGTATATCCTGCCCAGCACCGCGACCTTGCAAAAAAGATAATTCAGTCCGGCGGCGGTATGCTGACCGAATATCCGACGGGCACCACGCCGTATCAGCGCAATTTCTTAGAGCGCAACCGCATAGTGGCGGGACTGTGCGACGCAACTTTCGTAGCTGAGTCAGAGATACGGGGCGGAGCCATGAGCACCGCGAACCAGGCGTTTATCAACAACCGCGACGTCATGGCGTTGCCGGGACGGTCAATCGATCCGATCAGTGCGGGTTGTAACCATCTGATATGTTCGCACAAGGCGCAGCTGATCACATGCGCCGCCGATGTGGTGCAGACCACCGGCTGGCCACCGGGCGTGATGCAGCATGCTCCGCAGCAACGCAACCTGTTTCCTGAGCTGCGAGGCGCTCCGGCCGAGATATACGCCCATATCAAGCACGAGGGACGTCCGTTAGGCATTGACGAACTGCGGGCCATGACCGGAATGAACATGAAGGAACTGATGGCCAACCTGACCGACATGGAATTTGACGGCGTGATAACACGTCTGCCGGGGGCGCGGTTCGAGTTGGGATAGACAACAGGCGGAATCTGAAGATTCCGGGCCGAGACAAAAGAAAAGGGGCAAAAGAAAAGGGATGACCGGCGGCCATCCCTTTTGCTATGTCGGGGGAATTTTATAATTCAGCATAACGATCCAGGACAGTCTGAATCAGGCCATGGAGCCGGGGTTTGTAATCGGTGTTGGCCTTGTTGGCGCGTCGCTCGGCGATGATACAGCACACGGTCATGGCGCGGTGGCCCAACAGACGGGCCATGCCTTGCAGACAGGCCGACTCCATCTCGAAGTTTGTGACGGGACGTCCGTCATAACGGAATGACTCGATCTTGGCGTTCAGGTCTGGATCCTTCAACGCGAGGCGTACTTGACGTCCCTGCGGAGCGTAGAAACCTACGGCCGCTATGGTATAGCCGAGACGCATGTCGTCGCGCGCTATTTTCTCTACCAGACAGCGGTCGGCATCCACTACGTATGGAGCGGCCCAGGTCGGATCCCAATTGGTGTGGGCGCAGAATTCCTTCTCGAATTCCAGATCGCATACCTTGTCGCGGTCGGCGTAGAAGTTCAGGATGCCGTCGAAACCGATTCCCTTGTCTGCCACTACATAATCGCCTATATGCAGGTCTTCCTGCAGCGAGCCGGATGTGCCGATGCGCACAATGTTGAGCGTGCGGTGTTCGGGCTTGACGGTGCGCGTGTTGAAGTCAACATTGGCCAATGCGTCAAGCTCGGTCATCACGATCTCGATGTTGTCAGGGCCGATGCCGTGGCTGATGCACATTATGGGCGTGCCCTTGTACGTGCCGCCGATGGCGTGGAACTCACGCGACTGCACGTCATAATCCACTGTGTCGAACATCGAGCCAACCATAGTGACGCGTCCCGGATCGCCCACGAAGATGATGTTGTCGCGAAGCTGGTCGGGACGAAGGTGGATGTGGAAGGCACTTCCGTCCCCGTTGATGATTAACTCCGACGGAGGTATGATTCTTGGTGTGTTCATGGTTTTGATCATTAGCAATTTCTAAAATGGGACCGACAGCAGGTGAGAGGGTCGAATCCTATATAGTTAAAACGCTTCAGACGCCATAAAGACGCCGAGCGGAACACAAATTTACGAAAAATTTCGTAAAAACTTGGTAAACTCGGAAAAAATCTATAATTTTGCAATCGCAAATGAGGGGACACCGCGCCTGAAGTTCAATCCGGGCAACGCTTGGAATGATGTCGGAGAGGGTGTCAACGATCAAAGGAAAGATGCCGGAGTGGTCGATCGGGACGGTCTCGAAAACCGTTGTACCCTTACGGGTACCCAGGGTTCGAATCCCTGTCTTTCCGCTGATATGAAGATTGATACTCACTGATTATCAGTGAGTATCTTCTATTTTATAAGGCTTTAAATCGGATTAGCCGGTCGGCGGAATGTTAATATGCAAAGACGGTCTAATATTGAATTGCTGAGGATTGTGAGCATGTTGATGGTGCTTGCGGTGCATGTCGATGGCGCGTCGCTGGGTCTTCCTGAACCCATGGGCGACATAGCGTCGATGACGGCTCGCGACGTCTGGCGCATAGTAGTGGAAGCCGTCGCCATCATCGGGGTGAACTGTTTCACTATGATTTCCGGTTATTTCGGCATCAGACTGCGCCGGCGGGGCGTGCTGTCGTTCCTGTTCCAGTGCGTGTTCTATTCGGTAGGCATCTATACGGCTGTGGCAATCGTCTTTCCGGGACAGTTCTCGTGGCAGGGGTGGCTTGAGAGCTGGATGGTGCTGACTCATACGGATCTGTGGTATGTGCCGGCATATTTCGGACTGATGCTTCTTAGCCCCGTGCTCAATGCCGGACTGGATACGCTGTCGAGGCGCACTTTCGCTGTGGTGCTCGCCCTGTTCATCGGTTTCAATCTGTGGTGCGGATGGTGGTGGCACGGGACGTTCAATCCCACCGGATATACGCTTGTGCAGCTTGTGATGGTCTACATGATTGCCAGATATATACGGCTGCACGTCAGCATGGAAAGCATCAGGCGGCGTCGCGGAGCGATTGCATGGACTTATATCGCCTCGCTCGTGGCGATCGCGGTGATGGCGGTGTATATGCCTCCGCTGCAGGCGTATGCGTATAACTCTCCGTTCGTGCTATTGTCGACGGTCAGCTTTTTTCTGATTTTCCTATCATTCGATTTCACTTCGCGACCGGTCAACTACATAGCACGCTCGGCATTCGCCGTCTACCTCATCCATAAGGCGCCGCTTGTGTGGGGAAATATAATGCGTCCTGCCGTGGTATATCTGTGGAACGCGCTTTCACTGCCGCTTTTCACGCTTGCGGCCGCAGGAGTAATCTTAGGATTCTATCTTGTTGCGATTGCCATTGACCCGTTGCGTCGATGGATGTTCGATACCCTATGGCGCACAGTGTCCTTCAAGCGAGCCGCTACCTGACGGCGTAAGTCCGCTTTTGGCACCGGGTGGGAAATAATGAATGGATTTGTAACCGAATGCAGGCTCTATAGAAAGAGGATGGTATCTATTATACATCCTTCAGCCTGAGACGCTCCATGTTCTTCTTGTCGTAAGCTTCGCCGCGCGATACAAGATATTCAAACTTGGCGAGGTTGCCTTCAATTTCGATGTGTAAGACAAAGAATGCCCTTCGATTGCCGATTCGGATACGGTACACGCTGTTAAGCGTCTCGATTTTTCTGCAGTTTGAGATTTCCTCTATACAGGAAGCATCGATTACTTCATTGATTGCATCCTTGACTGATTCCCTGAGTTTTCCGGACAACTTTTCCATTGCCTTGGCAAACTCTTTTGAATATTGGACTCTCATCTGTATTTGCCGATACCCATTTTACGCTCGAATTCGTCTTGTTCGCTTTCAGTGAGCATGACTTTTCCTTCCGGGCGCGTTGCGACTAAATATTTGTACACTTCTGCATCTTCCATTTCCTCGGCTTCCTGTATGAGTAAATGTTCTATGTATTTTTTTAGATTCATACCCATGGCTGTTGCCTTCAGGTTTAGCGTACGGAACACATCTTCAGGTATGTCGATTAGCTTGCGGTGCGATGGCTTTGACTGTAATGTGGATAATGTATTCATTTGTTCTGATATTTTCTACAAAGATAAGCCATATATATGATATATACAAATTCCGGACAGAGAATAAAGCAAAATAATTGGTTGAATGCAATAATTTTTCGGGTCTATATGTTGAAATAATAAACAGAACCTCCAATAAAAAGGAATTTATCATGAAGAAACAGATTGCAAGCGAGAAGGCGCCGGCCGCTATCGGGCCTTACAGCCAGGGAATAGAAGCCAACGGCTTCGTGTATTGTTCGGGTCAGCTGCCCATTGACGTAGCCACGGGCACGATGCCCGAGGGCATTAAGGAGCAGACACGTGTGTCGTTGGCCAACGTCAAGGCAGTGCTGGAAGCCGCCGGCCTGACTCTTGACAATGTGGTGAAGACTACTGTCTACCTGGCCGATATGTCGCTGTTCGGCCCGATGAACGAGGTTTATGGCGAGACGTTCGCCGCACCTTATCCGGCTCGTTCGGCCTACGCAGTGAAGGAACTGCCCAAGCAGGCCCTGGTGGAAATCGAGGTGATAGCCGCCCGATAAGAACGCATTTTGTCAGATAGATTGTTTTAAGGCCCATCAAGTGTGGGCCTTAATGCGTTAGATTAATATGAATACAGATATTGTCGATATGAAATCTGAGCTTGAGACGGAGGTGCATCCGTTCGGCGCATGGGTTCCTGACGGAGCGAAGGTGCTGATAATGGGCACGTTCCCGCCACAACTCAAACGGTGGTCGATGGAGTTCTTTTATCCTAACCGAACCAATGACTTCTGGTATGCTATGGGACTTTTGTTCTATGGCGACAGGTCGGCATTGCTGCGGCCTGGGACGAAGGATTTTGATCTGGAGAAAATCAAGGCGTTGCTGAATCGTGAGGGGATAGCCATGAGCGATACCGGCTATAGGATACGACGTCTGGCCGGAAACGCCTCCGACAAATTCCTGGAGATAGTCGAGCCGGTAGACCTTGACTCGCTGTTACGGCGAATGCCGGAGTGCCGGGCCATTGCCACGACCGGACAGAAAGCAGCGGAAGTATTGGCCGAACTAACCGGCACCGAGGCACCGGGCATGGGACATCATGTAGACTGCGCACCGCTGACGCTCGGCGAAGGAAGGCAGACATTGCCTCTTACGATATGGCGCATGCCGTCAACCAGCCGCGCCTACCCGTTGCCGTTGGAAAAGAAAGCCGCATACTATCGCGAGCTTTTCCAGTCGGTCGGCATAAAAATGAAGGATTAACTGAGAATTGTGGCGACGAGGCGGCGCGGACCGCCGTAGTCGCGAAACTCGCAGAGGTAGATGCCCTGCCAGATGCCGAGGTTGAGATGACCGTCGGTTATAGGTAATGTAAGGGTAGAGCCGACAATCACTGACTTGGCGTGTGACGGCATGTCGTCCGATCCTTCGTCCGTATGCAGATAGAATGGTGCGTTTTCGGGTACGAGGCGGTCGAAAATCATGTTCAGATCGTGGCGCACGTCAGGATCCGCGTTCTCGTTGAGCGCCAACGCCGCCGACGTGTGCTTTATCAGAAGATTCAGCAGACCTTTTTCGGGTAGCGGCGGCAACTGACGCATCACCTCGCCCGTGACGAGATGAATGCCACTGGGATATGGGCGCAGGGTAAATTCAATCTGGTCAATCATAGCTCAAAACTCTAATCTTATAACCTATAACATGAATTATCGTTCATGGTTAGTCATTAGTTACTCTTACGATAATTTATCTTTGTCGTTATGGTACCGTTGAAACACATCGACACGACCGAAAATGTTACCTTTACGCACCTGTCGACGATAGCACAGATAGAACTTAGTACATAGCCCTGTGATGATGATGGTGGTGACCAGATTCCACAATTCCAGCGATCCGTCAGCCACACGTATGGCCCGGTCGGCGATGCATGCGGTCGACATTATGGCCAGCGTCAGCCATACGTTGCGTTTTACCTTATTGCTAATCATAAGCCAATATTCAGTTTATAAGGCAAAATTAACTAAAAATGTTTAGAGAACGTAGATTTGTATAAGAAAATGCGTGAAAAGTGAAATGTTAATGCAGAGGGAAATTTGTTATTTTGTGTAGTCTAATATAGAAATTCCAATGGAAAAAGTGAAATTAAGCAACGGCGTGGAAATGCCGATAGAAGGTTACGGAGTGTATCAGGTTGATCCCGCCGAGTGTGAACGTTGTGTCAGCGACGCCCTAAAGACTGGCTATCGCATGATAGACACCGCACAGGCATATCATAACGAGGAAGGCGTAGGCGCCGCCGTGGCCAAAAGCGGCATACCGCGCAAGGCTATCTTCCTGGTGTCGAAGATCTGGATCTCGAACTATGGCTACGACAAGGCCAAGGCTTCGATAGACGAGAGTCTGCGCAAGCTCGGTACCGACTACTTGGACCTGATGCTGCTGCATCAGCCCTTCTGCGACCGATATGGTGCCTATCGCGCGTTGGAGGACGCATACAAGGAAGGCAAGCTGCGCGCAATAGGCGTCAGCAACTTCTATCCGGACCATCTGATTGACTTGGCCAGCAATGTCGAGATACCGCCGATGGTAAATCAGGTAGAGACCCATGTGTTCGACCAGCAGATCGAGGCCCGGAAATACATGGAGGAATATAACTGCCATATTATGTCATGGGGACCATTGGCCGAAGGACGCAACGACTTCTTTACCAACCCTGTACTGGAGGGTATCGGAAAGAAATACGGCAAGTCCGTGGCACAGGTGGCGTTACGCTGGCTGGTGCAGAGCGGTGTGATCATCATACCCAAGTCCGTGCATGTGGAGCGCATGCAGCAGAACCTCGACATCTACGATTTCACACTCAGCGACGAGGACATGGGCGCCATCGCCCGTCTCGACACCGGCAAGAGCCTCTTCTTCGATCATCACGACCCCGAAGTCGTGAAGATGTTCATGGGCTGGCGATAACTATTAGCAGCTAGACACTCAGTGAAGCATTATCCTGCCAGCTGACTGACAATGCGAATTGTACCGAACAAGGTACAAACCGAAAAAATAGACCATGCGAGGTACAAAATGCTAAATTATACCGAGCATGGTCTAAATTTATTATGCTTCCAGCGAGTGAATCAGGATATACAAGGAGAAAGCATTATTCATAGCGGGATTTGCAATTGATATGGTGGCCGGTGATTTCTTCGAGGAAGTCGGTGCGCATCACAAGGAGGAGGTCCTTGGTGTAGTCGCGCAGTATGGCACGGTAACGGGCTATGTCCTCGCTGTTTGAGCCTGTTATCCGTTCCCATAAGGTGATACGCCTGGCATCTTTGTAAGCCACATCCACTTCCTCGCGGTTGTCCTCGGTCATGAGCCAACGTAATTTCTGTTCCTCGAGGACCAAAGGCTCATCGGAATACTCTTTCCAGAGCTCACATAGGAATTCGCGGAATTCAGCCTCTATTTTATGTGGCAGATCCTTAGTATATATACCGAGAATAGGATCCGATTCCATGCCGGGAGCCGTTTTGACATAATGCTCGAAATACTTGTCAATCAGTTTATTTTCCTTGTCTCTGCAGACCTTCTCTATTTTACTTTTCATATCAGATCAGTTTATAGGGGAGCCGCAGTTGGAGCAGAAGCGGGCGTTATCCGGGAGCTTAGTGCCGCAGTTGGTGCAGAATTTGGCAAAGCCGGATGGCGGAGGGGTAGTAGAACCAAAACCGGAACAGGCAGCAGGGCCGGCTTCGTCGATAACGGACTGGGCGGCGGCAAGGGCTTTGTCATCAAGGTCGGCTTGCTGTACGAGACCCCAGATCTGGGTCAGGAGTACAGGCCATGCGAAGAAGAGCATGATGATGGTCGGAATGGCCTGCTGGCCGAAGATGCCGACACCGGCTTCGAACGCTATGGCATTGTCGCGGGGCACGAGGGTTATCTTCAGAGCAGTCTTCATTCCCAGGACTGCCTTGAAGAATCCTCCTTTCGTCACGGATATGTCCACACCGCCGCTCATGAGGTTATCCCGGTTCACTTCGTATCCGTCAACAGCGAATACTTGACATATTCTATCGGCCATGGCCGGTATCAACGATGGGTTGCCGTTCAAGATGGCATTGGTATTGAATGTGCCCATTATTTGTTCAGATTTTGAAGTTCGTGATTATGATAAGCCGCGAAGAGGACGCTCATTTCTGAAATGGCTTCCAGAATGGCATTCTGCTGCTCTTCATTGCAAAGAGTCTGAAGTTTCCGTAGAGATGCAATGGTTGTATCGGCCTGAGCTTTCAGCTCCTGGTCGGTTACTATTCCATCTTCCATTATGGCCAGATAGGAAGGGTGGGTGGATACTATGTCGGCTATGTTGAGCAGTCCGTTTTCGTCGAATAGAGTTTGCATGTTGAGAGGGGTTATAGTTTAGCTCCGCAATGGCGGCAGAATTGCCATGTGGATTCGATTGGTTTACAGCAGTCAGGGCATGTTTGACCGGGCAATCCGAGAAAGCTGTCATTTATGTTGCGATATTGCTGACTCCGGCCCCACTTCAGGATTTCGCGTACTCGCACTGCGGCAAAGGGGTGACTTTGTCCCATGACGGCGTAAATCTGCAGGGCCTGATTCAGGGCACCGTCGTTACGGATGGACTCGTAAATGTCGGCCTGATGCGCCCATTCATCCACATTGACATGCTCGGTTACGGATTTAGGTCCGCCCGACAGTCGCACCATAACCTTGGCTACTGTTTCAGGACTCGTGACAACAGCGCCTGCACGGTCGCACGAAAGTTCGCTTTTGCGCTGCCAATACAGCAACGCGTATTTTATCGGGGCCGTAAACATTCCGAGAATGCCCAATGCATCCGCACCGTTGACAAGAAGATTTGCCAGGTTGTGATATAATACGTGGTGACACAGGATGTGGCCGCATTCATGTGCCAGCACCGCGTCCAGCTCGTCATCACCGAGCATTTCGACGAGACCCGAAGTCATGGTGATGAATATATGCGTGTCTCCGAAGGTATAGGCATTGGGCATAGGATTCATTTCCAGATAAAATTCCGGTTCCGGGATTCCGAGTCTGGCGCAAATAGGAGGGAGGTGGCGATAAAGCTCGGGCAGTTGCGTGGCCGACAGCCGGATGTTGGAAGCCATGTTGGTGCCGTAATATAACTGCTCGTATCCCAGCGCATAGAATTTCTTGACGAGGGCCGGGAAGCCGGGGATGCATTCCAGCTGTCGCAATGCGGCGGCGTCTTCGGGGTGTATGAATTCAGATGGCTTCATGGCTGTCGGTTAGGTGTGTGCTTGTTAGCGGTTGTAAAGATACGTTAAATTTTCGATATTGCAAAACCTGACTTCAAAATTAACTTTAGAGTCTCCTGTGATGTGGCCCGGTCGTATTGCTTTTCAATTTCGGGAAGTTCTTCGTACGGTACAAGGCAGGGGTGGTGTTGATGCACGTCATCGCGTTCCGGGCCGTAGGTCCAGCCTTCGTTCATACGGTTTCGAGCCCACACTTCGTGTACATTCTTAGCCATCTCCTCGATGAGGGGAAGGAGCTCTTCGGGAAGCTTCACATCGGAAGTCTCGACCGGCGCGGGAATATATTCTTTACTCATAATTTTTACTTTTTTATTTATGGATACACGGCCAAGCCTTTTCCTATCATTTGCAGCTGTTTATTTAAAGATATTGGAGCGAGATAGAGCGCAGTCTCATTACTTACTCAGTCGTTGACAATCGGTAGAATTTTAAATGTATTATTCAATAAAGTATCATACTTAGGAATATATTTGTAACGATATTGATATATGGGCTCTTCATCCCAGTAAGAATTTATTCTAATCCTGTAATACAAACGGTCGGAATTGTCATCATAATACAAAGTCGATACATCGTTCTGGAAAGGATTGTATAATTTTAATGTATGGACAACTGAATAGTCTGATAAATTTATAATAGTTACGTTGTCACGACTATCTTCCACATATAATCTATTCCCTGCTTTTGAGTATAGGATATTATCTATTGTATAACCCAACTCAATAGTTGTCAGGGGATTGTCTGGATTTTTCAATTCCCAGAACTGTAGGGCAGTCCCATTTTTAGTGATAAAATTATTATCGTTATTGTAGAAAATACCAAAAGTGTTAAACCATTCGTTTGATTGTGATTCGTAAAGTACTATATCTTTCTCAAAGTCGTATATGTCTTCTCTTCGAGCTATCCAAGGATGATTTTCAGCGATGCCTTTAATAGGATAGGGTAAGACTATCTGTTGAATGTGATCGGTAAACAAAAAAGTAACAAAATCACCATATTCCGCATCGGTATATGAAGACGTAACGTCATAAGTAGTAATAAATGTATACTTATCATATTCGAAAATAGAGGCAACACATACCGGGATGTTATATCTAGCTATAGCGGAATGATGCTTATCAAATAAAATAATTGAATCTGCCTTTGAAATCAATTTGTAATAAGCTCCGTGATTTAGTCGTGAAGGGACAAAATCATTAGTTTTTTTTGCTACGATATCAGCTTCGTATTTGTCAGCAACACTAAAAGGATTATAAAAATAACCATATCCGTCGTAACTACCCACAAAAAGATTATTATTAGTGGGATTTACTCGAATTGTTTTTAAATCATCTTTAAATGGTGTGGAAGCATGAATAGAATCATTATCAATGTTCCAAAATTTTATTTGTTTTTCAGAAACATTCATCGTTACGTAAGCTAAGTAACGATTCTGATTGTGGGTAATATAGACATAATCCAACATTTGGTTAGTCGGTAACTGAAGGCTTGCTGGACAAATTGAATTCGTTACAAGATCATAAATACCAATATGTTCCTTTAAATACATTATCGAATTGCTGTCAGTTAGATAATGAATGAATAACAGCTTGCCATCTCGTGAAATCTTTATATTCTCAATTCTTGAACCATTGGCGAGTGATAATGTGTTTTCGTTATCTTTATTTATAATATGAATTTCATACTCGATGCCATCTTTATTCTCTGTCTCATCATGAGTTACCCATATAAATATATCCAAGTCTTCACGATATATTAAAAAATCCATATTTTTTAATACGCTGAATTTATTTTGGATACAGTCGTAAATTGTGATTCCCTCCTGAGCAAAGAAATCATTTTCATTATGTTTGCCGGAACGATAAAAGATCTTTGAATTATTTATAAATTTCGGAGACTGTCCATAGCCAAAACGGTTTATTATCCTGCTATCGTGCCGAATATCCCATAAATAGATACTATCTTCCCTCAGAGTGTGGGTGAGAACAAAATTTTTGTTTGGCGACACTGCAATTTCATCTACTGTTGTTTTGTGCTGCATTCTCAAATTTGGGAATTCTTTTCCAGTCGACATTGACCATACTCTTGCAGTGTAATCATTTGATCCTGATACTAATATTTCGCCATCATTTGAAAACTCCGAACACATAAATTGAGAATTATGTTTTGACAATACGAAAGGACCATTTAAACCATATTCCAGGCTGTCATTTAATTCTCGGAAGAAATCTTCGAATTTAGATAATTCTGGATATTCGGAGTTATAACGTGGATGTATCTGGCTGACCAACACCCCGGCATCAATTGCTTGACCTTTTGTCAAAAGGTTATAAGCAGAGGATAATATTAAGTTGCTGTTTGTCTTAAGTAGTTCGTTATTAATTGATTTAATGTGATCTCGTTCTTCTTTGAGCGTTTTATTGGTTTTCTCTAATTCAATATTAGTCGAAACCAGTTTTTTATTAGAAACATCCAACAAATGAGTGCTGAGAGTAATGCTGTCATTAGCAATTCTCAGCGCATCATTCATTGTTTCTGCTCTAAGTTTTTCTTTATTTGCCCGTTTAGTTTCATTATTAGCACGATCCCGTTCTTGTTTAATTTCAGTGTAGGCGGCCTCCAAGCGGAAATTTTGTTTCACAATGAATCCGGCAACTATTAAAGTTGCCAGTATCAGGCATAACGCGGAAGCTCCTATAGTCATCAATCTCTTTTGTCTTTCTTTTTCGAATCTTTGCCAGAGTCTGTCAAATTTCAAATTAAACATTCTGGCCACAACCTTTACGACAGCGGCGTCGCGTCCCATTTCGTTGATGTTGATTCCAAGAAGTTCTTGCTCTCCTTTAAGCTTGCGGAGTCCATCTGGAAAACATTCATCCTCGGGATTGATTGCATTTGGTGTTCCGCCAATAATAAACGGAATGATATGTTCTTCCCGACCCTGATCTATAAAATGTTGAACCTCCCTTGAAACCCAAGGGCTATTTGCTGATCGTGGGGAACAGATTACAATGAGGTATTTAGATTCATTAAGACCTTTCTCAATCTCTTCTTTGAGTTTCGCACCAGATAAGTCCGATTGGTCACGAAAAACAGGACGAACTTTGTCGGGCAATTCAGGATTCTCTTTGCGCAGAGCTGTCGGAAGTCTATATGACTCCAACTTTTTCTGAAGCCATTTAGCCCATTTTTCATCTTCGCGCTTGTAGCTGATAAAGGCAATATAATCGTAGGGCTTATACGTTTGTTCCATATTCGTCAAGTTTTAACATTGAATTGGTCAGAGACTTCACGTAGCTGCGAATGTATTTGAAACCGAGTAGGAAGGCGATGAGTATGAAGAAACTTAGATTCTCGTCGATGGCGATGGAGAAGCAGAGCGTATCGTACAGTCCGTGAACGATGACGGGGAGCAGCAGCGCTGTGCTCATATACAACATACGATTCTTACGGTCAAACCATCCAAGCGAAAAGATCGATCCCATTATGATGGCGAAGAAGTAATGCATGGGTACTGCAAGCAATGCCCGGGATATGCCCATTGGAATCCAGTTATCTTCGGCACTGACAAGATACAGGATGTTTTCGAGACCGGCAAATCCCATGCCGATGCACACTGCATACACTATGCCGTCGAACATCTCGTCGAAATACTTACAGATGTTGGCTAACAGGAACAGTGCAATAAATTTACAGAATTCCTCAGGTAGCGCCGCATTGACAAATGCATTGAGGATTGCGCCTATGAAAGTATCCGTTGGAAATTCAGGCATGCCGATGAATCCCATTATGAGTACGGCTACTCCGCATAGAATACCGAGACCGGTCGCTGCCAACAACCAGCTTATAGGTTCTCGCCGACGGTCCTTGCGGATCATCATTACCGCCAGTATCAGGGCCGGGGCGATCGCTGCCAATATTTTGAGGTAAAGGATATTCATAAGGCTTTTGTCATTTCTTGGGTCAAGATTTTGTCTGTTTCTTTATCGGATATTTTTTATATCCGGCTGATTCAAGATGTAGTTCAACAGATTCTGAAGGGCATGCCTGTAATCTTTATAGCCAGGAATCCATTGCTTCCTGGCCAGATAATAGGACATGCTGTCGCCTAAATCAACATTATCGGCAAAGAATGGGATAATTCGTTTGTTTGCATTAAAGGCGATATCAGTTTCAGTATTGACGTGAGGGGAGTACACTGATTCCTTTGTAAGGATTACCAGAAATATTGGGCATTCCTTGATACCTCTTGTTATTTCACTGGGATATGCGGCACCAGGCTGTATATCACGAGGAGCAATCCAGCATCTTACGCCATGACTCTCCAGGAAGCAGCAAATATCCTGGGCAATTGCCGAATTTGATGACGAATGGCTTATAAAAACAGATGGATTGTCCATATATCACAAGCTTTGGGTTATATCGTAGCCAAGGCGGCGGACCAGGCGGAGTGTGTTCATGGCCATGATGCGGTCGTATTCCTTTTCGCTGTCGGGGAGCTGGGAATAGGGCACAAGGTCGGGGTGCTGTTTCTTGGCATCATCGCGAACCGGGCCGTAAGTCCAGCCTTCGTCCATGCGGGCACGGGCCCATATATCATGAGCATTTTCGGCTATCGCCTCCGTCAGATCCTCCAAGTCGGCATCGAGAGATATGTCCTCTACATTGATAGGTTGCGGATTATATCCGTTGAGCGATTTTGTCGCCGACACCATATAGTAGCCGGAACTCTTCCATGCACTCAGGAAATCATCTTTCTCCACGGCATCTTCAAACATCGTGTCAGGATTAAGATATGTGACCTTACCGTATTCATCTACGCCTGTGATACAAACGGCATGGAACAGCGGACGCCTGTAATCCCCGGATTCTTCCGAGATGTTCCTGTCAACGACGGCTATAACTTCATTATTGTTATCAAGAGCTTTTTTCAGATCTTGAAGAGTAGCGTCATATTTCCGGTCAACCTGTAAACCCTTCAATTCAAGCAATCGTCCCACATGGTGTAACGGAGTGCCATCCTCGCGTACCCAATTGTTTGCCTTGGCTGTTTCCAACAGGGTCCAGTTGTCAATGTCATAGTCAAGATGTTGAAGGATAAAGGTCTCACACTCAAAGGAGCATAGATTGTTAGGATTTGCAGCTGCAAGCGCCCACATGGGAATGATTCTGCGCTCTTCGTTTTGTGTTCCTGAATCAATGGCATCAGAGAGTGACACGATTTCTTCCAACTCCCTGTCTGTGCCAATTGCAGACAGCACCTGATTCGTTTCGTCCTTATTCACATTGCCATCAAGAAAAGCCGCGAGAAGTTCGTCTGATATGTTTATTGATTCGTCATTCATAGGCATAGTATTTGATGGCGATGCGGGTCAGTGCCGTCATCGCACGTTTCTTAATATTGTATAGATTATCGATAGTGACACCAATTTCCGCAGCATATTTCTGGGGCTCCTCTTCCTCAAGCACCAGACGCCGTACAGCGTCCGCATACCGTTGATTCTTCATCATGGAGAGGAGGTTCGAAACATCGATTTTTCGGGATACATCGGTAATGGAATCAACCGGTACGTCGCCGTCATATTTCTCATATAGAGGCTCTTTTGAATTGTTTTCTATCATCGAGTCGCGGTGACGGATGAAAAATCGGGTAGCCACTACCTTAAGCCACTGATAAATGGAGCTGCGATATTGGAACCGACGTAGCTTAGCTCCGTCATCGGCCATTAGATATTCATATAGCAGATTGACCATTTCGTCATATTCAACAGGGGTACGGAATACCAGCCGCATGATTGCTGTCAGGAGGGGTCGGCACCTGACGTTGAAAAAATCGTCGGTTATGCGGTTGTTCCGGTAAATTAACCCTTGTATGATCTCCCGGTCGTTCATCTGCTGAATTGAATTCCTAAAATGTAATCGGAAACATTGCAGTCGAATCCGCGATACCTTTCCGTAAGCTCAGCCCAGTTCTTAAGGCAATTGTGCTGAAAACGCACCTCGTCCTTGACATCGCTCAAGACATAACCGAGAATCTCGTGCGAAGCAATCCATCTGAGATGTTCGGTCTGCGCTATAACAATAGCGATGCGGTCTATTTCCTCTATTCTGTCGCAGTCGCGCGGCCATATATATCTGGTTGTGTCCGGCTTCCTGGTTATTCTCGAGAACACAAAATCCTCAAGATGACACCGCGAGAGAGCCTTCTTGAACAGAATGTTTTTTGTGGTTTCGTGAAGGCTGTTGGCCAGATCCTGCGACTGTGACCGGCGCAAGTACAACATGCCGCAGTAAGTCGGCGAGTAGCCTTTGTTATTGCCGGTCAGCTGCATGATTCTGTTGTACCGGTCTTCCCATGCCGATTTGTCAAATTTCGTATCCGGGTACACGGTCTTAGTATAGTTATCGGCGTATGTCCGGGCATTCTGTTCCAGTTCATCGGCAATGATGTTGTCGTAGGTGAAGGTCGTCTTATCGAGACCGAAAACATATATCGGACCGTTCACAACATCAGTCGGTTTGATTTTATTTTGATATACACGGCCTTCCTTGGTTTCGGGCGCATGCCTGTAGGCTCCCCACAGGCGGTTGTAATGTGCGGCGATACTGTTTATATGGCCGTCATCGTCATTGTGGGCACGCACCAGGATGCAAAAATGCTCCAGATCCTGACGATAACGGGCCGCCGCTTTGAAAATCCGTACTCCCAGCGACAGATTGAGTTCGTCATCGTCAGTGGCTACAACTACATAGTTCAGCTTCTGAATCCATTCGTCGGTAAGCTTTTCATAGAACTGGACGCTGCGGCAGTCCATCTGATGGAGTGTAATCAGAGGAGTCTTGGCATCGTTGCTTTTGCATTCCTCCATCGGCTTGTCAGCATTTCCTCCCTTGTTATTCAGGAACGGCATCTCGGGTTTGATTGCCGGAGCGTTGGCTACAAACGTACCGGCGAGATCGGCCATGTTCTTGTCCACCACATCCAGATGGAATTCAGAGCGTACAGCCTCACTATCGGTGCTTCCATGTTTTACGAACGCACCGAATTCATACAGGAAGCGCGTTGCATCCATTCCTACCTCGCTGAATCCAACGACAAGGGCATTGAAAGCCGAAGATACTGTGGCATCTTTTTCAACTTCCACATAATTGACCGGTAGAAGTTTCTCGTTCTGTTTCAGCATCTCCACGTTGATATGCGACGAATCCACAACTTTGACCTTGATTTCCGATGACGGGTTCTGATCCTCGATGACGCGATGGATGCTGTTGTAGCGGGCCAGACAGTAGAATATGGCGCGGTCGGCCTGGTCATTGTCCGAACCATCATCTGCAAATTCATGGATAGTGGAGTCATTGAGAAGCAGCCTCACATCATGCAGATTTTCTTTTTCATCGTCCGAAAGGAACAGCAGATGGAGTTTTTGGAGGGTATGTTCCCGTATTATCCTCTTTAGATATTTTTGTTTCAATATCTTGCCGAGAAGGTCCTGCTCATGTCCCGTTTCATTCAATCCGGAAAGGGTGGAGTATGTGCTTGTGGTGAGACAACCGAGATCCTGAAGACTCTCAAGTTCGGAATCGGGCATGGCCAGAAAATCAAAGATCCGTGCAAACCCGGTGCGTTCCGCTGGCGACTCTTCCTTGGATGCTCCGGTCCGCACTATTACGATGCGATAATCCTTGGATTTACCATAATGCAGTTTAATGTTTTTAATCAGATTGACCGACTGTTCGTTATACCCCCAGAATACGAATGTCTCCTTGACATTGCGGGCATGCATACGGGCCGCATTCCACATTCTGATGCGGGCAAATATATTGAAACCGAAATATTTAATCAGGAAGAGCGTACTGATTGCAGCGGCCAGGAAATGTGCCAGCGCGAAATTGGCGGAATAGAACCAGCTTTCGTGGAAGTGCGTGTGGATCTCGCTTACATCGCTGTCAAACAGAAAAATCTTGAAGGCGTAGATTATGGCCATCGGCGCGTTGGTGAGAAGCGATATATACTGCCCTGTGCACATACCGATGTCATATACCACGAATCCATATATCCAGACGATTACGAATCCCTTTTTCAAGATTGCGTCACGGACCGATGCGGAGAAATGTTTGGTCAGGAGTCTTATGCAGACTATAACGGAGATGATGACTGCAGCCCAGAATAAGCCATATAAAGCTAATTTGCCGTATGCGAGCCAGTCGGGAGTGTCATAGATAAGATGCCATGGCACCATGTCCTCCTCGGCCCGTGGTTCCATATAACGGCTTATCGTGTCAGCGGCACCCGGATCATGGCTCAGGGTGGTGAATATGAAATTGGAGAGGGCATTCGTGATTCCGGTAATTCCCATGGCAAGTTGTATTGCTGTTTTAATTAAGTCTTTGTTGTTGTTTTGTTTGACAAAATTAACAATTTTTTTGGAATGACAAGAGTTAAATGCAATCTTTTTGCAAAATTGATTATGGTGGTGATAGAAACTGATATTTCGATGTGTCAATATCCTAAAACATTTTGCTATTCAACCACAACACTGCCTACAATGGTCTGAACGGTAACCATTCCGTTCAGACATCACTGTCAAAAGTGGATTTATACTAAAAAAGTACATTATGAAACGGAACATTTACGGAGCCAAAATGTTAGTGGTAGACCTGATACTGGTGAGTATATGGGCCATATTGTTCAGTCGGTGTGTCAGCCCCGGAATTCTGCTGCTGATCCCGATCCGTGTGGCGCTGAGTTTTGAGATGCATCGCATGTCACCGTGGACTCTTGTGTCGGCGATTGGATTCATGATGGCATACTTGTGTTGCGGCCACTGGACCTATCCATTCGAAAAAATGGCATTCGGATTTTTCAACGTAGTCCTTGATCCGGACTCCCTGAGCCAGATTTATTCACAACCGCTGGAATGGGAAATGAAGGTATGGATCAACTCATTTGCAATTATAGGATTGCTGTGGATGGCTGTAATGCCGGTGGTTATGGGTATCCGATACAGGAATTTACGCGAAATTAAATGGAGTCGGAAATGGATATGGATATGGCTTTACCTTGTGCCATTTCTGGCCATAAGTATATGGGCAACTTTGAAGGAAGGTGAAGTAGGCATCATATTGATGGGACTTGTCATTGCAGGCCTACCGGCTGTATATTGGAGCATATACGAACGTCATGGGCGATCGGTGGTTCAGCTGCTTTTGCAGAATAAGGCCATTGTCTGGTATGGCCAGTACTCGGCATTGATGTTATCGGTTTTCACTATCGGCATGGAGGATATCAACACCTTGAAATGGTTCGGACTGATGTTGTTTCCGCCTTTGTTTTATATAATGTTGATGAGATCGATGCATCTTGGCACCGCTCTGACGCGTTGTTGTGTGGCACTTGCTGTTTCAGGAAGGCTCTACTGGATGACGCTCTGTGTATGCAAAACCTGGACTATTGCACTGCTGATTGCCGCTGTAGGCCTTGTAGTATATAGTGCCATTGAGACGGGTATCAGAACCAAGAGGTGGAAGGCCCCGGTAATCTTAGCTATTGCATTGCCCACTGTCATAGTGCCGTTTACACTCGGCTTGAATCCATACGTTGTGACGGAAGCCGATGATCTGCATAAATCGGTCAGTGGTCTGACTGTCGGCAGAGGCATGTATATCGTAGAGAAAGACACGTGGACACCCGATAGCCTTCCTTTGTGCGGAGACTGTAGGAAATATGGCATCCGTGACCGATATGGGCTGATATTGCCGATTGAATATGGTGAACTGAAAGCCTTGGACAGAGGAGGACGATTCGTCAGAACCAACTCTGTTGCGACATGGAATTACCAAGGATCGGATAACCGCTATGGAATGTTCGATACATACAAGCGCGTTTTTGTGATCAATCCTAAAGATATGGCAGTGACCGATTTGGAAATGATCGGCGAGAAGTCATATCTATTATACGGGGCAAACGGCCAACCATTCGCCACTCTGTATCTGCCCGGACTGTATGACGGTCGATATAATCCGGAGACGCGTATCGAACCATATACAGCAGATGCTCCGGTACATAAGCTTCTGAAATGAAAATATCTAAATTATATTTGCCGTTTAATTGATATAGTCTGAGCAGTCACAGGTAAAATGGCTCAGGCAAACATGAAACAACATATGGATTAGAAGAGTATCTCATAGAAAATCTACCGCACCCACAACGCCAAAAGTGGCATAGTTATGAAATTCATGCGTTATTTGATTATGATTATGGCGTTGGTATTCGCATTGCCGATGACAGAGCCCCTGACTATCTGAAACGTGCCGCGCGAGCACTCGAAAAGTAATTGTCAGCGTTGCATAGGTCATAGTTGGTGCTTTTTCAACAAATCCGGCATATTTCAGCTCTCTTTTTCGATAAATTTTAGTAATTTTGAGGTTTTAAGACGAAGATTATGCAGGAAGACTACGACAGAATAATTCAGGAAAGAGCCGAGCACGTGTTTAAGGTCATGGCCGGGCGTGTTTCCGCCGAGGATATGGAGCGTATCCGGGCGGCATTCGAGCTGGCGCGCAAGGCTCATGCACCGCAGAAGCGCAAGACCGGCGAGCCGTACATTTTCCATCCCATAGCGGTGGCCAACATCGCGGCGGAAGAACTGATGCTTGGCGCCAATCCTGTCATAGCCTGTTTCCTGCATGACGTGGTGGAGGACACCGATTATACGATTGATGACATTCAGGCGCGTTTCGGCTACGACGTGGCTTTCCTTGTGAGGGTGGTGACAAAGAAGCCTACCAAGGACTATGAGCTGTCGAAACAGCTGGACAATTACCGTCAGTTGCTCAACTCGATGCAGTATGACATCCGTGCCATTCTGGTGAAACTGGCCGACCGGCTCCACAACATGCGGACCCTTGAGTCGATGAAGCCTGAAAAGCAGATGAAAATCGCCGGCGAGACCGACTATTTCTATGCTCCGCTCGCCAACCGCCTGGGCCTCTATAACATCAAGACCGAACTGGAGAACCTGTCGTTCCGTTTCCGTTGTCCTGACGAGTACGAGGATATTTCATCGCTAATTGCCCGTCATGTGGCTGCAAACAGAGACAATCTCCAGAAGTTTCGCAGTCAGATCGCGGCGACTTTGTCGGCGGCAGGTATCAAGGCCCGTGTCCGTGTGGATTATCGCCGTCCGTTCAGCCTGTGGAGAAAGATGAAGAAATACGGTGATGATTTCAACCATCTGAAATACCGTCACTTTGTCGAGGTTGTGTTTGACGAGAAGAAGACAGGTCTGAGCGAGAAGGAGATGGCGATGAAGATATATTGCATTCTGACCGATCGATTCAAGGAGAAGCATTGCAGCATGAGCAACTATATCGACTCGCCCAAGGAGAACGGATATCAGAGCATACACGTCAAACTGCTGCCTGATTTCGGGCGCTGGCAGGAAGTGCATATCAGCAGCGAGGCCATGATTCTGCAGTCGCAGTTGGGATGTGTGGTGGAGAGTAACGAAACCAACATCAAGACATGGATCGACAAGTTCCGCACCGTGCTGCAGGATACCATCAGCGGTCCGAAGCGCAGCGAAAGGTATATGGAGGATGTGATCACCGCCTTCTATAACGATGACATACAGGTATTCACGCCCAAGGGAAAGAAGATAATCCTGCCGCAAAACGCTACGGTAATAGATTTCGCATACGAAGTAAGTCCTCGTCTTGGCAACCATGCCAAATATGCTCGGATCAACAGTCGTCTTGAACCTGTCGACGCTACTCTTCGGCGTGGAGATGTTGTGGAGATTTTCACGGATCCGGCATGTCATCCCGAGCGGGACTGGGCTGCGTTCGCCCACACGTTCAAGGCGCGCAAGTCCATTCAGCGTTACATTGAATCAGTTCCTCAATGCGACTATTGCCGATGTCCGGAATGCAATCCCATACCCGGCGAGGAAGTGATAGGCATCCGCAATCATTTCCGTCCGGAACTGATCACCATACATAAGCGTGATTGCCGGCTTGCCATAAGCATGGCCTCGCAATACGGCGACGACGTGGTGTCGGTAGATTTCAACGCCGACCAGTCATTGTATCCTGTCACCTTGAGGGTGCGTGCCGTGGACCGCAGCCATCTGTTTGTCGATCTGGTGGACTGCATCACCAACACGTTCCATCTCTCGATGGAGTCGTTCAACACCAGGACCGACCGCAACATCGTGATATGCAAGATCCGTTTCGGCGTGCATTCATACACGGAGCTGCGTACCATCATCAACCACATCTCCACCATCGACGGCGTCGATGAGGTGCGCCGTCTGGACGACGCGGATGCCCAAATATAGGTTTTCAGAATAAACCTTTGTCACATGGAGACTCGTTCAGTCACCGCAGGGCGTCGAGTAGGATGAATCCGGCCCAGAACCGCTCATCCTTCCACTGCGGACGAGACATTACGGCTTCCCGGGCCTTGCGCAAGGATTTATGTTTGTCGCCGGTTGCTCCCGTTCCGGGTTCCAGCAGGTTGCGATAAAATTCAGTCATGAACAGACAGGTTGCATCGTCGTCCACATTCCACAGCGACATCATGATGCTATTCACACCGGCCTTCTTGAAGCCGCGCTGCAGGCCGAACACTCCGTCGCCCGACACTTGTCCCAGGCCTGTCTGGCAGGCCGACAGTGTCACAAGGTCCGTTCCATGAAGGTCAAGACCTGAAATCTCGTACGAATCGAGGATGCCGTCCTCCACGTCGTCCGGAATCGGCTCGTTGAAGCGGACGTTGTCCACGCCGGAGAAAAGGAGTCCGCTGTGGCGCATCATTTTGTTTTGCGCCTCCACTGCCTCGTTGCCAGAGACGTCGGTGATGCCGGTGCCTCCGAGGGCGGCTCCGAGGGCGGCCGTCTCGTCTGACGACGGCCCGTTATAGAATCCGTGTGTGGCTATGTGTATCATCTGTCGGTGCTGTCCCGAAACAGACTTGAACGCGGCTTCGGTGGCCTGCTTCTCCTTATACAGGTCCACTGTCTCGTTTTTAAGGCATCTTCGGGCTATGTCGTGAATCTGTTCGGATTCGAGCAGCGAGCCAGGAAGAGGACGTGTGTGGCGCAGCAGGCCACGTTCGCCGCGCTCGCGGGCCATTTCTTCGGTCACGTCGAGGTATTTTTCTGCATCCAGTTTCATTTTGCGGACCGACATGTCGTATTTCATGCCGCCGAACAGTGCCATTCCCGCGTTGTCTCCGTTACGGTTCGCCTTTATGCGGTTCACGATCTCGCGCGTGGACGACAGGCGCCGGCAGTCGTAGGTTTCCCACAGATACTTATCGAGTGGAGTGCGGGCATATTCCACCGGCAGGGAGAAGAGCGCGCCGTCGGGCGAGAAGTAAATGCGCGTGGCGTAATTGAGCCAGGGGATGACAGGGCGCCATACGCAGTCGTAAAGATTGTGCAGACTGCCATCGTGCAGGTCGGATTCCCTGCAGAGTTCCACGGCCTGCGGCACGGGTGACGATGAATCGAGAACAAGGGCGAGGTATCTTACGTCCGGTTCGCGGTATGTGCCGTCGCCGCCCATCATATTTCTCAGGGCGTTGGCGTCATATCGCAGGAATTCAATGGTCACTTCGTCCTTGCCGAGCATGGAATGCACCTTGTCGCTGTCTACCTGAAACGGAGCGAGGAAGTCGTTGTATTTTCTGGACTCGGCCAGCAGACGGGTCTCAAGCGCGTCCGAGAGATTTACATTGCCTTTAATAGAGGAATACTGGGCATAGATGGCCTGGAGTTCCGGATCGTCCGACTCCTTGATGACAGTGGCCAGCGAGACGGATGAGTTAAGCAGAATGCCGCGTGTTTCCAGCAGGCAGTCGTACAGCAATTTCCACATTTTCTGTGTGTCGCAATAGTAGGCCAGGTGCGGCATAATGGTCTGATACCATGGAGCCACCTGTTGCCAGTAAAGGTTGCGTTTGGATTCCGACAGGTTGTTGAAAGCCTTCATCAGTCGTCGGTTCAGCACGGCGGTCACTTCGACGGCTACATCCTCTATTACATAGGCGCTTCCCACATTGGCTTCGAGGCTGAGAATCCAGTTGAATCCCACGGAAAAGATATGCGTGATGTCGGATGTGTCGAGCTCGGCCAACTTATGGAACGCCTGGCTGAACATGGCGGGTGCGTCGGGCGAATCGTATCCCTTGAGGTAAGCGTATCCGTTCAACGCCACGGCATATATCACGCCGTCATCGTGTCCGGTGGCCCGGCATTTGTCAAGAAAGGAATCATAAAGGGCGAGTGCTTTCTGCGGATCTTCATCGGCCATTAGTAGCGACATGTTGTTGATTGTGGCCATCATGTCTTCGTTGAATTCCCCGGCCTCCTCCATCGAGGTCATTATGACTATGGCTTTGTCAAGATATGTCCTGGCGGTTTCCGGAGTATTGATGTTCATCGTAGTAAGCATATTGCATATCCTGAGATGTCTCAGAGACCCTGGATAGTTTTCCTCTAACAGGGTCTCGAGATTCAAGGCCAACTCCAGGGCGTTGGAAGTATCGTTGGTGCCATATAACAGCGAATACACCTGAAACAGGAAATCTATCATTTCGTCCGGATTCTCGAACATTTCTTCGTATCCTACATGATATGCATGTGATAGGTTGATCAGCTTTTTTGCGTAAATCAACGCATGTGCCGGATCGCCGTTGCCGAGATGCATCCTGTATAGAAACAGCCAGGCCTTGGCCGCCGCCGACTGGGCGTTCATTCCTCCTGTTTTCTGAGCCAGCAGGGCGTAGCGGTTGCCCCATTCGTCGCCTTTGTCATTGTCGCCGAGTCGGAAATAGCACAAGGCCGTCATTCTTGCATCGGTTTCGGCGGATTGATCGAACATAAGTTTATAGACGCTGCGTATCGAATCCGCGCGCAGCATGTAGGGGAGTCCGGCGGCATAGTCATGCAGGGCTATGTGGCAGCGTCCCGCCATCCCGTTGATGGTGACTTTGTCTATTGCCTTCAGACCGCCTGATCTGAACGATTCCGGATTGTCAAGAGTCTGCCTGAACAGTGTCAGTGCGTTCTCATAGTCGCCGTCAGCGAATGAGGCCGTGGCCTGTTCCAGCGTATGCAATATCCGGTCGGGCGTCATGTCGTCCGCAATGGCGCCTGCACACCATATCGCGCATATCAACGGGATAAGTATGCGGTTCATGTCATTTCAGATTGTCCAGTATCTCCAGGGCCGTGACGCTGTACGAAATGCTTTCGCCGCATTGGGAGCCGGTATATATGCACTTCTGGTTGTATCCCGCCTTTGCCAGCATGTAGGCGGAATATACCGTAGTCAGTTCCGTCTTGTTTCTAAGGGTCTGCAGGTAAGTGTCCTTCATCAATCCGACGTTCCTTTTCATAGTCTCGAACGAGGCCACGTCTTCGTCTACGGTGCAGTGCGTCACTATGTCGGAGCCTTCCTTGCGGAACGCCGTGATGGTCAAGCCGCTGGTCGTGACGGGAAGTCCGCGCTGGGTGTCCCGGATCAAATGATCGGCCAGATTCCCGTAGTCCGGACGGCCGACGGTGATCCGGCGCATTTCCCCGGGCGTGAGCGTCACGGATTTATAGGTGTCGTAGCGGGGATTGTGATACTGCAGCTTGAGATACATCCCGCAGTCGGACACAGTCCGGTAGAAGTATCCTATGTCGGGCTCCAGTTCCACCATAAGCGACTGCTGGTCTATAATATACTGTTTGTCTATCCTGGTGTCGGGTCTCTTGTCGCTGTCGTTGGACATAGAGGTAATCATTTCGTCCAGCGACATATTGTATATGATTGTATCCTTGCTTACGGTGGCGGAGGTCATGGTGCCGAGCATTCCGGCCGACATGGGCATCTGTGCGTTGGCTTCGGCGATGCTGCGTATCAGCGTCTCCCTGTCGGCCGACGTGACTGCCGCCGACTCCGTGACGGCTGCGCATGCGATGGCGATCAAAATCTTAAATTTCATAGTGTCGCGGATTATTTGGTTATCAATATGTAACTGATATCTTTGGGCGAGCGGTTTATTACCTCTATCTCCACTTTTGTGGGCTGCTCGGGTAAATCCACCACACGCTTTCTGTAGCTTTTGCCCTGATGGAATTTCTCGGAGTCGTCGAAATTCCGGTCATATCCGTGACGGTTGGAGGCATGCATCCGCATTGTCACCAGACCTCCTCGTTCAGGCACCACTGCTACCGAGAGCTTGTGTCGGGAATGGGTCGTGAAAGTTCCCGATGCGCCCTTTTTCAGGTAGAACCTTCTTGTGGTGACCTGCGGTCTTATGATAAGATTACCCATTATATTGCCTCGCTGCTGGCCGTCGGACTTGGAATCTTTTATGGAATCCATGCGCGTAACCGCTTCGTCCCATCTCTGCATGAATCTGATGTCGGCATCTGGAGCTGTCTCTCGTCCCGTTGGTTCATCCTCCAAGTCGATGTTCGATTTGGACAGTCTGAGAATTTCTTTCTCCATAGTGAGCGAGTCTCCTTCGATCCCGGCATCGCGTATGGTTAGTATCGAATGGACTATGAAGTCCACTTCATCGTTCTTCTCGCTGCCTGTGTTCTGGGCATCGATGTGTTGCGCGAACGCCGTTATCATGATGGCCAACGCGACCGAACTGAATATTCTGCAATGTCTGTCCATACGCTATTCATCTTTACGGATTACAATTCTGAAGCCTGTGGCGTCGTCCGATGCATCTATGGGGAGCATCCTGACAGAACCGTTCGTTACATTCCGTGCTGACGATCGATAATCACCGCCACATACCGTCCAGCATTCATCGCCCCGGTCGTTTGTGGCAGGAGTTCCGGTCAGTTCCGCCGCGTTGCCGTTCATGTTGAACAGGTCCAGGTAGTTAGGCATTTTCCCCGAATCAATTACGGGGTGAAGTTTACCGGCGGCATTGTCGGTGTACCACGCCACTGAATCAACCGCGTTGCTGCCGGCGTATGTTAATGAGTTACCGGCATCCCCTCCTGTGGCCGCGGCCTGCCATTCATCGGCTGTGGGAAGGTCGAATTCAATTCCGGTCATCTCGTATAGGCTGTCCTTCAGCAACTCGATGACACGGTGGTATGGCTGGCCGGTAACAGGTAGATATCCTTCGCCATCCGCATATTTGTCGCCCATGATAACGGCCCATTCCTTTTGTGAGAATTCTGTCTGACTAATCCAGGTCTTATCGTCCAGGCATCGCATCCTGATAAATATAGTGTCGATGGCATTCAACTGCTCCTCGCTGAGATTCGAGCGAAGAATAGGTTTGAATTCCGAATGCCGGGCCATTATGTCATTCCGCAGATTCTCCAGCCTTTCCTGTTTAAGGCTTTGCTCGCGTTGGGTCTTGATATTAGACACGAAGATCCAAGCAACGGTTATGATCAAGGCCACCACTACGACGGATGCGCCGGCCACCATGCGTTTCACCCATCGATTGTGCGCTTCCTGCTTCTGCAACGTAAGCTTCGCAGCTTCATAATCTTCGTCTCGGTGCCCGGAGATCTCTCGTTTACCTACTATCGGCTCGATACGGTCGCGTATCATCTGGTCGACAGTAACGCCAAGCACCTGACCGAAATATATCTCGGAATATTGGTTGTAGGTCACGGCCGAGCGTACGGTTTCAGACACATCTGTATGGATGCCGTCAAAACTGCCGTCGGGGTTGACCGGTATAATCTTTTTGTTGAGTCTGACTGCTTCGGATATCTCCTGCGCCACCCAGTCATCGGGATTGACACAACGATCTATTGCTCCTTTGGTCAGTACAATCATGAAAATCGGCGCTCGGGCTATGGCTTCCTTTATTTTCTGATTGAAAAGACCATCCTTCAGTTCGTCATAATCCAGAAATACCCGATATCCCCTCTGCGCTATCATCAGCTGGAGTATTCTGGCATACGGAGCACCTCCATCCCGCCGATAGCTTATGAATATATCATAGTCAGTATTTGTCATAATTGGTGTTTATGGCCGAGTCTCTTCATGGCAAGTTGCTGTTGTTTAGATGACAAAATTAACTATTTTTTTGAAATAACAAGACGGAAATGCAATCTTTCTGCAAAAAAAGTTTGAGCGGATATAAGGCATCGTTCCTTAATGTCACGCTTGTTTGTGGCGGAGGAACCGGATGGCTTCGCGGAGGATGGCGGATCGGGCCGACCACATCAGCAGGATGTAGAGCACGGCGGCTGTCAGTATCTTGGCAACAAGCGAGAGGTAGATATTCGTGATGGGGGAGGTTAAGAATACCGTCACGGCCATCACGGCGGCAGTCGCCAAGAACAACGGTACTATATCCATCAGGATGCGGCGCGTACGGATGCCGGCGTAGCGGCGCGCGAACCATTGCCAGATGCCAAGCCACAGGATGTTGATGGCTACATATACCGTCAGCATGGTGGTAAGGCCGTAGGAATAGGTCAGTATCACGGCCAGGGTCTGGGCGGCGCCGACAGTAATGGTGTTCCACATGTATACCGAGGGCCTGTTTATACTGTTGAACAGGTTGCCGTACAGGGTGGCGATGGGCATGAACGCTCCGCCAACACACAGTATCTGCATTACATGTACCGACGGCAGCCATTTGTCAGTGATGGTGATCACTATAAGCTCACGCGACACGATGGCGAGTCCGAGCATACATGGAAAACTGATGAAGGCCGTGAAGCGCAGCAGCTTGCGGAATGCGCGTATCATCCGCTCCTGATCGCCGACGGTCTGGCGTATCACCGGCTGACCTACGTTATATATCATGCCGTTGATGGTGGAATATCCCATCGTGGTCCATTTGTTGCCCTGGGTGTAGTATCCCGTTGTCTTCATGCCGTAGAAGCGGCTGAGCAATGCGGCGAAAAAGTTGTTGTTGAAGTTGTTGAACAGCGCCACGGTCAGCTGCTTGAGGCTGAAGGGGAGCATCCCTTTAATCGTTGCCCACGAGAACTGCATGGCGGGCCGTATCCCGGCGTAGTGCCATTGCATCAATGTCATGGTCAGTGTGTATGTGACGGTCTGCACGGCTATGCCCCAGTATGCCATGCCGGCCAATGCACATGATATTCCGGCTATGCCGGATACGGCTGTGGCTATTATCAGCGATTTGCTGCGCTGCTTCACCATCAGGTTGCGCAACAGGTAGCCGGCCGGAGCGGTGCCGAGGCAGCCGAATACGAAGCTGAGGAACAGGAACCGGGCCAGTGGCACCATTTCCGGAGTGCGGTAGAACGCCGCTATCGGGACGGACAGAAAATAGAGAATCAGGTACATCACTGCACCCATGGCCACATTGAACCAGAACACCGAGCTGTAGGCCCGGGTGTCGGCATCCTTTATGTTGATGATGGCCAGCGTGAAACCGCTTTCGGTAAACGTTCCGGCCACGGCCGAGAAGATGGTCAGGGCGCCGATCATACCGTAGTCGCCAGGCGACAGTATGCGCGAAAGCACGATACCGAACAGCAGGTTGAGCACCAGCATGCCGCCGTTGCCTATGCCGCCCCATATCAAGCCCTTTGCAGTCTTTTTCTTCAGTTCGCTTTCCGCCACAGTAGTTGCCGTTCTGATTGCGTTGCAAAGTTACTAAAAAAAACCATAACGACCGCTATATATAAGAAATGAGTGGATGCGGCATGGCGCGTCCACTCATTATGACTTGATGATATGCTGTATTACGGAATCAGTCGGTCAGGTGGTACCTGCCGTTGTACAGATATACATAAGGGGGCTGAGGGAGAGGCTCTGCATGCTTGATCGCGAAGTCTATGATGTCGGCCGGAATCTTATGAATGTCTGTTTCGGGATAGGAGTAATCCGGATTATTTGGATCCGGCTGGTACTGAGACATGCATGTGCTTGCTGCGTGAAAGTGATAGTAAGGCTCACCGTCTCCCACGTTCTTAAGAGATGTCGATTCACTGTCGTCGTACGTGGAGTAGCTGTAGTTGCATGTAAATGCGTATGGGCATACCACCTTGCCATTATCGAGGCGACCGAGATAGAACGTAGCCTCGCTGTTCATATCGTCACAGACCAGGTACATCGCGTACGAGCCTTCTATACCCGGCGTATTGAGCAACATGAAATTCAGGCTGTGAGGATTGCCTGAGGGCTGTATCGGGGTGACTGTCGATACTTTGCAGTATTTTGCGCTGACCCATCCGTTGGATTCATACTTCGGGCCCTGATTCAACAGTTCTATCCATCCGGGTTGTTCCGATACGACAGGTGCCACGCCATCGAATGTGATGGATTGGATGGCACCGCCGGATTTGGTGCTCCAGTAGCCGTAATATATCACCGGACAGTCGTAGTCTTCAATCTTGTTTTCGTTATAGACCATTTTGGGAGCCGTTGTGGAGGGAGCCTTACGGATGTTTACGCCGCCCTGGGTGGTGCATTCGGCAATCTTGTTCCACGAAGGAGCCGTCACGTTGAACGGCAGGGTAGCGGCCTGGCAGCCGATGGCGGCGATGGCAGCCGCTACTGCGATAAGAGTAGTCTTCATACAGACATGTTTAGTTATTATTGTTATCTGACACAAAGGTAGCAAAATAAATTCAATGTGCAATGAACATTGGCGCATATTGCTCCCGGCCTCCCCTATAGTCCTGAATAAAAGGCCTTGTGATACAATTGACCCCGCATAGTAGCGCGGGCTGTCCCAGCCGCGCATAGAAAATGACTAAAGTCCTTATGAAAAAAATTTCAATAGGCCTTTTTGCGTTTCTATGCGCGGCTGGGGACAGCCGAAGCTACTAAATAAGCGTTATATCAGGCTTAGCTTGATTTGCTCCACAATGTAGCGGACATGGTCGTCGGTGACCCATGGGCCGGCTGGGAGGCAGATGCCTACCTTGAACAGCGACTCGCTGACGCCGTTGGTGTAGGCCGGAGCGTTCTTGTATACAGGTTGTTTGTGCATCGGCTTCCATAGAGGACGCGACTCGATGCCCGCGGCATCCAGCGCCATGCGCAGGGCCTCCACGTTGTCGTTGGGCTGGCAGTCGGTGGTGGCCGAGTTTACGGTATGTGTCACGCCTGCCGCGCCGCCCACTGCGCCCGTTATCACCTTCCTGTACGCCATTTCCTGACCTTTGACTCTCAGGTCCGGGTCAAGAGTTGCCGTGCAGAGCCAATAGTTCGAGTCGAACTCAGGCGACGGAGCCTCGTGCAGGGTGACGCCCTTCACATCCTTCAGCAGCTCGCGGTACAGAGCCTGCACATGTCGGTGATGCGCGATGTGCTCCTCAAGCACCTCCATCTGCGCACGGCCTATACATGCCGATATGTTGCTGAGACGGTAGTTGTAACCCACCACTTCATGCTGGTAATATGGATACCCTTCGCGTGCCTGTGTGGCATACCACATTATGTTCCGGCGCACCTCGGCGTCATTGCATATCAACGCGCCACCGCCCGAGGTGGTTATCATCTTGTTGCCATTGAACGACAGAGCCCCGAAACGGCCGAAAGTGCCCAATACCCGGCCGTTGAATCGGGATCCGAGACCTTCCGCGGCATCCTCGATTACGGGGATGTCATAGCGGCCGGCTATCTCCATGATCCGGTCTATCCGGTAAGGCATGCCGTAGAGGGCTACCGGGATGATGGCCTTGGGCTTGCGACCCGTTTTTGCGATGCGGTCCCTGATGGCCTCTTCGAGAAGATCCGGATCCATGTTCCACGTCTCGGACTCGGAGTCTACGAACACCGGCGTGGCGCCGAGATATGCGATAGGATTGGTCGAGGCGCAGAATGTGAACGACTGCACCAGCACCTCGTCGCCCGGCCCGACACCACAGGCTATCAGCGCCAGGTGTAGCGCCGCAGTGCCCGACATCAGCGCCGCAACGCGCTTGTGCAGATCAGTAGCGCAAGCTGTCCCGGCCGCGTCACAAGGCATTGGAGTGATTTGATTCACAAATTCCTCCAGCACGTGCTCGAACGCATCGCAGTCGGGTCCCAGAGGCACCGCCCAGTCCTCGGCCAGCGCCACGCGGATATAGTCTATCTCGCGCCCCGTCATCTTCGGTTTACACAGTAAAATCCTTTCCATCATTCCATTGTATCTTCCGGGGTGAGGGGAGTGTAGGGGCCGTCTTTGACCTCGAAGATGGCCGATGGTTCGATCACCTCCACCGTATGCCACTGGTTCTTCGGGATATGTACGCCGTAATTGCCTGTGGCGGGATCCAGCAGACGGCGTTCCGTCTGGGCTCCGGTCTCATCGTAGAACACCACGACCAGTTTGCCGCGCAGCAGTATGTAGGTCTCCGCCGTGTGGCGGTGCCGGTGGATAGGCAGTACGGTGCCTGGCAGCAGCACGTTGACGAGTCGTTGCGCCTTTGCGTCCAGACTCTCGTGCAGGTTATAGTTCATGCGAAGCCGAGGCGACTCTTCGGCTTTAGCTGTAACTCTGTCGAGAAGTTCGTTATCTATTATCATGATACTCTAATGATTAGTAATGCATATAGTAGCGCAGGCTGTCCCCAGCCGCGCATCAAGCACGGACCAAAGTCCTTATGAAAATTATATACTCGGCATTCTTACATAGCTGTGCGCGGCTGGGGACAGCCCACGCTACTATATTTGTGCTTTGCGCAGATATTCCTCGTGCAGATGGTAATTGCGCTTCATGAACACGATATACGCGACCGACAGCGCCACGATAACTATGCCCATGTAAAGGTAATGGTTTATGGGAAGGAATACCAGACCGGCCGATATCAGCAGCTGCAACGCCATATACAGACCCGACACCACGACATGAGGCATCTTCAGCTCGTTGGCCATCAGCTGATACGCGTGCTTGCGGTGGGCCTGTCCTAAGTTTTCGTGCAGCTGAATGCGATGACAGATGGTCAGCACTACATCCACGCCATACACAGCAAGGAACGTAAGATATGACACGTCTCCCGTCTTCAATATCAGCAATCCCAAAGCGAACAGCAGGATGAACGCTATGCTGATTGATCCCACGTCGCCCGCAAAGCACTTAGCCTTCTTGCGGAAATTGAAGAAGCAGAACACCAGCAGGCTGAGTCCCGCCACGTATAGATAAGCCGGGGCGATGAATTCTTCTTTCGCATTCAGATACATCACCGGCAACAGCACCGCGATGGAGTATCCGCCCGTGATGCCGTTGATGCCGTCCATGAAATTATAGGCGTTTATGATGCCCACGCACACTATCAGCGCTATCACTACCATCCACCAGTCGTGCCAGTTCAGGATGCCGAACTGATGGAACATCAGGAACATGGCCGCGAACTGAGCAACGAGCCTGACGCTGTCGGGCAACGAACGGATGTCGTCGATGAAGCTTACCAGACCTATCAGCGTCAGACCGAGGATGAACCATGGGTATTGCAGCCCGAAGAACGCCGCATAGAGCCATACGCCGAACAGGAAGATGATGCCCCCGCCGCGCAGCACGATGCTGCGGTGCGAGCTGCGCATGTTTGGTTTGTCAATGATGTTGAAGCGGTCGGCGACACGAAAATATGCCAGTTCCAGCAGAACCAGCATAACGAAGATGATAAAGTACGTCATAATATAATGCCCGGTTATTTCGACAGGAGAACAGTAGAACAGGAGTAGCGCAGGCTGTCCCCGGCCGCGTATATTTTTTTGACAGGAGAACAGTAGGAACAGTAGTAGCGCAGGCTGTCCCCAGCCGCGTATATTTTTTGACAGGAGAATAGTAGAACAGTAGTAGCGCAGTCTGTCCCCAGCCGCGTATAAACCGGGACAAAACTCCTATTAGTAAAAATAAGACTTTGGGTTATTTCTGTGCGCTGCTGGGGACAGCCTACGCTACTATATTTCTATTCGGTTCAGCGAATCCTTGAAGCTGACCAGCTGGTAATCGAAATCGCAGGTGGTCAGTTCCGGCACATAATACTGGTTGGCAAACATTTTACACAATGGCTTCAGCGCAAATGAACCGAGCCATACCAACGGATTGAAAATCCGCGAGCATATCAGTTTGCTGTTGTAATGCCTGCAGATCTCGACCGTGTCCGCGAATTCGCGGTTTTGCAGATGGAACGTACCAGTCAGGCCACGGTCTATTGCCTGCTTTACGAACTCGCTGAGATTGTCGATATAAAGCATCGACCGTTTGTTGTGCCAGGCCGGGAATAGGGGAGTCTTTTTCGCCAGCTTCGCCAGCCTCTGGAAATTTCCTTTGCCTTTGGCGCCATATATCATGCAAGGGCGTAATAAGACCACTTTAAAATCATTCGATTCCAATTCCTTCAGACCATTCTCCGCCTGCAGTTTCGAATCGCCATAGAAATCGTTCGGATTCGGTTTGGTATCGGCGTCGATTACTGTACCTTTCAGCGACTTCGAGGCATGATAAACAATCATCGAGCTCATGAAGATGAACTGCTTCACGCCCTGTTCCTTGGCATGACTTGCAATCTCCACAGTCAGATCACGGTTCACTTTATAGTATAGAGGCGCCATTTCCGGTTTAGGATCCACATGAGCGATTCCGGCCACATGAAACACCACATCATACTTTGAGAAATCCGCCTCGCGCCACTTGTCGTTTATGGTATTGACGGTATCAACCTCATACTTTTCCGGCTCCTTGAGCAGCCACTGCTCCACCGATGTGCCGACAAAGCTGTTCGCCCCGGTAATCAGAATATGCTTCATTTCGCGCTGTATTATAATCGTTGTATATTTTCAGCTTACGCCGCTATTTTTTGACAGGAGTACAATAGAAACAGGAGAGGTGCCATTGTAGGGACATGCCTTCGGCATGTGTGGGTGCCCTTAGTAGCGCAGGCTGTCCCAGCCGCGCATCAAGCACGGACCCGAGGCCTTATGATAATTCTTCAATAAGCATTTTTGCGTTCCTGTGCGCGGCTGGGACAGCCTGCGCTACTACTTTATGTTGTAGTTCAGCTTCTTGCTGACGTTCTTGTGGAGGCCGGAGAGCTTGGGGCGAAAGGCCGTGCGCAAGAGACGTCGCACTGTATGATTGCGCCGATGATACGCCGCGTATGTCTCTTGAGTCGGATCGAAATCCTCCTTGTAGCATGATTCCGGACTGACATATACGTATGTCATTTCCTCGATCAGCGCAGCCGTCTCATCCTGATCGCCGGCCACAGCCTCAATCTGGTCGCGTGTCGGCGCGATGCACGTGATTCCGCGCCGTGCGCATTCCGCAACAATGGCTCCGATGGATTCATCGTAATTGTCTATCAACGGCTGCGGATTGAAGTCCTGCCAGTCCGATTCCCCTATCTTCTGCACCGGACGCAGCTGCACGATATCGGGCATTCCTCCTTCGTGCCATAGTTTCCAGAACCTGTCACCCTTCAGGTCATGCACGTTCAGCGAATTGACCGTATAATTTACGCGTAGCCTGAAGTCCGGAAACAGACGCTTCACCCTCGCTATTTCAGCCGTAAGTTTGCCGAACGTATCGAAATCCGCTCCGGCCATAAGATTCTCGTACACCTCGCGGGTGGTGCCGTGGAGTGACAGCGTAAGTTCGTCCAAGCCAGCCGGAACCAATACTTCCAGCGAGCATCTGCCCGAGCCTATCAGCTGACCGTTTGTGGTCAGCGAAATATACGGCACGCCATACTGTCGACCCAAAATTATGATTTCTTCCAGCCGTGGATAGAGGGTCGGTTCCGCACCGCAACCAATCTGCAGCTTCAATGCGTATGGGAAAATTGCCTTGGCACATTCGTTAAGCTGACTTTGAGACATTAAGCCCTTCATAGAGGCCCGTTTCACCGGATCGGAGAAATAGCACATCCTGCAACGCAGGTTGCAGGCTAATACCGGGTCGAGGAACACTCCAGCTGTACGACGCCGCAGACGGAACATCGCCGCCAATCCCGCCAGCTTCACAGGCTGTGGCAATCCATGGCCTACGGCCATCTTCATCAGTTTATACAGATTCATCGCTTAGCAGCGAGAACTTCATTCAATATTGCGTTCCGCATTCATATTCCAAGTCAACCGAAGCGCCGACAACGCTGTTCGCCACGGTAATCGGAACTCTATCCATTTTGGTATAACTTATCAATTTCTTCCCAGACTATTCTACTGTCAAATTTCTCCTGCACCCATATCCTACCCTTGGTGCCATCGATTTTTTTACCAAGTCTGATTTCTTTTATTTTTTCGGCGATGTCTTTTTCGTCATTTTCGGCGAACAGCCCCGTAACACCATCAACAATAGAATCTTTGCAGCCAGTAACGCGTGTGGTAATCACAGGAACCTCCATAGATTGTGCCTCAAGCACCCCAGTAGGAAATCCTTCACGGTATGATGCAAGGACATATACATCCATAAGAGAATAATACATTTCCATCCCTCCGTTTATGAATCCCGTACAAATTATACGCGGATCATTAATTATACGCTCTTGTATTTCAGAAGGCAAAGCATCCCGTTCTTCGAACATGCCGACTAATAGGAGTTTGCAATTATCAGCATTTTCCAATAAATCAAATGCCTTGACAAGTTCTATGATTCCTTTATCTCTTACCAATCGGCCTGAATATCCAATAACGAAGTCGTCAGGATCTATTCCATATTTTAGTTTTAGTTCCTTGACTTTTGATTCAGTAATCTTGCCTGGATTGAACTGGTTTATGGTATCCACACCATTGCATGTACCATTCTTAAGTATTAATTGTTTTTTTGCTGGAGCTAATTTATCTTCAATGCTTCGAGATAGAACCGAGGGACTAACACACACTATTTGGGTTGCACATAATGACGCAACACGATCTACAGTTTTCAATATGAATCGTTTCAGACCATTTGATGTTTCGTACACCAAACCATGTCTAAAATAATATCGTTGAGGCACATTACACAGCTTGCCGGCAATCATAGCAAGTAACCCGCCCTTAGGAGTATGACCGGAAATAATATCTATATTATTGCAACGTATGTATTTACAGATTGCATTAATTGACCTTATGTCATCCTTGATAGATATTGAGCGGTTAACAGGAGTTTCCAGATATGAGAATCCCTGTTTAGCTGCATATTCTTTAAGGTAAGGACTTGGACTACATACCACATGCATCTTATGCCCCTTACGTTCAAAGTATTTGAATTGATCACCTATGAAGTATGGCAATACAAAATATATATTTACTACATGTAATATGTTCATTATAAGGCCTTTTTTAGCTGCAATTTACAAGCGAATAAAGAAAAATATGCGTGTAAAATTGACATTCGTAATTTGAAAACCTAGCAGGTATGCTATATTTAGTTATCCCGCAAATTATGTAATTCTCGCGGGTTCTAGCCATACGTCATTTTACACTTATCACTTACAATAAATTTATTATCTTGTGAGCGTAAAGGACATCGTGCAACCCTAGACCTATATTGTATGACAATATTCGCTCATCGTCTGAAATGCGACCATGAATTTTATCACTCAATACATCAGATATTTCTCCAAACTGTCTAAACTGGTCAAAGTATTTGAACCCTCTTACATGCCCTTCATCGTCAGCAAATACCTTGTCGAAGACAAGGTCGCAGTTCTGGAATCCCCGTGTATGCACCGGCACGACTAGCACTCCGGGTTTGAAAAGGGTATCATCATCGACTAACAGACCGTCGGCATCAGTGATACAGGATACCACCACATCGGCATCCGTCACCAGATCGGTATTGCTGTCGGCTATTTCCCACGTTACATTTTTGTATCCGGCATAACGATCCATCGTTTTCTCCGCGTGATCCTTGTACCGTTTAAGACGTACGGTAAGGTCCTTGTCCCGGTTTGTGGCGAGAAAACAATCGAGCGTGGAATGTCCCATAGCCCCGAGCCCGATAAACGAATATACGCATGCGTTACTGTTTCTTAGAGTGTTGATGGCAAGTGCCGCGACAGCCCCGGTGCGCATGGCTGTAATCCAGTTTGCATCGATCAGATACGTCATCTCGCCCGTCATGGTGTCGAATATCATTATCTTGCTCTTTAGCGCAGGATGAGTCCCTTTGACACGCGACACAACCTTGCAGCCGAACGTGTGATACTCCTCGGGAAGAATGCAAGGCATCGTATTGATGAAATCCGAGCCATGCGGATGAAGCGAGATTTTTGGTGGCAGCATGGCGCGGTCCTTCATCAGAAACGATTCGCGAACCCAATCCACACATTTCTCAGGGGGGATGTCGAGACTTATTATTTCGTTATCAGTTACTATACGCATGTCAAATTGATTTAAGAATGGATATCAGTCTGTCGTTGTCACTTTGGGATCGTACGGCAAGACGAATAAGATTCCGGTCGTTCATTTTCTTTTTCCGTCCGCAGTTGCTGATCATCACGTCATGGTCAAGCAGAATCTTAGTCAGCTCTTTTGAAGTGAATCTGTCGGTGACTTCACATAGGAAATAATTGGCTTGAGACGGCATTACATGCAGATAGGGGATGTCCTGCAGCAACCCGAAGAATCGGTCACGTTCCGCTATGAACCTGTAACAAGCCTTGCGGTAGTCGTTTTCATACTTGCCGTAAATCTGCATGTAAAATTCGGCGAACGAATTGATGTTCCATATAGCCACATCTTTTTTCATGCATGCGATGACATCCCGGTCAGCTGTGGCGAAAACGCCCAGTCTCAATCCAGGCACG
>UQMZ01000014.1 GCA_900542185.1 uncultured Bacteroidales bacterium
TAATATTTTCTCCGATTATGGGCTTTAAGCTACAAAAATATAAAAATAATTTAATACTTGCAAAAATATGTAGCTAAAACCGATAATATCGAATCAAATTGTTTAAAAGAAAAGCTCCTTTGTACAGGAGCTTTTCGATCTATAGATTATTGTGATAATAATCGTGCCGCTTATCGTTAGCGGGCGATGGACTTAACAGCCTTGTTGCCTTTCTTAACGATTACGATCTGACCCTTGACGGGCTTGCTGATTTCAACACCCTGCAGATTGTAATACTTAACGGGAGCGTTGTTATCCGTATCGATGTTGGCGATACCCGATGTCCAGGGAAGTTCAAATATTCCAGGAATCATGGCACTATCACGGTTGCTGTCAACCCACTGGTAGGTGGCTGCGGGCTCTGATGTTGTACCGAACAGACCATGGTAGATAGTAGCTATATTGCCAGTTACATTTGAGATATCGTCACCTGCCTGTAACCATTCCTCGATGGTGGCTTCGATATCACCGTTTGTATAGATTACATTACCTTCGTGGTTGTAGCAATATAAGCCCTGAACATCAGGTTCCGTCTCAGTTCCCATATCAAAGACCATGCCGGATTCAACCAGAGGCATAACGCCTACGAAGTCAGGATTCTCCAGATTCAGCAGGATATAACCATTCTTGTCGGTAGCCATGTTGATTTGATCCCAGGCGGGGTTGTCGTATGGGTTCTGAACGGCAAGAAGATTCTTGTTGGTCTTGTTCTGCAGATAGGTCACAGTCTGCTCAGGAACGCGGTTTGCTTCGTTATACGCCGAGTTGATCCAGGTGTCGTAGAACTTGCCTTCGCCCAACACTTCGTAATCGGAAGCCACGGGAGTAAGGAAAGAAGTTCTGGCGTAAGAAACGCTGGTTGCGAACATATAGGCGCTCAGTTTGTTGATATCGGCTACGAGTTCGTCAGTAGATACTGCGAAGAGTACTGTGGGATCGAATGCGAAAGATCCGTCATCCTCAATAGTGGCGCGTACGGAAGAAGCCATCTGGCGCTTGCCCTGTGCGTTACGGGTGAAGATATACAGCGATACCAGTACCGGCTGACCGGAATCTGCGTCCGTAATTTCTCTCAACGGAGTCTTGTTGACCAATGTGATGGTTTTACGTGCGATATTCACGTTAGCCTGAGGGCTATAGTTGCCAAACGGGATGATCACCTGGTTAGCCGAAGGACCTTCAGTAATCATACCGGCCTCGATATGATTCAAGGTGTCTTTTGTGGATGCTCCGCGATAGCTCATAGAGTACAGACCATACAGGTCGGATACGCTGTTGATGGCTTTGGCAGGTCCCTGGGCCTTTGCCTTTATGGGAAGCGACGCGGATGACGTTTCCATATACTCCTGAAGGCTGATGGCCTTCATTGCCTTCTCAGGTGCGTTCGTTGCCGCTGATGCAGAAAGTCCCGCTGTCAGCACTAATGCTGCTAATGCGTAAATTTTCTTCATAGGTGAATTGTTTATTATGTTTATAATTTGATGGATTACTCCAGAATAACAACAGTTCGCATCTATTATTTAAATACTTGCTGTGCCAATCATTGATTTATCCTAATTACCGATGCAAATTTATATAAATATTTTCAAACCACAAACATTTTTTCTTAATTTTTTATCAACTACTATCCATTTAACAAAAAAAGTGTAAAAATTACAGACAAAAATATAGCGGAGACAGCCATATTGCTATCTCCGCTTATATAGAGAGTTGGACTCGTGAATTACCAATATTATCTATTGATTTAAATAATCACTTTCATTGTCTTGGATCCAACCTTCATAATTACCACTTCTCCCTTTCGAGGAGTCGTGATCTCATTGCCCTGCAGGTTATAGAACTTCACTGTTTCGCCGGCATTGATCTCCACAGACTCAACACCCGAAGAGGCAACCTTGAAGTATATCTGCTTAAGCAGACGAGAGTTCTTGCCTGATGTGTAATTACCGCGGAGTATGTACAGACGGCCGGCCTCAGCCTGGGGGAAGCTGACAGGAACCTTTACGGTTGCTCTTTCCATGTAGTCCAGGAAAGGCTGTTCCTTATAGATGCCTTCCATCACCGGCATTTCTTCCTTCAGATTCTCAGGATTCAGTGTATAGATGCCAAAGCTGAGAACACCATCGAAGAATCCCTGATATACATAGTATTCGGCTGTTACAGTGAAATCAGGTGTCGGAACGGGATAGAGCGTGAAATCTCTGTCATTGATGGTCTCGCTCACGGTCGTACAGTCATCGATTACCATGTCATCGCAAACAAGCATGAGCGATAGAGGCGTTTTCTTCATTGTTACCTTGCCGAATTCCTTGAGTATTTGATCTGTCAGCGGATCAATAAGAGCAAGTGTGAATTCCGTATCCTTAGTTATGCTTGCGAATCCATTGGCGCGAATGAAGGTAATGGCCACATCGCACGTCCCCTTTGATTTTGGAGCAACGCTTTCGGGCATGAAGCTCCCTTTCATCTTGATCTGCCCGTCGATAAGCAGTGCGGCACCCATGGTCTCGGTAACTTCGAACTCGCTGTTGTTTTCAAGTTCGACTTGGAACTTGGCAGCTTTGGACTGATAGAGCGGAGACTTAAGTTCCATATTTAGCACGTTCAGTTTCGCTACATCTACATTTTCGATAGTATACGAGCCGTCTTGTACTGTCAGATATACATAGTTGGGACATCCGTAGCTGGTCTTGATGGGGTAGAAGGGAGCTTTGGGATCCGACATCGGGCGTACACCTATTGTCACCTTGTAGCGTCCATTAGCAAGATTAGGTATCTTGACGCGCGGACCGGATGTGGTGGGATAATACGCACCGGGAGACAGACTGATTCGGATAGATCCGCCGAAATAACCAACTTGATAAACCGTCTCACCCGGAGTGCCGTCGATTGGCTCAAAAATACCGCCGCTGGCAAGCTCCACGTTATGGCCCGCATAGCAATACCATCCGTCGGGATACCATGTATTTCTTTTGAAATTGATGTTCCCGTTAGATACGGTCGCCGTGCAACCTCCATACATCAAGATGTTGTCCTTGGTTTCAGGCTTGGGATCATCATTGGGTTTCTGGATACCGAAAATACCGTTAAGGTTGTATACGAATCCGGCACCTGCCGATGCACCGCCGATGCCCTGGGCCTCGGGGTTCATGCTTTCAAGTAAATAGTATCCATCGGACATTCCTCCCCAACCCCAGTTGAAATGATAATAGCCGTCACCGTCATAGCCATCGCATACAAACGAATGGCCGCCGTCGTTGTAAGGGTGTCCGTTGAACACTAATGGTCCGACATTTTTAAGATTGTCATAAACCATGTTCTCCCATTCCGAATAGGAATACACTGCACGCCAATCTGGATGGCATCCCTTGTCATAATCGAAATAGTTGATCAGAGCCTCGGCTATAAGGCTGCCCTGGGTTCCGGAAGCCTCGGTGCCATAGTCCATTTGCACTGAGTGGCCGGCCGCTACCATAAGCTGGGATACGGCTTTACCCTGAGCATCTGTATAGGCGTTGCGCTGATATACGTCAAGCATGTTGTCCCAATCGAAAGTATATTTCGAGAAGTCCATGGTCAGACGCTGGTCGTTGTTCTTGCTCCAGATATAAGAAATGGAACCCTTCCCTTTCTCAGGATATTTGTGATAGTTCATCACCTGTGACATTGAGGTGGCGACGCAGCCGGTGTATGTGCGTGTGGATCCCATCAGAGGGCAGTCGTTGTTATAAGGAGCGTCCTGGTTCCACTTCGTTGATACGAGAGGCGCGATTTTCTGCTTGGCCGGGTCGGCCTGGTAGCGGGCATTGTCCATCGAAATACCGCGTGCGGAGTAATAGGCTATCTGGCGCGCGGACTCATCGAGCCACCACTTAAGCTGCGGAGGCATGTTCTGCGGGTCGATGCTGCCGGAGTCGGAATATCCTAATACGGCATACGCGCAGTCATCGGCCGAAAGGATTCTGTATCCTTTGCCGTCCTTGGCATTGAACACATAGGCTGCCGGAGTGCCCTGGGCACTGACCGCGGTATATACCGGAGTCTGTTCCAGACGCTGGGCGGATACCTTGGCGTGGCGGCTTCCGTCGCTCAAACGCTCCAATGCCTGCTGCGGGGTGAGTGGCGATGCCATCACCGTAGCGCATGTCAGCATGCCTGCTAAGGTTAAGATTGATTTATTCATAAGACGTTGTTTAAGTTTCGGTTCCAAAGTTAATAAAAAATCTATAATTAAGAAAATCGGCTCCTTGAAAAAGTAGAAGCCGATTTCCTATGTTAGATTTTCCTTAGATTCTACGCTACGGTGTCATCAGTCAAGAAGATACTCCGAAGGAGCAGGAAGGAGCTTGCGGTCAATCAGGTTGTTGTAATCTGTTTCCGAAGCGGGAACAGTGAAACGCCAACCAGCGCAAACTTTCGGGTCACGGGTCATTGAGTAATCCTTCGGGCAGTTACCCGAGCTGGGATTTCTCTCTACCCAAGCCTTACGTGTGATAGGCAGATTCCATCTCTTGTAGTCCGTCCAGTTCTGGCCTTCACCCCACAGCTCGATACGACGGCAGAGGCGAATTTCGTCAAGGAGCGCCTGACCGGTTTTGCCGCCAGAGTATCCGGGGATACGCAGTCCGTTGATTTCAGACAGACATTTCTGGGCGCGAGCGTAATCTCCGGCCATGTAAGCGGCCTCAGCTTCAGCCAGACACATCTCAGATGCGCGCATGAAAGGATAGCAGCTGGTTCCGTAGGGGGCCTTAGACCAGAACTTGTACTGAGCGCCAATGTGACATCCATAGAGTTTCACATTGTTGCCTTTCTCGTAAAGCCAGATCAACGGGTCTCCTGCATTGGCCTGAACTTTCTGAGCGATGTAAGCGCCAAATGGATCTTCGGGATCAATAACCACGCCAAGATCGCCTTTGAACTTATTGTTCATGTAATCCATACCCCAGTATACGATGAACTTGTTCAGACCGAACTTCTTGTTAGGTTGATTTTTGTCGGCACGGGTAAGACCTGTGGCCATGTTCATGCTGGTAGGATCCACCAGATCACGGTTCCAGAAGTCGTTTGGCACGAGTTTGCCGGGATTCCAGTCGGCGGGAGCGTCTTTCAACTTATCGGGAGTCATGAACAGACCACGACGAACATCGTTGGGATCCAGTTCATTGTAGAGCTCCAGACTGATGAAGCCGGCACCTATATCTTCCCAATTCTTGACATAACCGCCGTTGCAGGTATAGTGCGAACCCCACGACCAGTAGTAGATGTCACTGTCCTCGTCAGACTGTGTCCACATCAGGTCGTTGTTGTCAGCATAGAAACCGGCATATAGGGTGTTGTTGTCCATGATGGTGTAGTTGGCGCGGGCATTCTTAGCCATGTCTGCGGCAATCTGCCAGTCATGGAACAGCAGGGCTGCACGTGCGTAGAGCCCCTGTGCCACTGAAAGGTCAGGCTCCCACTTGAATTCGCGGCGTGACTTGCTGTTTTCGTAGTTATAGATAGCGGAGTCAAGGTCTTCGTATATCAGATCCTTGATTTCCTTCATGGTCACGAGCGGAGTGGGCTCGGTGCTCTGAGTGGTACGCTTTACGATACAGTATGTGTCGCCATTGTTGGAATCTTCCCAACGCGGAGCGTAAAACTGCAACAGCTTAATGTAACCGTGTGCACGGTATGTCAGAGCCTGGGCCTTGACCAGACGGCGGTCGTCAGCATCGCCTTCGGCATCGTCTATTCCGTCAAGCACGCCGTTGGCGTTGAAGATCAGGTCATAGCCATAGCGCCAGGGCAGAGCGTTGTTGTTGTAGCGTTCGCCACCCATCATTTTCCAGGTCATGATGTCCTGGCCCCACATCTGGTATGAAAGGCCATCGCGGACATCGCTGCCCCAGCAGTCACCGAAATGAGTGTTGATATAGCTCTCTCCAATGTATTGGTTGAGATTGGTTTTCTGGTACTGCATCTGCATGACGCGTGCAATGCCTCGTACAGCCAGTTTTGCTGCCGCCACACTTTCATGTATCTGGGCGTTGCTGGGGTCCGTGATAGGACTTTGGCTCAGGTAGTCGTCTGAACATGCTCCGAGCAAAGACAACATGCCGATACCTACAAGGCCTTTTGTTATATTTATTTTTTTCATATTGTTTGCAGATTTAGGAATCAACTGAATTAGAACTTGAACGCCAACGAGAAGTTGAATACGCGGGCGGGCATGAAGTAGTTGCCCTGACTGCCGCCGAAGCTATACTGCGGGTTCATACCTTTCTTGGTCGTAACGATGAAGAGGTTGTCTACCGAGAAACCAAGATTGATGTTCTGCAGCTTCATTGCGTTCACCCACTTCTTGGGGAAGTCGTAGTTGATGTTGAGGTTTTTAAGAGTCAGGTAGTCGCTGCGGAACAGGAATCTGCTTGATCCGGCGTCGTTGTACTGTGACAGCTGGCTGTCGTTAACAGGCACTCCGTTCGGATCGATGGAATGCTGCCAGGTGCCGTCTGCGTTCTGAATGCCGCTGGGCTCCTTCCAGGACTTCAGCATGTCTTTGTGCAGGGAGCTCTTGTTCTGGGTGCTTACGCCCATCAAACCTGCGTAAATTCCGTTGTAGGTCTTGCCACCCAGCGAGTAGGTGAACAGAAGTCCGAAGTTCAGGCCTTTCCAGCTAAGGTTGGTTCCGAACGAACCGTAAACTGTAGGCAGAGAAGTGCCCTGGAGTCCACGGCCTGCATACTGGGTACGGTCGGTGTAGCCCTCGCCGTCGATTTCGAAATAGTGGCCGGATGCAATAGCTCCGTCAAGCTTAGCCTTGTACAGCGACTCGTCGTATTCCATCCTGCCGGTAGCGTCGTTGTAAACATAGTAGTCGCGCGAATAGGGCTCCATCTTGTATAGAGAGTTACCGGTAGCTCGGTCAACACCAGCCCATGTATACGTGTACTGCTCGTAGCGGCTACGGCCCTCGAACAGTGCCTGGCCGGGAAGATCCTTGTTGCCCGGAAGCTTAACGACGGTGTTCTTCAGGAACGATGCGTCGATGTTGAAGCTCCACTTCAGGTTCCTGTTGCGAATAATGTCAACGCCGAACTGCAGTTCCCATCCCCAGTTTTCCATCGTACCGACGTTCTGCATCACTGTGATAACGTCTCCTACGAAACCTGTGTTGCCGGCCGAAGATGCCTTACGTACCTCGTAGAGCAGGTCTACATTGCGCTTGTTATAGTAGCCGATGCTGAAGTTGAAGCGGTCATCGAACAGAGATCCTTCCAAAGCAACGTCAAGCGTGTTGGTCGACTCCCATTTCAGGTTGTCTCCCGAAAGCTGATCAGGGAACATAACGCCGGCGCCACCGTATGTGGTAAGACCGTACAGGTTCCACGAAGCATAGTATCCGGCTGCGAGGTCGTTACCTACCGCACCGTAAGCAGCACGCAGTTTCAGGTAGTTGACCCAATCAGCGTTCTGCATGAATTTCTCCTTGGAAATCACCCAGCTTGCGCCGACGCTCCAGAATGTACCCCAGCGGTTCTCCTTGCTGAAACGGCTCGTACCGTCACGACGGATGGAAGCCTCGGCAAAGTATTTCTGGTCGTAGTTGTAGCGAACGCGGCCCAGATAGGACTCGGTGCGCAGACGGGCCACGGCATCCGATGCAACGTCGGGGCTTTCAAAGTTGCTCATGTAGGGCATGTCGTTCATCAGCTGCTTGCTCATACGCAGGAAACGGTCGTCGTACATGAACTCATAGTTCTCATGATCCAGGAATACGTCGATGTTGTTCAAACCGTAATCATGATTCCAGCTCAACTGCTGCATAAAGGTGTAGGAACGCTGTTGGAGAGACTCGATGTCCAGACCACCGACGTTCTGCTGCGAGCCGATGACGTTGTTGCTATAGTCCTTACTGTTCTGTTTCTGTCTCCACATCGAAGCGCGCAGAGAAACCTCGAAGCCATAGGGAAGTATACCTGTAGCGTAAGCGTTACCGCTTACCGACAGGATGGTGTTCTCGTTGCTGTTCAGACGCATTGCCCATGCGTTGTTGTCTCCCTTGTTAAGACCCGAAGTGTTCCACATCGGTTTGCCTGTAGCGGGATCGTACATGATGTTTCCCTTTTCGTCATGAGCATAATATGGCTGAACAGGAGGGTTGTTGATCATAAGGAATGGGTTGGTAACCAGTCCAAGGTTAGTGCCCTTTCCATCGTCGTAGTCGGATTCCGATACACCAGCCACTTCTGTGTTGACGTAGCTTGCGCTCAGGTTAAGACCGGTCTTGAACCAGCTTACAGGGTTGTAGTTTGCAGCAACACGACCGTTGAAACGCTCGTAGTCGGTCTTCTTTACGTAACCGTTCTCTTTCATGTAGCCGAAGCTGGAGAATACGTTGAACTTGTCTGTAGCACCCGAAGCGTTGACGTTGTATTCCTGACGGTAGCCAGTCTGCGAGATGGCATCCCACCAGTCGAGGTCGGTGTATCCGGGCAGCACGTTAGCCACAAGCTGACCGTCGGCATTGAAAATCTGGTCCGAGGGCCTGTCGAAGATGTTTGTGCCCAGCAGATATGTGTTCACGAAACCGGGTGCCACGTTGGCCAGAGCCTCGGCATAAGTGCTTGAGGCACCACCTGAGAACTGACCGCGCGCATAACCTGCAAGGGCTGTCTCCATGTAATCCTTCACGCCAAGACGGTCGTAGAAGGGAAGGGCTTTGGTATAGAAACCCTGATTTACCGTCAGAGTCACGTCAACCTTGCCTACATTCTTGGCGCGTTTGGTGGTGATGAGGATCACACCGTTGGCACCGCGGTTACCATAGAGTGCGCAGGATGCTGCATCCTTCAGAATGGACATCGACTCCACGTCGGCGGGATTGATTTCCGATATGTTACCATCGTAAACCACGCCGTCCACAACGGTCAGGGGTTGGTTGTATTTTGTGAACGAGTTGAAGCCGCGGATGCGAATGTCGGGCGACGAACCGGGATAAGATACTGAGTTGTTGACCTGTACGCCGGGTGCGTTACCTTCGAGGGCAGCTGTTACGGAAGTTACCGGACGGTCCTCGATGTCGGCCGATCCGACGACTGCGACAGAACCAGTCAGAGACTCTTTTGTGCTCGTACCGTATGCAACGACTACAACATCAGTAAGATTGGTGGCTGTTGATTCCAGACGAACCTTCATGTCGTTGTGCAGTGCAACGGTCTGCTCTTTATAGCCTACGTATGTTACTTTGGCTTTAGTCACAGATGCCGGTACGTTCAGTGTGAATTTTCCGTCTACATCGGTAGCGGAGCCTTGTCCACCTCCGATAGGCATGACTGTGGCGCCGATCAGGGGTTCGTTGTTCCCTGCGTCGACTACCGTGCCGCTTATAGTGCGGTTCTGAGCTATCGCCGCCCAGCTAACGCACATCAGCGTCACCATGATCATAAAGAGTTTTTTCATACCTTTACTATTTAAATGTTATTTCTCTCTTGTGTATGTATGTGTTTATCTCTCTTTTCCGTCGCTATGGGCTCCGGTAGAATCCAGATCGAAGACCTGTTTAACCTTAATACCGCTGAGGCTTAGATGTTTGGATTCCTTGCAATTTTGTTGTCAGTTTGTTAAAAAGTGTGCACTTGTATTAACATTTTGCAAATTTAAAGTTTTCCAACCATTTTTCCAAATATTTTGAAGTTTTGGAGTCTAAAATGTCATAAAAAACCGTGATTTTAACATTTTGTGCTAAGAAACGGGCCTTTTGCAATCAAAATTTTGATACGTTAACCGACAAATAGAAGCGCAGACTGTCGCCGGGACACGCAGAGACACGGGTTTAATAGGCATTTGGACCGTATCTGTGCGCGGCTGGGGACAGCCTGCGCTACTATGATGGTGCGCTGTTAGAATGCGTTGATGATTACCGGACTGGCGGGGAGTCCGACGTACGGATAGTCCGGATGTGTGTCCTTGAACCGGCGCGACATGGCCTTGAGAGAATCGAGGCTCTGGGCATAGTCGCTGATGGTGTACCAGTTGTTTTCAGGTCCTTTCAGCCAGACGGCACGGGGATAGCCGGCCTGCTGCAGTCGCTGGGCGTTGGCCTTGGCATTGGTTGACATTCTGTAGACTCCCACGGCGAGAAGCCATGGTCTGGGAGCCCGTTTGGAGTCCTCGGTGCGCATTATGGCGCGCAATACATAGATGGAATCGCCGTCTACGACGCGCAGCTGCGGGCCGTCGTCGCTCTGGAGGCCCTGCGCAGGGAGCATCTGCTCGCGCGCGGCTGCCTCGCGCTTGTTTTTAGCTGCGTCGTATGCAGCCTGATAACCCTTCTCAGTGGGCTTGCAGCCCACAAAGAGAAGGGTTATCATTATCGGGTACAGCAGTCGTTTCATAACTCTGCTTCGATGTTCAATTCGTAATGTCTGTCAGCTTGTGGAATCGTCTGCGTGCGTGTCAGTTGATCTGGATCACGCAGTAGGAGCTGAGCTGCCAGAACTTCTCGGGATTGGTGATCTCGATGGTCTTGGGTCCGTCCTTCTCGCCGACGATGCGGTAGGAACCTGCGGGAACGTTGGTCCAGATCTTCACGTCCTTGGCGCCGGTGGGAATTGACTTCAGTGTGCGACGGTCGGCTGCGGTGAAGTAGCTTGCGTCGAACTGGCCCTTCAGCACCTTGGTGGAGCCGAGGAACTTCTTCTCCAGCAGGCCTTTCTTCTTCAGTTCCTTGTTCGAGCCGATGGCATAGTAAACCTTGTTGGCTTCGTTGGCTGCGGCGGTAGCCTCGGCGGCTGCGGCCTGGGCTTCTTCCTTGGCGGCGCTTTCGGCCTTCAGGTCTTCCTGAGTCCGGGCCACGGTGGTGTTAAGCGTGTCGATAGTGGCCTTTGCACCGGCCAGTTCGCTTTCCAGTTTGGCGATTTTGGCATCCTGCTGCTCGATGTGGGCGCGCAGCTGGGCTATGGTCTTGCTCTGTACGCCGTTGGCTTTGCCGCTGGCGTTGACCTTAGCCTCCATCTCGGCCAGCAGAGCCTTGTTGGCTGCCAGACGTGCCTTGATCTGCGACAGATTGTTGCGGATTTCCTGGCGACGGTCCACGCCTTCGCCATTGTTCATGTTGTAAAGAAGGCCCTCCTGGGTATTGATTGAATCCAGACCGGTATAGATGTCGCCCATCAGAAGCATGAGCGAGTCGTTGAAGTCCGTAGCCTCCTGATATTCGGCTGTCAGTTCCTGGATGCGAAGCGAATCTTCGTCAATTTTCTTCTGGTTGCCCGAGCAGCCGGCCAGCAATATGGCTCCGACGCCCGCAAATAACATTAGTTTTTTCATATCGATGTTTATTGATGATATTCGTTTATAATGTCTTTTATTCAATCGGATTAAGGTCGTTTTCGTCACAGGCATGGTTTCTGCCTTTGCAACCTTCGATTACAATAACAATTTCTCCCTTGGGTTTGTTCTGCTCGTAATGTTGGGCCAGGTTTTGGAGGGTGTCGCGGCGGTTCTCCTCATGGAGTTTTGAAATCTCGCGCGCCACGGCCGCCTGGCGGTCGGGCCCGAAAACTTCGGCCAGCTGGCGCAATGTCCGCGGCAACCGCAACGGCGATTCGTAAATCACTACGGTTCTGGGGTCAGCGGCAAGTTGCTGCAGTCGGGTGGCCCGCCCTTTCTTGAGGGGCAGGAAGCCTTCGAACACAAACCTGTCGCATGGGAGGCCGCTGGCTACCATGGCCGGTACGAAAGCGGTGGGTCCGGGCAGGCATTCCACGTCGATACCCGCCTCGCGGCAGGCACGCGCCAGCATGAAGCCGGGGTCGGATATGCCCGGTGTTCCGGCATCGGATATGAGTGCCATCTCCTTGCCGCCTTCTATCTCCTGCACTATGCCGTCCACACTCTTGTGCTCGTTGTTGCGGTGATGCGCACGCAGCGGGGTGTGTATATCATAGTGGCGCAGCAGTACGGATGAGGTACGCGTGTCCTCGGCCAGCACGACGTCGACTTCCTTGAGCACACGCAGTGCCCGGAGAGTGATGTCCTCGAGATTGCCGATAGGGGTGGGGACGATGTATAGCTTGGCCATCGCAGTTGGAAATTAGCAATTAGTAATTAAGGAGAAATGCCTGATAATCGTGGAATTATTCGTAGTAATTCTGGAGGATGTCGAGGAAATCGACTACTTCGGGATCGTCGATGTCGGCGTTGCATTGCTCGATGAGATAGTCGCGGGCCGCCTCGTAGTCGGGAAGCTGCGCTAACTTCTCAAGAATGGCGTCGAAACGGTTGCGGTCGTTGCCGGCCAGCACGCGCGTGAAGCGGAAACGGTCGTTAAGGCAGAGGGCCGGGGTTTTACGCGGTGCCGGTGCGGCGAAGTCGGCGCTGTCGGAGTAGCCGGAATAAACGGAATTATCGGAGCCGTTAAAGGCGTGGGGGTCTTTAAGGTCTTTAGGGTCTTTAAGGTCCTTAGGGTCTTTAAGGACTTTAAGGTCTTTAGGGACGGTAAGGTCCGCAGGGACATTGACGGCATCGGATGTATTCGGTTCCTTGGTGTTCAGTCGGGACCAGAGGCGCGTGATCTCGTCGACTCGCCTTCCGATAAGGGGAAAGAGATCGGTCTGTTTGTCGGGGCGGTGACTCAGAAGTTCCAGAAGCCCCTCAAGTTCATATACTTTATTTTTCAATTCGTCCATAATTCCGGGTAATTGTTTATGTAATCTTTATCGGATTCTTTCTATTATAACGCCATGCGTCAGGATATAGTCTGCAAGTATGGCCCTATATATTCTGTGATCAGAACAGCCGTTCGAGCATGGTCTGCAGATCGGTGCGTGCCCGTGCGCGGTTTTTCAGATTATTCATCATCACCACCACTACATGAGTGGGGGCGTAATCCTCGTTGATCTTGTATCCGGCGTATGACTGTATCCCGTTCATCGAGCCTGTTTTAAGGGCTACATAACCTTCCAGAGGGCTTCCGCACATGAAGCGCTTCAGCGTGCCTTCCTGGCCGGCGAGCGGAAAGAAGCTGGCGTACCAGGGGTCGTGTGCCATTTCTCCGAGCACCGAGCCTAAGAATTCGGCGGTAAGACGGTTGGAGCGGGAAAGCCCGGATCCGTCCACAATCCTGACATCCTTAAGCGGAGCGCCTTTGTGTTTCCACAGTTTTATTTCCTCGTCGGCTCCGGAGGAGGTGGATCCGTCGCGCCCCTTGAGGTGCGAGAAAGTGCGGAGCATGGCCTCGGCATATTGGTTGTCGGAGCGCATCATGCAACTGCGCATTATGTCTTGCACCTCGGCCGAGCGGTGCGTTCCTATCAGCCGGCGCCTGGTGTCGTTGGGTAGGTTGCGTCCCAGCACGGTTATGCCGTTGGCTTTCAGGGCGTCGGTGAGTCGGCTTCGGAACCTGGCGCCCGGGTCGCGCACGGAGGCGCTGCCCGAGGCGTTGTCCTCGAAGTTGAAGCCATGCGTCCCCGTGCCGTAGGCGTTGGGTAGGTCGCCGGACGCCCACGTGGGGTTGATGGCAGGTCCGGCGAACCGATGTTCGTCCACCACGATGCTGCCGCGGACCGTGTCTATATGTTCCTGGCGCAGAGCCTGTACTATCTCGTCGATAATGTTGTCGGAACCGGGGTCATGCCGTGTGTTGACCGATGGGTCGGCCGACGCTTCGACCATGATGTTGCCGTCCAGCACCCCCTTGTGGATATTGCCCGTGATGTATACAGGGGTCTCGTATCGCCACTTGCGGCCCGCGCGGTCCAGCAGCGAGGCCGTGGTGACGCATTTCATGACCGATGCGGGCACCATCGGTCTGGACTGATTATGGCTTGCCAGGACTTTGCCTGAGTTCAGGTCATATATATACACGGCCGTTGCCGCCGGGTCAATACCCGGAGATTGCAGGAACGTATCAATAGGGTCGGTGTCAACGGCTTGCGTTCCATCGGCGGTCTGACCAACGGCAGTGAACGCCAACAGAACCAGCATCATCAGAAGTGTGTGCAGCTGTTTCATCAATTACAAAATTAGCAACCATCGCCGGTATTAGCAAAAAAAATCGTAACTTTACGGAAAATTGTGTCCTCTTTTACGTTAATATAAATAGTTAAAAAAGTTAAGAATCGCGGACTGCACCGGCAGCCTTGATTCAATAAAACACACAATATGGACGAGAACGAAGTAACAGAAGAAGGTCGGGAGCAACGTGCGCGTTACCAGCGGCGGCCATTTACGTTTGACCGCACCGTCCGCATATTTTTCACCATAGCCGTAGTGCTGGCCGTGCTGTGGCTTGTGGGATACCTGAAAGGAGTGCTGCTTCCGTTCGTGGTGGCCTGCCTGATATGCTATATACTTGAGCCGGTGGTGAAATGGAACATGCGGTGGACCCATTGCCGCAAACGTTTCCTGCCGGTGATACTCACCTTGCTGGAAGCTACGGTACTGATAGGCGGCCTTATAATGGTTACGGTGCCGTACCTGGTGTCGGAGTGCCAGGACATGGCGTTGACCATCAGGAAATTCGCCACCACGCAGATCAGCATACCCTATCTGTCGGAGTCATGGCACAGAATAATACGCGAGAACATAGACTTCGACGAACTGTCGCGCCTGCTGTCGCGCGACGAATGGAAGCAGCTGGCCAAGACCGCCATATCGTCGTCATGGTCGTTCCTAACGTCGTCGGTGGCATTCATAGCCGGCGTCGTCTCATGGCTGATAGTCGTGCTGTATGTCATATTCATTATGCTGGACTACGAGCGCCTGATGCTTAGCTTCAAGCAGTTGGTGCCCTATTCGCACCGTCAGCGCACGTTCCGTATCGCCGGCGACATCAAAAACACCATGCAGCGTTATTTCCGTGGCCAGTTCCTGATCGCCATGCTTGTGGGACTGATGTTCGCGGCCGGTTTCCTGCTGATAGACCTGCCTATGGGCGTGGCGCTCGGCCTCTTTATCGGAGTGCTGAACCTGGTGCCTTATCTGCAGCTTATCTCGCTGCCGATTACCGCCGTGCTGTGCATGATATGGACCATGACCACGGGCGGGTCCTTCTGGCTGATATTCTGGGAGGCGATGGCCGTGTACGTGGTGGTGCAGTGCATCCAGGACCTGCTGCTGACTCCGAAAATCATGGGCAAGGCCATGGGACTGAATCCGGCCGTGATATTGCTCAGCCTCTCCATCTGGGGGTCGTTGCTGGGCTTCATGGGATTCATCATCGCCCTGCCGCTGACCACACTGATTCTTTCATATTACAACCTGTACATAATTCAGAGAGGGGATGATATACCTGCCGATAGCCGACGGATACAGTGACGTGCCGTCCACGACCGTAACCAACGAGATGCAGACCCTGGAACAGACCATCGACCCGGGGGATAAGCCTACGGCCGAAGAATCGCATACCAACGGCCTGATAGCCGACCTGGCGTGGATACTCCTGTTAGGCGCGCTCGTTACCCTGCTGTTCAAGAAGCTGAAACAGCCTGTCGTGTTAGGATATATCCTGGCAGGCTTCTTAGCGTCGCCCAAGTTCGAGTATCTTCCATCGATATCCAATCTGGACAACATCACGTTCTGGGCCGACCTGGGCATCGTGGTGCTGATGTTCAGCATCGGACTGGAATTCTCGTTCCGCAAACTGATGAAGTCCGGCTCGTCGTCGGTGGTGACGGCGCTGATCATCATCACCGGCATGACGTTCGCCGGTTTCGGCGTCGGCTACATACTGCATCTCAACATGATAAATCGCATATTCTTAGGCGGAATGATCTCGATGTCGTCCACCACCATCATCATGAAGGCGTTGGGGGACCTGGGTCTGAGGCAGAAAAAGTTCGCGCAATTAGTGTTGGCGGTGCTTATCATCGAGGACCTGTTCGCGGTGCTGATGCTGGTATTGCTGTCGTCCATGGCCATGGGCGACGTCAAAGGGATGGAACTGCTGTTCAGCATCGGCAAGCTCGCCTTCTTCCTTATTATATGGTTTGTGGTGGGAATGTATATATTCCCGACATTCTTCAACAAAGCACGCTCGTATCTCAACGACGAGACGCTGCTGATAGTGGCCATGGCCCTGTGCTTCTCTATGGCCGTGTTCTCGGTGGCATGTGGCTTCAGTCTTGAACTCGGAGCCTTCGTGATGGGCTCGATACTGGCCGGCACCATGGCCGCCGAACGCATGGACCGTGTGATAGCACCGGTCAAGAACCTGTTCGGCTCCGTGTTCTTCATCTCGGTGGGTATGATGGTGGATCCGGGCGTGCTGGTGACATACTGGTGGCAGATCCTGCTGTTGGCCTGCGTGGTGATAGCGGGCATGATACTGTTCGGCACCCTCGGTATGCTTGCCACGGGACAGACGCTGAGAGTGGCCATCGAATCGGGATTCACCCTGACGCAGGTGGGCGAGTTCTCGTTCATCATCGCCTCGCTGGGCATGAGCCTCGGGGTGCTGAACGAATCGCTGTATCCCATCATAGTCGCCGTGTCGGTGCTGACCATCTTCACTACTCCTTATTTTATAAAGATGGCCGATCCCGCCGCCACGTGGGTGGAGAAGCATCTGCCCGGGTCGCTGACATTCCTTATAGACCGATACTCCAGACAGACTTACGACACCAACGAGACACGCCGCCTGTGGCGCGCCGTCCTGGGACGGTATGCGTGGCGCATCGTGCTTTATTCGGTCATACTGCTGGCCGAGATCATGGTGTCGCGCATGTTCCTGTTTCCTTTCGCCGAAAGGCTGCTTCCCAAGGCCGGACACCTCGTGGCCACGGTGCTGACCGTGATAGCGATGCTGCCCTTCTTAGTTGCGTTGTGTTTCAGCTCGACGCATCCTTCCGAGAAGATGAAACTGCACCAGACCGCCGCCTTCTATGACGTGCCCCTGCTGGCCATGAGGATTATCAGGTATCTGGTCACACTGTTCTTCATAGTCTATTTCATCACGGTGACGTATTCGTCGCTGGTGGGATGGCTTGTCGGGGTGGCATGCTTCGCGCTGATACTGGTATTCGCTTCGTCCCGACTGCTGAAGCGTTACAGCAAGATGGAATCGAAGTTCATATCCAACCTGAACATGCGCGAGAACATGCGCATGGGCGTGGGCAACGACCTGGTGGATGACATGCACCAGGCGTTCATAGAGATAGACAACAACTGTCCGTTCGTGGGCGACAAACTGAAGGATTCCGGACTGCGTTCGGACTACGGCGTGTCGGTGTCGTCGATAAGCCGTGGCGACGACTATATGCCTCTGCCGTCGCCCGAGGCCCGCATATTCCCGGGAGACGTCCTCGGCGTGATAGGCAATGACGAACAGCTCCGCAAACTGAACGAAGACCTCGACGTCGCCACCAAGGCCGGCATAATGTTGAATATCAAGCAGAATCCCGTAGACTTGTCGTCTATACGGCTTGAGACCGACAGCCCGATAGTGGGAGTGCCGCTGAAGAATACCGACATCCTGCACGACTACTATTCGATGATAGTGAAGATAAAGCGCGGCGACGACTTCATCCAGCCGCTGCCCGACGTGTCGTTGCAGCCCGGCGACGTGGTATGGGTAGTGGGCGATCCTGAATTTGCCGACCGCATGAAGTCCGGCAAAACTTAATAATAATCCCGATAAATCCCGATTAATCTTGATTAATCCCGATAAATCCTGATAAATCCCGTCAAAATTCAAAACTCAGATAATTATGAAGAAATCAGCATTTATCATAGCTGCGGCCGCCCTGACGTTGGCAGGTTGCTCCGGCAACAAGAAGGCCGCACAACCCGCCGCCGACACCGACTCGGCATTCATCCGGGAGGCCGAGGCCGCCATCGACAGCATTCAGACACCGACGCTCACGGCGCAGGGAATAGGCGACGTGCGCATAGGGATGGCCCTCGACTCCGTGCCCCAAGGCCAGATCAACCTGTACGACAACATAGTGGCAGATGACAGCGGCGAGTTCAAGGCCCTGAACTTCAGGCTCGGCGACAAGTATATGTTTACCGTCACGGACTATGATGACGGCAAGGTGGATATGATTTCGCTGTATACCTCCGGGGTGGGTGTGGCCGTTCCAAACGACACGCTCAGAATCGGCGACCCATTCACCAAGCTGCTGAAGCAGAGCGGCGTGACCACCGAATTCGTGTCGATGGACGACATGGGCGTATGGTACTGGCGATACAAGGACCTGTGGTTCTGGCCCGCCGAGGAGGGGATGAGCCAGGAATTGAACAACGCAATGAGCGAGCGCAGGAACCCGCCGTCGGCAGCTATGATCGGCGACAAGGTCAAGATCGGTTATATCGGGACCGGAGTGCCATTTTAAGGGCCGATTCATTGCAAAATGACGATAATTTCGTAATTTTGCACCCAATAATATAAGGAACAGCAATTAGTTCAAGATGAAAAAGTCACAGATAGCGGCAGGACTGGCCCTGATTATGCTGGCCGGATGCGGCGGCAAGAAAAAGGGTGAGGGGTCGTTCCCGGAAAACTTCGGCACAATAGGCGATGCCGGGCGCGTGGAATACATGATGCGGAATGTAAGTCCCGACTCGTTGGCCGGATTCATTATATATGGATCGTTGGGCAAGGTGGAGGGCGCCAGGATAGACACGCTGGCTATAGCCACCTCGTATGCCTACGACCATCTGAAAGGCGAGGCACTGGATCAGTTCGGAGCACGGTACGACGCCATAGTCAATACCCTGCAGCTGGCGGACAAGATGAAGATATACGCCCAGGCCGGAATCGAGGACCCTCAGGGCCTCGGATACAGATTAGGGCTGGAATATCTCTCCACTATCCGCGACAATCATCTTGACGTTAAGGCTATCAAGCAGGAGTTGGATGCATTCCGCAAAGCATGCGCCAACGACACGGATACCTATCGCCGCTTCATGATAGGATTTCAGACAGTGCTTAAAGTGGACAGCGGCCGGGATGTGAGCCGCGAGGTTTACGATACATTTATTAACCTATAAGTTTGTCAAACAACTTATAAGTTTACCAAACATTAAAAATGAAATTGTCAGATGCGAGCGCCCTTGTGGAGGGCGCGTTGAAAGAAGTGAAGTTGCCGGGCGGAGACCTGGCGGGACTGTATGAGCCGGTGACCTACGGGCTGAGTTCGGGCGGCAAGCGCCTGCGTCCGGGTCTGCTGCTGATGACGGCCGAGGCTTTCGGCACGGAAAGCGCCATAGATAAGGCGATGCCTGCAGCCCTTGGTCTCGAGATGTTCCATAACTTCACGTTGCTTCACGACGACGTGATGGACAACAGCGCGATGCGCCGCAACCGTCCGTCGGTACAGGCCAAGTGGGATGTGAACACCGCCATACTCAGCGGCGACACCATGCTGACACTGGCCACTCAGAATATGATGCAGGTACCCGACGCCCAGTTGCGCCCGGTGCTGGACGTGTTCAACGCCATGGCCATAAAGGTGTACGAAGGCCAGCGGCTCGACATGGACTTCGAGACGCGACAGGACGTGACCACCGATAAATATATAGAGATGATCGGCGCCAAGACGGGCGCTCTGCTTGGCGCGGCCTCGAAGATAGGCGCCATGTTGGGCGGCGCATCGGAGAAGGATGCCGCGCAGATGGAGAAGTTCGGCTATCTGTTGGGCCTGGCGTTCCAGATTCAGGATGACTGGCTGGATGTGTACGGCGATTCCAACACCTTCGGCAAACCCATAGGCGGCGACATCAATAACGGCAAGAAATCATTTCTGCTTCTGACTGCCCTGGAGAGCGGCACGCCTGAGGCAGCAGCCCTTAAGGTGGCAATGGAGATGCCCGCCGGCGACACCAAAGTGAAGACCGTGACCCGCATCTACGAGAAACTGAATCTGAGCGAGACCGTGCGCAAGCAGGTGAGCCATTACAGCTCCGAAGCGTTGAGCGCGCTGAAGAAAACCAGCCTGAGCGATGCCGCCAAGGAACCGTTCAAGGCATTGATCGACAAACTGACAGGACGCAAGAAGTGACCGACACCCACACTCATCTATACGACGAGCCTTTCAAGGGAGAGGAGGATGCTGCGGTGCGACGTGCTATAGCCGCGGGAGTACACACTATGGTACTGGCCAACGTGGACGCCGCGAGCATGGAGCCGATACGCCGCCTGCACGAAGCGTTCCCCGAGAACACTAAGATGGCAATCGGGGTGCATCCTACAGAATTAGGTGCGGATCCCGACGCCATGCTCGACATGATGGAAGATAAACTCCGCGCGCACCGCGACGATTATGCCGCGGTGGGCGAGGTGGGACTCGACCTCCACTGGCCCGATAGTCCGGCGCTCGCCGAGCAGCAGCGCACCTTCGAACGTCAGCTTGGCTGGGGGGTGAAGTACGGGCTCCCCGTCATAATCCACACCCGCGATGCCCGCGACGAGACGCTGGAATCCATCGCGAGGGTGCGTCAGGAACTTGGCAAACTCCCGGTGATGATATTCCATTCGTTCACCGGCACGCCCGAGGATGTGACCGAGATACGTAAGGTGTGCGACCCGTACTTCGGAGTGAACGGCGTGGTTACCTTCAAGAATGCCCCGAAGCTGCGTGAGGCGTTGCCGCTGATAGGCACGGACCGGCTGGTGCTGGAAACCGACGCTCCGTATCTCGCACCGGTGCCGCACCGTGGCGAACGGAACGAGTCGGCATACATACCGCTGATACTCGACGCCTGCGCCAAGGTGCTGGACATCCCGCCGGATACGTTTGAAGATGTGACTGACCGTAACGCAGCCTTGATTTTCGGGTCTTGACCATGAAATCAGGCGCGGCTGAGGACAGCCTGCGCTACTATTTATAGAAAGGACAATGATACACAACACTATCGCCATATTCCTTATAGTACTGTTAGTGATACTGGTGGGCTCCGTGCTGTTCAAGAAACTGAACATCCCGTCCACCGTGGGCCTGATAGTGGCCGGAATAGCGATAGGACCGTTCGGATTCAACCTGCTGGAGCGCGACGCGTCGTTCCGCATCTTCGGCGATGTGGGAATCCTGTATATCATGTTCCAGGCCGCGGTGGAGATAGACATGTTCCACCTGAAGGCCCAGCTTAAAAAGGGAATACTGTTCGGAGTGCTGACCGCACTGCTGCCGCTGGCGGCGGGTGTGCTCGGCACTCATTATCTATTAGGGCAGAGCTGGCTCACGTCGGCATTGGTGGCCTCTATGTTCACGAGCCATACGCTGATCACCTATCCGACGGTGTCGAAGTTCGGACTGCAGAACACGCGCCCCGTGGTGATAGCCGTGTGCGGCACCATCGTGGCCGTGATGGTGGCCCTGCTGGTATTGGCCGGCGTGTCGCAGATCAGCGCGTCGGGGCATTACTCCGTGCAGCAGCTGCTGACCATGCTCGCGCTGACCGCCGCCTTCATGCTGGTGGTGGGATACGTGTTCCCGCCCGTGACGCGATATTTCTTCAAGAGCACCACCGACCCCGTGGCTCAGTACATATACATCCTCGCCATGGTGGTGATAGCCGCATTGTTGGCCAAGGCCGTGGGACTGGAAGGAATATTGGGCGCGTTCTACGCCGGACTGGTGCTGAACAAATTGATACCCGGCCGTTCGCCGTTGATGAAGAACATACGGTTCGTGGGCGACGCCATCTTCATTCCATACTTCCTGATAGGTGTCGGTATGCTTATCAACGTCCATGTGGTGGTGGAAGGGTGGAGCGTGCTGTGGGCCGCGGCCATCATGTCGGGACTGGCTCTCGGTACGAAATGGATAGCCGCGTATGGCGCGCAGAAGATACTCAATCTGAGCCGTGTGGATCGCGGACTGATATTCGGACTGACGGGAGGCAAAGCCGCCGCCACCATCGCCGCCGTGATGATCGGTTATGAGGCGCACCTGCTGAACGAGGACATGATGAACGCCTCGGTGGTGATGATACTGATATGCTGCATCATCGCCTCGGTGCGCACCGACCGCTCCGCACTGCAGCTGCGCAAGCAGGAGACGGCGCGCGGCCTGGACCGCGAGGAACTCGGTTCGGTGGAGATGGCGCGTCAGGTAGTGGCCGTGGCTAACCCGATCACGGCAGAGGGCCTGATGCGAATGGCACTGTTCATGCGCAAGCGGCAGAACACAAATCCGGTCACGGCACTGTTCGTGCGGCACAACGACGACAGCGCCGCCACAGTGATGGGACGCGACTCGCTCGAAGCCGCCGACTCCATAGCCGAGGAGATGGACGTGCCGTGCAATGTGGTGGAGCGCTTCGACCTTAACGCCGTGTCCGGTATATGCAACCTGGCGCACGAGCAGAAGGCCACCGAAATCATGATAGGAATGCACCGCAAGAGCTCGGTGGTGGATACGTTCTACGGATCGTTTATCGAGAAACTTGTGACCGACTGTCACCGCATGGTGATGCTGAGCCGCTGCTTCATTCCTGTCGGTACCATTTCGCGCATCCGGGTCATAGTGCCGCCGGGAGCCGAGTATGAGACGGGATTCCATCTGTGGGTGACGCGCCTGGCGATGCTGGCGTCCAACATAGAGGCGCGCATCACGTTCCTGTCGCGCGAGGAATGCGGACGTCTGATCCGCACTGCCATAGCCGACGACGGCATAGAGGTCGATGCCCGCTACGGTACTCTGAACGCCTGGGATGACTTCATACTTACCAGCGGCGACACCGAGGAGGCGGACCTGATAGTGCTGATAACGGCACGCAAGGGCTCCATCTCGCATACGCAGGATCTGGACCAGATCACCAATTACCTCAGCCGCCATTTCCGCAACAACAACCTGCTGATAGTTTATCCCAAACAATTCTAAAATTAACTTAAAAAACAGGGGTGCGCTTGGAGCGACACTCCTTTTTTATTACATTTGCAATACGCAATGGCAATTGCGACATATAATAACAGGAAGAACGTGATGAAGAGGATTGGTCTTATTGCAAGTGTAGTGCTGGCGGCGGCAGCGATGCTGACCGGTTGCGCCGATTCACGCCCCGACAATAGCGACGCCATCGAGGTCATAGCCGAAAAGGTTACCGACGGGACGCCCGTGAGCCAGGAAGAATACGGAATAGCGATAAAATATCTTAAGTCGGCATATCAGGATTTCGATAAGTTGCGTTCGCATCAGAATGAAGGTGCGAAGGAGATGATGAAACTGTCGCAGGAATACGACGAGAAGTATCCGCACCTGGAGGAGATGCGCAAGCTGCTGGACGTGGAGCCGGCTGACCTGGACGATACGAACCGCAAGCTATATAAGGATATGAGGGAAGTGCGCGCCAGAGTGATGGAAAACGGCCTGCGACAGATGGGACAGTGATCCTCTATATTGATATGGAATAGCCATAAAGTAGAGCGGCGTCTGACAAAAATGCAGTCGGATGCGCTCTAAATTTGTGTAATTCAGAATAAAATGCTATCTTTGCGCGCGGAAAACCATACCCGCTCGCGCGGGGTGGCTTAAAACCGGTAAAACGGTTTCCGTAGAGAGTAGAAAAGTAAAGTTTATTTATTAACCAAATTAATGACTGAAAAAGTTGTAAGCCCGATCGCAGATTTCGATTGGGATGCCTATGAAAACGGCAACACGGCAGGCAGCAAGAGTCGCGAGGAGTTGATCGACACCTACGACAAGTCGATGCAGTCGGCCAAAGAGAATGAAGTAGTGACCGGTACCGTGAAATCGATCAGCAAGCGCGAGGTGCGAGTTGATATCGGCATGAAATCGGACGCCATCATTCCCATCAGCGAATTCCGCTACAATCCCGACCTGAAAGAGGGCGACGAGGTAGAGGTATATATCGAGACACTGGAGGACAAGAACGGGCAGCTCCGTCTGAGCCACAAGAAGGCATGCCAGACCCGTAGCTGGGACCGCGTGAACCAGGCCCTTCAGAACGACGAGATCATCAAGGGTTACGTAAAGAGCCGCACCAAGGGCGGTATGATCGTGGACATCTTCGGAATCGAGGCCTTCCTGCCCGGTTCGCAGATCGACGTCCGTCCCATCCGCGACTATGACGTATATCTGGATAAGACAATGGAATTCAAGGTTGTCAAGATCAACCAGGAATACAAGAACGTGGTGGTAAGCCACAAGGCACTGATCGAGGCCGAGCTGGAGGCCCAGAAGCGCGAGATCATCTCCAAGCTGGAGAAGGGTCAGGTGCTCGAGGGCAAGGTGAAGAACATCACCAACTACGGTGTGTTCGTAGACCTTGGCGGCGTAGACGGACTGGTGCACATCACCGACCTGAGCTGGGGCCGTGTACAGGATCCTCGCGAGGTTGTGGAGCTTGACCAGGACATCGAGGTCGTAATCCTGGACTTCGACAACGAAAAGAAGCGCATCGCGCTTGGTATCAAGCAGCTCATGCCCCATCCCTGGGACAATCTGGATCCCAACCTCAAGGTCGGCGACCATGTCAAGGGTCGCGTAGTGGTAATGGCCGACTACGGTGCGTTCGTAGAGGTACAGCCCGGCGTAGAGGGTCTGATCCACGTCAGCGAAATGAGCTGGAGCCAGCACCTGCGCAGCGCTCAGGACTTCCTGAAGGTTGGCGACGAGGTAGAGGCAGTGATTCTGACTCTGGACCGCGACGAGCGTAAGATGAGCCTCGGCCTGAAGCAGCTGAAGAAGGATCCCTGGGAGGATATCGAGCTGAAATATGCCATCGGTTCGCGCCACACGGCCAAGGTACGCAACTTCACTCACTTCGGCGTATTCGTCGAGATCGAGGAAGGCGTGGACGGCCTGATCCACATCAGCGACCTGAGCTGGACCCGCAAGATCAAGCACCCCAGCGAATTCACGCAGGTGGGCAACGAGATCGAGGTGCAGGTGCTGGAGATAGACAAGGACAACCGTCGTCTCAGCCTGGGTCACAAGCAGCTTGAGGAGAATCCCTGGGAGGCTTACGAAGGCACATACGGAGTAGGCACCATCCACGAGGGTGAGATCACCGAGGTTCTGGACAAGGGCGCAGTGATCAGCCTTGACCACGGCATCGAGGGCTTCGCAACACCCAAGCATCTTGTCAAGGAAGACGGAACTCAGGCCAAGCTGGGCGAGAAGCTGCAGTTCAAGGTGATTGAGTTCAATAAGGACAACAAGCGCATAATTCTGAGCCACAGCCGCATAGCTGAGGATGCAAACCGTAGCGAGAAGCGCGAGAAGGCACCCCGCCGCAGCGACAAGCCCGCAAAGAGCGAGGCTATCGTATCGCAGCCGCTGGAGAAGACCACTCTCGGCGACCTGGGCGCACTCCAGGCTCTGAAGGAGCAGATGCAGAAGGAAGAGGGCAAATAATCCCCGCTGACTGTAACAATAACAAGAGGGCATGACGGAATTTCCGCCATGCCCTCTGATTATATTTGATAAATTCAAATAGTTTTTGTAATTTTACGGATAAATAACGAAGCGATGAAACCGAGACAGACGATAGTCGGGCTGATGATAATGCTGGCAATGGCCGGCAGCTATGCCCGTAGCTGGGAGACTGTGAAGGTTGAGCGTCAGGACGTGCGCCTTGTGATGCGCGAGAACGAGGTGGAAATCAAGGCCGCCCCCGGTATAATCCAGGTTGCCACAAACCACAATGTCGGAATCAAGATATTCACGATATTGGGCAGACTGGTCAGCTCGGAGAATCTTGCGCCGGGCGTGTTCCAGTTTCAGGTGCCCGTTCATGGCGTGTATATAGTCAAGGCCGGAGACCTGACATGCAAGGTGGCAGTGTAGGCCCGGCGACAATCGGTGTAAATCGTGACGGAAATCTAAGAACTATGAGCACAAAAGATCTTAAGTGGTCGGAGCTTCCGTTCGGCTATGTCAAGGCCGATTACAATGTGCGCTGCACATTCAAGGACGGGAAATGGGGTCCGATTGAGGTTAGCGATTCAGAGTATGTGCCGTTGCACATAGCCGCCACCTGTCTGCACTATGGGCAGGAAGCATTCGAGGGTCTGAAGGCCTTCCGCGGCAAGGACGGCAAGGTGCGCGTGTTCCGCATGGACGAGAACGCCAAGCGATTCCGGGACAGTGCCCTCGGTATCGCGATGGAGCCGCTGCCTGTGGAGAAATTCGAGGAGATGGTGAGACTGGTCGTTAAGCTCAACGGCAATCTCATTCCTCCTTACGGTTCGGGCGCAAGCCTCTACATCCGTCCCCTGGAGATAGGAATGTCGGCACGTGTGGGTGTAAGCCCCGCCGATGAATACATGGTGATAATGCTTGTAACGCCCGTAGGTCCTTACTTCAAGGCCGGCTTCAAGCCCACCAAGGTGTGTCTGAGCCGCGAGTACGACCGCGTGGCTCCCAAGGGCACAGGCGCCATCAAGATCGGCGGTAACTACGCCGCATCGCTCGTGGCCGGCAACAAGGCCCATGAGCTCGGCTACAGCGTGATGCTCTATCTCGACCCGAAAGAGAAGAAATACCTGGACGAGTGCGGCGCGGCCAACTTCTATGCCGTGCGCGACAACAAATACATCACCCCGAAGTCGGAGACCGTTCTGCCGAGTATCACCAACAAGAGCCTGCGTCAGCTGGCACGCGACCTCGGAATGGAAGTGGAGGAGCGTCACATCGCATACGAGGAGCTGCCCACGTTCAGCGAGGCAGGAGCCTGCGGCACGGCGGCAGTCTGCTCGCCAATCGGCCGGATCGACGACCTGGACAACGGCAACACCTTCACCTACGACATGAACGAGGCAGGCCCCGTCACCAAGAAGCTGTACGACACCATCCGCGCCATCCAGCTCGGCGAGATCGAGGACAAGCACGGCTGGACCGAGGTGCTTGAGATCGAGGGCGAGTGAGGGTTTAAGCTTAAAGTTTAGGTTTAAGGTTTAAGTTTAAAGTTTAGAGGAATGTAAGGACAGGGGTTGGACATCAACCGAACTGTTCGTGAAGCATAAGGAAGCGGCGCAGGGTATCGTCCCCGTGCCGCTTCATGCTGTTTATGACGCGGTCCAGGGGCTTTTCGGTACGGTAGTCGCCCGACTTGCTGAAGAATTTGTCGGCATAGCATATCAGCTTCTCCTCGGTGGTCTGCGGCGTCATGTCGCGGTGAGACAGAGGCAGGTTCTGGTCGATGATGTCCTGTACGGTAAGGCCGGCTCCCGTGTGGCGCTCACACACCAGTGCATGGCGCGGAAGGCCGATGGAGTCGAGCATCCCGCGGCCTATTATTCCATGACATATATAAGGCTCCGTGCCCTCGCACAGAATGTCCGGCGCATCACAACGCACGATGCCGATGTCGTGCAGCATGGCGCCCTCGTACACGAAGTCGCGGTCGATGTCAAGACTGTGGCGGTCGGCGCATTCCAAAGCCTTGCGTGCCACTAATTCGGAATGGGTGCGCAACAGCGCGAGCAGGGGAGACCCCTGCTCGTACCAGCGCGAATATATTGAGTCGATATCCAGCATAGAATTTACTTATTGGTTTGGACTACATTTCACATATAATGCTTTTGCGTGGGCTACATTTCGCCGCCGTTGTAGTCCTGTTCCATCGGTTCTTCCGACGATTGCTGACGCGATTTCTTAGCCTTCATGTTGCCGAAGCTGTACTTGATGGTCAGACGCAGGGTGCGTCCTGCACGCCAGCGCTCGCTGCGCTCTACGTATCCGATACCGTTGACGCTGTTCTTCCAATTGCGCGAGTTGAAGATGTCGCGGCAGTTGAGCGAGAAGCTCCAGTTGCCGAGGGTCTTGCGCAGACCGGCGTCGACCGACCAGCCGCCCTGATGCGATCCGGTGGCGGTCTTATGCTCAGAGCTGTAACGTCCCGTGGCCTGGAAACTCATTTCCCAGGGCAGCTTGACGTTGGCCATGACGCGGGCGTCCCATGCGAAGCTGTTCTGCTTCTTGCCGCTCATTGTCACCGTCTGGCCGGAAGGAGCCGTCAGCGAATAGTCCCATGCGCTGATGTGGCTGTTATAGAGGTTCACGGTCGTGGTCAGGTCGAGGTAGCCCTTGAACAGCTGGTTCTTGCCCACTAATTCGACGCCGCTGTTGATCTGGCTCGATACGTTGGCCCAGGTGGTGTACATCACGTCGTTGTCCATGAACGAGACATGATTCATGATGTCGGACGACTGACGCAAGTAGGCCGATACCGAAATCATGTGGTATGTCCACGACTTGAGGTAATTGAGTTCGAAACTGTTGGAATACTGCGGCTGCAGCTCTGGATTACCGTAGCTGACGGAAGTAGGGTCGGAAATGTTTTTGAAGCTGTTGAGCTGTCCGCCCCAGGGACGGCGTATGCGGCGCGTGTAGTTGATCTGCAGCTCGTTGTCGCGGGGAAGTGCCAGCGACAGATAGACCGAGGGGAACAGGCTGAAGTCATTCTTCTTGAACGGCGTCACGTCATCCTTGCTCTGGCCGTAGGTGAGGCTCCGGGCCTTGACCTGCCAAGCCTCGCCGCGAAGTCCGGCCGAATAGCTGAAGATACCTGCCTTGCCGCCGAGAGTGAAGTAGAGGGCCGATATGTTGTTGGTGTAGATAAATCGGTTGTAGAGGGCCTGATCGAGTACGGCCGATGCCTCGTCAACGCCACGGTAGGTGGTGTTGGGCGTGTTTTCGTGGCTGTAGTTGCCGTTGAAGCCGGCCTCGACTTTCAGATACTGATTTATGACATTGGAATAGTCGATTTTCGCTTCCCAGGAATTGGAATTGATGGGCATGTCCTGGCTGCGGTAGGAGGAGACGGTGGAGGCTTCGGCTTCCGCCTCAGCACTGTTAGAGAGCGCGGAGCCGGTGGCGGGATTGGGGCCTGCGGGATTGGAGCCGGTGGCGGGCCAGGTTTCAGTCTCCGCGTAGGAGTTGAAGCTCGGGCCTCCCCAGTGATTGTAGCTCACTACGGCATCGAGGGTGTGGGTGTCCGACCAGCGGTGGGTGTAACCGAACTCGCCGTGGGCGCCCCGGTTGTCGCTGCGGTTGCGGCTCAGCTGGAAGTCGGTGGCCCACTGGCCCGGGCGGGTGGACTCGTAGTCGCTGCGGGTGGAACCCCAGCGGTGGCCGAACATGCCGAAACCGTTGAGATAGAACTCGTCGTTGTCGGTGAGGTGGTAGGTGGCGCCGAGACGGAAGAAGATGTTGTTGCCGTGGTTGCGGCTGCGGCCGTTGCTGTGCACGAAGGTGCCGTCGTCGAAGTCACGGTTCATAAGCGAGCCTCCGTTGTTGTGGCGCATGCGGAAGCCGACGCTGGCGAAGGTGTCCCACTTGCGGGTGTTCCAGTTGATGTTGGCCGATACGTTGCCGCCGCCGCGTGTGTTGGCGCTCAGCTCGGCGCTGCCGAAGTAGCCGCCGCGGCGGTCCTTCTTCAATATGATGTTGATGATGCCGGCGGTGCCCTCGGGATTATACTTTGCCGACGGGTTGGTGATGACCTCGATGCGGTCGATGCTTTCGGCGGGAATCTGTTCCAGGATCTGGGCGCGGTTGTCGGCGGTCAGTCCCGACTCCTTGCCGTTGATCCAGACCGTGACGGAGCTGTTGCCGCGCAGCGACACCTCGCCGTCCTGGTCAACCTCGATGCTCGGGATGGACTCCAGCAGTTCGCTTGCGCTGGAACCGGCCGAGGCGATGTTGCTGTCCACCTGGAACACCTTGCGGTCAAGCTCGAAGCGCATCTGGCTGCGGACTCCCTCCACAACCACCTCTTTCAGCAGCTTTGCGTCGTCGGCCAGGTTGACGTTACCTACACTGATGTCGGCGCCCTTGACGGTGACGGGACGTTCCTGATTGACCGAACCGACATTGGTGATCTTCACCAGATACGATCCGTCGGGCACGTCGCGGAGCATGAAGGAGCCGTCATCGCCGGTCACACCGTTGATCTGCAACGGCTTCTTGCCCGCCGCATCCCACAGCTGGACCGTGACGAAGTCCATCGGTTCGCCCGTCTCCTTGTTATATACTTTACCTGATACATTTCCTTTTGGGTAACAAACGCCGGACACGACAGTCACTGCGATGCCGGCAAGACATAACGCTTTTTTAGTAAATTCCATATCACTTATGACCCCGCGAGGGGTCTATAAGATTAAAATGAATTGTGTTAAAAAATGTCAATCGTTTTCGTCCGGCTGCGGCTCTTTGGGCAGCGAGAAGTGCAGGGCCACCCAGCCGAGGATTCCGGCGAGAAGCGAGCCGACCAGAATGCCGAGCTTGGAATCGTTCAGCAGTTCGGCCAGATGAGCGCCGGGACCCGAGAACGACAGGTTGGCGATAAACAGGGATACCGTGAACCCGATACCGCCCAGCATGGCCACACTGGCGAGGCTGAACCAGTTGGCGCCGCGCGGCATCGGCGCCCATTTCAGCAGGATGCAAAGTGCCGAGGCCGCGAATATGCCTATGAACTTGCCTGCAACCAGGCCGACGATTATGGCCGGGGCAATGCCGTGGAACAGCTGGTCGAGACTCATGTCGCCGAAGTATATGCCCGCGTTGGCGAAGGCGAACAGCGGGATGATGATGTAATTGACCAGGGGATGCAACGAGTCCTCCATGTCCTGCAGAGGGGAGATGACCTTATCGGAATCGGACTCTATCTCCTTCAGCCAGTTCATCTGGTCCTTGTTGAGGATGGTGCGCGAGTTCAGGCGCTCGTCCTCCTCGTGGGCGAAATGGCTGATGTTGCGGCGTATGTTCTTTATGTATTTGCTCGGGGCATACACGGGCTTGGCCGGCACGCAGAAAGCCACGAGCACACCGGCGATGGTGGGATGGATGCCGGCGTTGAGGAAGCAGAACCATACCAGTGCGCCGATGTTGAGGTAATAGAGTTTGCTGAGGATTCCCACCTTGCCGCCGACATACAGGGCTGCGAGACCTATCAGCGACCAGGCTAACAGCGACCAGCTTATGGACGTGCTGTAGAATATTGCGATGACGATGATGCCGCCTATGTCGTCCACGACGGCAAGGGTGGTGAGAAACACCTTCAGCCCGATGGGCACCCGGTTGCCGAGCATAGCAAGCACGCCGAGCGAGAAGGCGATGTCGGTGGCCATGGGGATAGCCGCGCCCGAGGCGTAGTCCGTGCCACGGGCCATGAGCCAATAGAACAGCACGGGGATGGCCATGCCACCGATGGCACCCACGATGGGCAGCAATGCGTTGCGGAAGGACGACAGCTCGCCTACCAGTACCTCGCGCTTGATTTCCAGTCCGACCGAGAAGAAGAACAGAGCCATCAAGGCATCGTTGATGAATGCCATGATGGACATAGGCTCGCCGTGGTGGCTGAACAGGTTGAAACTGCCCACCTGCAGGGCTATCTCGTGTGTCCACAGGCTGTTGTAGATGTCGCGGGTCCAGGGCAGGTTCACCACGATCAGGGCCAGTATTGTAGCGCATATCAGGACATTGCCGCCGTTGGCATAGTTCTTTATCGTTTTGCGCGCGGTATAAAATACGGATGACATAATTACAATTTAGGCATCGTTCCTTAAAAAATGTATACGCCAGGGTCGCAGATGTGCCTCAGCTTTAGTCTTGCAGACTCAGGAGCATAGCGGGCTATGTGACTGAGTCAAAAGGCTAAAGATGAGGTGCAGCTGCGAGTCTGTGGTAATATCTCCTTCTGACGGATTCATCTTGAACGAACCATATTTTAACATTTCATATTTATTTTGTGCCTTGTCCGGTGTCTTTTCGGTTAATTTATCCGTTCTCCTCGGTCACAGCCTCGAGGCTGCTCCCTCTGAGACCGGATAAATTCCCTCGAAAATCCACCGCCCTGGCGTTTACATTTTTTAAGGAACGATGCCTATTTCAGTTCCACCCGGCGTGCCGTCACGTTGTATGGCAGGATACCGGTCATGGATATTATCTTCTGCCCGGCGAATCCAGTCACGAACACATAGAAACTGTGCAATACGTTGCTGTTTCCGGCCGTGGATATCATGTACACCTTTCTAAATAACGGATATTCGCCCGAATTTATATAAACCTGATAAGGCATATACGCCGTCGGATCGAAGTCATTGTCGGGTGTAGGATTGCTTATCTTCATCACGTTTACCTCTGTAGTAAGGTTCGTTGCAATCGTATCGTTCTGATTCTGATAGTCTTCGTAACGTTTGTCTACCGGCACGTCCTTGGCCAGACTCAGGTCGTCGCCCAGCCATGATACGCTGATGATGCCCAGTGCATTTTTATCTTTTTTCACAACATCGAACACCGCGGCATTGTTTTTTTGGGCAAATGCATTGGGATTGTCGGAGATCTTCGCTCCCTTGGGCATGAACTTGTCGCGCATATACGAGATCGTGGAACTTCCGGCATTGTCGAACACCAGCTTGATTGCCGTGGTATCGTTGCCTGCCAGTTCGCTCCATTTTGTCAGCTGACCGTTCAGTATCTTGCCTACTTCCGTAACGGACATGGCCTTAACGTTGTTGTCCTTGTTGGTGATCAAAGCAACGGCATCAACGGCTATGGGACGCTGACGGACCACGCGCTTCCATTTGTCCTTCATGTATTTCACCTGGTCCTTGGTCAGCTCGCGAGTCACCACGATGCACTGGGTGCCGTCTGCCAGAAGGGTGTCTATGGCCGACTGCTCGTCTACGTAGAACGGTATTATCGAGCTACCCGGGTAAGAATATTCGAAAACTTCGATTTCCTCATCGAGTATCTTCTTAAAGCCGTCGTCGCAGAACACTGTGGCTGTGCCCTTGGCGTATTCACCACGCTTGATCTTGGTGCACGATGCCATGCCGAGTCCCAATATACCAAGAAGTCCGTATATGGCTATGTTCCGTATCTTCATATCCGCTTCCCTTCCTTTCTTTATATACAAGCCAACCGCCCATATATCGTATGTCTTTTTGACAACCGACACATGGAACGGTTTACTTTATTACCATTCAAATCTTTTGTTCCTCAAGGTTTCTTTTTTATGGCGAAACCCGGGGTTATGCCTCAACCTCAGTTTACGCCTTTATACAGTCTGTATCCGCGCCAGATGCCGTATACGAACAGCAATGCGCCTATGATGATGCTTACCGTCTGGTTGTCAATGTTGAACACATTGAGTATAAACAGCAGACCGACTCCCAAATATACCAGAACCATAATGATTCCGAACACCACGCGTGCCGATTTAGGCGCCGTGGGCCTGTTATCTTCCGTACCTCTCATAACTTTGTGCTTTTTGATTGTTTCTATTTTATTAACAATTGGAGAGGGATTGAGTTCATATATATTCTTTGCGCTTGTAAAATTAACAAAAATTTGTTAATGGTCAAAATCCGCACGCGAATTCCACCCGCATTCCCATGTCGATTCCTGTGCTCCCGCCGTCCGTTTCCTTCCATCACAGCCCATCATGATAGCGCGATGGTGATTTATTTGGCCATTTTAAGATTTTTTTGTACTTTTGCAGTTGATGCGATTAAAGAAAAATATCGTCAATTCGCGACCTGCATTCGCGTTTGGCGTAATTGTTTGTCTTTTAGCATATTGAAGCCGTTATGCACGTATGCGCGCATCCTATAACACCATAATCGGACTTTGTAGTAATGTCAAAGGTTATCAAGATTAAGAAAGGGCTGGACATTCCATTGACGGGGGAAGCCTCCGCCCGGATTACGCAAGACACCGTCACGAAGACATTCGGACTTGTGCCTGACGATTTCCCGGGCTATAAATGGAAATCGGCCGTCAAGGAGGGCGACACCGTCAAGGCCGGCGATCCCCTGTTCTATGCAAAAGAGGACGAGAATCTTCGTATCGTCAGCCCTGTAGCCGGATCCATAGCCGAAGTGCACCGGGGCGAACGACGCAAAATCGAATATATCAAGGTCGATGCCTCAGGCAATGAGACTGCCGAACTCAAGGCCGATGCCTCGTCCCGCGACGCCATCCTGATGTCGCTGAAGCAGTCGGGTCTGTTCGCGATGCTGCGCCAGCGTCCTTTCGACATGGTGCCGTTCATGCCCCAGGCTCCCCGCGACATATTCGTCACGGCATTCGATTCCGCGCCCCTGGCTCCCTCCATGTTAGACAACATCGACCTGAAGATGCTGGAGAAGGGTCTGGACATTCTCTCTCAGCTCACCGACGGCAAGGTCTATCTGTCCGTTCCATACGACGCCGACATAAACAGCAAAGCCGCCGAAGTAGTGGAATTCAAGGGTCCGCATCCCGCCGGCAATGTCGGCACGCAGATAGCCTCCATACGCCCGGTGGACAAGGGCGATGTGGTCTGGACCCTCGATGCTGTCACCGCAGCCCGCATCGGTAAATTCTTTGACAGCAACGCACTCGACTTCTCCACGGTCGTGGCTCTGACAGGTCCCGAGGTCAAGGATCCGCACTTGGTGCAGACTCTGATCGGCGCTGCAGTCAAGGATATACTGAGAGGTCAGCTCGTGGACGACAATCAAAACAAACGAGTCATATCGGGCAATGTCCTGACAGGCTCGCAGATTAAGTCTGATGAAGGATTCCTCCGCTATCCCTACCGTCAGATCACGGTGATAGAGGAAGGCGATACCGCCGACGAGTTCATGGGATGGGCCTCGATGTCGCCCGTCAAATATTCCGTACACAACACCTTCCCCACTTTCCTGAAGGGTCTCGGCAAGGGATTCCATTTCGACGCCCGCATCCGTGGCGGTCACCGCGCCATGATCATGAACAATGAGTATGACCACGTGTTCCCGATGGACATATATCCCGAATACCTGATCAAGGCCATCATGGCCAAGGACATAGACCGCATGGAGAAATTGGGCATCTACGAAGTGGCGCCCGAGGACTTCGCACTCCCTGAGTTTGTAGACACATCGAAGCTCGAGCTCCAGAAGATGGTGCGCGAAGGTCTTGACTACCTGCGTCAGGAAACAATCTAACCTCCCCCGAAAACATTCTAACACCTTTATATTGTGAAAGGATTAAAAAAGAACATAGACAAGATCAAGCCGCAGTTTGAGAAGGGAGGCAAATACTCCAAGCTCCAGTCTGTATTCGACGGCTTCTACACCTTCTTGTTCACGCCCAACGAGACGGGCAAATCCGGCGTTCACATCCACGACAGCAACGACTCGAAGCGTGCCATGATCACAGTGGTCATCGCTCTGCTGCCCTGCTGTCTGTTCGGCATGTGGAACATCGGTCTGCAGCACAACATGGCGATCGGTGACGCCGACCGCAATTTCTGGTCGTTATTCTTCTATGGCTTCTGGGCCGTCCTGCCTCAGATCATCACGGCATACGCTGTCGGTCTTGGCATCGAGTTCATCATCGCCCAGATCCGCCACGAGGAGATTCAGGAGGGTTTCCTGGTTTCGGGTCTCCTGATTCCGATGATATGCCCCGTCGATACTCCGGTATGGATGCTGGCCGTTGCGGTGGCCTTCTCGGTTATCTTCGCCAAGGAAGTGTTCGGCGGCACAGGCTATAACTTCCTGAACGTGGCCCTGGTGACTCGCGCATTCCTTTTCTTCAGCTATCCGTCGAAGATGAGCGGTGACAACGTATTCGTACAGCTCGGCAGCCAGTCCGCCGTCCACGGATATTCCGGCGCAACACCTTTAGGTCAGCTTGCATCGCAGACCGAGCCTACCGGCATTGTCACCAACATATTGGGCGATCCCCTCTCAGCTACCGACATATTCATGGGATTCTATCCCGGATCGTGGGGCGAGACCTCGTGCCTCTGCATCTTCATCGGTATGGCAATCCTGCTGCTGTCGGGCGTAGGCAACTGGCGCATCATCCTGTCCGGCCTTGTGGGCGGTTTCCTGATGGCTGTGGTGGCCCACAACTGGGCAAGTCCCCTTTACCCTGTCACCTACCTCAAGCCGCTTGAGCAGCTCGGACTCGGAGGTTTCCTATTCGCCATCACGTTCATGGCCACAGACCCTGTGACGGCCTGCCGCACACGCGTGGGACAATATATATATGGAGCGCTTATAGGTATCGTCGCCATCCTGATCCGCTGCTACAACACAGGTTATCCCGAGGGTGCGATGCTCGCGGTTCTTCTCATGAACTGCTTCGCTCCGCTTATCGACTACTGTGTGGTCAACTCCAACATTCGCAAACGTATGCGCCGCTTGACGGTCCGCAACCTTTAATACTCAGATTATGAACCGTCAAAGCAATACATACACCATCATCTATTCCACAGTTCTTGTAGTGCTTGTGGGAGTCGTGCTGTCGGTGGTCTATCAGGCACTGCGACCCAAACAGGTTGAGAATATACAGAACGACACGCGCCGCCAGATTCTGGCCGCCGCGCTGATCACGCCCACAGAGGGTCAGGATATAGCCACTCTGTGGCAGGAGCATATCACGGCTTCCTATATAGTGAACGACAAGGGTGAAAAAGTAACGGACGCCAAAGTGGATCCTTTCGACGTGAAGGTTGACCAGGAGGTGAAGAAGACCCCCGACCAGCGTCTGCTCCCCGTGTTCGAATGCAATACGGACAAGGGCACGAAATACATTCTGCCCGTTTACGGTGCCGGACTCTGGGGCCCCATCTGGGGTTACATAGCGTTCGACAATAACGGCGACACCATCTACGGAGCCTATTTCGCACATCAGGGCGAGACTCCCGGACTTGGCGCCGAAATAGAAAAGCCCGCTTTCCAGAAGCAGTTCGAGGGCAAGGACGTATTCTCGACCGACGGTCAGTTCCAGAGCGTCAAGGTAGTGAAGAACGGTCAGGAACCTGCCACCGGCGCCTGGGTACACGCCATTTCCGGCGGTACCATCACATCGCAGGGCGTTCAGAAAATGCTTCTTAACTCGTTGGAACCTTACTCGGCCTTCCTCGCCGCACTAAAATCTGATAACAAATGAACTGGAAAAAATCATTCATACCTTTGGTAAACCCGTTGTCGAAGGACAACCCGGTCATAGTCCAGATTCTCGGTATATGTTCGGCGCTGGCCGTAACGGCCAAAATGGAGCCGGCCGTGGTGATGACCATCTCGGTGACAGCCGTACTCGCATTCGCCAACGTCATTATCTCGCTGATGCGCAAGACCATCCCTTCGTCCATCCGTATCATCGTGCAGCTGGTGGTCGTGGCCGCTTTGGTTGTGATAGTCGATCAGGTTTTGAAGGCTTATAATTACGAAGTCTCCAAGGCGCTGTCGGTGTTCATAGGCCTTATCATCACCAACTGTATCATCATGGGACGCCTTGAGGCTTTCGCCCTCAACAACCGCCCCTGGCCGGCATTCCTCGACGGTATCGGTAACGGACTCGGATACGGTATAATCCTGATTATAGTCAGCTTCTTCCGCGAGCTGTTAGGGAGTGGCACTATCTTTGGATTCCAGATATTCCCCGACTTCTGGTACGAGGCCGGATACATGAACAACGGTCTGATGATTCTGCCGCCTATGGCGCTCATCGTGGTGGCCTGCATCATCTGGGTGCACCGTTCCGTCAACAAGGATCTGCAGGAAAAATAATCACATTCACTCGAAATAATGGAAAATTTAAATTTGTTCATACGGTCGATATTCATCGACAACATGATATTCGCCTATTTCTTGGGAATGTGTTCGTTCCTGGCGGTATCCAAAAACGTTAAGACAGCCTTCGGTCTGGGCGTGGCGGTTACGTTCGTACTGCTGATCGCGCTTCCCGTTTCGTGGTGCATCAACGAGTATCTGCTGAAACCCGGCGCGTTGAGCTGGCTGGGCAAGGAATATGCCGAAACCGACATATCGTTCCTGGGCCTGATTATGTTCATCGCGGTTATCGCCGCCCTGGTGCAGATTCTGGAAATGGTAATAGAGAAATACACCCCGGCGCTGTATAACTCGTTAGGTATATTCCTGCCGCTTATCGCAGTGAACTGCGCCATCCTGGGTGCCGTGCTGTTCATGCAGCAACGCGAGTTCAGCAACGCCTGGACAGCCACTGTTTACGGTGCCGGTTCCGGTATCGGCTGGCTTCTGGCCATCACCTGTCTGGCCGCAATCCGCGAACGTCTTGACAATTCCAAAGTGCCCGCCCCGCTGCGCGGCGTCGGAATCACTTTCATCATCACCGGCCTCATGGGCATCGCGTTCATGAGCTTCCTCGGCATTAAACTTTGATTCTATCGGCTATGTATATCTGCGATATAATTTGGAACAACGTTCTGGTGGCAGGCCTGATATTCCTGATAATTGTCCTGGCCCTGACCATCATACTGTTAGTGTGCAAGCATTGGCTTGTGAATTCGGGCGAGGTAGCCATAGACATCAACGACGGCTCCAAGCTGCTTCATGCCCAGGCAGGCAAGTCGCTGCTGGCCACATTGGGCGAGAACGGCGTGCATCTGTCGTCGGCCTGCGGCGGTAAGGGCAGCTGCGGTCAGTGCAAGGTTCAGGTTCTTTCCGGCGGCGGAGACATACTTCCCACCGAGGCCGTCCACTTCAGCCGTAAGGAAATCAAGGACCACTGGCGCCTCGGATGCCAGGTCAAGGTGAAGAACGACCTGGCCATCAAGGTGTCTGAATCCGCTCTCGACGTCAAGGAATGGGAATGCGAGGTTATCTCCAACAAGAACGTGGCTACGTTCATCAAGGAGTTCATCGTCAAGCTGCCTGAGGGCGAGCACATGAACTTCATCCCCGGAAGCTACGCCCAGATCCGCATACCAAAATATGAGATGACATACGACGGTGACATCGACAAGTCGCTGATCGGCGACGAATACCTGCCGGCATGGCAGAAGTTCGGTCTGTTCGGACTCAAAGCCAAGAACGACGAGGAGACGGTACGCGCCTACTCCATGGCCAACTATCCCGAGGAGGGCGACCGCATCATGCTGACTGTCCGCATCGCTACGCCTCCCTTCAAACCGAAGCCTCAGGTCGGCTTCCAGGATGTGCCCTGCGGTATCGCCTCCAGCTACATCTTCTCCCTCAAGCCGGGCGACAAGGTCATGATGTCCGGTCCTTACGGAGACTTCCACCCCATCGTCGACTCCAAGGCCGAGATGATCTGGGTGGGCGGCGGCGCCGGTATGGCACCCCTCCGCGCACAGATCATGTGGATGACCAAGACACTGCACACCACCGACCGCAAGATGAGCTACTTCTACGGCGCCCGCGCACTTAACGAGGTGTTCTATCTCCAGGACTTCCTGCAGCTTGAGAAGGAGTTCCCCAACTTCAAGTTCCATCTGGCTCTGGACCGTCCCGATCCGGCAGCCGATGCGGCAGGCGTGGCGTACACTCCCGGCTTCGTGCACGACGTGATGTTCAAGACATACCTCAAGGATCATCCCGCTCCCGAGGATATCGAGTATTATATGTGCGGCCCCGGCCCGATGAGCAATGCCGTGAACAATATGCTCTACAACCTCGGCGTCGAGCCGTCGTCTATCCATTACGACAACTTCGGAGGCTAATTTATCCGGCAGCATCATACTGTGGTGGCACCCCGCGGGTGCCACTTCCGGTACTCGCCGCCCATAGCCCCGATTACAGCCATACAGCAGTATAAATCACATACCTTAATACTAACACAACCATGCAGAGAGACAATCAGATTTTCGACATCATCGACCGCGAGCACTTGCGTCAGCGTCGCGGCATAGAGTTGATCGCCAGCGAGAACTTTGTCAGCGACGAAGTGATGCGCGCCATGGGATCATGTCTCACCAACAAATATGCCGAAGGCTATCCCGGCAAGCGTTATTACGGCGGATGCCAGGTAGTGGACGAGGCCGAGAATCTGGCCATTGAGCGTGCCAAGAAACTGTTCGGCGCGGAATGGGCCAACGTACAGCCTCACAGTGGCGCACAGGCCAACATGGCTGTATTCATGGCCTGTCTGAATGCCGGCGACACATTCATGGGCATGGACCTGTCTCACGGCGGTCACCTGTCGCACGGAAGCCCCGTTAACTTCTCCGGACTTATGTTCCGCCCCATCAGCTATACTGTTGACAAGGAGACGGGACGCGTCAATTACGAGGAGATGGAAACCAAAGCCCGTGCCGAGCGTCCGAAGCTGATCATAGCCGGCGCAAGCGCTTACAGCCGCGACTGGGACTACAAACGCATCCGCGCCCTCGCTGATGAAATCGGCGCCATCTTCATGGTGGATATGGCTCATCCCGCAGGTCTTATTGCTGCCGGGCTGCTCGATAACCCCGTGAAGTATGCTCACATCGTCACCACCACAACCCACAAGACCCTCCGAGGTCCCCGCGGCGGCATGATACTGATGGGCAAGGATTTCGACAATCCCTGGGGCAAGACCACTCCTAAGGGTGAGATAAAGAAGATGTCTCAGCTTCTCGACTCCGCAGTATTCCCGGGCGTACAGGGTGGTCCCCTGGAGCATGTCATAGCAGCCAAGGCAGTTGCTTTCGGCGAGGCACTGCAGCCCGAGTGGAAGGCTTACGCCGAGCAAGTGCTGAAGAATGCCAAGGCTCTGGCCAACGCTCTGATTGCACGCGGTTATAAGCTGATATCCGACGGCACCGACAACCACTGCATGTTAGTTGACCTTCGCACCAAGTTCCCCGAAATGAGCGGCAAGAAGGCCGAGCGCGTACTTGTCGAGGCTGACATCACCGCCAACAAGAACATGGTGCCTTACGACACCCGCAGCCCGTTCCTGACCAGCGGCCTTCGCTTCGGCACGGCTGCAATCACCACCCGTGGCGCCAAGGAGGATATGATGGAGGTCATAGCCGATTTCATCGACCGTGTGCTTACCGATCCCGACAACGAACAGAACATCGCTCAGGTTCGCTCGGAGGTGAACGAACTGATGAACGCTTATCCCATGTTCGCATGGTGATACAGTGGCCCGAACGACTTTTCATTACCGGCATCGATACCGATGCCGGTAAATCATACGTCACCGGCCGGCTGGCTGTAATGATGATGCGTGATGGACTCAGGCCCATCACGCAGAAATTCGTACAGACCGGCAATCACGACATTTCAGAGGACATCGAAGTACACCGTCACATCATGGGCACAGGGATGCTTCCTGTAGATAAGCAACGCCTCACGGCTCCGCTCATCTACTCCTACCCCGCTTCGCCCGAACTCGCCGCAAGCATCGACGGCACAGTCGTGGACACCGACAGGATTGCCGAATGCACCGAATTGCTTCTGCACGAATACGACCATGTGCTGATTGAAGGCGCCGGTGGCCTGATGGTGCCGCTGAAAGGTGATTACCTCACCATCGACTATATCCGCGACCACAAGCTGCCTGTGGTGCTCGTCACAAACGCCACGCTCGGATCCATCAACCATACCTTGCTGGCCCTCAACGCCATAAGTACATACGGACTCAAGCTGTTCGCAGTGGTGTTCAACCACCATTTCGACAACGACAAACCGATAGCCGAAGACACTCACCGATACGTAGAATCGTGGGTCGAGAGGCATAATCCCGACACCCTGTTTATCGATGTGGAGTCATTGACATGATTTCCGTTACAATTTATGCGCGGAAATTTCGTTAACCACAATAAGAGATAGTATGAATGTCAATACACAAACGCGACAACCTTTGAAAGACGCACAATCAGATATACAGAATACAGAAGCAATACATACCAAAATAAATTCCGCCCCTACAGATGTGGAACGAGTAGTAAGCATCTCCAAGCAGGAGCTTGCTGTGCTGCCCGTGGCCGCATTTCCCGGCAAGATTGTAATGGTAGACCGTCCCGAGAAAGTATCTGAAGCCGTCAGCGCATTGTGTGCCGAAGCGGTTATAGGTTTTGATACGGAAACCAAACCCAGTTTCCGCCGGGGACATTCCAATAATGTGGCGTTGCTGCAGCTGTCAACCCATACCACCTGCTATCTGTTCCGCCTCAATATGATAGGAATGTATCCGGAGGTGCGCAGACTGCTTGAGAATCCCGACATCATCAAGATCGGAGTATCCATCCACGATGACTTCCACAATCTGCACAAGCTTTACGACATGACCCCACAGGGATTCATAGACCTGCAGAGCTATGTCAAGGATTATGACATCATTGACAACAGTCTGTCGCGCATCTATGCCATTCTGTTCGGCAAACGCATCAGCAAGGGACAGCGCCTAACCAACTGGGAGGCTCCGGAACTTACAATCCATCAGCAGGAATACGCCAGCCTCGACGCATACGCCTGTATCCAGATCTACGACCATCTGAACCGATATGGCTTTGATCCAGCCTCATCGCCGTATTACCATACTCTCGAGGAACTGCATCCCACCCCTGTAACACAGGACCAGCATACCGCCTGATTTATCACACTGAATCTGCGCACAGTCCGATTTATCATGAATAGAATCCCAGATTCCCGTAAACGCATTCCGCGTTCAGTATGGCTGCCAACGCTATTGCTATGCTATCTGGCAGCCATGAGCATATATTTCGGCGGCGACCTGATCCGTAACGGCGAGACGACCCGACTCATAGTCGTGTCCGCCATCGAACTGGCCCTTATCGCCGCCCTCTACTTCTTCCTCAAGAGGAAGGAAGCCCGCAAGAAATAGTCTTATACAGGAATTGAAGACAGTTCGAATCGGGCACCGTCCCAGTGGCCGAAACTGAAATGAGTAATCCAATCGCCCAGCACTATCATCTCGGTGTCAGGCGCCAGCGGCTCCTGCAGCATGACGTGCAGGTGGCCGTAAATGAAATAATTGATGTCTGGGTGAGTCTTAAGGTAATCAAGGCTATATTTGCGCAGGTTTTCCACCATCGCGCCCGTGGATTCGTAACCCGAACTGCCGCCGGTCTTGCGGCTATGACTCGACCAGTTGTAGGCAAACGGCACCGTCCATCGCGGATGTATGGCCGAGAACAATTTCTGACAGAACTTATTGCGGAACAGACCGCGCATCAGACGGAACGCCGGCTTCAGCTCCCCTACGCCGTCACCGTGCGTCATATAGAACTTCCGTCCGTCTATCACTTCTGTCATGTCGCCGTCCACTACCTCTATGCCTAATTCGTTCGGGATATAATCGTAAATCCAGATGTCATGGTTGCCTATCAGCCACACGATGCGTATGCCGCTGTCACTGAGTTCGGCCAGTTTCCCGAAGAATCTCACGAATCCACGGGGCACTACATACCTGTATTCGTACCAATAATCCAGAATGTCGCCCAACAGATACAGCACATCGGCCTTTCTCTTGATGGAATCAAGAAAACTGACTACCCGACGCTCCGCCTCTATCCTGTCTTTGAAATAGGGCGCTCCTAAATGTAAGTCGCTCAGGAAATATGCCTGCATTTATGGGGGACCTGTCTTAATTAGAATCAGTATGTATGAATCCTTGGGTTTAATTTATAACGTGTATTTACAGGAAACCAAGTTCCAATTTGGCTTCCTCGCTCATCATGTTCTGGTTCCATTCCGGCTGGAACACCAGGCGAAGATCCACCTTCTTGGGACCTTCGATGCTCACCAGCTTCTGTCGCACGTCCTCCAGGAGAAAATCGGCAGCCGGACACGAGGGAGCGGTCAGCGTCATGTCAACATGCAGCGTTTTCTCAGCCTCGTCATATTCCACTCTATAAATCAGTCCTAAATTATATATGTCAACTGGAATTTCAGGGTCATATACCGTCTTCAGCAGATTCACTGCCGCAGACTCTATGCGAAATGCCTCGCCTTCCTTCCTCTCCTCTTTTTCTTCCATATCTACATTAGAATAATATGACCGCATTTGCACGCGTCAGAACAATACCGCAAAATTGACGAACCAGCTGTTGGTCTGCGCCGAGAAGTTATCAAGCTGAATGGTACGCATGTCGTAGGTCAGACCCCAAAGATATCCGGCTGTGATCTGATACCGTTTGTACAGTTCCACGCCGAGACCGCATTGTATTCCGACCGAGCCAGCCGGATTCTCGATAACCGGGCACTTGGAATGGTCCAGATTGAAATTGAACAACGGGCCTGCGAATACTATGGGTGCGAGATAATTCTCGAATCCATTCATGCGCGTCCATTTGAAACGCAGGTTAACGGGAATCTGAAGGGTATGGAAATAGAGGTTTTCGTTACCCATTCCCTGCGAGGCCCATACCTTCTGGTCGCCGAAATGCACCCGGGCACCGCGCATGGTGTATTTCACGGCCATATCGATGCCGAAACCGATACCGGGTATCATCAGCTCGCCCATCACGCCGGCGCTGAATCCGCACAACTGATCGGTCTCAACTAACTTCTGCTTCCACAGATAATCACTGACGGTCAGACCGACAGTCGGGCCCCAGCGAAACTTCGCCGAGGCTCCGAATGCGATCGTGGCCATCAGTAAGATTGCCAATACTTTTTTCATCTATTCTATTTGGATTAGAACAGCCATGCGGCCGTCACTGTCCAGTAATTGGTTTTAGCTTTAAGTTTCCCTGCGTTTGTCGGTATTCCCAATATTTCCTTATCCTTCATAATATTGTTGATACCGAATCCATAGCCTGCGCCTATCTGAAGATGATTGATGAACTCCAGACCTACGCCAACGTTCCATGTCCACTGGGCGGTCTTGGTGCGCAGATTCAGATCGTTGTTATCCTTATCAAGCTTCAAGGCAACAGCCGGTCCCGTAAAGATGTAGGGAGAGAAGATTTTTTTCAATACCGGAATACCTATCTTATACTTGATATTCAAGGGAATCTCAAGGAAATTCTTTCCGAATTTCGGGTGCATGTTCTGATTCGTACCTGTCACATCTTCTTCTACCTGATAGTCCATGTACGTGTACATCAACGACAAATCCAGGCCAAGGCTCAGAGGTGTCATATATTCTGCCTGAACACCGAGGGTGAAGCCGCAATTGTTCGATCCATCGAACAACTGTCCCATTCCTCCTGACGTACTCAGTTTGTTCACGTTCAGACCGATACGCGGTCCGATCTTAAAACCGGCCTGTGCCTGCGCCGCGTAGCCGAGGCCCATAGTCACTACCAGCAGTAATGCAAGTGTCTTTTTCATATTCTCTCTCTTTGCTTATTCTATTTGCTATTCTATTAGTTTTGCGCCACAAAGTTAACAAAAAATTTTGTAAATTTGCATTATGTTTGCCGAAGTAATACTCCCGTTGCCTCTATATTCGAGCTTCACGTACCTGATTCCGCCCGAAATGGAGGAAAATATCAGCATAGGTAGCCGTGTGCTGGTGCAGTTCGGCCGTAAGAAGTTTTATACCGGCATCGTGTCGCATATCCATAACGAAAAGCGCGACTACGAGATCAAGCCCATCACCGAGATTCTTGACCCGACGCCTGTGCTGCGCTATCCGCAGCTCAAACTATGGCGTTGGATTTCGGAGTATTACTTGTGCAGCGAGGGTGAGGTGATGAAAGCGGCCATTCCCACGGGCCTTAAGCCTGAAAGCGAGACATTCGTGGCCCTGAACGACGATTTCGACATGCCCGAGGGCTTTTCCTTATCCGACAAGGAGGCTCTTGTTATGTCGGCATTGCAGCATAATGGCCGAATGCGTATCGCCGACCTGGAAAACGAACTGAAACTCAGGAACACGGCCCGCATCGTAAGCCATCTCCTCGATGCCGAGATAATTCAGATTGACGAACGTGTGGTGGAACGTTACCGTCCGCGCACAGAGTATTTTGTATCACTCGCCGGGGAACGAGGCGACGAGGCCCGGATGCATGCACTGTTCGATGCCGTCAAACGCTCGCCCAAACAGGAGAAAATGCTTCTCACCTATCTGGATATGAGCGGCTGGCTGCAGACCAATAAGCCGCTTAAGGATGTGAGACGCAGCGACCTGCTCGAATCCACCGGCCTGAATCCCGGCATATTGCGCGCTCTGATCGACAAGGACATTCTTGTTAACGAAAAGCGCGTCATCAACCGCTTCAATCCGCAGACATCCAGCCACGAGCCGGTGCTTTCGGCTCTTTCCGACATACAGCGCACGGCATACGACCAAGTGCTTGGCGGATTCAAGGACGGCAAGCCTGTCCTGCTGCACGGCGTCACCGGCAGCGGCAAGACCGAGATATACGCCCATCTGATAGCCGCCGCATTGCGCGACGGCAACCAGGTTCTCTACCTCGTGCCAGAGATTTCGCTGACCACACAGCTCGCCGACCGTCTCCGCGCCATGTTCGGCGACGCACTGTTGGTGTATCACTCAAAATTCTCGGACAATGAGCGCGTGGACATCTGGAAACGCCTGCTGCATTCCAACGACCCGGTCGTGGTATTGGGCGTGCGGTCGTCGGTGTTCCTTCCCTTCTCGCGTCTCGGTCTCGTAGTGGTGGACGAGGAACATGAAAGCAGCTTCAAGCAATATGATCCGGCCCCGCGATATAATGCCCGTGACACCGCGATGGTGCTGGCCCAGATGCACGGCGCGAAGGTACTGCTCGGTTCCGCCACACCATCCATCGAAACATACTACAAGGCCGTCAACGACAAATTCCGGCTCGTAGAACTTACCGAGCGTTTCGAAGGCTCGGTTCTCCCCGATGTGCGCATTGTCGATATGCGACGCCAGCGCAAGGAAAAGACCGTGAAAGGCATCCTCTCACTTCCACTGCGTCAGGATATTACAGAAGCCATCAAAAGCGGCAGGCAGGCCATCATCTTCCAGAACCGCCGTGGTTTCGCGCCGATGGTGATATGCCGCCAGTGCGGATGGGTGCCTAAATGCGACAACTGCGATGTCTCGCTGGTTTACCACAAATCATCAGGCCTGCTGAAGTGCCATTACTGCGGCTTTACAAAGATATTGCCTACCCTCTGCCCGGCCTGCGAGGAGAATTCCATCGTGTCGTACGGCTACGGTACCGAGCGGATAGCCGAAGAAATACACGAGGAATTCCCCGACCAGCGCATCGCCCGCATGGACCTGGACACCACCCGCAACAAGGATGCCTATCAGGAGATTATCGAGACATTCTCACGTCATGACACCGACATACTTGTAGGCACGCAGATGGTGTCCAAGGGCCTTGACTTCGACCATGTCAGCATGGTAGGTGTGGCCAACGCAGACACTCTGCTGAATTTCCCCGACTTCCGCAGCAACGAGCGGGCCTTCAACATGCTGGAGCAGGTGGCGGGACGCGCCGGTAGACGCAAGGAGAAGGGACTGGTGTGCATACAGACCACCAAACCCGACGAGCATGTCCTTGAGTTCGTCAAGGCTCACGATTACAAGGGATTCTATGACACGGAGATACAGGAACGCGAGAAATTCGGCTACCCACCCTTTACACGCATAGTTAACATATACGTCAAGCACAAGGACTGGCGCATGGCCGACAAGATTGCGGTGCGTCTGGCTCTGGAGCTACGCAAGATATTCGGACCGAGGGTATTGGGACCCGAAAAACCTTTCGTCAGCCGCGTCGCGCTGTGGTATCTGCAGTGCATCATGCTGAAAATCGAAGCCAATGCGTCTATGCAGAAGGTAAAGGCATTGCTGCGTCAGGTTTACGAACTGATGGCGCAGCTACCCGAAATGCGGGGCGCGCAGATTTATTATGACGTCGACCCCGCCTGACAACATTAACGATAGAAACAGAACAATGGAGAATTTTGACGAATTCGACCGGGAACATTTATGGCATCCATACACAGGAACGCGCAACCCGCTGCCTACATACAAGGTGCGCGAGGCCCACGGCGCGGTCATCACACTTGCCGACGGCACCGAACTGATAGACGGCATGTCGTCATGGTGGTGCGTGATACACGGCTACAACCATCCCGTCCTCAACCGGGCAGTCACGGACCAGTTAGGCAAGATGAGCCATGTAATGTTCGGCGGTTTCACGCACCAGCCGGCCATAGACTTGGGCAAGCTGTTGCTCTCTATACTTCCTCCCTCCATGAACCATATCTTCTATGCCGATTCCGGTTCGGTGGCTACGGAGGTGGCCATGAAAATGGCCGTACAGGCGCACGACGACCCGAAGCGCACGGACTTCGCCACCATCCGCAGCGGCTATCACGGCGACACATGGAACGCCATGTCCGTCTGCGACCCCGTCACCGGCATGCACGGAGCCTTCGGTCCCGCCCTCCCCATCCGTTACTTCGCACCGGCGCCTCAGTGCCGTTTCGGCAAGGAATGGGATCCTGAGGACTTCGAACCGATGCGACGGCTGTTGGAAGAGCATAAGGACACACTCGCGGCGGTGATATTGGAGCCGATAGTACAGGGTGCGGGGGGAATGCGCTTCTACCATCCGCAGTACCTACGCGAGCTTCGCAAGGAATGTGACAGGCTCGGCATACTTCTGATTTTCGACGAGATAGCTACGGGGTTCGGTCGCACCGGCAAACTTTTCGCATGGGAACACGCGGGCGTCGAGCCTGACATCATGCTGATAGGCAAATGTATCACAGGCGGTTACATGACGTTCAGCGCCGTTGCCACGTCGGCCAAGGTAGCGGATATGATTGACGCATCGCAGTCGGGCGTCATGATGCACGGCCCCACATTCATGGGCAATCCGTTGGCGTGCGCCGTGGCATTGGCCAGCACAAAGTTGCTGCTCGACTCGCCTTGGCAACAGCGCATACGCGAAATCGAAGCCATAATGCATGAGGAAATGGACCATGCCAGCTCACTTCCATTCGTGGAGGATGTGCGCATACTCGGCGGCATCGGAGTGATTCAGACCGTGCGTCCCGTGGACCTCGGAACGTTCCAGAAGCATTGCGTGGAGCGCGGCGTATGGATCCGTCCCTTCGGCAAGAACGCCTACATCATGCCACCATATCTCGCTGTTTCCGACGACCAGTTGCGTAAACTGGCCCGTGAACTCATCAATATCCTTAAACTGGAATTCGCCGAGCAATGAACCGCACTCTGAATTACGAAAAGATATTGCAGGGATTCCGCGACGAATCGCGGCTGCGCTCCATACCCGCCGACCGTTCCGAATCGGATGTGCTTGATCTGTGCAGCAATGACTACATGGGGTTGCGACACCTCATGCCGGAAATGCGCAAGGAATTCGACGCACGTTTTCCGGACGTGTCTTTTTCGGCATCTGCCTCGCGTCTGCTTTCCGTAGACCAGAACATACACAAGCAGCTGGAATACAGGCTTGCGGAGTTGTATGGCCATCCGGCGTTGCTGTTAAATTCCGGTTATCACGCCAACACCGGCATCGTATCGTCACTCAATATTCCCGGCACACTTTTCGTGGCTGACAAATTGGTGCACGCCTCCATGATAGACGGCCTGACGCAAGGCCGCTGCGACTTCAAGCGCTTCAAGCACAACGACATCCATGCCCTATCCACCATCCTTGAACGGGAGGCGGCTAATTACAGCCAGATTGTCGTGATGGTCGAGAGCATATACAGCATGGACGGCGATATGGCTCCTTTGCGCGAGATTGCCGCATTGCGCGACCGTTACGACAATGTGCTGCTGTATGTAGACGAAGCCCATGCCTTCGGCGTCCGTGGACGGCAGGGTCTCGGACTCTGTGAGGAACTCGGTCTCATGGACAAAGCCGACATCATCATGGGGACACTTGGGAAGGCGGCTTGTTCCTCAGGAGCTTTCTGCGTCGTGTCGCCGGAGTTGAAGGATTATTTCATCAACGCGGCCCGCAGTTTTATATTTTCCACCGCACTCCCTCCGGCCAACATCGCATGGAGCCTTATCACCATAGAACGGCTGGTGAGCATGGAAGCGGAGCGCAAGCATCTGCGTGACATCTCAGGGCGTGTTCACGAAGCCCTCGGCACTCCCGGTTGTGACACGCCCATCGTTCCATTCTATACATACGATGCGACCAAAGCGATTTGGAAGTCAAAAGTCCTTGAAGCTAAAGGGATTCTGGCACTTCCCATACGGCGTCCGACTGTCCCGGCCGGAACGGAACGGCTTCGCATATCTCTGAATGCATCCCTATCCGACGCAGATATTGACAAACTACTGAATATTCTGGCAGAATGATACTTAGCTTTCTGAAGCATACCGACAGCAAACGGCTCATACTGATATTCACCGGCTGGGGAACAGGCCCGGAGCTTTATACAGGCCTGGACATTCCCGGCTGGGATGTGGCCGTGGCGTTCAAGATAAACAACGACCGTTTTGATTCGTCCAGACTGAGTCAATACGATACTATCTATCTGTTCGCCTGGTCGTTGGGCGTGTACATGGCTGACAGGCTGCTTGACCCGGAACGCATCACGCGGGCTTTCGCCATCAACGGCACGGCCACACCCGTATCAGATGATACTGGCATTCCCGTGGCCATATTCGAAGGCACGGCACGAAACCTCGATGTCGCCAATCTGACCAAGTTTCGTCGTCGCACCATGCCCGATGCCGCCACTTTCCGTGCCATTTTCCCTGAGGAACCCTCTCCCGTCATGGCATCTTGTCTGGCACGCGAACTGGAGAACGTTATCGGCTGGACGTCGGGGTCTGATTCCGGACATCAACCGCGCATAAAGTGGAACCGTGCATATATCTCGCAGAGCGACCGCATCTTCCCGCCGCAAAACATGGAGCGGGCATGGTGCGGATGCGGTACGGAAACAATCTCTTTGGATGGTGCCCATTTCATTGACATTCCTGCCCTGATTCGTTCCGTCATTGCCGATACCTCCGTGGTATCGTCACGCTTCGCCAAGGCAGCCGACACATACGATTCACACGCATTGCCGCAACAGATGATTGCGCTGCGCCTGGCTTCCTTGCTGCGTCAGCATCTGCCCGCATCGCCACGCCACGTACTGGAGATCGGTCCCGGCACAGGCTTCCTGACACGCGAATGGAGCCGTTTCATGACTCCGGAACATGCCGATTTCGTTGACCTGACTGATGTGGGACCTTTTCATACCGCACCCTCCGAATCGTACGCCGTCACTGACGCCGAGGAATGGATAGCGACAAAAGCTGCCGATGTCACATCACCCAAGTATGATGTCATCCTCTCCTCGTCCGTAATACAATGGTTTGCCGACATTCCGGTGTTCATACAGAATGCCGCCCGGTTGCTGCAGCCTGACGGCATCATGGCCGTGTCCACTTTTTTGCCCGGCAATCTTAGCGAGCTTGACGTATTGCGGCCTGCGCCACTGCTCTATCCTGACGTCAAATCGCTGACAACGGCTTTACATAAAGCCGGTCTGAAGTCCCTGGTCATTGAGCACAACGAGATACGCATGGAATTCGCGTCACGACGCCACCTGCTGATGCACCTGAAGCACACCGGCGTGGCGGGGTCACAGACAAACGGCACCCGACTGTCGCCGAGTGCCGATTTCTCAAAATTAACTTATCTTCCGGTCTATATCATAGCCTCAAAGGGAGTGCTGTGACTGAACTACAATCATAGCGTGATTGAGCCCCCGGCCGGGATATTCACTTTCTGTTTCTTGCCGTTGACCGACACAGTGGTCTTGGCACCTTTCTCGCTGCTCAGGGTGGCGGTCTGAACCTTGCCGTCCTTCCAGGTCATGCTGACCTCGACGCCTCCGCGTGCGCGCAGGCCGCTCACGCTGCCGTCGCTCCACGCCTCGGGCAGTGCGGGAAGCAGCGTTATTGTTTCGGGCGTAGACTGCACCAACATCTCGGCCACACCGGCCGTGCCTCCGAAGTTACCGTCAATCTGGAACGGTGCGTGGGCGTCGAGCAGGTTGGGATATGTGCCTCCTCCGCGACGTGCGTCCTTTCCTTTGTAGTTGTCGGGGCTTACATATTTCAGCAGAGTCCTGTACGTATCGTATGCCTTGGGAGCATCCTTGAGGCGGGCGTACAGATTCACGCGCCATCCCGTGGACCATCCGGTAGTCTCGTTGCCCTTAAGCTCCAGCGTGCGCTCGGCAGCCTTGGCAAGTTCGGGATTCTCCTCAGGCGTGATATGACGGCCTGGATAAATGCCGTACAGATGTGACTGATGACGGTGCCAGGGTTCTTCGTTGAACCAGTCGTGATACCATTCCTGAATGTTACCTCGTTCTCCAATCTTATACTCGCGCAGTTTAGGAAGCACCTTGTCGATGCGCTTCACCAATTGCTTGTCTGTGCCGAGCTCCTTAGCGGCGTCGCGGGTATCCATCAGACACTGACGAATCATAGCCAGGTCGGCTGTCGTTCCGTATGAAGTGGCACCGTGGTATCCCTTATCGGTCACGTAACGTGCCTCGGGCGAAGTTCCGAGGGGTGTGATCAGTTCGCCGTCCTTTTCGGTCAGCCAGTCCAGGCAGTAAAGGGCGGCTCCCTTCAGTGACGGATAATCACGACGCAGATCTTCCTTATTCTTGGTGAAAAGATAGTGGTCCCAAATGTGAGACGACACCCACGCTCCGGCCATGTTCCAGTTGGCCCATACCGGGTCGCCGCCGTGCAGTCCCACGGGGTTGGTAAGCGCCCAGATATCGGAGTTGTGACCTGCGGCCCAGCCGCCGTTGTCGATGCCATAATAATCCTTGGCTGTCTTCTGACCGGTAATCTCGCCGGACAGCGCCTTGATGAATCCGAACAGTGGCTGATGGAACTCGCTGAGGTTGGTGGTCTCGGCCGGCCAGTAGTTCTCCTCAAGGTTGATGTTCATCGTGTAGTTGGCGCTCCACGGCGGCAACAGGTATTCGTTCCAGAGTCCCTGCAGGTTGGCCGGCACTCCCTCGGTACGCGAACAGGCTATCATCAGATAGCGTCCGTATTGGAAATAAAGCTCCTCCAAGTCGGGATTCTTCTGGTTCATGTCGGTATATTGCAGCAGCTGAACATCTGTCGGCAAAGCGGCGATGTCAGCGGAAGTCTGTCCGAAGTCAACCCTTACGCGGTCGAAATACTTGGTATAATCGGCCTCGTGACGCTCCACTATCTGCGGATATGTGTGCGTCAGGGCCTGGTTCAGACGGTTGCGGGCTATCTTCCTGTAATCCTTGCCTTCGGTGGCGGGATTCTTGTCAAAGCCGTTGAAACTGGTGGCGTTGGTCAGGTAAACGGTCAGTGTCTTTACGCCCTTGGCCTCAAGTCTGTTACCTAAAGTGTTAGTCAGGCTTCCACCCTCGTTCACGGCGCGCAGCAACGTGTTGAAACGCATACCGCGTTCGGGGTCATAGTAACTCTTTGTCTCGTATCGTGTGTAGCTCGGCAATCCGAGGTAAGGCGCATAACCGATCGACGACAGCTCGTTGGCTGTAGCCGTCACGGTGTGGGGCAGCTGCGAGTCAAGACCAATCACGGCATCGAAGCCGGCGGGATCGGCAGTCGTGATCCTTACCACAATCACCGAGTCGGGAGCGGATGCGAAATATTCCGTCTTCACAGGATAACCGTTCACGCTGTATCCTGCCGATGCCTTGGCCTTGGCTATGTCGAGTTCTCGGTAATAGCCCGTCACTCCGGTACCTTTCTTATTGAACTCGTCAAGGGCGTCTATTGCCGCGGGGTGACGGTTCAGATAGTCGATGGTGAGCGTACCCAACGGCAGATAGTTATTCACATAGTATCCCTGCACTTTGCGCTGCAGCGAGTCGGCGGCGCGATAATCCTCGCGTGCCAATGCTGCCTTGATCTCCGGGATTGTCTTGTATGCCTCGGGATCGAACGACTCGGGACGAGGTTCGCCGCTCCATAGCGTGATGTCGTTGAGCGACAGACGTTCGCCGATCTCGTCGCCGTAAACGATAGCTCCTAACGTTCCGTTGCCAATCACCAATGCCTCCTCAAAGTATTTGGCCGGTCTGTCATATTTCAGCTTCAGCTCGCCCGCCTGCAGTCCCGATGCCGCGAGCAACACTGCTCCTGTCAATACGATTGTCTTTCTCATTATATATTGTTGTTTATATTTCTCTATTTATTCCACGAATCTGAAACTTTCCAACTCGCACAGCGACTTGCCCTGGGTCTCGGAATTGAACACAAAGTACAGCGCGTGCTTGCCGTTGTGATACTGCAGGTTTGGCACTTCTACCGTAGCGGTGCGCATACCTCCTGTCTCAGCCGGAATCTCCAGTGTGCCGATTTTGACGGCACCACGGCATTTGCACGGCGCGTCAAGATATATGTCCATAGTGCCGGCCACGCTTTCGGGCACATACTTCAACTCCAGTTTCGTTCCCGGCTTGCCGTACGTGTCCGTGAAGTTGAAGTATTTGTACCCCACCTTCGACCCAGCGGTATTGTTCACCAGCGGACAGCGGTCACGCTCCGGTGCGTAGGGATCCGACTTGCCGTCGTACGCGGCGCGTATCACCTTTGAGTGCGAGCCGGAATACACCACATTGGGATATTCCTGATATGCGGGCGTCGGACCTGTGAAATAACAGGCGATTCCGGCAGGCGTCCACTTGAAGGGATTAAGGCCTTCGGTCTCGAAACCCTCGCAGGTGAATTCGCCCTGACTTATCCTGACAAATCCGTCGGGACCCTCGAACACCTCCACATCTATCGGCGCCACCATGGCCTGACGACAGTATTCGTTCGTATCGGCCTGACGGTGATAGAACACCCACCACTTGCCGTTTATCTCACAGATGCTGCCGTGCGTGTTGCCGTTCGGCACGGCTGTCGGCACGTTTTTGCCATGTATCTTCTCGATGCCGCGGCCGTCGATTATGGTACCTCCGTATGTCCAGGGACCTAACGGAGTGTTGCTCCATGCATACGCCAGCGTATAGTTGGAGCCGGGAAGTCCATCCTCGCCGTCGTTTGTCCACCGGCTATACACCAATACGTATTTGTCCTTGATTTTACGCATGGACGATGCCTCATAAAATCTGAACTGGTTCACCGTGTCCTTGCCGGGAAGTGTCTTGACTATCTCCGTACCGGGCTTTACCGTAGCCATCGTTACAGTGTCTAACTCACAGGCATATCCCTGGTTGAAGCCCCAGTAGCCGTATGCTCGGCCATCGTCGTCAACGAATGCCGCGGGGTCGAAAGCGAATGGTCCCACCGTCTTCTTCGGATCCTTCGGATCCCAGTTGCATACCGTAAACGGTCCGTCGGGTCTCGACGACTTGGCCACAAGATTGTTGCGTTCGCCCTGTACGTTAGGATACAGGTAATATGTCTTGCTGCCGTCGGCATTGGTCTTCACGGCCACATCGGGTGCATAAAGCACATCGCCGCGACCGTCCGGGAACAACTTCCTACCCTTGGCGTCCAGCTTATTTTCGAATATCACTCCATCGTATCGCCAGTTGTTCAGGCTGTCAACCGGCGCCGACCACACCACCTGGTCCAGTCCGCAGTACATCTTGCCCGTCTGGTCGTGCGAGCCGTATATATACACTCTGTAAGATCCAGGCTTATCCGGGTCTTCGAACACGTATGGTTCGCCGTCCGGAATACACTCCCCCAAAGGCAAATAGGGGTTGCGGGCATGTGATGAGCCTATTGCCGACGCACACAGCGTCAGCAATAACGCACTTTTACGTAATGATATCATATCGTTCTGAATGTTGTGTTTTTTCTTATCTATAATAACGTATTATAAGGCAGGATATTCCCGGGTCGAGGTTATCCTATGGCCTGCAACGAGCATCTGATGATTCTACGTGCCAGATACAGCTGGTTGTTGACGGTGCGCAGTCCGAGGCTCATTTCTTCGGCGACATCGCCTGCGGTTTGATCTTCTAATTCGACTTTGCGGTAGATTATCTTGCGCTGAGGCGAAAGTTTCGAGATCTCGCGCATGAAGTTCCGTTCAAGTTCGCGGTAATGCACCTCATCCTCTACCAGGTTTGCCGACAAAGGCATCCGCTCCGAAACGGCAGTCTCGAGATTCTCCCTGCGGTAATATTTTCTGATGGAATCGACTACAAGATTGCGCGCTATGGCATACAGCAGACAGCAGGAATGGCTGTTGATCTCAATCCTGTTCTCAAGCATTTTCATGAAGGCTTCCTGCGCCATATCCTCGGCACATTCTCCCATCGGAATGCGGCTCCTGAAATAATTGCACAAGTTATCGAAGTTTTTCTCGTAAAACTTCTCGAAGCTGATTTCATCTGTTGACATCTCTGTCTGCATAGCGCTTGGTAGTGTTAAGGAACCCCTCCTTCTTACTTATGGGATTCTAGAGTTCTTCAGGTTTACACTAAGCCGAAATCACCCCGACGAATAACATTGCCGACGGTTTGTTTCGGACATTGCAAAATTACCTAATTAATCTGTAATATTCCGTATAATTTGTTTACTAAATCATAAAATATGTTGCATCATCGCCCATTTTGTTGCGCATTTGTTTCTATTTGTCTCATTATATCTTTTTGCCATGTCTCTTTATGTACTATTAAAAAAATTTTAGTACTTTTGCCATGCTATATACCGAGAATACTTTAACCTAAAAAATACATGAACACGAAACTCATTTTTTTAAGCTTGCTCGCAACGGCCATTGCCGGTAACGCAGCAGTCAAGCTTCCTGCCGTACTGAGCGACGGCGTGATACTCCAGCGCAATCAGCATGTCAGGATCTGGGGCACCGCCTCGCCCGGCGAAACGGTCAACGTAAAGATAGGGAAACAGAAAGGCTCGGCCGTAGCCGATGCTTCCGGCAACTGGCTCGTTACTCTGAAACCCTTCAAAGCAGGTGGCCCTTATACCCTTACAGCCAACGACGTGACTGTTTCCGACGTATTGTTCGGCGACTTATACCTCGGTTCGGGCCAAAGCAATATGGAACTCCCCGTCAGCCGCACACTCGATTTCTATGCTGATGAGGTGGCTAACTATAATAATGGCAACATCCGCGAGTTCAAGACCCCTAAGGAATATGCTTTCCATGGTCCACAGAAGGACGTAAAGGCTACACCATGGAAGAAAGCCATTCCCGAAGATGCAAAACAGTTCGGTGCCTTGGTATATTTCATGGCCAAGGATCTGTACGAGCACAACGGCCACGTGCCTGTGGGCATCGTAAATTCCAGTTGGGGCGGTTCCAAGATACAGACATGGCTCAGCGAGGAGGCGCTGCAGAATTATCCAGTGCTCCTGAACAGTCTGCGCATGGTGGAGGATGATGACTATCGCGCATCCCTATCCAAAGCCCAGCAGCGTGGCCAGTCTTTATGGTATGGCGTGGCCAACAACCTCGAATTAGGTAATACAGGCACTCTCCGCTGGAACGCACCGGCACTTGATGACAGCGATTGGCGGGAATACGACCTGCTCAGCACCGAATGGGGCAAACGGCCGGATGGATCTGCCATAAACGGCATACACTGGTTGCGCCGCCATTTCGATCTCCCTGCCGCACAAGCCGGCAAACCGGCCGAGCTGCGTCTCGGCTGCATAGTGGATGCCGACTCCGTTTTCATCAACGGCAAGTTCGTGGGCTGGACAGCCTACCAGTATCCTCCCCGCATATATAAGGTTCCGGAAGGGCTTATGAAAGAGAAGGACAATGTAATCGCGATACGTGTGCAGAGCAATTACGGAGCCCCACATGTGGTCACCGACAAGCCTCATAAGCTTATTTTCGACGACAAGTCGGAATATTCGCTTGAAGGCACCTGGAAACATCGCACAGGCATCGAGATGCCTTCCACGCCGGGGTCTAACGATTGGTTTCAGACGCCCTCGGTGCTTTACAACGGCATGATCGCTCCCATGCTCCATCTTCCTTTTCGAGGTGTGGTATGGTATCAGGGTGAATCGGACGTGGACATACGCCATCAATACACGGGCCTGATGAAATCGCTTGTCAAAGACTGGCGCAAGCAGTTCGACGACCCGGATATGCCTTTCTATATCGTTGAGCTTGCCGACTTTCTGCCCGAATCGGACGTATATGGCCGCAAGGCGTGGCAGGAAATGCGAGACGCGCAGCGTCTCGCCGCCGACGAGACACCGCGCGTATACATTATCCGGAACGGAGACATCGGTGAATGGAACGACATCCATCCCCGCGACAAAAAGACACCGGGCACCCGCGTTTCCACCGCTATACAAAAAACACCAGCCCGCTGACGGGCGGGCTGGTTCGGGGTGCGGCCTTTCAGGTCGCACTTATTTTTTATCCTGATATTACTTCAACACCTTCTTAACCTTGACGGTGCCGTCGCTCAGCTTGTTGCAGCATAGCACCACGCCCTTTACGGTATCGGGGTTCTGCACCTTCAGGCCGTCGACAGTATAATAGCTGCTCTCCTGCACAGATGCCTCGGCATTCACCGACTGGATGGCGGAGCCTGCCGTTCCATAGATATCGAGTTCTGCCATCGAGCCATACTCGCCCGACAGAGCCTCGAGCTTCACATAACGGGCATCGGTTTCGGGGAATGTGACGCGGGTCCAGTAAGGCATCCAGTCACCCTCCGACACTGTGGTCCAGTTCTGACCGTCAACGCTTACCTGAAAACGATATTCGCGGTATAGACCGTTCAGCGAATGGTCATTGCGCGGAGTCGACAGGTAAGCGTTTATTTTGTTCACCTTACCCATGTCTACCACTACATAGTGAGGAGCCTCGGCAGCGCCGTCCTTCCACTTTGTGTGCCAGATCGTGCCGAGATCACCGTCCAGGATATTGCTGGCGGGTGCTTTCTCGCCTACCGTCTCTTCGCTGCTGACGTCACTGACTATCCAGCCGGTACGGTCCAGCTTGTCGGGATACTGATGCTCGCGCCATTCGCCGGTGGCGAAATTGATGTCGAACACGGGGCGGTATGTGAAGTCACATCCGGTCTCCGTGAACGATATCGGGAATATGATGGTCTTGGACCGAGGGAGGTCAGGATCCTGCCAGCGGTCGCCTACATACAGGTATGTGGTCTGCTTCGAACCCTCTATCTTAAGTATGGAAGCGGCCTGCGTGTCGTACGCCACGCCGTTGCCTATCTGTTTAAGTCCGCTCCAGCCTTTGGTCAGGTCGTCGGTGTACGACAGCTTGCAGGGATTGGGATCCCAGCCCGAGCATGCCGACGACAGCATGTAGTAACGGCCGTTGTGCTTCACTATTGCCGGTGCCTCGCGGCGCTGGCCCTGGAACAGCACGGTCTTCTCCACGGCCAACAGATAGTCGTCGCTCAGCCTGAACAGTCCCAAGTTGGTGTTCTCGTCGGTGGTCGAGATAAAATATGCGGTGCCGTCATCGTCGACATACACGTTACAGTCGCGGCTCTTGGTGTCCAGAGGACGACCGCCCCATACGTACTCGTAGTCGCCGTTGATCTTGTCGCACTGGAACACACCGGCTTCCGAAGCACCGTAGTTCGAAGCCTCCCAATGGCACCATACCACATACTTGCCTGTCTTCGGATTTTTCATGAGTTTCGGACGCTCTATCATACGGTCGGTGCCGAGCGACGCGTGGGTCTTGCCGTTGGCTATGATCTTGTTCTCGAATTTCCAATGCACCAGGTCGGGCGACGAATACATGTTCACGTCAGGGTTCCACGTCTTGCTGCGGTCTTCACCGATCATATAGAACCGGCCGTTCTCTATCAGGAACCCGGCACCATGTGCCTGTACCGTGTTGCCGCTCTCGTCCGTCCAGATGTGACCGTTCTCTATGGTCACCCATTCATCCTGCATTCCCGTGGTGTCGTCGGCCATCATGGCAACTGACGTCCCCGCCAATGCCAATACACTCAACATCATTCCTTCATACATCTTCATGATATCAGTGATTTAATCTGTTGTTCTTATTGCTTTCCAATATCTAATATCTGCTATCTATTAACTAAAAGAGGTCCCACGTCCTGATGTCGTCCTTCCAGTGGTGGTCCTTGGGGAAGGGATCTCCGTTCCACGCCTTGACCTGGGTCCAGGGCTGCGCCGCGTCGGTCCAGAAGGGATGGGTGGCCGGCAGACCTAACGGCATGAACGCCAGCGAGGTCATGTACAGCGATCCGTTGTTGGTGTACCAGTCGGCCACGTTGGGCTGACGGCCCGCGAAACCGATGGTGAGGTATCCCTTTTCGTTGAAGTTCTCCTTGCCGTCGAACATCCTGTGCATCACCGCGGTAAGCGCAGCCCTGGCCTGTCCGTTGCCGACGCCTTCGGGTAGCTTGCCGTACCATGCCATCAGCGCCAAGGGCTGCATGCAGGCCATGCGATAGGGTATCGAGCGGCCGAACACCGGGAACGTGCCTTCAGGCGAGATAAGCCTTTCGAGCACTATGGCGAATTTCTGCGTACGCTTCAGCGCGCGGTCGTAGTATTTCTTGTAGTCTATACGGGTATATATGCCCGATTCCTTCATGTTCTGCAGCGTCTCCAGGTACATGGGATGGAATACGAAACTGGAATAGTAGTCGAAGGCAAAGCTGGGGCCGTCGGCATACCATCCGTCGCCGGTGTACCATTCCTCGGTCTTGCGTATTGCGGAATTCACTCTGTATTCGTCGCACTGCGCGCCGATCTTGCCGAGAAAACTCTCGATGGTCGACGAGAAAAGCAGCCAGTTGGTGTAAGGGGGATCCACCCGGCGCAGCTGGGTGAATTCCTCCACATACCGTTTCTTAGTCAGCGAATCGAGGGGCACCCAGAGAGCGTCGTAACCGCGTATCAGACTCTCGGCCACATACGCGGCGTCCACCAAAGCCTGCCCGTGGCCACGCCACAGCAGATAGTCGGTACTTTCGGGATCCACCGCGTTCTTGTATGCCTTCAGCGCCCATTCGCGCAGCTGCGCACGCTTGGCCGATTCCTCGGTGCCGTCGTCGGGCAGCGACAGCCAGGGCGCAAGGCCGGCCATCAGACGACCGAAGCATTCCATGTATGTCACGCGCTTGTCGCGGCCGTCCCAGTTGGGACTGACCTCCACCAGCATGTTCTTCTGGAGGTTGCCCTCGGCCATGTTGCTCAGCACGGGAGCAGCCATCTGATAAGCCAGATCCACCCAGTATGCGCGATCCTGATTCTGATTACGCTCCTGATTGCGCACCCATTCGGATGCGGCGAGCAGCCACGCGCCTGTACCGAAATTGGAGGTGGACTTACGGTCTACCACCTGTCCGGGTATGGCCTTCTCGCCGATGGGCTGCACATACCCTATCGAGCCGTCCTTCTGCATGGCGGTATTGTACAGATAATCCATACCCTTTTCGGCTGCGGCAAGATATTTCGGGTCCTTCAGTATGCCGTTGTTCACACCCCACAGCAGTCCGTATGTGAAGAATGCGGTGCCCGATGTCTCGGGGCCGGGAGCGTGTTCGGGATCGAGCATGGAGCGCGTCCACCAGCCGCCGGGCTGCTGACACGACACCACCGCATCGGCCAATTTTACATATTTGTTCTCGAAGAACTTGCGGTGCTTCCAGTTGGCGGGTACATCCGCCAGCACCTTGGCCAGTCCGGCAAGAACCCAGCCGTCGCCACGCGCCCAGAAGTCCTTCTTGCCGTTCACGCTCTTGTGCTTGGGATACACATACTTGCCGTCGCGGAAGTACAGTCCTGTCTCCGGGTCGAGCATGATGGAGTCGCTGACCAGGATGTATTCATACAGCTTGTCCAGGTATTTCTGATTGCGGGTGATATTGTACATCTTGGTCATTACAGGCATCACCATATAGAGACCGTCGGCCCACCACCAGTAGTCGTTCTGCGGAGTCGACATCTGGTATTCCATCACCTCTTTGGCGCGGCGTATGTATCTGTCGTCGGGCAGGATGTTGTAGAGGTCGGCGTAAGTCTGGAAGCATATCTGCCAGTCGCCGAACATCACATGGTCCTCGTCCTCGCCGTATGTGGCGTATTTCCACTTGCTTCTGTCGGTGCCCTTGGCGCCTTTCCACTCGTTGTGCTCGGCCCATTTCCGGGAATAATCCAGGAAATCCTGATTGCCGGTCAGCCTGTAGGCCTCCATGTTGCCGGTGTGGTATGCGGCGTTGTCCCAGAATGCCCTGCATTCCGGCGGATTGTTCTTCTGCCATTGGGTGTTCACCTTCTCAATGGCACGGCGTGTCTCCTGCGCTGTCGGCAGCTTCGCCGACGCCGTGCCGCATACCGCCGCGGCAATCAGCACGCCTGTAGTGATTCTTATGTTCATGATATAGGATAGTTAGTTAGATGTCCTTGTATGTAATATGGTTGATACTTTTTATGATTTTGTTGCCCGTGTCATTTTTGACTTTCGTCCCGCAGGCCGTTCATATATTCCGAAGGAGTCATGCCGAACTCCTTCTTGAATACCTTGTTGAAAGAGCTGTGGCTTCCGAATCCCGTCTGGTATGCGATGTCGCTGATGGAGTATTTACGGGTCTTCAGCAGTTCCACGGCCTTTTCCATACGGACGTGACGCACATACTCGTTCGGACTGATCTGCAGGAGTGCCGTCACCTTACGATAAAGTGTCGAGTTACTCATGCAGAATTTATCCGCCAGATACCCTACCGACAATTCCTCGTTGTCTATGTTGTCGCTCACTATCTCAAACAGCTTGTCAAGGAATTGCTTGTCGAGTACTGTAAGGTTTTTGGTTACTTCTGTCGGGTCGTCCGATATTGAGTCATTGCCGGCGTTCGGCACCTCTTTTGTATCTGCTTGTATATCAGCATCTTCCACCCCCCCCCGATTCTGCATATTGCATAGACGGCACCTGCTTCATCAGATATTCCGACATACGCCGGCGTGTCATTATCAGATTGTGTATCCTGGATTTCAGCAATTTACTGCTGAAGGGCTTGGTGATGTATGAATCGGCGCCGGATTCGTATCCGGTCTCTTTGTCGTCTATGGAATCCTTGGCCGTAAGCAGAATGATGGGGATATGGCTTGTCACCAGCTCCCCCTTGAGCGACCGGCACATCGATATGCCGTCCATCTCCGGCATCATGATGTCCGAGATTATGATGTCGGGCATCTCCTCCGTGGCCAAACGCATACCCTCCAGTCCGTTGTGCGCCTGTATTATGTCGGCCTCGTCAGCCAGAGTATTGGCTATATATTCACGGATGTCGTCGTTGTCCTCCACCACAAGTATCTTTCTGCGGGCGTTTTCCGATGCGGTTGTATCTTCACTTCCGTCTCCCGCATCCGCCTTGGGTCCGTTCACGGTCAATGATATCTGCTGGTCTTCAAAGTGCAATGCATCCGGATAAGTCTCGTCGGTATCCAGAGTGAGGGTGAACGTAGAGCCTTTACCCTCCTGCGAGTCTACGGTCAGCGATGCATGATGCAGGTCGGCCAGTTGCTTCACCAAGGCCAGTCCGATGCCGGTACCCGATGCCTGGTGCTCGCCGCCGGCCTGATAATACCGGTCGAAGATGAGAGTCTGCGCCTTGCTCGAGATTCCATAGCCGGTGTCAGAGACAACGATGCGTGTACGCCGCTTGCCGGTGGCGTCCGTTTCGGTGTGTATGCCGAAAGTGATATTGCCCTTCGGCGTATATTTCACGGCGTTGCTGGCCAGGTTGTTGATGATTATGGTCAGCATCTCCGGGTCGATATACATGTCGGGCGAATCGGGTTCTATGTCGAGCACTATCTCCGTGTTCGGATTGCGGTTCAGTTCCTTGAAGCGCAATCCGATTTCTCTCAGCAGATTGGCCGGATTGCCCATACGCACGTTCAGCCGGCGGTTCTGGGTCTCCGTCTTGCGGAATTCAAGAATCCCGTTAATCAGCGTCATCAGCTGTTCCGCGCTGTTGTGCATCACCTGGAGCTTGTACGAGAACTTCTGCGGCAGCGACGGGTCGGACACCATATCCTCCAGCGGCCCCATTATCAGAGTCAGCGGTGTACGCAGCTCGTGCGTCACGTTGGTATAGAAACGTAACCGTTCTTCGGTCAGGGCCTGTCCCGCGCTGATGCGCTCCCCTTGCAGCGCCAGTTCGCGCTGCATCCTGATGCGGTGCCGTATCAGAGTGTATATCCAGTAGCAGAACGCTCCTGCCAGCAGCACGTATATGCACTTGGCCCACCATGTCAGCCATATCGGCGGAGTCACGACTATTGTCATTATCTCCATCGGTTCGCTCCATTCTCCGTTCGACAGTCTCTGGCGCACCATAAAGCGGTATGTACCCGGATCGACGTCGGTGTATGTCACTGAATTATTGCCGGGTGAATATACCCAGCTCTGGTCCAGTCCCTCAAGTTTGCACGAGAATTCGGAATGCATCATGGCGGCCAGGTCCTGGATGGCGAAAGTCACGGTGAACGTGCTTTCGTTGTACGGTATCCTGGCTTCACCGTCTGTCACAGGTATCTCGCGCCCGTTGTACGGTTCCACGCCGTGCCCCCAGGCCTTGACGCCGGTGGCCACCACCTTGTGTGTCTGCTCTATGTCATTCGGCAGCATGGGGCGTATCTTCACAAGCGCCGTTTCCGACGGGAAATATATGTCGCCGTTCACATTGCTGGCCGATGCGCCGACACAGTATGCCCCGCTCCGGTCCGTCATATATCCTGTATATATGGACACCTTCTCGTTGTTCGGGTCTATTCTCAGCACTTCGCGCACTGCACTGGCCCAGATGTATCCCCTGCTGTCCTGCGCCAGCGACATGATGTGCGATATCTTGACGTCGTCCACTTCTCCCACGCGATGGTATTTGCGGATGTCGCCGTTGTCGAAACGCACCAGTCCGGCCGATGTCGCCGCCCATGTGCCGTGATTACGGTCATGGATTATATGGTTCACGGTATTGCTGGGAAATTTCGTGCGTTCTTCATGATGGGCCAGCAGTCGGCCATCGGCTCCGAATATGTATATGCCGCGTCCGAACATGCCGAGCCACATCCTGCCGCGGCTGTCGAAACTGATGCTGTTCACCATCTTGTCGGCCAGAGCTCTGTTGACGCCTGCGATTTCTTCGGCCACAGGGGCGGCACCTTGCCGGCGCGCGGTGTACAGTCCGTGATCCGTCCCGATATAAACGTCTCCTTTATATATGGTAAGCGTACATACCTTCCCCGCCACTCCCTGAACGGTCTGCCATGCGCCTGACCGGGTGTCGTACACCAATACACCGTTCTCGTGCGTGCCAACCCATATCCGGCCGTTGTCGGAATCGGCCGCGACGCTGCTGATGAACGACGTGGCGCCACCGTCAATACCCGGCAGCTGAATTTCATGCTCCCCGTTGCCGGCTGCATCAAGCCTGATTATACTGCGGTCGGACCCAACCCATACGTTACCGGACGAATCGGCAGTAACGGCCCATGCCGGATTGGGCTGCCCCCTGTCGTTAAGGAATCTCATGGGCGATATCATCGGAGGTATGTGGCTGATGAAGTCCATGCCCGTACGGTATTTGCCCAGCCATACGTTGCCGTAAGAGTCTTCGAATATGCTCCATACGAACGATGTCGACGACCCGTCGGATATATCGTTGACCGGCAATGACGTGAACGATACGGACGCAATGTCGGTGAAGGCGTTGCCGCGGATGTCCAGTATGCTGACGCCCTGACGCGAGGTGGCGAACCACAACGTGCCGTCGCCGCGCATATATATGGAATGTATGGAGCCGGCGCCTATCGACCTGGGATTGGCGGGGTCGTGCACGAATTTCACTATTCGGCCGGTGGAGGGGCTGTACATGGCCGCTCCCTTATCGGTGCCTATCCATACGTTGCGGTTGTTGTCAACGCACACGGCATATACCTTGTCGCTCGGTATGTCGGGAGCGCGGAAATTCCGGTATGTCCTGCTCACGGTGTCCACCACGCTGAAACCCCGGTCCACATGTCCGATATACAGTTTATGGTCCGGGCCCTCCACCGCCGTCCATGCCATGGCCGGAAGTCCCTTCACCATTTCGGGCACCGGGCGGCTCATCCTGCCGGTCTCGGGGTCATAATGCTGAGGGCCGTAGTAATAGTCGGTGATCCAGATTCCCTTTTCGGGGGCGGTGGTGATGTCGGCCACGTCCTTGGAGCGTGTGCCGGGTATATGGGTACGTTCTATCTCGTATGTAGTGCAGTTCACCATATATATGCCGTTGCGCTGGCTACCGACCCACAGGTATCCGGGCTTGTTGCGTGCCACGGCCATACCTCCGAGACCCGAAGACTCCAGTCCGGAATTCACCGCAGTATATGTATGGAAGCGTGAGCCGTCCCAGCGGTTCAGGCCGTTGTCGGTCGACACCCAGATATTGCCCTGACTGTCCTCGACGGTGCGCATCACGCAGCCGTTGGACAACCCCTGGGACATCCCCAGGTGCATCGACGCCGAGGCCCGGGGATGCGTCAGCAGTGACGCAACCGGAAGCACGATTCCAATCAATATGTTTCTTATTCGCATGGATGGTTCTGAAAAAGTAGGATTATCGATGCATCAAATACTATGTCGAAACAATGAGTTTTTCGGTATCGGATACAATCGTTGCAAATTTAATACTTAAAAAGCGGTTCTCAATAGCCAATTTAGTTAAAAGATAGTCCAAATTATGCAAAATCGCCGTTTCACGCACCTTATCCTATATATAATAACCGAATCATGATATAATAACCGAATCATGCAATCCGCGATGTATGGACGTGGTGAATCATTAGCTACTCGATGTCGGATTATGTTCCTTAACTATGTTGTTAAATATTCTTAACGGTCATTATATAATGTAAAAATCATTTTTAACACGGATTGCATATTTTGGAAAATTAATTTGACGAAAACGGACAACCCATCCCCAATTTTTTGCAATAATTTTGCGCCCAGACAATAGCGACTACGTGTGTTTCTTGCTATACCATGAAGATTAAGTGCCTCGGCACATTAATATATATGAAGACTCAAGTGCCTGAAAATGGCTTGCACGCCGGCGTCCGTTGCGCCTCGTACCATACCATGATCTCCACTGACCTGAAGAGAGAATAATAACATGAATTAACCTATCCAATATGAACAACAATCCGTACAAGAAAACCGGCCTTATCCTGAAGGCGGCGTTGTGCTCGGGTCTGCTTCTCGCCGGATACCAGACGATGTATGCAGTTCCGCAGTCGGCGGCCAGACAGGTTTCGGCAGGAACTATGAGCGGTACAGTCGTGGATGCCGCCACGGGCGAACCCCTGATCGGCGCCACTGTCCGCAGTAGCGACGGTTCCGCCACTGGCGTGACGGACCTCGATGGTAACTTCACCCTCAAGTTGTCCAAACCAGCTACAATCACCATCACGTATGTGGGTTACAAACCGCTTACCGAGAAAGTGAATCCCGGCGAAAGCAAGGAATTCAAGATGTCGGAGGACAGTCAGGTGCTTGACGAAGTCGTAGTGGTCGGCTTCGGCACGCAGAAGAAAGTTAACCTGACCGGTTCGGTGGGTGTCGCCACAGGTAAGGAAATCGCCGAACGCCCCGTTCAGAGCACGGCAGCCGCCCTGCAGGGTGTCATCCCCGGTCTTAACATTACCAACTCAACCGCCGGCGGTGAGCTGAACGCCACAAAGCAAATCAACGTCCGCGGTATGAACACCATCGGTGACGGATCCAAAGGCGGTCCTCTCATCCTGATAGACGGCATGGAGGGCGACATGAACACAATCAACCCCTCCGATATCGAGTCAATCTCCGTACTAAAGGATGCCGCGGCATCTTCAATCTATGGTTCGCGCGCTCCTTTCGGTGTTATCTTGATTACCACCAAATCCGGTGCCAAGGGCAAGGCTCAGATACATTACAACAACTCCTTCCGCTGGAACCAGCCTCTGACTCCCATGGAGATGATGGATTCCTGGGAATACATCTGTTATCTGAACGATGTTCAGAAGTACACTTCCAACAAAACGGAGTTCGACCCCGACTTCACCGAGCAGGCGTACCTGTATTACACGGGCCAGATCGACGACCCCTTCTACGAGAACAAGTGGGAAGGCACCTACCGTCGCTGGGGTACGGGCGAATGCGGAGGAACATTTGCCAACATCAACTGGCGCGACGAGTTGTATAAGAAAACTGCCTTCGCTCAGGAGCACAACGTGACGCTGCAGGGTGGTAGCGACAAGATACAGTACTACGTATCAGGTCAGTACCTGGGTCAAGGAGGCTTCCTGAAGTATGGCAACGACAACTACGACCGCTTCAACGTCATGGGTAAGTTCAACGCACAGATGTTCTCATGGCTGCGCTTAGGCTTCACCAGCCGCTGGGTACGTACCCAATACAGCCGTCCCACCATCATGTCCGGCGGTTTCTACGAGAAGGTGATACGTCGCCTTCCTCCGACAAACCCGAAATACGACCCCAACGGTTACATCGCCGCTGACTACAACTATATCGAGCATCTGGAGAACGGTGGACGTCACAAGGAGATGAACGACGTGTTCACCAACCAGATTCAGCTTGTTGCCACTCCCCTTCCCGGATGGAACATCACGGGGGAATTCAACACCCGTATCAACAACGACTGGACACATCAGGACAGCAAGCCGGTTTACGCCCACGACGCCGATGACCTCGAAGGTCTGTCACATGAATCCACCCACCTTGCTTTCGATTCAGGTAAATATAGTAGCGTTTACGAATATTCCTACCGCTCCACTTATCTGAACTACAACCTGTTTACCGACTACAACTTCACCATTGCCGACAAGAACGAATTCAAGGTCATGCTCGGTTTCCAGGGTGAATCGTTCGATTATCGTAAACTTAACGCAAGCCGTGATGATATGATTGTAGAAGACCTGCCTGTACTTGACCTTACATCCAGCACCGATAGATGGGGAATGAACGGTGAATATCAGAAATGGCGCACAGCAGGTTTCTTCGGCCGCATCAACTACAATTTCGACGGTCGCTATCTGCTGGAGGTCAACCTCCGTTATGACGGCACATCGCGTTTCCGCAGACAGCACCGCTGGGTATGGTCGCCCTCTTTCTCGGCCGGCTGGAACGTAGCCAACGAAAAATTCTGGGAGCCTATCGCTTCCTGGTGGAATCAGCTGAAAGTCCGCGTATCCTACGGTCAGCTGGCTAACCAGAACACCAACAGCTGGTATCCCACATACCGCACCATCGAGGCTAAGAACAACAATTCCAGCTGGCTCGTTAACGGTCTGAAGCCCGGCACGGCAAAATTCCCGGCACTTATCTACACAGGCCTGACTTGGGAGAAAATCCGCACCACCAATGTCGGTATCGATTTCGGCTTCTTCCAGAATCGTCTGAACGGATCGTTCGATTACTTCTGGCGCAGCAACTCCGACATGGTCGGCCCTGCCCGCGTTTATCCCGCCACTCTTGGAGCAACCGCTCCTAAGGAGAACAACCTCGCAATGCGCACTTACGGTTGGGAACTCTCGCTGCAGTGGCAGGACAATGTCAAGGACTTCAACTACTCCGTCAAGTTCAATATGTCCGACGACCAGACCAAGATCACCAAGTACCCCAACAACGAGCAGTATATCGACAAATACATTGCCGGACGCCTGACAGGACAGATTTACGGTCTGACAACCGTAGGCGTTGCCCGCGACGATGCAGAGATGGCTGCACACTTAGCGACATTGCCCAATGGCGGTCAGGACGCTATCGGTTCAAACTGGCAGGGCGGTGACATGATGTACAAAGATATAAACGGCGACGGCAAGATCACCAAGGGCAAGACACTCAACGACCTCGGCGACCTTAAGGTGATAGGTAACGATACTCCGCGCTATCAGTTCGGTCTGAACCTGTACGGTGAATGGAAGGGCATCGACCTTACCCTCTTCTTCCAGGGAGTGGCCAAGCGCGACTACTACTTCTCGCCTTACGGCGACCAGGGCACAGCCGGCAAAGGTGCCGTGTTCTGGGGTGCTACAACCGGCGGCCGATGGGAGTCAATCTTCCTGAAGGAACATCTGGACTACTGGCGTGACGAGAACTCCGCCCTTGGCGAGAACCGTGACGCTTACTATGGCCGTCCCATCTACTACACCAACAAGAACCGCGAGGCCCAGACACGCTTCCTGCAGGATGCCTCCTACATCCGTCTGAAGAACCTCCAGATCGGTTACACCCTGCCTCAGAAGTTGACCCGCAAGGCTTATATCGAGAAACTCCGCTTCTACTTCTCGGCCGAGAACGTCTTCACATGCACCAAGATGTCGAAGGTGATCGACCCCGAGTCGCTCGAAGTTTCTTCCATGAAGTCCGGTTCTTCATATCCTATCGCGAAGACCTACAGCTTCGGTTTATCTATCGATTTCTAAAAAATTCAGACTACAATGAAACCAATATATAGCAAATTGATGTTAGGAGCTCTCCTGATTTCGGGAGGGATGCTGACAGGATGCGACGATTACCTGGACATCACGCCTCCGTCGGCTGTTACTCCCGAGTTGTATTTCAACTCGGAGGAACAGTTGGGCAATTACCTTATCTCCTACTATACAGGCTCGGAGGTTCAGGGCAACCGTGGCAACAATGCCTTCCCCCATTTCGGTGTGGGCGGTTCCAGTTACTCTAATTTCCTTGACGACGACCAGGGCACCGACAATGAGAGCGGTACCAACGACCAGTTCTTCGATGGCGATTCAAGAGTTAAGGTCGGCACATCGGGTGGAGCATGGAGTTTCGGGTATATCAACGATATCAACTATTTCTTTGAGCAGGTACTTCCCAAATACAAGCGGGGAGAGATCCAGGGAACCGACGTCACCATCCGCCACTATATTGGCGAGGCGTTCCTGCTTCGCGCCAACGAATACTTCGGCAAGCTTCGTTCTCTGGGCGACTTTCCCATAATCACAGAGACTCAGCCCCTGGATAAGGATTCACTGATCATGGTATCCAAGCGACAGCCCCGCAATAAGGTGGCCCGCTTCATCATCGCAGAACTCGACTCAGCCTACAAATATCTGTCGGACGGTGCCACCACCGGCGGCCGCAACCGAATCACCAAGGATATCGCCCTAATGCTCAAAGCTCGTGTGGCTCTATACGAGGCTACGTTCGAGAAATACTTCGCCGGCACTCCCTTCGTGCCCGATGCAGCAGCCGGCTGGCCCGGAGCTGCCAAGGACTACAATGCCGGATTCACATACGATAATGCCGCCGAGGTTTCATACTTCCTCGACATTGCTCTGGACGCCGCCGGCAAGGTGGCTGACGCTCACCCCAATCTGACTGCCAACAACAAGCAGATGCTCGGCACCACGTACACCGACATGCCCAGCAATCCCTACTATAACCTGTTCTCCACCGCCGACCCCAAGAGCATGGACGAGGCTTTGATGTTCCGCACTTACACCACAAGCGTTTCAGGTGGACACTGCCTGAACCAGTACATCAAGGGCGGCCGAGGTTATACTCAGGAATTCGCCAACTGCTTCTTGATGGACAACGGTCTGCCCATCTACGACGCGAACAGCGGATATAAGGGCGACGACTTCGTGGCCGATACCAAGGATGGCCGCGACTGGCGCTGGCGTCTGTTCATGAAGGCCCCCAACGAGTATGTTTACGCCGGCTCCGACCAGCGCATCGGCGAAGGCAAGAAGAGCAAGAAGGACAAGGAATTCAAGGCTCCGGCCCTCATCAGCGGTGGCGTGGATTTCACTACCTCTACCGGCTACACCAAGGGTAAGGGATTCACCACCAATATGGAATGGACCAAAGGAGGTTTTGATATAACTTCCGCCATCATCTTCCGTTCGGCCGAGGCTTACCTGATCTATCTGGAGGCTGCCTGGGAGAAATATGGCGACGGTCTTGACGCCAAGGCATGGGAACTGTGGGGCAAGCTCCGCGTTCGCGCCGGTCTGCCTCAGGACGCTCACGTCACCATCAACGCAACAGACCTGAACAAGGAGGAACAGACCAGCCACGACTTCGGTCTCTACAGCGCCGGTCGCCGCATCACATCCCCCGTACTCTACAACATCCGTCGCGAACGTCGCTGCGAGCTTATCAGCGAAGGCTTGCGTTGGGACGACCTGATCCGCTGGCGCGCCCTTGACCAGCTCAAGACTCAGCGTTACTTCCGTCACGGATGCAAAATGTTCGGTCCGATGCTCGAATGGTTCAAAGCAAGTAAATTAAAGTACGATCAGAGTGACCCGAACGATAACAATGTATCCTCGCCGACTGACATAGACGGAGGCTTCAACGGCAATCCCAAGTACCTGAGCCTTGACCGTATCTCATCGAAAAACGAGTGGTATCAAAGCGGTTACTCATGGCGCATGGCCCACTACCTCAGTCCTATCGCAGAGAGTCACTTCCTGGAGAGCACTGCTGACGGCACATCGGTCGATCAGTCTCCAATCTACCAGAATCCCTTCTGGACCACAACGCACGATACTCCCGCGCTCCAGTAACCTGTCATAACCTATACCAACCGTCGGCGTTCCGGCGCCGGCGGTGTCCTAAACATCAAACCTGAACCTTAAACGGAACAAGGTAAACAAACCAAACATAAACCAAATCATTAACCAATTTAAACAACAATGAAAAAGATTTTACTTTCGTTGGCAGCCGTAGCAATGGCCACAGCTGCGTATGCACAGGGTCCGAACCTCGTAGTGAACGGTGACTTCGAAGCATCCGGTGTAGAAGCATCAGTACCCGGGGGATACACCTGGGATCCCTGGAACACATTCGCAAACATCGATGTTCTTCCCGGATGGACTCTGTCGACAGGTGGCGAGTGGAACGGTATCACCCGCTGGATGGAAGAACCCGGTGACGGTGACATGCGTCCTGAGGACGACACCCACTATCTCCGTCTGCTCGGCTTCAACGACGATGGTTGGACTGACATCAAGGCCTCACAGATCGTGACTGGCCTCACCGCAGGAACTACTTACAATCTGGACTTCGTGATGGGCGTAAACTGGCCCAAAGGCCCGGCGTGGACTCCCGATCCCAACTATTACGTTTCCGTTTCCGAGGTTGCCGGTGAAGATGCAGGCAAAGAGATTGCCAAGTTTATGACACCCAACACCGAGGATGGATTCACCGATCAGGATTGGATGGAGCATTCCTATACCTTCACTGCTCCTGCAGATGGCAAGGTATATCTGACGTTCGTTCTGCCCAATAACTATGGAAAAGGCAACAAACATGAGGCTGACCTGTTCATGGATATCGACCTCGTCAAGATCTACGATCCCAACGGCACAGGCGCAGTCAACGGTATCATTGTTGACAACGAGGCTCCCGTTGAGTACTACAACCTGCAGGGTGTTCGCGTAAGCGGCGACAACTACAAGGGTGTGGTTATCCGCAAGCAGGGCGGCAAGACCGTCAAGATCGCTCTCTGATCCCGATACCACAGAGGCCGGGCAGGGTGACCTGCCCGACTTCACCAATAAACAATTTACACTAATATCTATGAATCGAAAACTTACTTTTTCGTTAATCGCCGCTTTCGGGCTCGGCACTCTCGGTATGTCTGCCGCCAGCGTCGTTAATCCGGAACCCGGCAAGTACTACCGCATCAAGCATGCCAGCGGTTTCTATCTGACCGACGCCGGCTTCAGCAGCAAGATATGCGCTAAGGTGGAGGACAACACACAGGTGTTCCGCTTCATCCCCGCAGGTCAGGAGGGCGTCTACAACATCCAGCGCGTCGACTCCAAGACTTACCTTGGCTCCGACGGAAAGTGGAGCTCCTGCCCTATCGGACTTAACAAGAAACTGTCTCAGCACAAGGTCGTGGCTTCGGGCGAAATGGTAACCTTAGTCAACCTCGGCATGAACGACGGCAAGAACTGCATGGGTACCGACGCTGTCACGGATGGATCGACGGTTTATACCGACAAGGCCGGGACGGATGCTGAAAAGCATCTGTGGAGCATTGAGGAGACAGAGAAGTATGCCGAGGCTCCCACGCCCGAGGATTTCTACAAGGACCATCCCCTGGCCGACAACGATCCCCGTGCCAACGTGTATGACGGCTATCGTCTGGTGTTCGCCGAGGAATTCTCCGGCTCAGGCAAGCCTGATCCCACCATCTGGAACTTCGAGACCGGCTACAAGCGTAACGAGGAGGACCAGTACTATTACGGCGACAACTGTACCTACATCGAGGACGGTGTGCTCGTGATCGAAGGCAAGAACATCGAAGACCAGCAGGTTCGTAACCCCCTTTATCAGCGCGGAAGCACCGAGAAGTGGAAGAAGAATAAGTATCTGACCTGGGTATCCGGTTCGATGCAGACCCAGGGCGGATGGCAGGACGGCTACACCTGGATGTACGGCATATATGAGGTGCGTGCCAAGGTGCCTCAGTACGTAGGCTGCTGGCCCGCAATCTGGTCGACAGGCAAGCAGTATGAATGGCCCTACGACGGCGAGATCGACATCATGGAATATTACGGCCACGGCATACACGGCAACGTGGCCTGGGGCGGAACCAAGCGCTGGAGCGCCGTATGGGATTCCGCATTCGTAGGCGATGCCCAACTCGGTGAAGGCTGGGGTGACAACTACCATACATGGATCATGGTCTGGGATCCGGACCACATCGAACTGTGGTGCGACGATATCCTCATTAACCAGACTGACCTCGACCAGACCGTGAATGGTATTCCCGACGGCGACTTCGATCACAGCAACGGTGCCAACCCTTACCGCACGGTTCGTCAGATGCTCTGGCTGAACCTGGCTTTGGGCGGCATCAACGGCGGTTCGCTGGCCAATACTCCCAACCCCTCTCGATTCCTTGTTGACTACGCCCGTATCTATCAGAAAGTCGGAACGGACGGCAAGGCGACATATCATGTTGATTCGGAGATCTCCGAGCCTACGTTCAACAAGAAGGACGGCGACTACTCCGCAGTCGAGAGCATCATGAACGATGCCGAGGACAACGTGGTGACCGGCGTGTACAACATGCAGGGCATCCGCGTGGCCGACAACGAGAAGGCCGAGCTGCCCGGCGGCATCTACCTGTCTCTTATACACATCTCCGAGCCCACGAGACTAGCGCTCATCTCG
>UQMZ01000015.1 GCA_900542185.1 uncultured Bacteroidales bacterium
ATCACGCAGTTCGGCCTGGGCCTGTACAACTTCGAGGCGCGCATGTACCGCGCCCCGCTGGGCCGTTTCTCCACTCCCGACAAGAAAGCCATCGACACTCCCTGGCTGTCCCCCTTCTCCTACTGCGCGAATAACCCGGTGAACTTCACTGACCCTACTGGCATGGCTATTAATTTCATTGGATTAATTGATCATCCTTATCCGGATATTCCCCAATATGCAGATGTAATTAAAACAGACCTTGAGAATATTACTGGTCTGGATCTGTCATTTGATGAATATGGATATCTTCAATATGCTAAAAATAGTAATGGTGATGCTAATATTACATTGAAGACTGATAATAACGGTAATTCTTATGAAGCAGGCAGTATGACAGCAAGAAATTTCTTAATAAATATGATAGATTATTCGGAATATGTTACTGTTTCCTATGACAAACATAGTTGTCAAGGTGGAGATAATGCAGTTGGTATTAAACCTGATCAGATTACGGATTTTATCAATGGAAGTGCTAATGTTGACGGTAATACTTTGGGTTTTGGTATGGTATTTCTTCACGAAATGTATCATACATCTTTAGGTGGTGGCTATCAGCATGCTGAATATCTTGAACAAGATATGGTATTGAGAAACACCAATACGATAAGAAAAGAATTAAACAACCAAGGATGGAACTTTGGTCAGAGAATGTCCTATAAGTCCACCGTGATTAATGGTCGTGCTTATCTGCCTTTCAGTCGCACTGCTGCGAATTGTCTAAAAGATAATTTAAGACCGGCATCATATGACAAATTCATTTCAACAAAACATAATAACTTTATGTTTTAAGGGAATAGCTGGCGTCAGTTCATAAAATCCAGCGAATTAAGTAGACAATTTAAAGATATGAGAGTTCATATATTAGTGATCATCCTATCGTTATGTGTCGTTGTTACTCGAGCAGCAAGTCCGAAGGAATCCGCATATTCGGATTCTATTGAGTGCAAGGCTGTCAAAATGGCATACGAGATGGTGAAACAGTATTTCCCTGATAAACGAATATGCGTTTCAGACACAGTGTATCTTGGTAACTATATATATCATGTTGAAGATGTTCCACCTAAATACAGAAGGAATATACTCACTTATGACGGAATAGATACGGCTGCATGCGATTATTATTCCGAAAATCTTCATAAATTATTTCATGATGACTTGTCTCAGAATAATCAAGGAGACTATACGATAGCATTCTCAGCTCCATATCATAGAATGATAACATGTGGCATGTCTAAATATGGGAAACCTTATAGAGACTACTTCAAGGGTAACAATTATGAATTCCTTTTCGTATATGATGAAGACGGAAAGATTACAAAATTATCGGCCGTGATACTCCGGGATTGAGACATATTAATATTTTGACGGATATGAAACACCTTATTCTCATAATATGCATGCTGGCGACATTGTCGGCAAATGCGCAATATGCCCCTTATTCCGGTTCGTTGGAGCAAAAGGCAGCGAAACTTGCGTTTAACCTAATCAAAACTTATTATCCCGGCAAAACGGTGTGTGTCTCAGATTCAATATATGATCTTGACTGGGCTCCATATTATACGGATATTGAGAGAAGATACCGAAATGATGTACCTCTGCATAACGACAACCGGCAACTGATCAATACCATTCCCGTATATTCCAAAAATCTACACAACCTCTTCGGGGACGAATGCGACAGTGGATTCCAATCGGATTATATCGTGGCTTTCTCGTCTCCATGCAAAGGAATGTTCCGTTGCGATGTATTTCCACGTGTCCCATCCAGAAGAAAGTTAAGCTTTACCGTAATATCCACGTTCTTGTTTCAATTTCAGGAGGAAATAATCATACATAGAATGGTTGAACGTGAATGCTTTATGTTATATTCAATGGAAGAATGCAATAAAAAAGATTCAAAATCGACAATTAGAGTAGGGGTCGGATTATTAATGGGCACTTCCTGCCCATATTTATGATAATACCATGAATACAACTGGCAAAATATTAACAAAGGCATTGCCTTATATGGTTGCAGGTTGCTTACTTGCTTCGGGATATGCCATAATGTCGGTGGCGAGCAATAACGATGTCAGTATACATGACCGTGTGCATACTCACCTCCTGACTGTCGAGGCGATGCCGATCGAGAGGGTGGCGACAGGCGACGATGCAGTGTGGGACCTGTCGCAGCAGACAAAGGCGGGGATTCCGGCAGCCATCGTGAAGGCGTTCGGCGACACCCTGCTGTCGGAGACCGTGTTAGGTCAGAGGCGATGGTACAGCCTGAAACAGGATTCATGCTGTCTGATAAAGGAAGAATCACGGTATCATTATCTGTTGCCGGATTCCTTGGCTGAGACATTCACCGTCGCGGTCGCCCCGGACATACCGTCGTCAAAGGCATTGCAGATGGAATCTCCCTATCTTGTTACGGGACTGCATACGCTGACTTTCCCCATAATCCGGAGAGGCCGTTGTGTGTCAGACGGTCCCGTCAAGGGACGTCTGGTAGTCGCCGAGGGCGACACCATCGCCGCATACATGACGCGCGAGACGCTGAAATATGCCGAACGGGTATTTCCCGACACCCTCGGGGCTATGCCGGAAGAAGTGGCCGACACACTGAGACACATAACCGTGACGCGCTGGAGATGGTACACCCACGGCAACGTGCCCGTGGCGGTGCAGACTCAAATCCGGGGCGCAGCCGACGGACAGAACGAGACCAGAGCTTTCCTGATGGATTATTCCGAGGACTCGCAATTTCTCTGCGAGGAAGATAAGGGTCGCAAGGATGAAAACCCGGCACAGGAGCCATTCAGGAACGTAGAGGCTACATGGAGCAACGGACAGATACATATCGAGCTGGATGCGCCCCGTCCGGTCGAGATTATGTTCGATATGGTTTCCGACACCGGCATATCGCAACGCAGCACCGTCATACCTGCCGAAGGCCATGTCAACGTCTCGATAGATTGCGGCCATCCCGTCCCCGGCAGATATGTCGTGGTCCTTTCCACTCAAGAATTTACCAATAAGATCTTCGTATTCGTAAAATAGATCTCGGGGTATAACAGATCTATCCTACAGATATTGCCATCCGAAGAAATATAATGGCATCGTTCCCCATTTGAAGGGCTGATGGCCCTCTACAATAGGTTTGTATGCTTGCTGTTTTTTGACATTCTGCTTAAATTTGTTATATTTGTACGCAAGTTCAATAAAATGAAGTCAGAATGGTAAAGTATCCGATAGGGCAGGCAGATTTTGGAGAGATACGGCGTGCAGGATGTCTATACGTCGACAAGACCATGTATATTCATCAGCTTGTGTCGTCTGGCAAGTTTTATTTCCTGAGCCGTCCACGACGTTTCGGCAAGAGTATGCTCATCACGACCATGGAGGCCTATTTCAATGCCGAACGCGAGCTGTTCAAAGGTCTGGCCATAGACAGTCTCGAGCCAGAGGAATGGACTAAATACCCGGTATTGCATCTGGATTTTACCCACCGTGGCTACAACAATCCGGATGACCTTCCTAAAGCTCTTGCCGATAATCTTGACGAATGGGAGAAAAAATATGGTTTTCCGAACCCGGACGATACGGCGGACGGACGCTTCCATAAATTGCTCCGGAACGTATGCTACAGTACCGGTCAGCCCGTAGTCATACTTATCGACGAGTATGACAGCCCGATCGTCGACGTCCACGACAAGCGGGAACTGGAGAAACTGAACCGCAAGATTCTTCACGACTTCTACCGAGTATTGAAATCCAACGAGAAATACCTGAAGTTCGTGTTTCTGACAGGCGTGGGCAAGCTGGGTCAGATCAATATCTTCAGCGGGCTGAACAATATAGTAGACATCTCACTCTTGCCGCAATACTCGGCCATCTGCGGCATCACGACCCAGGAACTGACCGACAATTTCAAAGAGGGGATCGAAGACTTAGGCCGGGATTCAGGCCGGACGTACGATGAGGCTTTGGCAAAGCTCAAACAGCAGTATGACGGCTATCATTTCTCTAAGAACATGGTAGACATCTATAATCCGTTCAGTGTAGTCAGGGCATTATATGCACGCAGTATCAGCGATTACTGGTTTCAGTCAGGCACCCCCACGCGGTTGATTCAACAGTTTCTGGAAAACGACTGGAACGACACTGACCTGGAAGGCTATGTCGTATCCGGAAGTATGCTTGATAGCGGCGATGTGTTGGGCGATAACCTGGCATTGACCTGTTACTATACCGGCTATCTCACTATCAAGGATTACGATGAGGATTACGACGAGTTCACATTAGGATATCCGAATGCTGAAGTCAGGAAAGGTTTTTTCAACAATCTGCTTAAGAAAGTACGACACTGGAATGCACAAAGTTCTGATAACTTCGTTCGTTCATTACGGCGTTTCATCAGGCAGGACGATATAGAGGGCTTTCTGCGTGAGATGAAATCGTTCTTAGCGGGTATTCCTTATATATCGCACACCAACAAGGAATCGCAATGGCAAAAGGACATCCTCATCATCTCCCGGTTGGTCGGACTGCAGGTGAATGTGGAGCAGCGTACATCAAGCGGCAGGATGGACATGGTACTTGACGGTACGAAGGCCATCTACATCATTGAATTCAAGTATGGAGGTACGCCCGAAGAAGCCCTGGCGCAAATCAACGAGAAGGATTATGCACTTCCGTACAAAAATTCCCTCAACCCCAAACCTGTCGTCAAGGTAGGTGGCAATATCTCTCCCCAAAACCGAACCATTGACGGTTGGGTAATTGAAAACGCGTAAGAACCTTTCATGTTCATTGCGCGGGAGCGATAGTGAAACCGAATGAGGCGTATTTGCGTTTTAAAGGCAGAAAATAACATAAGTTATGGAAAGGATCGTGATAATAGGAGGCGGGTTCGCCGGATTGAGATTGTGCAAGAAGCTGGATCCCGCCAAGTACGAGATATGTCTGGTGGACAGGAATAATTTCAACAGTTTCCCGCCGCTGTTCTATCAGATAGCGTCATCGGGACTGACCAGCGCCAACATCTGCTTCCCGTTCCGGCGCGAGTTCAAGAGACACCGCAACGTGAGCTATCACATGGGCCATGTCAAGAACATAGACGTCCGGGCCAGGGAGGTGACCACCAGCTATGAGACCATAAAGTACGACAAACTGATACTGGCCGCCGGCTCGACCAACAACTATTTCGGCATGGACTCGCTGGGCGAGGAGACGTTCGGAATAAAGACCGTGGCCGAGGCGGCGCATACGCGCGACGAGATACTGGACCGTTTCGAGCGAGGAGCGTTATGTCAGGACAAGGCACGTCGCCGCGAACTGCTCACATTCTTAGTGGTGGGAGGCGGTCCCGCCGGGGTGGAGATAGCCGGCGCGCTGGGCGAGATGAAGAAGTATATCCTGAAAAAGGAATACCCCGAGCTGGAGCCGGACGACATCACCATCACCTTAGTGGAAGGTACCGGTTCGCTGCTCGGTGCCATGAGGCCGCAGTCGCAGGAATACGCCCTGAAAACACTTAAGAAACTAATGGTGAATGTCCGATTGAACACGGTTCTTAAGGATTATTCGGATAAATATGTTAACTTTGCAGACGGACAGAAGGAATATTACGAGACGCTGATATGGACGGCGGGCGTACGCGGCGAGCCTATGCCGGGTCTGCCGCAGGAATGCGTGGGACACGGCAACCGGGTGCTGGTGGACGAGTACAACCGCGTCAATGGGCTTGACGGCTCGGTGTTTGCGGTGGGCGACATTTGCCTGATGCAGCGCGACGGCCACCCCAAGGGCGACCCGCAGATGGCCCAGCCGGCCCTGCAGATGGCCAACAACCTGGCCAGGAACCTGAACCGGGGCGAGTTCCGCACACCGTTCCGATACCGCGACAAGGGTTCGATGGCCACCATCGGAAAGGCCAAGGCCGTGGCCGACCTGCCTCAGTTCAGCTTCCATGGCTTCTTCGCGTGGCTCGTGTGGATGTTCATCCATCTGATGTCCATATTAGGAATGCGCAACAAGCTAAGCGTGCTTACGAACTGGACGTGGAACTATCTGTTCTATTCCACCTCGCTGCGGCTGCTGTTGCGCCCCACCAGGTATCCCCTGCGCAAGCACTGGGGCGAATGACAGATGTATATGACCATGAGAAAGATTCAGATTACGGCAATATGCGCGGGGCTGGCGTTGGGCATGGCCTCCTGCGGCGTTTTTAACAAATCCGCGAAAACCCAAGGCTCGAACACGGCCGAGGAGCCGATGCTGCCTCACGACCGTGAGGTGATATCCTCGCAGACCGACAATCGTACGTACAATCCCGAGGAAATCAAGAAGGGCGTGGTGAAGGGCGACTGGAGCATCCAGGAAGTGTACGGCAAGGACGCCGTGGGCGAGAAGGCTCCGTATCTGCGCTTTGTGCCCGGCATGAAGCGCGTGTACGGCAACAACGGATGCAACACCCTGAACGCTACCTACAAGTATAATCCCGCCGACTCCACGCTGAGCTTCGGCAATACGGTCACGACCATGATGGCCTGCGCGCAGGAGGGTCTGACCGACACCGAGATAAATCAGGCTTTGGGCGCGACTGTGCGGTACACATGGGGCGTGACAGGCTCGGAGTATTATCTTGACTTCTACGACAGGGCGGGGCGCAAGGTGATGACGCTGATGCATCAGAACTTCGACTTCCTGAACGGCACGTGGCAGGTAACGGCCATCGGCGACCGGAAGATTGACGTCCCGGACATGAAGATAATGATAGACGTGGACGAGGGCAAACTGCACGGCAATACCGGATGTAACATACTGAACGGCCACATGGACATCAACATGGAGGAGGCCAACTCCATCTCGTTCAACGCCATAGGTGTGACACGCATGGCCTGTCCCGACATGAACTACGAGACGTCACTGATCGTGGCCCTTGAGGAAGCCACCTCCGCCAGACCCGTGTCGCCCACCGAAGTGCTGCTGTTCAACGCCATGGGCAAGAATGTGCTGACGCTGCAGCGGGTCAAGGTTCAGTAAGGGGAACGAAGCATTATGGCAGAGACAAGAATAGACAAATGGCTGTGGGCCATGCGCGTGTTCAAGACGCGCACCGTGGCTACCGAGGCGTGCAAGAAAGGGCGCGTCACCATGAACGGCGTGGCCGTGAAGCCCAGCCGCGCCATCAAGGAGGGTGACGTGATAGACGTGAAGAAGCCGCCCATCACCTATAAGTTCCGCGTGCTGAAGCTGGCGCAGAACCGTCTGGGCGCCAAGCTGGTGCCCGAATATTTAGAGAATATCACGCCGCAGTCGCAGTATGAATTGTTAGAGATGACACGCATTTCCGGATTCGTGGACCGACGAAAGGGACTGGGACGTCCCACCAAGCGCGAGGGACGCAAGCTGAGCGAATTCCGTGACGACACGCAATACGCTGAGACATATTTCCTTGACTGGGAAGACGATGATGACGACGAAATGTTGGAAAATTGAGAATAATTTCCTAATTTTGTGGGCGCAAAGGCATTTTCGCGAGGCGAAGATGCCCGATTGACAATGTATATATTTGATTATCAATGATAAAGATTACATTTCCGGACGGAGGCGTCAGAGAGTACGCCGAGGGAACCACTCCGTTACAGATAGCCGAGAGCATCAGCCCGCGTTTTGCGGCCGACGTTCTGGCTGCTAAGATCAACGGCGAGGAATGGGACCTGGCACGCCCGGTGCAGGGAGACGCCAGGATAGAACTGTTCAAATGGGATGATCCGGAAGGCAAGCACGCTTTCTGGCACAGCTCGGCACACCTGCTGGCCGAGGCGCTGCAGGAGCTGTATCCCGGCGTGAAGTTCGGTATCGGACCCGCCATCGAGAACGGTTTCTACTACGACATCGATCCGGGCGAGCACAAGATTACCGACGAGGACTTTCCGAAGATCGAGAAGAAGATGCTGGAATTAGCTGCCCAGAAGCAGCCGATAGTCCGTGCCGACATATCGAAGGAGGATGCTCTGAAGATGTTCGGCGACCGTGGCGAGGAGTACAAGTGCGAGCTTATCTCCGAGCTGGAGGACGGCCACATCACCACATACACCCAGGGCAACTTCACCGACCTGTGCCGTGGTCCGCACATCCCGAACACGGCACCTATCAAGGCCGCCAAGGTAATGTCGCTGGCCGGCGCCTACTGGCGCGGCGACGAGACACGCAACCAATTAGTGCGCGTGTACGGCATCACCTTCCCCAAGAAGAAGATGCTGGACGAATACCTGGTGCTGCTTGAGGAGGCCAAGAAGCGTGACCACCGCATCTTAGGCCGCGACATGGAACTGTTCGCGTTCTCGCCGATGGTGGGCCAGGGTCTGCCCCTGTGGCTGCCCAAGGGCGCCGCGCTGCGCGACCGCCTGGAGCAGTTCCTCCGCAAGATTCAGAAGAAATACGGTTACCTGCAGGTAATCACCCCGCATATCGGCAACAAGGCCCTGTACGTCACTTCCGGCCACTGGGCCAAGTACGGCAAGGACTCGTTCCAGCCCATACACACGCCCCAGGAAGGCGAGGAGTATCTGCTGAAGCCGATGAACTGCCCGCACCACTGCGAGATATACAAGACATCGCCCCGCTCGTACCGCGACCTGCCGCTGCGCTTCGCCGAGTTCGGTACCGTGTACCGCTACGAACAGAGCGGCGAGCTGCACGGACTGACCCGTGTGCGCGGATTCACGCAGGACGACGCACACCTGTTCGTGACGCCCGACCAGATCAAAGAGGAGTTCCTGAAGGTGATGGACATCATTCTGTACATATTCCGTGCTCTTGATTTCCAGAACTACGAGGCTCAGATTTCGCTCCGCGACCCGAAGAACAAGACCAAATACATCGGCAGCGACGAGAACTGGCACCTTGCCGAGCAGGCCATCATCGACGCCTGTGCCGAGAAAGGCCTGAAAGCCACCCAGGTGGAGGGCGAGGCCGCGTTCTACGGTCCCAAGCTCGACTTCATGGTGCGCGACGCCATCGGCCGCAAGTGGCAGCTCGGTACAATCCAGGTGGACTACAACCTGCCCGAGCGCTTCGACCTGACGTTTACGGGCGCCGACAATCAGAAGCACCGTCCCGTCATGATCCACCGCGCGCCGTTCGGCTCGATGGAGCGTTTCGTGGCCGTGTTGCTGGAGCACACCGCCGGCAACCTTCCCCTGTGGCTGATACCCACGCAGTGTGTGGTGCTCCCCGTGTCCGAGAAATACAACGACTATGCTCATAAGGTAGCCGCACAGCTCGAGGAGATGGACGTACGCGCCGAAGTGGACGACCGCAACGAGAAGGTGGGCCGCAAGATCCGCGACAACGAGATGAAGAAGATACCCTACATGATCGTTGTGGGCGAGAAGGAGCAGGCCGATGGTACCGTGGCCGTGCGCAAGCGCGGCGAGGGCGACTTAGGCGTGATGCCCGTGGCAGATTTCGCTAAGATAATAAACGACGAGGTTTCGGCGTTTACAAAACAATAAAATCCTGTTGATGGAGAAAAAACCATTATTCACGGGACCGAAGCGTCCCATGGGGCCGAAGCCCCGGCCAGGTCAGCGACCCGGTCGCGACGACCGTCGCAACGACCCGTATCAGACCAACGAACGCATCCGCGCACGCGAAGTCCGATTGGTGGGCGATAACGTGGAGCAGGGCATCTATCCGATAGCCCAGGCCCTGAAGATAGCACGCAGCCAGGAGCTGGATCTCGTGGAAATCTCACCCACGGCCGAACCCCCTGTATGCCGTGTGATCGACTACCAGAAATTCCTCTATCAGCAGAAGAAGCGCCAGAAGGAGCAGAAGCAGAAGGCCACGAAGGTGGTGGTGAAGGAGATCCGTTTCGGACCCCAGACCGACGACCACGACTATAACTTCAAGCTGAAGCATGCCCAGGGATTCCTGAAGGAAGGTTCGAAAGTGAAGGCATACGTGTTCTTCCGCGGCCGTTCCATCCTGTTCAAGGAGCAGGGCGAGGTGCTGTTGCTGCGTTTCGCCAACGATCTTGAGGACCTCGGTAAGGTGGAGATGATGCCGGTGCTGGAGGGCAAGCGTATGACCATCATGATCACGCCCCTGAAGGCCGCGCCCAAGAAGGAGAAGCAGGCCGGCGAGCTCCGCAAGGACAAGCGCCCCGAAGCCCAGAAACCCGCCGAGGCCGCCAAGCCTGAGGTGAGCGACAACGAGGAGACTCCCGACGCAGCCGAGTGACAAGCCCCGTTGCACAGGAAAACCAATTGAAAGAATTAGAGACCGTAGGCACTCGGTGCCGAGGTTAAAAACAACTAAAAATAAAACAAAATGCCTAAAGTAAAGACCAATGCCGCGTCCAAGAAGCGCTTTGCGCTCACCGGCACGGGAAAGATCAAGCGTAAGCACGCTTATCACAGCCACATCCTGACGAAGAAATCGAAGAAGCGCAAGCGCAACCTGGACCACACGGGACTGGTGGCAAGCGCCAACCTCAAGCAGGTACGCGACCTCCTGAACCTTCGTTAAGATCGCACCGGGCCCGGGCCGGCAGCGCCCTTGCCCCGTATTACAAATTTATTAACCGAAATTCCAGCATATAAAGAGTGAATAAAGCCGCTGGATTTCAAAAACAGAAAAAAAGATGCCAAGATCAGTAAATCACGTGGCTTCACGTGCCAAGAGAAAGAAGATATTGAAACTGACGCGCGGTTACTACGGTAGCCGTCGCAACGTGTGGACGGTAGCGAAGAACACCTGGGAGAAGGGTCTGACCTACGCCTACCGTGACCGCAAGCAGAAGAAGCGCAACTTCCGCGCCCTGTGGATTCAGCGTATCAACGCCGCAGCCCGCCTGGAGGACCTGAGCTACAGCAAGCTCATGGGTCTGATCCATGCCGCCGGTATCGAGATCAACCGCAAGGCTCTGGCCGAGCTGGCCGTGAACCATCCCGCAGCCTTCAAGGCCATCTGCGACAAAGTTAAGAAATAATACGCCTCGGCGTGCAATATCCTACAGAGGGTGTGTCAATTCGCTTGGCACACCCTCGGTGGTATAGGGGCCGACGCTCCGCGCCGGAACATAACGGCTCCGCGCTGAAGAAAAACAAAAGCAGAACGGCTCCGCACTGAAGAAAAACAAAAGCATAACGGCTCCGCGCCTTTTAAATAAAAGTAACAAGAACATTCAGAACTCTTAATGAATACGGTCATATCAATAGCGAAGGGAATAGCTATAATCCTGGTGGTGGTGGGCCATGCCGAAGGTCCGGCACTGCTCACCAGCTTCATCTATACGTTCCACATGCCGCTGTTTTTCATCACGGCGGGCTATTTCTTCAGCCGCAAATACCTTGCCGATCCATGGACGTTCATATCCAAACGTATCAAGGGGCTCTATTTCCCTTTCCTGAAATGGAGCCTGCTGTTTCTGCTGCTGCATAACGTCTGGTTCCATTTCGGCATCCTCAACGAGGAATACGGCAACTGGACCGGTGGCGTGACACATCCCTATACGTTCAATTCGGCCATGCGGCGCCTCGTGATGATGGTGACGGGTATGAACGGCTACGATGAGTTCATGGCCGGCGCGTTCTGGTTTTTCCGCGGCCTGTTGGTGGCGAGCATAGTGTTCCTGCTTCTGTACAAGCTGCTGGACTCTCGTACGCGCTTCAAGCCAGAGGTGTGCGTGGCCGTAATATGCCTCTCGATGGTGGCGCTGACGGCGCTGCGCATACAGTGCGGCATCAAGATTTCCGTCATACCCAACGGCGGATGGCGCGAGACGTGGGGAGTGTTCTTTTTCGGAATCGGGGTGCTGTACCGCAGGTTCGAGAGTACTATAGGCGACCGCTACTGGCTGTCGGGGCTGTGTCTGGCGTTCCTGTGTTTCGCGGCAGTGCAGCATTACAGCGGAATGAGCAATCGCGGCTTGTTCCGCGACCTGTGGACACTGCCGCTCACCGGCACGGCGGGATTCCTGCTGACGCATCATGTCGCGGTGCTGATAGACCGCGGTGACACGTTGCTGCGCAGGTTCCTGGTCTTTACGGGCAACAACACCCTGTACGTTTTCGTATTTCATATCTTGGCATATAAGCCCGTGAGCCTGCTGAAGATATGGTGGTACGACCTGCCGTTCGGCCAGATAGGGTGTCACATGGTGATACACGACATGCGCCCCGACCTGTTCTGGATCCCATACACGATAGCCGGCGTTGGACTGCCGCTGCTGGTGTTGGCGGGATACCGGAAGCTAAAGGCTATATATGCGGCCCGCAGGCAACAACCGGCAGTGACATGAGCCGACGCTCCGCGCCGGAACAGAACGGCTCCGCGACGTGAAATCTCCGCGACGTGAGATTTATGTGACGTGAGATTTCTGGGACGTGAGATCTCCGCGTTGCGAACCATTGATTTGCAGGCGATAGCATTGTTAATTAACAAATAAAAGATAAACCAGGAGAGGTGGGATAGTGTTGGAATAGTATAAGTGGAGTTGTAGGGATATCTTCAATCTTGAGTACACTATAAAACCTTATACTATGAAAACACTCATACTCACAGGCGCGATGCTTGGGGCATTGTGCATATTCCCGGCAACGGCGGCCGACACGCCGACCGGAAGTCCGGAACCGGAACCGGTAGCAACTGCGGAACCCACGGCAATTGCGGACCCGGTGGCAACTGCGGAACCGACGGTGACCGAGTCACAGAAACCTGCCAAGAGCTGGCTCACTGAGCCTATGAGCGATCCGGATGTGGTGAGCACATCGGTAAAGCATCACGAGGAAGCCCGGACTCCCGAAGGCAAACCGAAATTCAGTTTCAAGCCCATGGCCCGAATCCTTGCCGATGGCGCGGTCTACGCTCCCGACGGTAACGGATTTACCGATGGCGTGCAGCTTCCCGACATGCGTATAGGCCTCAGCGCCGCTTACGGCAACTGGAACGCCAAGGTGGACGTGGGCTTCGGTGGATTCAAGCTCAGCATCAAGGATGTGTTCATCCAGTACAGGATCAACGACAAGATGCTGGTTCGTGGCGGATACTTCGTGCATCAGTTCGGATTGCAGTCATCCACATCCAGTTCGTTCAAGAGCGCGTTCGAGGCTCCGACCACCGACGATTACTTAGCCGCCACGGCGCGTAACCTCGGTATCATGTACAATCTGAGCCTGCCTAAATTCTTCATGGGTACGAGCGTGATATTCGGCAACAGCGACAACCTGACCGGCGACGGCATCACGCGCCAGAGCATCGGAGGCGTGGGCCGTTTCGTATGGCGTCCCATAGCACGCGACGGTGCGATAGTCCAGGTGGGCGTCAGCGCATGGTACCAGAGCCCGACGCACAAGCGCGGCGAGGATGGCAAGTCTCAGTCCGGCGCATTCAATTTAGGCGCCAATTTCCCGACGCGCGTGGCGAAGGTGAAGATGCTTGGTGCCGATGTCACGGATGCCGGCAATCAGCTGAAGCTCAGCCCCGAATTGCTGCTCTGCAAGGACCGCGTGGCCCTGGAGTCGCAGTATTACTATATGAACATCAACCGCATAGGGCGTCCGGCCTATCAGGTGCAGGGTGCATACGCATGGTTGCGCTGCCTTATTCTCGGCGACAGTCAGTACAGTTATTCGCCGTGGGATGCCGGCATAGCCATTCCGAAGCCCAGAACCTTAGAGCTTGTGGCCGGTTACGACTACACCAACGCCAGCTGTAAGGACATACGCGGCGGTATCAGCAACGACTACTCGGTGACGCTGAACTATTATTTCAACAAGTATATGCTTGCCCGCTTAGGCTGGCGTTATACGGACGTGCGCGATTCGAGCGTCAGCCCCAAGCGTCACGTCAATATAATCCAGCTCCGGTTACAGTTTAAGTTTTAGGGAAGTTAATAAACTAATGGTTGAAGCGGTTCATGGCGATGTCGGGGCCGGCGAGACAGAAAGTCGAGACGGCCTCGGCCGCACGCTTCAGCACTTCGGGCATCTTCGCGCGTTCTTCGGGCGGGAACTTGCCGAGCACGAAATCGATCTGTCCTCCCTTGGGGAAGTCGTTGCCCACGCCGAAGCGCAGACGGGCGTAGTTCTGGGTGCCGAGCTGTTCGGCTATGTTCTTCAGCCCGTTGTGGCCGGCGTCGGAGCCTGACTTACGCAGGCGCAGGGTGCCGAAGGGAAGTGCGAGATCGTCCACGACGACCAGCAGGTGATCCAGCGGCAGCTTCTCGTGGTTCATCCAGTATCGTACGGCCACGCCCGACAGGTTCATGAACGTGGAGGGCTTGAGCACCAGCAGCTCGCAGTTCTTGATACGTACTGTGGCCATGTCGCCGTAGCGGCCGGACCGGAAGCTGACGCCGGCGTCGTCGGCCAGACGGTCGGCCACCATGAATCCGGCGTTATGGCGCGTGCCTTCGTATTCGGGACCAATGTTGCCCAGACATGCTATCAGGTAACGTTTCATATCGGTATCGGTGTTCCGGTCCGGAGTTTCCTCTGAGCGTTCAGACTTCCGGGACCCGAACAGACGTTTAAAAATATTCATGACTTCAATATATAGGCTCCATCCCGCAGTGTGTGGGATGGAGCCTTGAAAGTTTCTGTGGGTTGATTAAGCCTGCTCAGCCTTGGCCTGTGCGCCACGGGCGGCACGGGTGAGCTGAACGGCGCATACCACGGCGTTCTTGGCGTTCATCAGCTCGAGGCCCTCGAAGTGGAGGTCGCCTACGGCCATGGACTTGCCCAGACCCAGGTTGTCGACGTTGATGACCAGACGTTCGGGAATCTCGTTGTAGAGAGCCTTTACCTTCAGCTTACGCATGGAGAGCGTGAGCTTACCACCGGCCTTGACACCCTCGGCGTGACCCTCGATCTTGACGGGAACTTCCATCACTACGGGCTTGTCGGGATATACCTGGAGGAAATCGATGTGAAGCAGAGTGTCCTTTACGGGCTGGAACTGCAGGTCCTTGATCACGGCCTTAACCTCCTCGCCGTTCAGGTTGATGTCAACCTCGAAGATGTCGGGAGTGTAGATGAGCTTGCGCACATCCTCGGCGCTTACTACGATGTCAGTCGTGATCAGACCGCGCTTGGCATCGATCTCGACCAGCTTCTGGCCCTCTTTCAGAGTGCCGGTGTAGGGCAGCTCTACCAGAGCGCCACCGTTGATCACTGCGGGAATCTTGCCCTCGGCACGGAGAGCCTTCACCGACTTCTTGCCCAGCTCTGTACGCGGCTGAGCGTTCAATGCATACTTTTTCATTTTCTTGTTGTTGTGTTACTCAAAACGGGCCTGTGCGGCGCGTTTCCCATCACACGGGATTTTTGCGGTGCAAAATTACAAATTTTATCCGATATTTGCAAATTATTCTTTTTCAGTGTGTTGTCACAGTGTTTTGGAGTGTGATGATTTTATAGTAACTTTGCTTTAAATTCATCGAATATGGAACAGACATCCGCAATGCATGTGGCTTGCAACATCGACGGCAATTATGTGAAGTATTGTGCCGTTATGCTGACTTCTCTGTTGGATAACAACCGCAGGCACCCTATTCATGTCCATATCATATCCTCACCGCTTGAACCGAGCGACGAGGATGTGCTCCGTGGCATAGTCGAGGATAAATATGGTAAGGAAATATCGTTCCATTTTCCTCCCTCCACTGTTCTGGAAGGCTGCAGGACCGATGAAACCAGCCATATCTCGCCGGCTACATATTACCGTCTGTTTCTTACGTCGATATTGCCGGCGGATGTCAGGAAAGTCATCTATCTTGACTGCGACCTGATAGTCAACGGCGACATCTCGGAATTCTGGAATATGGATATCTCGGACGTCTCCCTTGGATGTGTCGAGGACATGTGGAGCCAAAGGCCCGGGAACTACGTGCGGCTGCATTATGACAGGAAGTTTTCCTATTTTAATGCCGGAGTCCTTTTGATCAACCTGGAGCGGCTAAGGGCCAGCGGATTCGAGCAGCGAGCCAGGACGTATCTGAAGGAACATGTCGGCGAACTGGAGTTCTATGACCAGGATCTGCTGAACGCCCTGCTTCACGATGACAGGAAATTCGCGGCGTTGCGCTGGAATGTGCAGGACGGTTTCCTGCGCCGACGCCGTGTGGGACGCATGAGTGCGGAGAGCGTGGCTTCGCTTGAACAGGAACTGCAGACTCCGGTCATAATCCATTACACCGGGTCGAAAAAGCCCTGGCACTATAAATCGCAGCATCCGTGGAAATATCTCTATTTCCGTTATCTCGACATGACGCAATGGCGTGGTGAGCGCCCGGCGATGCCGATAGGTTACAGACTGAATCTTGCCCTGAACCGTGTCTTGCAGGCCTGTGGGCTGAAGAAATCGAAATACGTGAGGGTTCCGGAATTATAAGGTCTGCATGCTGCTGAATCTATTGTCCTTTAAAAAGGCGGCGCGCGTTGGCGATGAGGGGTGCCATGTCGTAATATCTGTATTCGGCCAGTCTGCCGCCGAACAGGACGTCGGGTTCCTGGTCGGCGAGTGCTCGATATCGCTCGTATAGGGCCTGGTTCTTTTCGTCGTTGACGGGGTAGAACGGTTCCATGCCCTCGGTCCATTCCGTGGAATACTCGCGTGATACCACGGTGTGCGGATTGTCGTATACCCGGTCGCCGAACGTCTCGAAGTGCTTATGTTCGATGACACGGGTATAGGGCACGGAGGCAGAGGTATGGTTTATCACCGCGTTGCCCTGATAGTTGGGTGTGTCGAGCACTTCGGTCTCGAACCGGACCGTGCGGTAATCCAATCTGCCGAACCGGAATCCGTAGAATTCATCTATCCTGCCGGTGAACAGCATCTTGCGCGCCATTCCCTGCCATTTGTCGCGGTCGGCGAAGAAATCGGTGTCAAGCACCACGTCCGCCCCCCTGAGCAAACCTTCGATCAATGGATTGTAACCGCCAACCGGAATACCCTGAAAGGCATCGTTGAAATAATTGTTGTCGAACGTGAATCTTAGTGGCAGACGTCTTATTATAAACGCCGGAAGTTCGGTGCATCTGCGGCCCCACTGTTTCTCGGTATATTCCTTGATCAGAAGCCTGTATACGTCGCGGCCCACTAATGTCAGTGCCTGTTCCTCCAGGTTTCGCGGCTCGGTCACGCCGTCGTCGCGCATTCTGTCCAACGCCTCCTTACGCTGTGTGTCGATAATAAACCTTACCTTCTGCGGGTCGCGTTCTCCCCACAGCTGATAGAACGTGTTCATGTTGAACGGCAGGTTGTACAGCCTTCCGTCGGGAGCCAAAGCCAAAGGAGAGTTGGTGAAGCGGTTGAAGGGGACTATGTCGTTGACGAACTTCCAGGTCTCCGGGTCGGAGGTGTGGAATATATGGGCGCCGTATTTGTGCACGTTTATACCCTCGATGTTCTCGCAGTAAACGTTTCCTCCGATGTGCGGACGGCGGTCAATGACCAGACACTTCAGTCCGCGGGCTGTGGCCTCGTGGGCGAATGTGGCGCCGAACAGGCCGGCTCCGACAATCAGATAATCATAAGGCATGATGACGGGTGATTGGTGTTTAGTGATAAGTGATGAGTGATAAGGTTATACCGAGGGAGTCGGGGAGAGGAGGGCAGAGGCGCGGAGCAGTGCGGCTCCGGCATATTTGCCGTTGGCCAGACGTTCGCCGATGGCGAGCACCCGGCGACGCATCTCGCGGTACCGCTCCGGTGTGATGTATGGGAGGATATCGTGCAGTTCCTCGAGAGAACCGACGGTGATGCCCAGGCCTTCGCGTTCTATGAAGGGGGCGAGAGCAGCTTCCTTCCCTATTATGACTGGCAGGCCGCAGCGTATGTATAGCGAAGTTTTATGCGGATTGTTGACGCGCAGATATTCGCCGTATGCCCCGCTGCATTCCTGAGTGGAATCGCCGTCCCACACCAGTCCGAAATCGCCGCCGGCATCCTTAATCAGGTCAGAGGGATTGGCGAATCCGCGATAGTCTATGCTGTCGGCACCGGCCGCTTCCGATGCCTCGAATCCGTTGCCGTACAGCACCATGCTCCAGCCTTGCGGCTTGATGGAATACAGAAAACTGTTTTTACGCCGCTGCAGATTACCGGCATATACCACTTTGTAATTGGCGCCCGGTTCATGATTCTCGGCGGGACGTGAATGGTTAAGGAAGTCGAATATTCCGAGTTCCGTCACTTTGGCGGTGCATCCTCGCCGCTCCAGCCAGCGGCGCATGGCGGCATTATGGGCTATTATCAGGTCGGCGTTCGACAACCTTCTGATTTCCTTCTCTTCTGTCAGAGCCTTGCGGCGGAAACTGCCTAAGTCATGAATCAGTGCCACCACTTTGGCCCCGCGGGCGTGGGCTATATGGCATACCGGCGTGAAATACTTCTTCATGGGATATTGCAGCACCATGATGTCGCCTTTCTGAATCAAGGCGCACTGTTTCAGCACCCCCGCCAGATTGCGCACAAAGTGCTTCAGGCCGCCGTGCGACACCGATTGCTTCAGGGCCAGGTTGCGGTACCCTAAGCTGGCCATGATGGCTTCGATATCGGTGCGGGCCTTGTTGCCTGCGCTCAGAGTCCCTTTGTAGTCGCGTGCCAGATAACAGTTCATCTTTTGCTGGTTTTTTTGATTGCGTCATTCATGGTTCCACAAAATTACACAATAAAACCGTAATGCACAAAATTATTATAATATGGTCACTCCGGCGGCTATTCGTTTTTTTTTCGTATCTTTGTATTTTCAAAGCAAAAGCAGTATTAGGGAATGAGGATATTGAAGGCAATACGGAATATTGGAATTATGGCCGTCATAGCGATGACGGCCGTCCCGGTTGCGGCGCAGGTCAATGCCGAGCAGGTGTTGAACATCGGTCGCAATGTGCTGTCTATGGACGACTATATGCTTTCAATCCAGTATTTCAATCAGGCCATCAAGGCCAAGCCCTATCTTGCCGAGCCTTATTTCTTCCGTGCGCTGGCCAAGCTTCAGCTTGAGGATTACAAGGGAGCCGAAGAGGACGCCACCATGTCGATGGAACGCAACAAGTTCCATACCGACACCTATCGCCTTCGCGGCTTCGCGCGTCAGTCCACCGGGCGCGACTCGCTGGCCGTGCTTGACTATCAGGCAGGCTTGAAATATAATCCGCGCGACAAGTATATGCTCTATTTCAAGGGCGTGGCCGAGACGGAACTGAAGCGTTATGCCGACGCCGACACCACGTTCGGCACGTTGCTGCGCATGTATCCCGGATTCGAGGATGGCCTCGCCGCCCGCGGACGTCTGTATGCCGTTCAGGGAGACACCGTGGCGGCCCTGGCATCGCTGCGCAAGGCTCTGGACAATGGCGCCAAGAGCACCAACACCTTCCTGCTCCACGCCGAACTGAGCACCCGGCAGCAGAAGTGGGACGAAGCCCTTAAGGATATGGACCAGGCCATCAAGCTTATGCCCCGCGAACCGGACCTATATCTGAACCGGGCGTATGTAAGATATAACCTCGACGACTTTTTCGGGGCGATGGCCGACTATAACTACGCCATTGAGCTGAATCCGGCCAACGAGGCTGCCATATTCAACCGCGCCCTGCTGCGCTATGAAGTGAAGGACCTGGACCGTTCGGCACGCGACCTGGAGGAGGTGCTGAAACTGAATCCCGACAACTTCCATGCCACGTTCAACTTAGGTCTGGTGAACCTGCAGCGTAAGAAACCTCGCGAGGCACTTGTGCAGTTTAACAAGATAGCCCGGCGCTATCCACGCTATCATAACGTTTACTATGCGCTGGCCGAAGCCTACCGCGACCTCGGCGACATGCGCAAGGCCATGGCCATGGTGCATCAGGCCGACGAACTTGTGAAGCTATACGTGCACAATCCCGTGGCGCATCCGCTCGACCGCCCGGCAGTGCAGAACGGCCTGACCAATACCGAAAGCCATTCCGCTCCGACGGAAAACGAGGACGAGAACGAGGTGATGGACCGCTTCAACCGTCTGGTGACGGTGAGCGCCACCGAGCAGACCAACCTTAATTACGATGACAGGATCAAGGGCCGCGTACAGGACCGCAATGTCAACATCGAGCCCCAGGCCGCATACGCCCTGACATTCGTGCCCACGGCGGCAACGCTCGACAGCCGTCCCGTATATTTCCGCGAGATGGACGACTTCAACAACCGGGGCTGGACCAAGCGTAAGCTCTATCTTGTGTCGGGTCCGGCGGTAGGCGAGTCCAATGCACAGGTATTGTTCGACATGGCGTCCGATCTTGATCAGAAGGCCGCCTTGGGTACTGCGACGGCGGCCGATTATCTGAGTCTGGGTGTGGCGCGTTCCACGCTCAAGGATTACGAGGCTGCCATCAAGGCATTCGACAAGGCTTTGGCCAAGAGCCCTGATCTGACCACGGCGTATGTGGGCCGCGCATACGCCCGCGCCGCCCTCGATCCCCGACAGGCCCCCGTGGCGATTCACGATTATGACGCCGCCCTCGACATCGATCCGCGACTCGCCTTTGTTTGGGTCAATAAAGGCAATCTGTATTATGCCGCCGGTGATTTCACATCGGCTATAGAATGTTACGGCAAGGCTCTTGAACTTGATTCTGCTTTCGGAGCCGCCCTCTATAACCGGGGTCTGACTTACCTGCGCATCGGCAACCGGCGTCTCGCGTTCAACGACCTCAGCAAGGCAGGCGAGTTAGGCGTGCTGCCCAGCTACAATCTGCTGAAACGAATGAAATAAGCCTTACATGGGAACCTCTACTTTTTTGGGTGCGGTCGCAGGCGCATACGCAGGGAAAGATGCGGACCTGTCGGAGTATTGCTTCGTATTGCCCAACCGGCGAAGCTGCACTTTTTTCCTTAAACGGCTGTCGGAGCGGCTTGGCGGGCGCACCATTCTGGCCCCCGAGGTCATGGCCATGGGGGAATTCATGGCGAGGATATCGGGACTGGAGGTCGCGCCGCGCGTCACGCAGCTGATGGAACTGTATATGGCTTACCGTGACCTGCGCAATGTGTCGGATCCGATCAACGATGAGAAGACATTGGTGGACTTCGATGAGTTTCTGCCGTGGGGCGAGGTGGTGCTGTCCGATTTCAGCGAGGTGGACATCTGTGACGTCGACGCGCAGAAGATATTCGCCAATGTGGTGAATTACAGGACCCTGTCCACCAATCCGCTGACGCCGGAGCAGATGGATATCCTCGAGCAGTTCTTAGGGTATCGCCCCGCGGGCGACGAGAGCGACCGTTTCTGGACCAATGTCCGGAAAGGCAATGGCAGTGTGGCCACGAGTCGCTTCTCCGACCTGTGGGAATTGTTGCCGGGGCTTTATACTGAGTTGAGAAAGCGGCTCGAGAACCCTGGGGGCGCCCCGGAAGCGTCCCTTCCCATGGGGCTGGCCGGCACCGTATACCGCAGGGCGATGGAGCTGGTGCTGGACCGTGGCCTTGACGCCCTTCCCTGGAAGCATGTGGTGACGGTAGGGCTCGACTGGATGTCGATGTCGGAGATAAAGCTGTTCCGCGAGTTGCGGAAGATAGGCGACAACCTGAAGAATCCGGTTGTGGATTTCTGGTGGGACCTTACAGGCCCTGTATTGACCTCCGGGGATTCGGAAGCCGGCAGGATCATCAGGCGCCAGATGCAGGCCTTCCCGATGTCGAGGTGGGCCAAGGAACATGTGGAGCAGGCGGCGCGTAGCGAAATGCCGGAAATCACGGAGGTGGCAGTACCTTCCAATTCCATGCAGACCAAGGTGATAGGCGAATGGATAGACCCTCATGGCGGCAATATGGCCGAGGATGTTGCCGACGCCAGGGTGGCCGTGGTGCTGCCTGACGAGAACATGCTGCTGCCGTTGCTCTATTCGCTGCCCGACCCCAAGATGGACGTGAACGTCACCATGGGTTGGTCCATGCGTTATACCGACATCGCCACATTCCTGTTTCATCTGCAGCGCACGCTGCGTCACAGAGTGAAGGACGAGGACGGGATTCTGTATCTTGCCGCCGACCTGCGCCTGCTGCTGGCACAGCCCATAATGCAGCTGCTGTATGGCCCGGAGGTGATATTGCGCGTCAATACCGATATGCTCCGGTGCCATCGCCGCGTGATGTCCTGGACCGAACTGAACGGATACAGCGCGGAGTTAGGCAGCCTGTTGCGGCCGCTCGGGCCTTCGGCCGGGCTTAAGGAAAGCGTGGCATGGCTGGAGGAACTGCTTCGGGGAGTGGATCATGAGCTGTCCAAAACCGACGGCGACAGCAAGACCAAGGTGGAACGGATGCTGATACAGGTGTATCTGACGTCATTGTTCCAGATCGCGGCCGCCGGGGAGATTAATGGCATCGAGATGCGTCCGGGCACGCTGTTCCATATTCTGCAGAAGATGGTGAGCGGCGAGAAAATCTCGTTCAAGGGCGAGCCCCTGGAGGGTTTGCAGGTGATGGGCCTGCTGGAAACGCGCGCGCTGGATTTCGACCGCGTCATCATTCTGTCGATGAACGACAAGGTCATGCCGCGTCATGCGCGCAAGCGCAGCTTCATTCCCGACACGTTGCGCTATGGCTATGGTCTTCCCTCCACCAACCATCAGGAGAAACTGTACGACTATTGGTTCTACCGGCTGCTGTCGCGTGCCGACAAAGTGCACTTGGTCTACGACTCGCGTCAGGGCGAGGGAATGCGCAGCGGCGGAAAGTCGCGTTATCTGATGCAGCTTGAGAAGATATACTGCCGCTCCACCCTGAAGCGCGTCAACATGAAATTCAGTACGGGAGCCCGTGCCGACGACGTTCCTGTGCCTCCCGTGGAGAAAACGCCTGAGATCCGCGCCCGGCTCGATGCGTTTCGCGCGGACTATGACGGAGAGAAACATTATCTTTCCGCTTCGGCCCTGAATACATATATCAAATGTCCGCTGCAGTTCTATTACAGATATGTGCAGCGCATCGGCGACAAGACCGAGTCGGACGGAAGCATAGACGCCATCACGCAGGGCGACATATTCCACGACGTGATGATGAACCTTTATTTCACGCCGAAAGATCAGCATAAGCTGTGGGACAACGCGTCGTATATACCGAATCCTCAGACACATGGCCGCGATTACTTCATGGGCGTGTTGGCAGATGAAGAGAATCTGCGGCGCAAGATGGTCCAGGCCGTGAACCGTCATTATCACGGCGTCAAGGAAGGTCCGGAACTGGACGCTCCGTTAAGCGAGTCGGTGCGTATGGTGGCCGACAGGCTGCTGAGGCAGGTCAGGGCCGTGATAAGGCACGACGCGGACGATGCCGCCGGGTCACCGTTGACGCTGAACGGAGTGGAGGTGTCGTTCAAGGATGAGTTGAAAGTGCGTGACGATCTGACGGTGAACGTCAAGGGAAGTCTGGATCGCGTGGATTCGCATCCCGGAATGCCGTACAGGATAGTGGACTATAAGACCGGTAAGATCCACCTTAAGATGGGCGACAGTCTGGATTCGGTATTCGGTGCCGGCAATGGCGGCGATGACGCCAGACAGGTGTTGCAGCTTCTGTTCTATGCGCGCCAGCTTGAGAAGATGACGGACAGGAAGGGCGTGGATATATGCATATTCGACACTAACGGGATGGAGCATGGCGACGGTGTCCGTCACATAGAGACGGCCAGAGACCGTAAGGGACTAAACAGCGACGACGAAGTGTTTCAGGAATTCGACGGGCGCCTCTCGGAGCTGATCTGCCGTATCTTCGACGAACCGGCTTTCACCGGTGCCACCGATGACGCCGAATGCCGCTACTGCCCCATGCGGCGCCTCTGCGGCAAGGAATAAGGCTCGGAATCAGCGACAAAATAACGGAGCGTCGGTGAGACCGGCGCTCCGTCTTTATGGAGTTGGTTTATGATTGCAGGATCGGGTAGTGTATTATTTGGGAAGGGTGCACTGCCATCTCCAGGCGTTGGCCATGGTTTCGTTGATGGGAGTCTCGGCCTTCCAGCCCAATACCTCGTTGGCCTTCTTGGGGTCGGCCCAGATCTTCTCGATGTCGCCTTCGCGTCGTGCGCCGATCTTGTAGGGCACTTTCACGCCGGTGGCGTCCTGGAATGCGTTGACCAGTTCCAGCACGGACAGGCCGTTGCCGGTGCCGAGGTTGAACACCTCGAGCTGGTCGGTGTCCTCGCGGCTCAGCATGCGCTCCATGGCGATTACGTGTGCGGCGGCCAGGTCGTTGACGTCGATGTAGTCGCGGATGCAGCTTCCGTCGGGTGTGTTGTAGTCATCGCCGAACACGGTCAGCTCCTTGCGTATGCCGGCTGCGGTCTGCGTGATGTAGGGCACCAGGTTCTGAGGCACGCCAACGGGGAGCTCGCCGATCTTTGCGCTGGGATGTGCGCCGATGGGGTTGAAGTAACGCAGCAGGATCGACTTGATGGGAGCGCCCGAGATGATGACGTCGCGGATTATCTCCTCCGAGATCTGCTTGGTGTTGCCGTAAGGCGATGTGGCGGGCTTGATGGGAGCGGTCTCGTCGATGGGGTTCACGTCGGGTTCGCCGTAGACGGTGCAGCTCGATGAGAATACGATACCCTTCACTCCGAACTCCGGCATGCACTCCAGCAGGTTGAGCAGTGTGCCCAGGTTGTTGCGGTAGTACAGGATGGGCTTGTGTACGGACTCGCCCACAGCCTTGCTGGCTGCGAAGTTGATGATGCCCTTGATGCCGGGATTCTCGCTGAACAGCTTGCGCAGCGTGGCGATGTCGGTGCAGTCGCCCTTCACGAATACGGGTCGCTTGCCGGTGATGGCCTCGATGCCGTCCAGAACCTCGATGTTGGAGTTGGACAGGTTGTCGATTATCACTACCTCATAGCCGGCTTCCTGCAGCTTGACGGTGGTGTGCGAGCCGATGTAGCCCGTTCCGCCGGTTACCAATATTTTCTCTTTCATTGTCGTGTGGTCTTGATTATTTGAACAGAGGTGAGGGATAGAGGCCGTCGTCTACGAGCTTCTGGAACTGAGCCACTGTGGCGGGACGGTCGGCCGCGAATGTAACGCCGAACCACTTGCTGGGCGTGGGCTCTACCTTCAGCGTGATGGTGCCGTCATTGATCAGGTCGTTAACCACGCTGGGGATGTAGAATTCGCTCTTAAGCTCGTCGCCGTGCTCGTCGAGGAACTTGATGAACGCCTTCTCGCTATAGTCGAAATAGTCGGGAGTGAAGCCCCACATGTTCATCGACACGCTTGCGCCTTCGGGGAAAGGGGACTTCGAACCGTCGGGCTCGTCCTGGATCAGCTTGCCGTCCACGCGCTGGATGCCGTGGCACTCCTTGACGCCGGTCAGGAAGCCGTTCTCGTCTACCTCACATAAGCCGCGCGACACGCCGCCGTTCTCGCTCAATGTGTTCTCGATGTTGAAGCCCACCATGCAGTAAGCGTTCTTCTTGCCCTCCACGCTGCGCAGGAAATCTCCAAGCACCTGGAAGGACTCGGCGCCATAGTAGTCGTCGGCGTTGATTACTCCGAACGGCTCCTTGATCACGTCCTTGCCCATCAGTACGGCGTGGTTCGTGCCCCACGGCTTCTGACGCTCGGGATTCGGCTTGCGGCCCTCGGGAAGCTTGTCGATGGACTGGAATACAACCTCAACGGGAACGTGTCCCTCATATTTGCTCAATACTTTGTCGCGGAACTCCTGCTCGAAATCCTTGCGGATCACGAACACTATCTTGCCGAATCCGGCACGAAGCGCGTCGTATACGGAATAGTCCATGATGGTCTCGCCGTTGGGGCCCAGACCGTCCAGTTGCTTCAGACCGCCGTAACGCGATCCCATACCTGCAGCAAGAATGAATAGTGTAGGTTTCATTGGTCTTTTAGTTTTATAGGTTTGTGTATATTGGTTGTATCGTTTTGAGTTGTTATTGCCTTATTGGGTACGTTTGCGCCTTATCAGCGCCACGATGAGGAGAAAGAAGTCGAACATCACGATCTTGGCGTTGCAATTGCGCGTTATCTCGTTTCGCGCGCGGTCGCATTCGGCTATCATTTCCTCCACGTTGCCGGCGTGGATGAAAGGGGAGAAATTGCGCGAGAAGGCCTCGTCCTGCGCGTCGAGATGGTTCAGTTGCGGGATGCGGAGGTTGTATATGAAGTTCTCGCGGATCATGGCCGTCATATATGTGAAGAAACGGGTCAGTTTCTCGCGGCCCCATGTGGCCGTACTCTCCGACAGCCGTTTGATGTTGCCTATCTTGCGCTGGTATGCGTCGCGCATCAGAGTCTGGAACACCTGGCGGAACTCGGCTGTTTCCTCGCGGTCGAGCGCCTGGTCGGAAGTGACTGCCGTGGGTCGTACCTCTATTCGCTGCGCGCGGCTCATTATTGTGGGAAGCACCTCCAGCTCGTTGTTGCTCACCAGCAGGAAACAGATGCCTCGCGACGGTTCCTCGATCACTTTCAGCAGCTTGTTCGCTGCTTCGGGACGCAGTCGTTCCGGCAGCCAGATGACGAAAAATTTCAGTTGTGTGGCGTACGGCGGGAAAGCCGCGAAGCGTATGATGTCCTGCGCCTCCTCCACATGTATTGCGGGCTGCGAATTGCCGGCCTCTATCAGGTCGAGCCAGTTGCGAGGTGTCATCAGGGGGTGCTGGGTCAGCATCTTCACCCATACGTCGTGCCGGTCGTCGGAGGTGAGGTAATGTTTGGCGGCGCTTTTGACTATGGGGAATGAGAAGTGAACGTCGGGATGGTCGATGTCGGCATGGAGGCGACAGTTGCGGCAATGGCCGCAAGGCTCGCCGTCGTGCGGATTCTCGCAGTGGGCGTAGGCCATGAAAGCGCGGGCCAGCAGCATCTTGCCCAGGCCCGACGGCCCCGACAGCATCAGCGCGTGAGGCAGCTTGCCGCTGTCCACGGCCATGCGGAGACGGCGTTTGGCCTCCTCCTGTCCCGCTACGTCTCTGAATCGCGTTACGTCCATTCCTTATGTCAAGCCCGTCACATCGACGGAACGTTTCTGTTGTGTTGGTTGAATATCCTGCGCGCGTTGCGGTCGAACAGCTCCCAGTGTCCTTTCTGAGCGGCCGGAATGCGGTCGGCCATGCGTGACGGCACCACCTTGAAGTTGCCTCGGGCACCGTGAGGCTTCTGCGAGAAGAATGTGTCGTATGCGGCCCTTACGAACCGCGCCTTGCCGTCGGCCCCGCGCTCGATGCGAGCCTTTACCAGCGCGCCGCCGCGTGTGTCGGCGGTCTTCATGTTCGATATCAGATTGCCCAACGAATACACCACAAGCACATCCTTGTTCTCGGTTTCGTTGCGCACCACTTCCATAGGCTGTATTACGTGCGGATGGCCTCCTATCACCATATCCACCCCCTGGTCCACCAGGAACTGCGCCAGATCCTGCTGGGCCTGTCCCGGGAGCAGTACGTATTCCACGCCCCAGTGCACGGCTACCACCACGATCTCGGCGCCCGCCTTGCGGGTGGCCTTGATTTCGCGGGCCATCCGTTCGCGGTCTATCATCGACACCTCGATGCCGTCGCGCGGCTCGATGCCGTTGGTGCCGTATGTATAATTAAGGAATCCCACCTTGAATCCCTTTATGTCCTTTATAAATGGTACGAGCTGGGTGCGCTGCAGCGAATCGGCATAAGTGCCGATATGGTCCATTCCGAGACGGTCCAGAGCCATGAGTGTGGCGCGAGCCCCTTTGTCGCCACGGTCCAGACAATGATTGTTGGCCGTCAGAAACATATCGAAACCGGCGTCCTTCAGGGCCAGGGCGTAGTTGTCGGGTGCCGAGAAGCAGGGATATCCGGAATAGTCCGGACCGCCGCCAAGAGGTACCTCAAGGTTGCACACCGCGTAATCGGCGGCGGTGATGTCCGGGGCTATCAGCGAGTAACATTCGTTCCAGTCATAGCCGTTGCCGCCTCCTAACTCGCGGGCACGGTCCAGCTGAGCCTGATGCTGCATGGCGTCGCCCACGAACAGCAGGTCGGCGCCCGCCGGGGCTCCCACACTGTCCGCTCCCGTGATGAACGACAGCAGACTGAACGCCAGTATCCCTAATAAATTCATCGACCCTTAATTGTCTAAACTATTATCCCGATTAATCTCGATTAATCCCGATTAATCGAGATTATCTTGATTATCCCGATTATCTCGATTTATTTCAACTCTCTAAGCTGAATGAGGCGCCTTGCGCCTCATTCCAGCACCTGTGACGAGAACGTGAACAATATCTGGGCATGTTCCATGTCCAGCTCCACCATTGTGGGCGACGTCAGATAGGGGGCCACGCGTGTCACGTAGGTGACGGACTGTCCGTAATACTGCTCTACGGTCTCGGTGGACACCGCCACGGGCTGGAGACAGAACACCTCGTCGTCGGCGAAATTCGTCGGGTCCTTGCGGTATTCGTCCAGCTTCTTCAGCAGGTATTCGCGCATGGAGCTGAAGGTGTACATCTTGTTGTCCGAATCGTATGTGCAGTAGAACGACGTGACGTTGTCCGGAATCTTGTTCTCGCGGAAGAAAGACTCACGTTCGTCCATGGTGGTCATCAGCAGATTGTTTGGCGGTGTCATGCCGTAATCGTTCTTCACGGACACGGCCGGAATCTTCAGGATCAGCGACGACACCACGGATAGCTCGGTGTCCGCTTCCAAGAACCGGTCAAGGAGCTGGCGCACCGGGAAGCGGAATGTGGTGACGTATCCTCCGGGGGAAGTGACGAGACTCTTGCCTTCCGCAGCCAGTTGCTGGAGCCGGGCCGAGGGGTTGTAGTGGATGTTGTTGGACGACAGCACTTCCGGAGCCGATGCCAGCAGGCAGACGGAATCGCGTCGGGTAACGTCGCGGTATTCCACTTTGGCGGAGTCGACCGTTACAGAGATCTTTTCCTTGCGGTGCCAGTACAGGTAGGCGCGTACGCTCGAGATGTTGGCCACGCAGCCGTTGCCGAAATTCTGCTCCACGTACAGGCCCGGGAACCATTGGTTGAAGGTGGCCGGCCATTCGAAGATGGGGTCGTTGTCGCGGTATTTTCTGAAGAGCTCGAGACCGAACTCGTTTGGCAGCTTCATCGGGATGTTGACGTATGCCGACTTTGCGAATATGGTGTCGTTCTTCGAAATGTTGCTGACCGTGTAGCTCTTGGTGGCGAACACCGCCGAGGGGTCGTAATATCCTGCGGGATCGAACTTGGAGTCGATGTCCTTGGGCAGCGCCTTGTTGATGCGGAACACGCGGAGCTGCTGCGGGGCGAGCGAGTCGCCGGTGAGCGCGCCGCGGGGTATGGACATGACCAGACGGATGGAGTCTACGTCCGATTCCGGAATGGAGTCGGGTATGTTCATCTTGGTGGCGCTCATCATCTGGGTGACGAAGCTGCAATTCAGATTGCCGTACTCGGGGATGGTAAGGTTGCCTAACAGTTTTGTGGTGGTGCGCGAGTCGAAATCGTCGATCCACTCCGCTTTGCCTCTGAGGTCGGTCTCGATGGAATCGACGGTTATGGTAACCTCGCCTGAAGCGAGCGAGCCGCCAATCGTCGACGTATCGTCCTGGCAGGCGATGAATCCCAGCGCCATGCAGCATGTCAATGCCAATCCGGTCAGTTTCAGCCTCATGTTCCTGAATGTATTGTTGGTAGGGCGCGTCAGGCCCCGGTTATTATTCAAAATTAAATTCTGTGCCCTCAGGCCTTGCGGAGCGGCACTTTTTTGTAGAATTCGTTCAGTTCCTTACCGTGGGCGGTTTCGGCGTCGATCTGAATCCAGGGCACGTTGGCGCCCTCGGCGAATTCGACGAGTTCCGGATCCGGCTCCACGCCCCGGAACACCAGACCGTCGGCCCAGTTGATGGCCATCTTGTGGAGCGTCTTACGGTTGAGTTCCATTTCGGTGAAGGGCTTGAGGTCCGTCTTGCGCACGCCTTCGGCCTTGAGCTTCTCGAAGAAATCGGGGTCGAGCGGAGCTATCTCCGATTCCCGGTCCACGGTGTATATCACCTTAGTGTGATGGAAGGAAGGGCCGTCGCTGAACAGGCGTTTGAGATACAAAGGAACTAAGGTCGACATCCAGCCCGATACATGCACCACATCGGGGTCCCACTGCAGTTTCTTGGCCGTGGTCATTGTGCCGTGGGCATAGAATATCATGCGTTCGTCATTGTTGGCACGGTTGGAGCCGAAAGGATCGGCGTCATCGTCAAGTTTCTGGAAATAATCGTCGCTGTCGATGAAGTATACCTGGATTCGCGAGGGCTGCATCGAGGCCACCTTGACAATCAGGGGATGGTCGTTGTCGCGGATGGGTATGTTGACGCCGCTGAGACGTATCACCTCGTGCAGCTGGTTGCGTCGTTCGTTGATGGTGCCGAAGTCGGGCATGAATGTGCGCACTTCGTACTTAAGCTCCTGCATTTCCTGAGGTAATTCGCGGTCCAGTCGTGCGTTTTCTGTGTGATGGAGATAGGGCGCTATCTCCTGGGATACATATATGATCCTGTTGTCTGCCATTCTTGTGTCTGCTATGTCTCTCGTATGGGCAAGGTAGGCGGCGCTTGCCTGCGGAGCCGTACCTTATCGCTCTAATATTATATATAATGACTGCAAAGTTAATAAAAATTTTCGAGTTTGCCGAGAATTTAGTAATTTTGCGCACAAAAACAAAGCAAAGCGATGCTGATAATCAAAGAGGCAGGGGAACTGGAGCAATATGTCGCCCGTGCCAGGAACAATGGCCGGAGCATAGGATTTGTGCCGACCATGGGAGCCTTGCACCGGGGACATCTGTCTTTGGTGGAACGCTGTGTGAAAGAAAACGACGAGAGCGTGGTGAGCGTATTCGTGAACCCCACGCAATTCAATAACGCGAATGACCTGGCCACCTATCCGCGCACGGAGGAGGAGGACGCCCGTCTGCTGGCCGAGGCCGGCGTGTCGGTGGTGTTCATGCCGAGCGTGGAGGCTGTTTATCCCGACGGCACGGAGCGTGACCACGAGTTTGATCTCGGCGCGGCCGCCGAGGTGATGGAGGGCAAATACCGCCCCGGTCACTTCCAGGGCGTGGCGCAGGTGGTGAGCCGCCTGTTCCTGCTGGTACGTCCCGACCGCGCGTATTTCGGCGAGAAGGATTTCCAGCAGATAGCCGTGATACGCAACATGGTGAAGAGCGAGGGCATCAAGGTCGAGATCGTAGCCTGTCCCATCAAGCGTGCGGACGACGGACTGGCTCTGTCCAGCCGTAACGCCCTGCTCACGCCTGAGCAACGCAAGGTGGCTCCTGAAATCCACGCCGCGCTGATGGAATCGAAAGCCTACATGCTGGACCATTCGCTGCAGGCCACGCACGACACCGTAGTGGACCGCCTCAACGCCGTGCCCGGAATGCGTGTGGAATACTTCGAGATAGTGGACGCCGAGACCATGCAGCCCATAGACGACTGGGCCGAGGCCCGCTGGATAGTGGGATGCATCACAGTCTATTGCGGCGCCGTGCGTCTCATCGACAATATAGAATATAAGAACGAGTTGGGCGCCTGATGCAGCGTGCCTGACAGCTGAATGCAACCATGCAGATAGAAATGCTGAAATCCAAGATCCACCGCGTCACGGTGACGGAGGCGGATCTGAACTACATCGGGAGTATCACGGTTGACGCCGCGTTGCTGCGTGCCGCCAACATCCTGCCCGGCGAACGTGTGTTCATCGTCAACAACAACAATGGCGAGCGTTTCGACACCTACACCATCGCCGGCGAGGAAAACAGCGGCATAGTGTGTCTGAACGGCGCCGCCGCGCGTCGCGCACAACCCGGCGACATAGTCATAATAATGGCTTACGCGCGCATGACACCCGAGGAGGCAGCCGACTGGAAGCCCACGGTGATTTTCCCGGATACGGCCACGAACAGGCTGAAGACGTAGTTTATAAAGTTGAAAAGTTTAGAAAGTAAGAGGTTAGTTTAAACATTAGAAGTTAGTTTAAACAAAGGGTTAAGGTTAAGATAGAAAATGTTCAATACACTGTCCGAGCGTCTTGAACGCTCATTCAAGATACTTAAGGGAGAAGGAAGAATCACGGAGATCAACATCGCCGAGACGCTGAAGGATGTGCGCCGCGCGCTGTTGGACGCCGACGTCAACTATAAGGTGGCCAAGACTTTCACCGACACCGTGAAGCAGAAGGCCCTGGGCCAGAACGTCATAAACGCTCTGAAGCCCAAGGAGCTGATGGTGAAGATAGTTCACGACGAGCTTGCGGCCCTGATGGGTGGCGACGCCGCGCCGCTGAACATCGAGGGGAAGCCGGCCGTGATACTGATGGCAGGTCTGCAGGGTGCCGGTAAGACCACATTCGCCGGCAAGCTGGCCAAGAAGCTGAAAAGCACGCGCGCCAAGCATCCGCTGTTGGTCGGCGCCGACGTCTACCGTCCCGCCGCACGCGAGCAGCTGCGTGTATTAGCCGAATCCATCGGCGTGCCTGTGTTCACCGACGAGGAGAGCAAGGATCCCGTCAAGATAGCTAAGGACGCCATCGAATTCGCCCGCAAGAACCAGTATGACCTGGTGATTGTCGATACGGCCGGCCGCTTGGCCGTGGACGAGGAGATGATGGACGAGATCTCCAATCTGAAGAACGCGCTGCAGCCGCAGGAGACACTGTTCGTGGTGGATTCCATGACGGGTCAGGACGCCGTGAACACGGCCAAGGCCTTCAACGACCGCATCGACTTCGACGGAGTGGTGCTCACCAAGCTGGACGGCGATACCCGTGGCGGTGCCGCCCTCTCCATCCGCGCCGTGGTGGCAAAGCCCATCAAGTATGTGGGTACGGGCGAGAAACTGGAGGACATCCAGGAGTTCAACCCCGAAGGTATGGCGTCGCGTATCCTTGGCATGGGCGACATCGTGGAGCTGGCCAAGCGCGCGCAGGAGGTCTACGACCAGAAGGAGGCCGAGCGCCTGCAGGAGAAGCTGCGTAAGAACAAGTTCGACTTCAACGACTTCATACGCCAGATCCATCAGATCAAGAAGATGGGTAACATCAAGGACCTGGCGGCCATGATTCCCGGCGTGGGCAAAGCCATCAAGGACATAGACATAGACGACAACGCATTCAAGGGCATAGAGGCAATCATCGGCTCGATGACGCCCTACGAGCGCGAGAATCCCGAGGTGATCAAGGGCACGCGCCGTCAGCGCATAGCCCGTGGCTCGGGCACGTCGCTCCAGGAGGTGAACCGTTTGCTCAAACAGTTTGAGGAGATGCGCAAGATGATGCATCTGGCATCGAATATTAAGAATCCCGCCCAGATGATGAAACGCATGAAGGCGGCACAAGGAGGAATGAGAAGATGATACAGACCAACAATCTGTGCATGCAGTTCGGGAAGCGCGTCCTGTTTCAGGACGTGAACCTGACCTTTAACCGTGGCAACTGCTACGGCATAATCGGAGCCAACGGCGCCGGCAAGTCTACGCTGATGAAGATATTGTCGGGCGAGCTCCAGCCCACCATGGGCAGCGTGACGTTCGGCCCGGGCGAGCGCCTGTCGGTGCTGAGCCAGGACCACTTCGAGTTTGACGAGTGTACGGTTATCGATACCGTGATGCGCGGCCACACCGTGCTGTACCAGATCATGACCGAGAAGGATGCCCTCTACGCCAAGCCGGACTTCAGCGACGAGGACGGCATCAAGGCCGCCGAGCTGGAGGAGAAGTTCGCCGAACTTGAGGGGTGGAACGCCGAGAGCGACGCTGCGGCCCTGCTGTCGGGCCTCGGCATCAAGGAGGACCGCCACTATATGCTGATGAAGGACATGAGCGCCAACGAGAAGGTGCGCGTGCTCTTGGCCAAGGCGTTGTTCGGCAATCCCGACAACCTGCTGCTTGACGAGCCTACCAACGACCTGGACCTCGAGACCGTGGCATGGCTGGAGAACTGGCTGGCCAACTTCGAAAACACCGTGCTTGTGGTGAGCCACGACCGTCACTTCCTCAACGCCATCAGCACACACACTCTCGACATAGACTATAACAAGATATCGCTGTTCGCCGGCAACTACGATTTCTGGTACCAGTCGTCGCAGTTGGCCCTGCGTCAGCAGCAGGCCGCCAACAAGAAGGCTGAGGAGAAGCGCAAGGAGCTGCTGGAATTCATACGCCGCTTCAGCGCCAACGTGGCCAAGTCCAAACAGACCACCAGCCGCAAGAAGATGCTGGAGAAGCTGAACGTGGAGGAGATTCAGCCGTCGTCGCGCCGCTATCCCGGTATCATCTTCACCCCCTGCCGCGAGGTGGGCAACAAGATCTTAGAGGTGAAGGGTCTGAAGGCCAGCGTGGACGGCGAAGTGCTGTTCGATGACGTCAACTTCCAGATAGAGAAGGGCGACAAGGTGGCGTTCCTGAGCCGCGACCCGCGTGCCATGACCGCCCTGTTCGAGATAATCAACGGCAAGCGCCAGGCCGATGCCGGCACATACGACTGGGGACAGACCATCACGAGCGCGTACCTGCCGCTCGACAACTCCGCCTTCTTCCAGACCGACCTGAACTTAGTGGACTGGCTGTGCCAGTACTCGTCCGACAGTTCGGAGATATATCTGAAAGGCTTCTTAGGTAAAATGCTGTTCAGCGGCGAGGAGGTGCTGAAGAAGGCGTCGGTGCTGTCCGGAGGCGAGAAGATACGCTGCATGATAGCGCGCATGATGCTGACGGACGCCAACACCTTAGTGCTTGATTCGCCCACCAACCATCTGGACCTGGAGTCGATTCAGGCGTTCAACAACACGCTGCAGAACTTCAAGGGCGTCATCCTGATGGCCAGCCACGACCACGAGTTCATCCAGACCGTCTGCAACCGCATCATCGAGCTGACGCCTCACGGCATCATCGACAAGATGATGGACTACGACGACTACGTCGAGGACGAGAAGGTAGCCGCCGCCCGTGAACGCCTCTATAATTAAATAACCAAACTAAAGCTTTCGTTACGCATTGAACAGTATTGAGTATTAAATAATGTTAATGCGTGTACCAAATTGGTTTCCATTTGTTATCTTTGTACGTAAAAATAAGATAGATTATGGAAATAATTAGTGCAAGAGAATTTAGGGCGAATCAGACAGCTGTATTGACAAAAGCCAAAAAAGGAGAATCAGTATTGTTGTCTTCCCGTATAGGTATGTTTAAGATAATGCCAGTGACGGAAGAAGATACGCTAACTACTCGTATATGCGAAGGTTTAAGGGAGGTAAAAATGATTAGGGAAGGGAAACTTAAGGCAAAATCAGCAAAAGATTTCCTAAATGAGCTTTAAGATACATACCACTCCTCGATTTGAGAGATCTGCTAAGGCTCTTAGCAAGCGGCATAGATCTTTGAAATCAGACCTCGGTTCATTTATAGATTCCTTGGAGTCTAATCCATTACAGGGAGATGAGCTGAGTCCCGGGATTCGCAAGATAAGAATGGCAATCGCCTCTAAAGGGAGAGGTAAAGCGGGCGGTGCAAGGGTGATAACTTATAATGTTATTGTTGCCGAAGATTCCGGTGAAGTATTCTTGTTGGAGATTTATGACAAGTCTGATTACTCAACGGTAGATGTGGAATTGATTAAGGCCATGGTAAATGATCTTGAATCGGACATATAATTTATAATTGCTGATTGACATGAAGCATACGGTTATGTTCCGGCTGAAAGGCACGGACGCGGAGCGAAAGGAGCTGGCGACCAAGTTTGCGGAGGCTCTTATGAAGCTGCCGGAGATTATTCCGGAGTTAAAATCGATGGAAACGGGGCTGAACGTCAACCCTGCGGAGACTTTTGACGTTATTCTTACAGCCGAGGCAGACTCGCTTGAGGATATCGCCGCTTACAGCGCACACCCCGCCCACGTGGCGTGCGTGGACATTATCCGTGGCAACATCGATTGCCGTGCATGCGTGGACTACCTCGGCTGAACGGCTCATCCGCATGGGCCGGATTGATAGGCTCCATTGTATGAATTGAAAGTTATGAAAAGACTACACTTACTGGGGCTCTTGCTGAGCCCCGTTTTGTTTGTCGCTTGCGACAAGGACGACAATAATAAGGACGTGGATCTGGATCAGATCCAGTCCCGTACGTACACCGGTCTCAATGTGCTGGACCTGGAATATAACGATTCCGGACTGGCCGGCAAATCTGTAGACGTATCGCCGGCATCGGGCCGCAACGTCAACATGTCGTTCTATTCCAAGGTGAATCTCGGCACGCTCAACGCCGCGTTCAAGGACCTGCCCGAGCTGGACGGTCCCGGCGTACTGCCCGGCACCCCGAAACTTGACATCACGGTGCCCGTAACCCGCGACGGCAACGACTGGGATTTCGATTACACGGGCGAGACCGACTTCGTGACCTATCGCCTGGAGGGAGACTTCGACAACAATAAGTTCGAGGGAGAGTTCGAGAACGTGCGTCTCAAGAACCAGACATTTGCCGGAGGCGCCTGGAAACCGGTGGCTTCTCCTTCAAATCCGTTGGCCGACAGCCAGCCGTTCCATATCGTATGGGAGACAAAGCTGCCCATCCAGTTGCCGGGCACTCAGTATGGCATTCAGGATGTGCTGCGGATTCTTGTAAATACTCCGTTCATACCGGTATATAACGGCACGGCCGAGATGTCGCTGACACAGGTCATAGCCAACGGTCTGCGCACCGTGGGGATGGCCGGCGACGGCTGTATGCCCGTTACGTATCTGCAGACGGCCAACGGGGCCTCGCAGTTCATCACCGCGCCCCGCTGCACGTTCACTTACGTGCCTCTGAGCGACAATGCCATCAGGCTGTACGCCAATCCCACCGATATACTGAGCCTTGTACTGCTGAACAACACCAACCGCGACCCGAATATTCCCGACAATCCGTTCGGCAAGGCGAGCCGTGCCGAAGAAGGCACCCTGCTTCAGTTGCTGGAAGGTATCGTGAAGAATATGTCGCCGATGCTGGCCGAGGGCCTGCCGATGGCATGCGTCCGTCAAGGCGACGGAATGCAGCTGTATCTCAGCAGCGAGGTGTTGGTGCCGCTGTTGAAGCAGGTGATAGTGCCGGTTCTGTCCAATCCGGCCATGCGAGGCATCGTAGCCGACTTAGTGCAGCATAACACCTCCCTGGCCCAGTACGCCACAGCCATCATGGCCCTCTACGACGCGCTGCCCACTTTGCTGGACCAGACCACAAAGATAGAACTGGGCTTCAATTTCACCAAAGCTCAATGATATTTCTCGGTAAATGACTTTTAAGATATTATAAAGGTTATTAAGATTATTTTTGCGGTATCGGGAATTATTCGTAAATTTGCAGACGTGCGGAAAGGATCCGCATTGAGGTTGTCTAAAATAATTCTTATGTAAGATATTTTAGGTAAGTTGTTTTAGACAGCTTCATACATAGAAGCGTTTCATGCTTTGTCCTTTAACGGAAATCGCCAATTTTCAAACAGAGAAGGACCGGGCAGTCAAAGACGCTCGTGCTTGTCGTATATCCACTCCCCGACAAGGGGTATCGATATTCGATTAGGCGTGGGAGTGGACTGTTTATTTCTCTGTAAGGCGTTTGGCGATGCCTCCGTTAAGATAAACACGAACATCGTTCCACGTCTTCTTTTTTTACCCTAACGTCTCATCAGGAACGGATGCGACAACCTAAACATAATGTCAAGACAACGCCATCTTCTAACTGCAATTCTGGCAGTTATCCTAACTGTTCTCGTATCGGGATGTAAAAACGACAGTAGCGAGGAACCATCTCAGACAACCCTTACGGTAAGCAAACTGCAAGGCACAACGTGGCACTACTATAAGAAAGTAGTCCATCTTTCATACGATTCTGAAATTATCGAGCATAATGAGTATTTAACATTTAAGGCCGATAGATACAATAATCAATCATACCAATTACAGATTAAAGGATTCCCATCAACTACCTTATTTTGGTTCGTCAGGCCGAACGCGCTTAGCGGAGAAGAAGAACTATGGACTTCAGATTCAGCCGATGGCACGAAGTTGCCTACGAAAATATGCTGTATATCACATAAAATATTGAAGTTGACTGAGACGGAGCTTGTACTTAGTGGTTACGAGCATGAGGTATACCTCCGAAAAGTCCCATATAATGAATTTTCCGAATCCGATTGATATAGTATTGAGAATCGGACACGAAAACACATTTCCCAACGCCAAAGAGGTGTATATGCACAAATAGCAAAGACATAAAACAACAATAACTATGAAGAAAACAATCAAATTAGTTGGACTCGCGTTAATCGCGATGTCCGTGATGCCTATCGCATCCTGCGGTGGCGACGACAAGGACGTCACTCCTCCTGGACAGGACGATATCGAAAAAGAGACAGGCATGCGCCTGACCCGTGTAGGCAGTGACAGATATTCCTATGACAGCGAAGGTCGCTGCATAGCGATAAGGACTTCGGATTATAGTTTCACCATAGATTGGGATAAAGGTGAAATTTTCACCAGAGATTCCGATGATCCTGATGGTTCTACAATTAATTTTAAGACCAATGGGAAAGGGTACATAACTGAAATGTCAAGTTCGTGGGACTATGTGGATTCCGAAGGTGCATACAAAGGGAATGAAAAATTTATCTTGACGTACGATAAATCGGGACATCTGGTCAAATCCGTCTGCCATTCCGAGAGTTCTGGCTTTGAGAATGGTCAGGAATTCGAGTTTGAGGGAGAAATGATACACAATCTGACATGGGAAGGCGGCAATCTTGTTCACGTCAATAGTCTGGGAAACGAAACCGAAAACGGCGAACGCGAAGTTGACGACTACAGTTACGAAATTTCATACAACACCAATCAAGAGAACGTGTACAAGCAATGGACCGAAGGGATGTTGCTCAATGCTCTTGACGGTCTTATCTATATTGAACTGGGACATATAGGTGCTTACGGCGTAGGACCCGTCAACTTCCCCGTTAACATAGAGGCCGAGGAGGGAAATAGTAAAGACAACCACTCCATCAAGATTTACACGAACAGTGATGGCTTGATCAGCAAGGAAGTTCTGGATGGCCAGACACTGAATTATGTGTATGACCAGATAGGAATACGCGGCGAAATATTTGATCAGATCCTCCCGGCTAAAAACAAGAAGAAACACTTCTTCCCGCGCCGTCACCGTGTGAAGAAGTAATAATTCCAGGCGTGCGGAAAGGATCCGCATTATTACATAAAAGCGTTTCATGCTATCCCATTAAGATAAGCACGAACATCATTCTACGCTTTTCTTTTTAATACAAATGCCAACGAGGGAATGACCGAGGCACCGCAACTCTATTATGTATAAATATCTATTTATGCTGCTTTCGGTTGTATTGCTCGCATCATGCGGCAGTAATGAACCGGAATCCGAAACGACAGATAATGATCGACCTGAGAATTACGAGCAGTATCAAAACTGGTATAGCACCTTGACAAATACAAGTTGGAAACTCAAATCAAGCGTATATTATTCCAGTGATGGCAGAGAAAGAGACAACATGGTACCCATTCATTCTTATGAGAAATCTGACTATGATAAATATCTGCCGACTGTGATTACATTGACATCCACCTTTGAAAAAGGTTCTTACGTGCTGTACGCATCAACAATTCCGGGCCCAGGCTTCTGGTGGATTAACGAAGATGGAGAACTTGTAATTCTTAGCAGCTATCATAACGGTAATCCGGGCAATATGTCTGCCGAGGATATGGGGTTGATGTCAAGGTTCTTTCCGTCTTACGGAAAAATAATTGATTGTACCCCTGCTGAGTTGGTGTTGGAAAATATTCATGAAACCGGCGGCCGAGATAGATATGTTTTCTCTCGCGTGTATGGTTATGCTCCCGATGACGGCGGAGGAAATGGCGGTGACAGCAATTACGAGCGCCCGGATATCGGTCTGGAGGATTACTCGTGCGCCACTACTTCCATAACATTAAAATACCGTATCTACAATCAAGCGGAAGCGCAGGTGACATCCGCCACAGGCTACTATGGCAAAACTTCTCCTTCCAGATCTGTGTCGGCAACTGTGGCCGGAAGCCTAATCACTATCCGAATTTCATCGTTAAGCAAGGGCACAACGTATTATGTGAAATGTACCGCCAAAGGGAAAGGTGGGAGCACGACATCCGAAACTACCAGACTTTCTACTCTATATTAGTATTGTTTAATATTGCACGATGCATCAGTCTGCGCCGTCATCTGGCGAGAAAGTAATAATTCCATTACATCAACACAAAAGTCGAATCCCTACCAGGGTTCGACTTTTTATATGGGCTTCTTGATAGCAGGTGCAAAATAAATGTGAATATTTTTGAATAATAGAAAAAAAGAATTAATTTTGTAGCGCTTATCGAAGGCGACGCTTTCGGTATGCGTACATATTTTTATAAAGTAGCGTTTCAAGCTTTATCCTTTAACGGAAATCGCCAATTTTCAAACAGAGAGGGATCAAAGCAGTCAATAACGCTCCGCTTATCGTATACTCGCTCCACGGCAAGGGGAGTGACATGCGGCGATGCGTGGGAGTGGACTGTCTGTTTTTCTGTCGGTATTTGGCTATACCCCAATAAGATAAATCAGAACACCATTCCGCGCTATTTTTTTGTTGGTTAATAAATGTCATCTTGGGAATGGCGATGACATTTTTACAGACTAATGACATTTGCCATTATTAAGAGATTTGTTTTAGGTGCCGCACTGGCACTCGTCGGTCTTACGTCTTTTGAATCTGATGCACAGGATTTTGTTATTCTTGCCAATGGTGAGGAAATTGAGTGTAAACTTAACTCAGTCAGCGACGAGAGTATCCAGATTGCTATTTCAAGACGCTCGGGGCTGAAGAAACACACCATGACCGAGACCTACCCTTTGAACGAAGTGTATATGATAAAGGGGGGCAAACGAGGCACGACATTCATAGTGGACGGCAAACGTATCATCAAGCCGTCGTCAGACATCCCGAAGGATGCCAATATCATTTATCTGCTGGAAGGCGGCGAGATTCCGGCCTGGAATATAACATTGGGTGCCAATGGGGTCGTATCGTATAAGAAGGAGAAAAAGACATTCGAGGACCAGCATCTGCTGGCCAGTCAGATATTCATGATCAAATATGCCGACGATTCCAAGGACATATTCAACAGTCCTTTGGCAGTGGCACAGAAGCAAGAGGAAGCCGAATCAAAGCCTGAACCGGAACCGAAACCGGAACTGAAAGTCGTGTTCCATACAGTTAAGAAAGGGGAAACGCTCGCCAACATCGCCGAACGGTATGATGTCACGGTCGACGATATCAAGGAATGGAATGAACTCGGAGGCGCACTCAGCGACCAATACCGGCCCAAGGCCAACACGCAGTTGATGATTCAGGCCAAGATGGCGAAATAAAGGATTTTTGACCAATTCTTATTGATACACAGGAATAACAATGAATACGATGCGCGTCAAGATATATATACTGGCAGGCATAGCATGTATGCTGATGCTGCCGGCGGGATGTGTACATTCCGGTTCGGAGATAGCCAAAATCGTGGAGGAACGCGACTCACTCAAGGTGGCTGCCGACAAACAGGCCAGAAGGCTTGAGAATCTGGATACTCTGATAAAAACCATAAACCTTGGACTTGACACTATAGCGCAAGGCGAGGCCGGAATATTTGTAACAGGCGTGACCGAAGGCCCCAATGTAAAGGAGGCGATTTTCGCCAACATAAACCGTCTGACGCAAGTCATAGAGCGTCAGAAACAGGAACTGGACAAGTACGAGAAGAATCTGATGGCCCAGAGTGACGACGGCTCGGAGAGGGACGAGGGCTTGATTGCCCTGGTGAACAACTATAAACGTCAGTTGGCCGAGAAAGACCGTCAGATTGCGGCCCTTAAACAGGAATTGTCGCAAAAGAATGCCGATATTTCCCAACTTAACAACCGTCTGGGCCTGCAGACCAAGACAATAGCGGAACTGGACCGTCGTAATTCCGCGCAGATGGAGGCCCTAAAGCGTCAGGACCAGATGCTGAACTATTGCTATATGACGATAGGGACGAAAAAGGAACTTGAAAACAAGGGCGTTATCCGCAAAGGCAAGGTAGTGGCACAGTCATCGCTGGACCGAACTAAATTTTCAAGGGTGGATATCAGAAAATTCACGGAGATTCAGTTCAATGCCAAAAGACCGAGAATCCTGACTGCAATGCCTGAGACCTCGTACGACCTCACTACGGACGGCAACGGAAGCTACACACTGAAAATCAAGAACCCGAATGCCTTCTGGAAGATGTCGAACTACCTTATTATCCAGACCCAATGAAATTCAAAGTATTTTCCTTTACGGATACCCTTGTGAAATGTAAGGTGATCCTGGGCGTTTTGGCCGGGATTCTGGCTTGCGGGCAGGTAGGAGCGCAGGATTCCATTTCGGGGGATGAAGTGGTGTGGCGTGTAGCCGAGGAAATCCAATATAAGGAGGAGGCGGTCAGGAATGTGGAGAAAGCCGGAGGGAAGTTGATAACCCATACCGTGGACCGTGGAGAATCGTTGGAGTCGATAGCAAAAACGTACGATGTACCGGTCGATTTTTTGAAATTGCTGAATCCGGAAGCCAAAGAATGTTATGCCGGCATGGCACTTAACATACCTCAACTTCCCAAGTCCAATCCCGAGGCCGACCGGAAAACAGCCGACAACAACGATGAGGCGCAAAAGCAGGTCCGTGGCCAACTCGCCATGAAATATGACAATGCCGCCCGTAGATTCCGAGCCGGGGAGTATGGCAAAGCGGTGAAGATATACAATAGTATAATTAAGGACGATGCGTCGGCAGTGGCTTATTTCAACCGGGGATTGGCACAATTCAATCGTGGGAAATGGCGTCAGGCAGCCGAAGACTTTGACGCTGCCCGTCTGAATCGTGAGGCCACAAGCGAAATGAAGTCCAAATGCACGGAATTGGCCGGCGTAGCGCGCAAGAACCATGAGGCATGGGTGAAGAAGCGTAATAATATCATTGCCGGAGTAATAGGAGGCGTGTTGGTGGCTGGAGCCACAACATACGCGGCCGTGGAGATGTCGAAGTCAAATCGGAATTCCAATTCGTTGTACACTCCGTCGTATGGTCGCCCGTCTGTCGGAGCTTCGGGAAGTATGGGTACAGGTACTGTGGCCAATCAGATTATGGCCAAGACCATTCGGGATGTGTCAGTCCAGAATATGAATTACAATGCCACATATAATATGCTGATGAATCAGACCATGCAGCAGGTGCAGATGGAGAAACAGACGTTCATCAGTAACTTCAAGGCGAGTAATCCTTATGCCTCGGATTTTGATGCCGAGCAGGCATATACTAATTATCTGAGTGCGAAATACGGCGGATATAGCGGCGGCTCGTATGAATCGGGAGACAGCGGCTCCAATCCCACGACCCTTGATGAATATAAGAAAAGGAAACAGGGCACACTTAACACGGTGGCCGGTGAACTATGTCTGTCGTGTCACGGTTACAAGAAATGTTCTGCCTGCGGAGGTACTAAAGTTGTGCATAAAGGGGGAATGACATACACATGTACATTGTGTAACGATGCCGGAGACTGCCCCGTATGTCATGGCACGGGACTGGCTTCGTGGAATAGATAAAGTATACATATTAACTAAAACAATAACAATGAACAAGAGATTTTTGATCACATCTTTAGTGTCTGTGGCTCTGGTGTTTGCTGGCTATGCTGAAGAAAAGACACATGTGGTGGAGCGGGGCGAGACGCTGACGACTATCGCCAAGACGTATGGCGTCACCGAGCAGGCTCTGATCAAAGCCAATCCCGATGCAGCAAGCTTCTGCTATGTGGGAATGGTACTGACAATCCCTGAAAGTGCGAATGCCGAGGCCCGGTCTTCAGAAAGTGGGGGCGGCAACGTCCGGCCGGACAGTGACCCGGAAAAAGTTGTCGTATATGACACCGCAAAATCTGATCCTGACGCGGGTAACACGGCTTCAAGACAGGACGCGGGAACTGAAGTTGCCGACGAAAAGAGTGCTGAAAGCTTCAGCGGGATGTCGTTTACGTATGATGCAGGCTATGATTCCTTTAAATACGGGTTCTATGGCATAAAGTATCGCTTATTCGGGGATAAGGGATTAGGTGTGACGTTGGGCTGGAATATGAATTATGGACTGGGCGGAGGTGACGGAGAGGGCCAGGCATTTCATTTTGGACCTATTTATGGATATCCATTGACTAAGTTTTTCATGATTAATTTTGAAGTTGCTGGAGATCTCTCTTTATTATCAGTGAAGAATGTCAAAGACATGATAATAGGAGGAGGAGTCTCGGGAGGCCCGGGAGTGACCTTTAAATTAGGGAATGTCCTGTTAGGAGTTGATTTCCTGTTTGGCTGGAATCATACACCCTCTTTTAAGATTGAAGGCATAGGCGACACCAAGGCCGGGGATTCCTTTACAAAAGGTATCAGATTCAATCTTGGTGTTCATTTCTAAGTAACCCCGGTTCAGCGGCTACACCCTGCCACGGACTCCGCCGCTGAGCCTGTTTTATACAAAGATTTTTATGAAGTATTCATGGAAATATAATGGAGTTATAATTGCCATTTGTTTAGTATTCACAGCGTTCGCTGTCGTGTCGTGCGGACGTGATGAACCGGACAATTCTCGGGAGAATGAAGAATGGAATGAGAATGGGAATACACCATCGTCATCTGATGATACGGAACAATTAAAAGCAGAAATCCGTCGAAGTATACCAAATCATGTGAAGGTAGAAGCTTCGTACGGAGAGTATTTATGGAAATTTCATATAGAATCAACTCTGCACAAGGCGTTCCCGAATTTGCAATTGGAATTTGGCATCGGCCATGGTGATGTGGATGGCAATGAAAGTGTGTCCATTGAGAAAGATGCTTATGACTTCAAGGATGCCATGAAAGGCGGTACAAGAATAATGGATTTTGTGAACCCATTCTGGTACTATTATGTAGTGGGAATACCGGAAACTGATTATGATATATGGGCGAAAGCGGTGATGTATTACGATTCTTACCTTGCTCTGAAGGCCAAACCCACGCTGACAGAGGAAGAACAGGATCTGATGAGGAAACTGAAAAAATATTTAGGCGAATATGAGGAACCAACCTTCTACTCTTATACGCCTTCAGTATATGTATTGGTAGATGACAAATTTTTTATCAAGATAGCAACATACCGGAGGAAATGAGTGAAATTCCTCGTCATTGTTGCTGTCATTTCGTAGAAGCTTTAAGGAACGATGCCTTAGAGACTATCTCTGACACTGTGACAAAATAACAGTGCCAAAGAGAGATTAAGATATTATAGGAAAGAGATCTTGCTTGTTCCGGCAATGTGCTGAAAAGATTAACCTTCGAGCTCCATCAGTTCGAGGAGGCGGAATTCGGAGCTGTCCGTTTCGTCGATGATCTGCTGGATGCGGACACCGGCTGCGGATAGCTCCTCGTGTGTCAGCGTGCCGGAGTTCATGGACGCCTCCAATTCGGCGCGCTCGGCGCCCAGCTGTTCCAGGCGTGTCTGCAGTTGCTCGTATTCGCGCCGCTCCTTGAACGACATCTTGCGTTTCTGCTCGGTGCGGGGGCGGTTCTGCTTCTGCGCCTTCTTTGCGGGGTCGGCGGCTGCGGCCTCGCTGCGCTTGGCGGCGCGTTCCTGCGCCACGCAATGGCGGTAGGTGGAATAGTCGCCGGGAAAGTCCTTGATCTCGCCGTCGCCCTTGAACACGAACAGATGCTGGGCCACGCGGTCCAGGAAATAACGGTCGTGGCTTACCACGATGACGCATCCCTTGAAGTTTGCCAAGTAATCCTCCAATACGGCCAGTGTCATGATGTCCAGGTCGTTGGTGGGCTCGTCAAGTACCAGGAAGTTGGGCTCCTGCATCAACACGGTGGCTAAGTACAGACGACGACGCTCGCCGCCGCTTAGCTTGTGGATGAATTTCTGCTGGTCCTTGGGCGTGAACAGGAAGCGGGTCAGGAACTGCTGGGCCGTCAGCGTGGTCTTGTCGTCGATGCGGACGCGGTCGGTGATGGTGCGCACGGCGTCTATCACTTTGGCGTTCTCGTCGAAGCCGGTGATCCCCTCCTGACTGTAATAGCCCCATTTCACGGTCTGGCCCGTGTCGATGCTGCCCGAATCGGGCTGCAGGCGGTTCAGCAGAATCTTGATGAACGTGGACTTGCCCACGCCGTTGGGACCGACGACTCCCACCTTCTCATAGCGGGCGAAGGTGTAGCTCCAGTCCCGCAGTATCACCTTGTCGCCGAAAGCCTTGCATACGTTCTTAGCTTCGAATATCTTGGAGCCGATATAGCCGGCCTTCACGTCCAGGCGCACGTCCTTCTCCGGACCGGCCGAATGGCTGCGTGCCTCAAGGTCGTAGAAGTTGTCGATGCGGTATTTGGCCTTCGAGCCACGGGCCTGCGGCTGGCGGCGCATCCATTCCAGCTCGCCGCGCAGCAGGTTGCGCACACGCCCCAACTCCGCCTCGCGGTTCTCCATCCGCTCGGTGCGCTTCTGTATGTAGTAGTCGTAGTTGCCGTCGTAGCTGTACAGGGTCTCGCCCTCGATTTCGATGATACGGTTGCACACGCGGTCCAGGGTCCAGCGGTCGTGCGTCACCATCAGTAGCGTTACCTTGCGGCGCTGCAGATAGTCCTCCAGCCATTCCACAATCTCGATGTCAAGGTGGTTGGTGGGCTCGTCCAGGATAATCATGTCCGGTTCGGTCAGAAGCACCTTGGCCAGCGCCACACGCTTGGCCTGGCCACCGGAGAGTTTGCAGACGGGCAGCGTCATGTCATCGATGCCGAACTGGCCGAGCATCTGGCGCGCCATGTCGCGGCCGTTCCATTCGCCGGGCGTCAGGCTGGCGGGACAGTCGGGAGTGGCGTAGTCCACGGCGTTGAGGTCAGAGTCGAGGGGAGGCTGCTGCTCCAGATAGCCCACGCGGATGCCGTTGCGCCATATCACCGAACCGGAGTCGGGCGACTCGCGCCCTGTAAGGATGTCCAGGAAAGTGGATTTACCCGTGCCGTTGCGTGCCACCAGTCCCACTTTCTCGCCCTGGTCTATGCCGAAGCTGATGTCGCTGAACAGCACCCTGTCGCCGTAACTCTTGGTCAGCCCCTCTACCTGCAGATAACATACGCCCATCTTCTATCCTGTTTCTTTGTTTCTGGTTCTTGGCCTTCTTGTTCCCGGCCCCTCTATATAAACACGAATTTCCTCCGAAAATTATCCGACCGTTCAGTCGGGGAGGGTGGAGGCGAGGGAGTGGAGGAAGGCATCGAGTGTCTGGTCGGGGCCGAGACCGAGCTTCTGGCGCAGTCGGTAGCGGTTCTTGGCAACGGAGGAGGGGTTGATGCTCAGCAGGCGCGCTATGTGCTTGGTCTCCATTCCCATCAGCGTGAAGCACGCCATTCGCACGTCGCCGGGCGTCAGCCCCGGATACCGACGGTACAGCTCCTCGATGAACTTCGGGTTCGTCTCCACGAACAGCGACTCCACCTTCTCCCAGTCCGGAGCAGAGGTTTTCGACTCGTCCGAGGCCTTTACCTCCGTCATCATCTGACGGCGCTTCACCTCGTCCAGTTCCTGCGTCAGCTTCCTGGTGTCCGTAATGTGCCTGCGGCGCAGCAGCCTCACCACCCGCCAGGTCCCTGCGCCGCAGAGCAGCAGAATGGCCACGCTCCCTATCCATGTGTAAGTCCGGGTCCCTTGCTCCTTTTTCTTGAATCCTTGTTCGATTGCCACCAGTTCATCGTCCGACACGCTTTTAGCAATGGCCATATATCGTTGAGTTTCTTGTAACGAATAGGAGACGAAAGCCTTATATAAATCGTCATAATAAGTTGCGGAGTCAGTATTCTTGATCATCCGAAAATAATCCCTGCACGCGGCAAATACATCATCTTGGTTGGCGTAATCGTAAGCTATGTTGCGGGGTATCCTGTTAAAATGGAGGCGTGCTGAATCCGGTACACCTTTTCTTACAAAATGATCGGTAAGCCATCCTTCAAGGACGGGCTTGAGCCACATGCCCTTTGGACTCAGACCCACTGTGTCGATCCGGTACAGCCAGCTGACATCTCCTGTCTGCAGGTATTTGCAACGTAGCACGCCGGCACGAATATGGGGCGGACGTGAGGAAAACAGTGGATTCTGTAAGAGGTTGTCTGCCATGACATAAAGTTCGGACTTCGTATCGCCGGGCAATCTATAGTTATGTTTTATGGCATCATTGTAGGCCATGAATAAATTGAAGTCTGACTTGAATCTCATTTTGGAAAGAGGCCGCGTGTATTTCCTGCCTGTCTTCATATATTTGATTCCCTCGACAGTGTTGGTCATAAGGAAAAGCCGGACACCCATAGTGTTGTATGTCTTGGCTACACTAACCGAATCCTTTGCTTGTTTAAACACGTTGATGGCACCTGCCATGGCCTGGAATTCGGGCACGTCGGGTATTTTGTTATAGATTTGCAGTATGCGGGCGCGGGCATATACGTAGGGATAACTGGCAGAGTCCGTAAGGGCCACGCAACTGTCTGCATAGACCTGCTGGAGTGAATCTCGATCTTCACAATAGTACATATAGGCTTTCCAGTACGCGACCGCGGATTTTAATTCGGGGGGGGGTAATTTATTGCCCCTTGTGAGCAGTTCGAGGCTGTCGATAAAGGTATGGAATGTCATCGAATCGTAGTCCCCCACGTATCCCGCTTCGAGTCGGGCAACGATGTTGTCGACTTCGGGAGAGATGGAAGGCCACGCCGTGCCTGGAACGGTGCGTTCCTTATGGCATGCCGCAGTCGCAAGGAGCATTGCAAAAATACAGGGCCCCAACAGGGCACGAAAGATAAGGTTGGTTTTGGTCATTATTATTGTAGTCAAAAGTGATCGTCAGAATTATTGTATCCAAAAGTGATCGTCAAGGGACATAAAATCCATTGTAATTAACAAACGGGAGGGATGCATATTGTCGTCATACCGGCGCCCAAGATTGTCCTTGCGTTGCAAAGTTACACGTTGTCAGTGGATATTCCATGCGAAAAATAGTCCTGTCCATATATTGTCCTGCCGTTTTTGGTGCCGGAAGTGAAGAGGATGCCTAATTTTGCACCGCTAATAATTTTGACTGCGGCACAAACACACAAATATGTAATGCCGGACTACCTGTATCGAATCATGACCGATAAGAACGATCACAACTCAACCAAATTATAAACCAAAAAAACAACAATGAAAACCGGAATTTTAACGGCGGCCTGTGTGGCCGCACTGCTTGGGTTCGGTTCGTGCGCGAACCAGGAGGGCCCGGAGACAGGAAACGGAACTAAAGGCGAGAGCACATACGCCAGCTTCAAGGTCAGCGTGGCGTCGAACGGCACGCGGGCCGAAGACGAGGACGGCCTTGCCGAAGAACAGCGCATCGCCCAGATGCAGCTTTATGTATTTGCCGAGGGCATCCTCGAGGCCCACGAGACGGTGACCCTCGACGAGAATGGCAAGACAACCCCCATCAAGATCACTACAGGCGAGAAGATAATCTACGCCATAGCGTCGCCCATCACAGGCGAGTCCAGCTATCTGACGACCGGCGATCCCGCCGCCGAGATTCCTGCGGTAGTGGAGACCACGAAACTCGCCGACTTCCAGGCCCAGCTGTTCCACTCGCTCAACACACAGATAGCCGACGAGAACCAGTTCGTAATGATAGGCCGTTCGGACAAGGTGGCCGTGGTGAAGTGCAAGGAGGCCGAGGCCGAGACCAAGAACCTGGTCAAGATCGACGTGGACCGCGCCACGGCCAAGGCCCTTGTTAAGTACGTGTCCGAGGGCGAGAACGCCGTCAAGGTGCGGGAGACCATCAACGCCACTTTCAGCGATGCCAAGTTCTTAGTGGCCCAGGCCGCAAAGGAGATGGTGATGACACCATACAACCAGCTGTCACAGATAGCTACCGGCGTCTACACGCCGCTCGGCAGCAAGACGGAAGGCAACGGCACTTACGGCGGATACACAGCCATGCCCGACGTGACCACCGCCACGTTCAAGGATGCCTGCACCGACTGGAGCAGCGCCACGAAATGCAGCGAGTTCGAATACTTCGCCGAGAACCGCACAGAGAATCCCGTGACCGGCAACACCACCTTCGCCCTGATCCGCCTCAAGGCAACGCCCGATGCCATCTACTCCGGCGCCAAGGCCAACACCTCCACCAACAAGGTGGATCTGACCCCCGGCAACAGGAATGCCAGCGGCGACTTCTGGACCGTAGTGAAGCATGACGCCAAGACCGGATCGTTGGTATATGCATCCGACGCAGAGTACAAAATCCTCTATTTCACATCCGAGGCAGCCGCTAACCAATATATCACTGCCGCAAAACTGCCTTCAGATTACGCAGCCTACAAGTTCACCGGCGGTCTTGTCTACTATCGCGTGAACCTGATGACGGACAAGGACAGCGATGACCTGAGCCTGAAGTACCGCGTGGACCGCAACTGCTACTATCAGATCAACGTGACCGACATCAAGGCCCTCGGCGCCCATGACGGCGGCGACGTGGTGCCCACCGATCCCGACCAACCCCTCGATCCCGAAGGATGGCTCGTGGCACAGATCACCGTCAAGAAGTGGACTGTGATAGACATGGGCGGCACGGTGCTGCAATAATAATATGCAGTACGGCAACCTCTCAGGGAACCGGGGCTTTGCGGCACCGGCTCCCACCAAACAGACAGGACAGATGAAACTGAAACCATACATGCTTCTTACGGCGCTGGGCGCGATGCTGGTGACACAGTCGTGCATCCTGGACCATCCCGATCCATGCGAGGCACCGCTCAGGCTGCACTTCACATACCTGCACTCGCGCGAGAACGACGCCGACCCCGAACATGAGATCGACCTGTTCGGCGCTGAGGTGGACAATGTGGCGGTGTCGCTGTACGACGCCGACAAAGGGACGTTCGTGGAGTCGCGTACGTTCCGGACCGAGGACATGGCCCCGGACCATACCGTGGAATGGAGGGTGCCTTACGGCAGCTACAACGTGGTGAGCTGGGGCGGCGTGCGGTCGCGGCATACCATCGACAACGCCGTACTGCTGGAGAACCATTCCCTCTCCATCAACGGCGCCGAGGTGGAACAGCAGGAGGAGCATGTGTGGCACAATCTCCTTGCCGGTGTGAAGGTGGACGGCGACAGCTCCGTGACTCACCATGCGGATATGCACAAGATCACCAACAACGTGCTGGTTACAGTCACGTCGGTCAACGGCGCCGCACTTGAGTCACCGACAGAGGCACGCATCAGCGTCACCAACGGCCGCTACGACTTCCGGCGCGCCATGACCGCTACGGTCCCGACTCTCTATAGGCCTGCATCAGACACGGAAAGCGACCCGTTTAGACATAGCCACTTATTCACAGTGATGCGTCTGCATAAAGGTGATGACTCGCAACTCAGTGTCATTTATCCTCCTATTGAAGAACCGATATACGACGGGCCTCTGTCGCCTATGCTGGCACGGATACCATACGCCGACCTGGATCTCGACGACGAATGGCACCTCGACTTCCAGGTGGAGCCGGGACCTCCGGGAGCCTTCGTCGTGACCGTGACCGTAAACGGCTGGAAGGTCTATTCCTACAATGTATCACTGCAGTAAAAACAGGTACAATGAACAAAATAACTGAATATGTAATCGTGCTTGCCGTCCTACTGATGGCCGGAGGGTGCTCGGGCGACAGAGGAGATGCCCCGGGACCCGAAACCAACGGTGACGGCAACGTAACCGTACGTCTGACGCTGCGCATGAGCGCTACCGAAGCGGGGGCGCCGACACGCGCCGCCGGCACCGACCATGTCGAGAACCGCATCATGGACGCCGCCGTGCTTCTGTTCACTCCTGCGACCGCAAGCTCCTGCAATGCGTTCGCCACGACTCCCGACAAGTTCTATAGAATGGTGACGGTAAAGGAAGAGGACATAACACGTCCTGCTACCGCCGATGGAAGCGCCGCGGCATACGATGTGGAATTCACCGTAAAGCTCGGTGTGGACTCCGAGGCACCAGACTATCTGCTGCCGGTGCTTGTAGCCAACGCCGGGTCGCTGACGCTGCCCGAGGATGCCGAGGGCAAAAGCTATGACGAGATACGTCAGTACTGCAACCGCACCCTGACGCCGGCCGCTCCCGGCACCGACACCCCCGACAAAATGACCTTCTGGGGGATAGCCCGCACGGGCAACGGCAAAGCTGGACTGATAGACCGCAGCGCCAAGGTGAGCGAGATACGAATGGACCTGCTGCGCGACATGGCCCGCGTCAACGTCTCGCTCGCGGACGAAGTGACAAATTTCAGAATAACTGATATATGTGTGTCAAAGGTGAGTTCAGTGGCCGCGATGGTTCCGGACCTGTCCAAAGTGACGAGGGACGAGGATTATCTTCCGGTGCTTGTGCCGCGAATGAAATCTCCCTCGTTGCCTTCGGACGTCAGCGTATCTGACCCCGGCTGGGGCGGCGAGTCCTCGGACGGCGCGGTGTCGACGATGGCGGAATGGCACTGGGGCGAAGGGGTGGTGTCTGTCGACGGACGAAGTATAACGGACAAGGTATATATCCCGGAGTCGGAGGTGCGGTTCGGCAAGGAGAACGCCGATCCGGGCGACGAGAACAGGCTGAAGCGTGCCGCCGTGCTGATAGGAGGCCGTTACGGCAGCTCGCAGACCACGACATGGTATCGCGTTGACTTCGCCAAGAGGATTGGGAATGACGGGAGTAGTGGGAGTGATGGGAATGATGGGAATGATGGGAATGAAAGTACGGAACCGGTATCCGAGCTGATGGACGTGCTGCGCAACCACAGCTACAACATCGTGATAACAAGCGTGCTTGGCCCTGGCGAGGATACGCCCCAGAAGGCGTACGAGACCATCCAGGCCAACATACGCGCCGACATAATAGACTGGACCAACATCGACACGTTCATTGTGTTCGACGGTGTGCACTGGCTCAGTGTGGAAAGCAAGTATATCGCACTTGGTGGAGCGGAAGGATCTGCGTATGCCGTGCATGTCGCGTCGGATATTCCCGGCGAGGACTGGAAGATGCGATGGGAACTGACAGACGAGGAGAAAGATTCCGGAACTCCCGAACAAGAATTCTCCGGTGACAAGACAGTGAAAGGAGACATATTTTCCGCGGAGCGTCCGCAAGGCTCGTTGCAGAGCGGAGGGAATATGATATTAACCGCATTGAGTGAGATACCGGAAGGTGTGGATTACAGAAGCCGCAGCCTGACCATTAGGGTCAGTCCGCGTCTACAGGTCACGATAACGGTGACCCAGTATCCCCTCTTCGGCGACGCATGGGAAGACGGCGGCAAGATGTACGAGATATTCTGATTGATAATTATTACAACAACATAGATGAAACTATCCAGGACATTACTGCCAGCCTTGTGGCTGACAATCAGCATGGGGCTTTTGGGATGCACCGACGACATCTCCGATACGGTGCGTCATAGGGAGGGGGAATTCGAGGCGTCCGTGCCTTTTACGGTCGACGGGGAGATAGAGCAGACCCGAGGCATCATGGCAAACGCTCGCGAAACAAGAGTGGAAGAAGCGTATATCATGTTTTTTTCCGAGGAAGACAATACGTTGGCGGCTGTTAAGAAAGCCAATGTGAAGATGAGCGGAGGGATAAGCAAGCTCACTTTTGACATTCCGTTGGAAATAGAGCCGAGCAATGAACGCGAGCATAAGTATCAGGTGCTGTTGGTGGGCAACTGTAACTCATTTCTGCCGAGCGGATTCAATAGTACTGAGGATTACCTGAACACTTTCGGCAACCAGAGTTACGGAGAGGTGAACGGTAAGTTGGCGTTCTGGTTCTCCACATCGGTAACTGCCCGTTATCCCGGCATCATGCCTCTGTGGGGGCGCTTCGTAAGTTCCTCCGATACTGACCGGACCATCGACTTCTCCTATAAGACTGAAGGTGAAGGCCCGGAAAAGCAATACTTCATAGACGGTGAGTTTCGATTCTCGCGTTCGATATGCCGCATAGACCTGACTAACCTGTGCGAGGATGCACTGGATGTGAAATGGGTGAAGGTATGCAATTACCGCACCGGCGGTTTTGCCTATACTGACGGCATCGTGCCAGACGGCAGCAAGATAGTGCCTCTTGATGAGGCGCAGGCCGAACCCGACGCCGACAATCCCGGCGAATACATGCCGGCCGAGTCCACAGATGGCAAAGGCCAGGTGTGCAACGCCAGCCTGTACTGTTTTCCAAACATCGTCAACACCACGGTGGTGAATGATAAGGTCACTACCTGTCTTATAATCGCCGGTTATTATTACGACAAGGTCAGGGACGAGAACGGCAACCTGACTGGAGAGGTCAGGAAAGATACGAAACTCTCGTATTACCGTTTCAATCTCGCGAATCTTGGAGAGGCTCAGTTACTGAAGCGTAATTTTGTATATACGGCGGTAATCAAGGGCGTGCTGGACCGCGGCCGCGAGACAGACAAGGAAGCATACGAGTATAATATACCCCTCTTTGATTATTCCGTAGAGGATGAATGGGATGCAACCGATGACAATTATGTGACCGATGGGCAAGGTAATTTCCTGGTGTTGTCGAAAACGTTCCTGACATTCCCGGGTAACTATGACAGCAAGAACCGGGTGCAGGTCAAAGTGAGCACCAACGACCTGGCATGGCGTATAGAGCCGGTGGATAAAATAGGAGCTGATTACAATCATTTCGAATGTTATCCCACGCCTACCGCTCCGACGGTATCATTGGATGCCGGACCGAAGGCTCCACGAGATAAAAACGATAAGTATGTGATATTCGGATACTATAAGGTAGTGGCGGAGAACAAGGATCCTAACGGCAAGAAAGTGCATCTGGAAAAACAGATTACATTGCAGCATCTCACCATAGACGAGGATGCGGCGTTGCTTACGGTGGACAATAGCGTGGGCACCATAGAAAGGACTTTGGCTGGCAGCGGAGGTTCAATCACACTTCCAGTCATGACGGGGAGCGACATATATGTCTGGTCGGCATCGAGTTCTAATTTCACCACCTCGAGTTTCGGAAACAAAGCTAAGTTTACCACACAGGGTGGCAACAACCAGAACCTGATCATCACTGCGGGACCGAATACCACCAACGGCGAGCGACGCGCCACAATCAAGGTATCACATTCCGATCCTAACATCCAGCCGGTATATGTGCAAGTGGTACAACCCAAATCCAACCGAAAGATACAGGACGTGACCATGAGCCGTCTTGAAAGCGGAGACACATACGTGGAGGACGGTCATCAGCTCACTCTTAATTGCTTCTCTTCCGCCACCGATAATCCCAACGGCATCGCCAAAAGTGTAACATTTGCGGTTCATCTTATGGATCCGGATAATTATGTATTCGATGTTACTTCAAGTTTCGATCAGAATTTGGATTTATGTATTCATGAGACGGATAATCTGACTGGTTCTATACAAGCGATTCAAACCGGTATGACAGATTCATGGAGTGCCAAGAGAAAAAGAAGCCTGAGTGGACTCTCCGATGGAATGTTTACAATTAATGCTTTCCGTATGGGTCCAAACGACAAAAATATAACTGGCTCCATAATAATCAAAGCTCGTCATAAGAGTAATAGGAACTTATATGAGGATTATGTAGTCAGTGTGACATTAAAATCAACGAAATGTCTGATTTATGATGTTATATTAAATCAAAACGGCACATATTATATGATTCCTGATAGAACATTAGGAATGTCTCCGAGAAGTGTGGCACCGGAATCTAAGTTTTACGCCACTCAGAGCGGATGGAAAATAAATTCAGATAGCGGTACGGAATTTTTGAACTCAAATGGAGATTTCAGAGAGACCCAGCAGTGGATGTATAAATTAGACCACTGGTATTTAGGAACCACCTGGCCATCACAACCTTCCGTAGGTGCCAGCGGGGACGAAATAGCTAAATTTATAGCCAGACATCTTGATTCTGATGGCTATTATTCGCCATTTTATAAAAATGCAACAAGCTGGAACACTTATGGATGGGCCTATAATAAGAAGCCTTGTTTTTCTAAAGGCAGGGGATATTGGGTTTCTGATGTAAATAACGGGATTAATGTATGCTGTTGGTTACAGCAAGTCCCTGTTCCCGAATGGAACATATACACTAGTGGCTGGGGAAGTAAACCTGTGGCAGGGGCATATATATCTGGAAATAATTATGGATGGGGCCTTATAGATTATAATGGGTTCAGATGTCCGACCACTCCTTTGAGTGGTGGTAGTAGCCATCAATACATGTGGGGTGCCAGTAGACCTGTAAGAACCATGAGCTCATCTGAGGTTAATCAGTACCGTAACTTCCTTAATACATACAAACAGCGGATGGAGCAATGGAAGACAGAGAACGGCATAGCTTTGGATTAGTGAATCCAACCAGTACCGAACTTATGCCGACAGGTTTTGATCAGGGGATTCCAATCTTGGATTTCTTCATGAGGCCGGACCGGATGTTGGATTCTTCTCCTGACTTGAGGCAAAGGCTTCGCCTTTGAACTGAACGGCTCCGCGCTTCGGCAGGCGGGTTTGAGCCTTGGGCTGCCTTTGCAGGCGGCTTTCATTGGCGCGGAGCTGTTCTGTTCCGGCGTGAAGTGCCGGGCACGGTTTTCTTTCCATGCCGTTACAGCCGGCGGAGCGAATAGGCGGCTACGGTTTCGGCCAGGGCGTTCATCTGCATGCAGGTGGCACGGTCAAGAGCTATGGAGGCGGTGCGGTGCTCGGTGGGGGCTATGATCAGCAGGCGCCCTTCCGAGCAGAGGGTGTGGAGCATACCTTTGGGAGTGTAGTTGGTGCCGAAGCCATTGTCGGTGATGAGGATGATGCGGCCGCCTGCGTTGCAGGCCCAGTTCTCGACCTTCTTTTCGGCCGGGGAGATGAAAGGGGAGACGAGGACGCCCCCGTTCTGCACCGTGTGCATCCAGATACGCTTGCGGTGTATCAGTTCGTCGGGCGAATATTTACGGCTGATTTTCACGGCCTCTATGTCGGGATCCTCCAGCAGGTGGATATTGCCATAGGCTTCGTAGCGGGTGCCGCCAGGGCCCGGCTATGAGGGTGCGGTGGAAGAAGTCGGGATGGCTCATGCGTTCCATACGGCGGCGCGGGTTGTCGCTGACATAGCAGAGCATGCGCTGCAGCTGGTCTTTCTTCAGCAGGATGCGGTCATGATAGCCTTCCTCGAAGATTGAGACTAAGGGCGCCTCCCGGACTGCCTGTTTTGTGGTGCCGTGGTAGCGGCGGGTGCACTCGCCTTTAAGGTCAAGGATGATGTCGCCGAGGTGGGTGTCAGTGGCTTCGGTGACGAAGAGGACAAAATGGATATGCTCCGGCATGATGACGCGCCTGAGGATCCGGGTGAATGGGAAGGCGGCTTTAAGCTCGGAGATGCAGGAAGCTATTATTTCGCCGGTGGGGGTGAGGACGGTGCGTGGCTTCCAGTCGTGGCTGCCGGGGATTCCGGCGAGAGAGGAGAAGGGGAGGATGCCGGGCGCCCGGTTGATGGTTATCATGTAGATGCAGCGGGAGTGGTAGTCGTGCCAGGGGGCGCGACGGCAGCCGTTGGGAACCAGGGGCCGGTAGTAGGCGGGCGGCTCTTGCAGGGGCGGGTTATTCATGGGAAGGAACTATTAGGTGTTTAGATTGAGGTTAAGGGGAGAGAGGAGGAGTGGTGGACGACGGGCAAAGGCTTTGCCTTTGAACTGAACGGCTCCGCGCTTCGGCAGGCCGGCTTCGGCAGTCTCGGCTTCGGCAGTCTCGGCTTCGGCAGTCTCGGCTTCGGCAGGCCGGATTCGGCAGTCTCGGCTTCGGCTTTGCAGGTCGCGGAGCCCGTTCTGTTCCGGCGCGAAGCGCTGGCTGTTCAGGCTGTAGATGCGACCGGCGGCTGGGCTAAAGGGAGACGGGGAGGGGCTGGAGGGCGCCGGTGAGGGAGTCGATTATGTAACCGGACACTCGGACGTCGGCGGCCATCAGCGGGTGGTTGCGCACCAGGTCGACAGTCTCGCGCACGGCATCCGCCGTGTCCTCGAAACCGTGAAGCCATTGGTCCAGGTCGATGCCGCAGTGGCGCATCAACGTGATGTGTTCTTCGCTGATGCCGCGCTCGCGCATCAGATTGAGCATCTTCCCGGCATTCATGCCCTGCACGCCGCAGCCGGTGTGGCCGATTATCATGATTTCGTTCACGCCTAACTCATATACGGCCACCAACAGCGACCGCATGGTGGAATCGAACGGATTGGTGATGGTGCCTCCGGCATTCTTGATCATCTTGACATCGCCGTTGCGGATGCCCAGCGCCGCCGGCAGCAGCTCGACCAGGCGCGTGTCCATGCACGTCACTATCGCTATCTTCTTGTCCGGATATTTCGACGTCTCGTAACGTGTATATTCCTTGCGCTCCACAAACTCCCGGTTGTATCTCAAAATATCTTCTATCATGGCATTAGCATTTTGATTTTGTTCTGATTCCTTCCACAAAGTTAATAAATTCCGACATAAAAACATATAAATGTGCGGTTTTTGGAACGGGAGTTGCATATTAAGGGGAAATGTTGTAACTTTGCGGATGGATTCGGAGAGGAGGCCGCGAAAGCGGACAATCGGACGGGTCCGGTGGACAAATTTGGCTGCTTGCAACCACCGTGTAAAAAATGCTAAAACTGCAATACCTCGGCGCACCGACTGTACGCCCGGGGCATGACAGTAAGACATCTGCACGGCGACTGCATCTGACAGCCGCCTAAATTTTTATTATATGAAGCAGACTGAAAAATCTCCCGTATTGACTAACGGGAACTACCTATTTACATCGGAATCGGTGTCGGAAGGGCACCCGGACAAGGTTGCCGACCAGATCAGCGACGCGCTGCTGGACGAATTCCTGGCGCGCGACCCGGAGAGCCATGTGGCTCTGGAGACGCTTGTGACCACGGGTCAGGTTGTGGTGTCGGGCGAGGTGGACTCGCAGGCATACATCGACGTGCCGGTGGTGGTGCGCGACGTGATACGCAAGATAGGCTATAACCGTGGCGCTTACCGCTTTGACTGCGACAGCTGCGGCATATTCACCGCCATCCACGGCCAGAGCGAGGACATAGACCGTGGTGTGGACGCCGGCAAAGTGGCCGAGCTGAACGCGCTGTCGGACAACGATGAGGCCGAGCTGCAGGGCGCCGGCGACCAGGGCATGATGTTCGGTTACGCAGTGGACGAGACCGATGAACTGATACCCCTTACGCTCGATATGTCGCACAAATTAGTGAAGGAACTGGCCGAGATACGCCGCGAGGGGAAGGATATGACCTATTACCGCAAGGGTAAGCAGGTGAGCTATCTGCGCCCCGACTCCAAGAGCCAGGTGACGATAGAATATGACAGCAACCGCAAGCCGGTGCATATCGACACCATCGTGGTGTCGACGCAGCACGACGAGTTCGTGGAGGCGCTGGAAGATACTGCCGAGGCCCGTAACAAGGCAGACCGCACCATCCTGGACACTATCGCCGACGACGTGCGCAAGGTGCTGATACCGCGTGTGCTGGAACAGTATCCCGAAGAGGTGCGGAACATGTACGACAGCCGTACCAAGGTGTATGTGAATCCGACAGGCAAGTTCGTGATCGGAGGGCCTCACGGCGATACCGGCGTGACGGGCCGCAAGATAATCGTGGACACCTACGGCGGCCGCGGCTACCACGGCGGCGGTGCCTTCTCGGGCAAGGACCCCTCGAAGGTTGACCGCTCCGCGGCATACGCGGCACGTCACATCGCCAAGAACTTGGTGGCGGCCGGCGTGGCCGGCGAGGTGACGGTGCAGGTGTCGTACGCCATCGGCCGCGCGCATCCCATCAACCTGTACATCAACACCCACGGTACCGCGAAGGCGGACATGAGCGACCCGGAGATCGCCGTGAAGGTGAGCGAGCTGTTCGACATGCGTCCGCGCAGCATCGAGAAGCGCTTCGGACTGCGCAACCCGATTTACCGCGCCACCGCTGCCTACGGCCATGTGGGACGTAAACCCGAGAACACAACCTTCGTGTCCGCCATCCAGCGCGACAAGGTAGAGCGCGACGTGCAGCGGTTCGCCTGGGAGCAGCTGGACATGGTGCCGGCCATCCGCAAGGCGTTCAATCTATAGGAAACGGACTGCAAGACTGACAAAAAGAATCTAAAAACGGCCTATTTAAGGCGCGAATTTGCTAAATACGCCAAAAAGTATTACCTTTGCGCGTTTAATGGCCTCGCGAGGCTGTTGGACGCGCATGTTTATGCGAAACGAACACACTGAAGATTGCATAACAACTTAGTAACAAAATACAGAGCTACATAAATGGCAACATTAGAGAAAATCAGATCCAAATCGGTATTTCTGATCGTGGTGATAGGCGTTGCATTGCTTGCCTTCATCGTGGGGGACGCCCTCACAAACAGTCGTAATATATTCGGCGACCAGACCACGGTTGCCAAGGTAGGGTCGACCAAGATCGACTATACGGAATATCAGCGCAAGCGTGAAGAACTGAACAACCAGTACGAGGAGGCGCGCCGCCGCAATCCCCAGCAGTTCGCCAACTTCGACACCCAGCAGTTAGGTGAGATGGCACTCGAGCAGCTGATACAGCAGACGGTGATAGACAACGCGGCCAAGAAAGCCGGCGTGAAGTCGAGCGCCAACCTGCTGCGTTACTATATGCTGGAAAACATGGGCAATCCGAAGGTGCAGGAGCTGATGCAGAGCCTGCAGCAGTCGGGACTGGCAGCCCAGACGCCCGCACAGGCATACGACATTATCTTCAATCCGAAGCGCAACGGTCTGACCGAGGCTCAGGTAGAGCCGATGCAGCGCGCATGGCTCGCCGCCGAGAAGGAGACGGACCAGCAGATCGCGGAGCAGATATACCAGCGCCTGCTGGCCGGTACGGTCAAGGCAAACGAGCTGGATATGAAGGCTCTCTACAACGATTATGTGAACACCAAGAGCGTGGACTACGCGTTCCTGCCGTTCGGCAACCTGAACGAGAAGGAATATCCCGTTACCGACGCCGAGTTGAAGGCCAAGTATGACGAGATCAAGGGCCGCTTCGCCGTTGACGAGGAGACCAAGGAGATAGGCTTCATCTCCGTTACGGTGACACCGAGCGACAAGGACATCGCGGCCGCCAAGGCTCTGGCCGACCAGACCGTGGCATTCATGAACAAGAACGCCGGCCCGCTGAGCAAGGAGCTGAAGAAGGATGGCGTATCGATGTCGCGCCACACGGTGCTTGCAGCCGACATTCCCGGCAACGTGCGCAGCGCCGTGACAGCCGGCGGCGATTCCGCCCGTCTGGCCTACAACAACAGCCTGGGCTTCGGCGTGGTTCGCGTGCTGAGCACCAAGCAGGAGGTAGACTCCGTACAGATCACACTGGTACAGGCCGCCACCGAGGACTGCGGCCGCCGCGTGCTGAGCGCGCTTAACGCCGGACTTCCCGCCGACTCCATCGGCACCAAGTTCAGCCCCGACAGCGTGATGGCACAGCCCGACCAGTGGATTGCACTCTATGACGCCGACGGCGCCACGAACGCAATCCCCGCCGAGCAGCTCGACACGCTGCGTAAGGCAGCCGGCAGATATGTATCGATTGTAAGCGGCCCGCAGGGTATGGTAATCGCCAAATTAGTGAAGCAGAACGCCCCCAAGACCGTATATGAATATGACGAGGCATCGTACGTGCTCGGACCCAGCAACGCCACGCTGAACGACGAGCGCGGCAAGCTCGAGAAATTCCTGGCCCAGAACGCCGACGCCAAGAAATTCATGGCCAACGCATCGAAGGCCGGCTTCAACGTGCAGAACTTCACCGTTACGGCTTCGCTGCCCGCAGTGCCCCGCTTCGCCGGCATGAACTCCTACTATCCCGACTCGCGTCAGGTGATGCGCTGGGCGATGATAGAGGGCGAGACCGGTGCCGTAAGCCACATCTACGAATCGAAGAACCCGACGGCTCCGTTGCTGTATGCCGCAGCCGTAGTAAGCGAATACGACGACTACGCACCGCTGTCGAACAAGGACATCAAGGACTATGTGACCGACCTGGTACGCTCGGAGAAGGCGGGCAAGAAATTGGTGGACAAGTTCTCGAAGAACACGCAGAGCCTGCAGAGCGCGGCCCAGGCAATGGGCGTGCAGGTGCAGAGCAACGCACAGTTCCGCTTCGGCCGTAACATGGGCGTAGGCGATCCCGAGGTTACGGGCAAGATCTACGGCACCCCCGCCAACAAGAAAGTGGTGATCACCGCAGGCCAGGACGGCGTGTACGTTTACCAGGTGATGGGTCAGAACACCGAGAAGTTCCCCTTCAACGAGCAGCAGTACCAACAGCAGTACTATCAGCTGGTTAATCCCAATATGTTCGAGCTGATCAAGGGTGACAGGAAAGTAAAGAACAACATCTACAAATTCGAGGCCGGCGACTAAGGATCGGCCCTGGATAGACGGAAAAATTCAGGGAAGTGATTGCCGCGGCCCTGGATGGACGAAAAAAATTCGGGGAGGAGATAATAAAATCCTCCCCGAAATTTGTTTTTATAGGACAGAGAGGTTGCCGCACAGGCAATATGGATTATAAATTACTAATGGATATGAGAAAAACAGCACGTTATCTGATTGGCGCGGCAATGATGTCAATGGCGGTTCCGACGGCATTTTCACAGTCAGTGGGAATCAAGACGAACCTTGTGAACGATGCGTTGCTTAGCCCTAACCTCGGACTTGAGATAGGACTTGCGCCCAAATGGACATTACAGCTTGAAGGTGAATACAACGGTTGGAAAATCAAGGACAAAAACTCGAATTCCGGCTATCACCACCAGTGGAAGCACTGGTTCGCCAGCATCGAGCCGCGATACTGGTTCTGCCAGCGTTTCGCCGGTCACTTCATCTCGATCAACGCGATAGGCGGCGAATACAACTTCGGCCATATCGGTCTGAAGGGAAACTTCTTAGGCAGTAATTTCAACGACCTGAACACGAGCCGCTACCAGGGCTACGCCGTGGGCGCGGGCTTCAACTACGGCTATGCATGGCCTGTGGCCAAACACTGGAACATCGAGGCCGAGATAGGCATAGGCTGGTTGTGGACGCGATATGAGAAATACCCGTGTACCGAATGCGGCACACGCGAGAAGACAGGACACCACAACTATGTGGGCCCGACCAAGCTGGCCGTGAGCGTCGAATACCTGTTCTAAGGAGAGGTGCCTGAATTATTAACACAAAAGAAGAAAGAAGATGAACAAGATAATAATGACATTGGGCTTGGCGGCGGTCACCGCGTTGGGTGCCGGAGCCATGACGTCGTCGGACTTCGGAGCATCTGACCTTCAGGTGCTCAGACCCACGGACCAGACCATGCGCGTGCAGATGACGCTGGTGCCCGATAATTTCAACGTAAAATACAACCAGGATGTGACCATCACCCCGGTGCTGAAGCAGCTGAACGGCTCGCTCGAGAAGCGTCTGCCGTCGCTCACGTTCGCCGGCCGCAACGCATACTACTACAATCTGCGTGACGGCGAGACCCCCAACCTGTACAAGCGCAGCAGCAAGACGCCCGTGAAATATCAGGAGGACTTCGCCTACGAACCCTGGATGGAGCATTCCAAGCTGGACTTCGAATGCGTGACCGGATGCTGCGGCAACGAGAAGACCGAGAACGTGCCCATGGCCACCATGGACTATGCCGCTCCGCAGTATAAGCCACAGTTCACATATATCCGCCCGGCGGCAGTAGACTCCAAGCTGTTCAACCTGGAGGGTCAGGCATTCATCAACTTCAAGGTGAACAAGACCAACATCGAGCCTGACTATATGACCAACCCCGAGGAGCTGAAGAAGATTCTGGACACCATCGACGCCGTGCGCGACAACAAGGACGCCAAGGTGAAGCGCATCACTCTGACCGGTTACGCGTCGCCCGAGGGTTCGTATGCCGGCAACGCCCGTCTGGCACAGGGACGTACCGACGCGCTGCGCGAATATATCCGCAAGCAGTACGCATTCCCCGAGAATCTGTTCGTCACCAAATCGGTGCCCGAGGACTGGGCCGGCCTGAAAGCCGCCATCGAAAAGAGTTCGCTGTCGGACAAAGAGGAACTCATCAGTTTCATCGACTCAGACTATCCTATCGAGAAGCGTAACGACCAGCTGCGCAAACTTTTCCCCGAGACTTATCCCTACCTGTTGAAAGAGATATATCCCGGACTGCGTCACACCGACTACGTGGTTAACTATGAGGTGCGCAAGTACACGGACATCAACGAGATCCGCGAAGTGCTGAAGACGCATCCGCAGAACCTGAGCCTCAACGAATTCTTCCTGGCGGCCCAGAGCTATAAGCCCGGCTCGCCCGAATTCGACCGGGTGTTTGACGTGGCCGTACGCATGTACCCGAAGGATCCGGTGGCCAACATCAACGCCGCCATGGCATCCATAAGCCGAGGCGACCTTACCAGCGCGCAGAACTTCCTGAACCAGGTCGGCGACAGCCCCGAGGCCAACTATGCCCGTGGCGTGCTCGCTGCAAAGCAGGAGAACTACGACAAGGCCCTGACGATGTTCAAGAAGGCCGGTACGCCCGAAGCAAAGGACGCGATAAAGCAGATAAACGAAATTCTGAACTACAAGGGTGCCGTACAGTATCTGTATAAATAAAGATTGAAAATCAAACATATTGGGGGTGTGCCGCCGACAGGAGCAGGTGCACCCCCAAAGGTGTGTACTTAAAGCGATGGAAAACGAGAAACAGCCGTTGATCGGCAAGACACTTGAGGAACTGCAGGATGTGGCCTATCGTGGCGGCATGCCTAAATTCGTGGGCAAACAGCTGTGCGAATGGCTGTATGTCAAGAAGGCGACGCGCTTCGACCAGATGGTGAACATCTCGAAGAAAAACCAGGCGTGGCTCGCCGAGCACTATGAGATAGGACGCACGGCACCGGCCAAGCATGCCAAGTCGCAGGACGGCACGGTGAAGTATCTGTTTGCCGTGGGCGAGGGGCGCAGCGTGGAATCAGTGTATATTCCCGACAAGGAGCGCGCCACACTGTGCGTGTCGAGCCAGTCGGGCTGCAAGATGAACTGCTATTTCTGCGCCACCGGCAAGATGGGTTTCCGCAAGCAGCTCACCGCAGCCCAGATCATAAACCAGATACTGAGCATCCCGCCCGAAGGGTCGAACATGCAGCCCCTGACCAACGTGGTGTTCATGGGCATGGGCGAGCCGCTGGACAATTTCAGGGAGGTGGAGAAGGTGATACGTATCCTGACCGAGCCGTGGGGCTTGGGATGGAGCCCGAAGCGCATCACGGTGTCGACCGTGGGCAAGCTGCCCGAGCTGAAGGACCTGCTGGACCGTACCCAGGTGCATGTGGCCATCAGCGTGCATACCGCAGACACCGCGCAGCGCGAGTCGATGATGCCCGCGCAGAAGGCGTTCCCCATCGCGTCGGTGATGCATCTGCTCAGCGGTTACGACTTCAGTCATCAGCGCCGCCTCAGCCTGGAATACATAATGTGGCGCGGCGTGAACGACGACATAGCGCACGCCGACATGCTCGTGAAACTGATAGGCAAGATAGAATGCCGCGTCAACCTGATACGTTTCCATCAGGTGCCGGGCGTGGACCTTAAACCCGCCAGCGAGGAACGTATGCTGATGTTCCGCAACTATCTGAACTCCAAAGGAATCACGGCCACAATCCGCGCCAGCCGAGGCGAGGATATAGCCGCCGCCTGCGGGCAGTTGAGCCGCACTGAATCGGTGTGACCCGCCGGCAAGTGTAATGAACAGAACCTAAAGTGCGTTAATATATATATTGACACGCTCTAACAAGACCTGAAAACAATGTCTGAACTTCTGAAAGTGGGGATAACCCACGGCGATTATAACGGAGTGGGCTACGAAGTGGCCCTGAAAGCCATGGCCGACGAGACCGTCACCGAGCTCTACACTCCGGTTTTCTACGGCATTCCGGCACTCGTGGAAAAGACCGCGGCCGATTTCGAGCTGGAACTGCCCGAACTCAAGATAATAAACGATGCCTCCGAAGCCGAGGAGGGATACCTGAATATCGTGGACTTGGGCATAAAGGAGGTGAAGCTGACGCCCGGACATCCCGACAGTCAGTCTGGCGCCGCAGCCGTGGCCGCCTTAGAGAAAGGAGTGGCCGATGTGCTGGCCGGCACCATCGACACGCTTGTCACCGCCCCGATCAGCAAGGAGGCCGTGCAGACCGAGGAATTCCAGTTTCCCGGCCACACCGAGTTCCTTGGCGCACGCTCAAACAGCAAGCCGCTGATGATACTTTATTACGAGGGACTGCGCATGGCGCTCCTCACCACTCACAAGGCCATAGCCGACATCCCCGGCGCGGTGACCAAGGAGCGCGTTATGGAGACAGTCAGGGAACTTGACGCCACGCTGAAGCAGGACTTCGACATCCAGGCGCCCAAGATCGCCGTGCTGTCGCTGAACCCCCACAACGGCGACGGCGGACTGCTCGGCACCGAGGAGATACGCGACATCAAGCCCGCCATCGAGGAACTCGGCGACAAATTCTTAGTGTTCGGACCCTTTGCCGCCGACGGATTCTTCGCCTCGCATTCGTGGCGCAAGTACGACGGCGTGATAGCCATGTACCACGACCAGGGACTGGCACCCTTCAAGGCCCTGGCCGGACCCGAGGGCGTGAACTTCACGGCCGGACTGCCGTTTGTGCGCACCAGCCCCGACCACGGCACGGGCAACGACATCGCCTGGCAGGGCGTGGCCGACCCGCAGTCGATGCGCCAGGCCATCTACTCGGCCATAGACCTGACGCGCAACCGCCGCCGCAACATAGAGGCCGCTGCGAATCCGCTGCCCAGGATGCCGGAACGTCCCGACCGGGGCGAGCGTCGCGGCGCTCCGCAGGAACGCGGCAATAAACAGGACAAAAACAAGGCGGCGGAATGAATTTCGGAGTAATAGCTGCTGGCGAGGGAAGCCGACTGTCGGAGGAGGGTATCTCTGTACCCAAACCGCTGGTGGACCTGAACGGCGAGCCGATGATAGGGCGTCTGATGCGCATATTCGGCGAACTCGGAGCCGAGGACGTGGCCGTGGTGACCAACGCTACGCGGCATGAGACGGCACAATATTTAGACGAAATAGCGCCGACATTGCCGTTCCGCCTCCACGTGAAGGAAGCGGTCACCCCAAGCTCGATGCATACTTTCGCCCTGTTGGGTGGGATGCTTAAAGGGAAGGGGCGGTTCATTACCACCACCGTCGACACCATCTTCAGCGCCACGGAGTTCGGCAAGTACGTGCAGGCGTTTCAGAACGCTCCGGCCGACGTGGACGGCATGATGGCCGTTACAACATATATCGACGACGAGAAGCCGCTGTATGTGCGCGTGGACGACAGGATGGACATAACCGCATTCCTGGACAAAGATCCGGAGCCGAAGTATATCTCGGCCGGAGTGTACGGGCTGGACGACAAGGCCCTTGACGTGCTGGAGGGGTGTCTGGAATCCGGCGTGAGCCGTATGCGCAATTTTCAGCGCGCCTTGGTGGAGAACGGGCTACGCCTCAAGGCGTTCGACATAGGCCGGGCCATCGACGTGGACCACGCCTCGGACCTGGAGCTGGCCAGAAAAATCACAAAAGAGAAGAATCAGTAATGTCAGCTATCAAGATCGCCGGCGTGATGAGGGCCGGCGCATATTCGCCTAACCATATCGGGAACGATGCGGCCATCTTCAACGCGGTGGCCGACCACCTGCGCAAGCGGGGCTGTGAGGTGAACGTGTACAGCGAAGATGAATTTCAACGTGCGGAAATCACCGAGGACGTGGTGCTGAACATGTGCCGCGAACGCGAGTCCGTGGCCAAGCTGCAGAGCCTGGAGGAGCAGGGGAAGTTAGTGATAAACTCTGGCTTCGGCATCGAGAACTGCACGCGCGAGCAGATGACGCGGATGCTGTTGGGCAACGGCATCCCGTACCCAGATTCGCTGATTGTGAACACCAACGAGGATGTGCGCGCCGAGCTGGAACGCGCCGGATTCGGCAGCGTATGGATCAAACGCGGCGACTTCCATGCCATGCACAAGGAGGACATATCCTATTGCCGTCATGCGGAGGAGGCTCAGGAGACGCTGCACGAGTATTATTACCGGGGAATAAAGCGCGCCGTCATAAACCGGCATCTTGTCGGCGACTTAGTGAAATTCTATGGCGTGCGGGACGAACCCTTCTTCTTCTGGTTCTATCCCTTCGACGAAGGCCACAGCAAGTATGGGTGGGAAGTTGTGAACGGCAAGAGCCAAGGCTTCAGTTTCGACTTGGACCAGCTGCGCGACATCTGTCAGCGCGCGTCGAAACTGATGGACGTGCGCATTTACGGCGGCGATTGCATCGTTGACGAGCAGGGGCATATCAGTATCATCGACTTCAACGACTGGCCCAGCTTCGCACCCTGCCGTGCCGAGGCCGCTCCGGCCATAGCCAAGAGCGTGTTGAAAGCCATCAGAAAACACATAAAGAATCAACAATAACGACCTTAAATCAGCAATAACGACTCTGTAATGAGCAATAAGGATAAAAACGAGGAGTATCAGTCGTCGCTGAAGTCGATGGATACGGAGGAATGGTGGGACCTGCACTTTTACCGCCCCATCGGATACTGGTGGGCCAGGATGGCGCGCAAGGCCGGCATCAGGCCCAATGCCATCACCATCGCCTCCATATTTCTTGGCATCGGATCGGGCGTATGCTTCTATTTCGACAATATATGGTGGAACCTGTTGGGGGTGCTGCTGTTGGTATGGGCCGATTCCTACGACTCGGCCGACGGCCAGTTAGCGCGCATGACGGGCCAGTATTCGCGCATAGGGCGCATACTGGACGGCGTGAGCGGCGACCTCTGGTTTGCGGCCATTTACATAGCCATCTGTCTGCGCGAGAACGTCACCTCCGAGTTCTTCATGGCCCATCACTGGGTGATATGGGTCATGGCCGTGGTGACCGGAATCTGTCACGGCGTACAGGCCGCAATGGCCGATTATTACCGTCAGTTCCATCTGTATTTCGTCAAGGGCCCGGAAGGTTCCGAGCTTGAAAACGCCGACTCGCTCATGCAGAAATACCGCACTATGTCGTGGCGCCATCAGCCCTGGGCCAAACTGGTGCTGCTGTTCTACATCAACTATACCGTGGGCCAGGAATCGCGTACGCCCAAGATGCAGAAGCTGCGCCGGCTGTTGCACGCACGCTACGGCAACAACATACCCGTGGAGTTCCGCGAGCGGTTCCGCAAGGCTTCGCTGCCGCTGATGAAATACACCAACATACTGTCGTTCAATACCCGTTCGCTGGCGCTGTTCGTGTCCATACTGATATTCCGTATGCCGTGGCTGTACTTCGCCTTCGAGCTGACGGTGCTGAACATACTGATGGTGTATATGGTTGTAAGACATGAGCATATATGCAACGCATTCATCAAGGAACTTGAAAATCAGAAACCATGAATATAGACAAGAGTAAGATAAAGGGAATCATCTTCGACTACGGCGGAACGCTCGACACCGGCGGACGTCATTGGAGCGAGGTGCTGTGGGACGGCTACCGGCAGGCCGGCGTTGAGGTGGACAAGGCGGAGTTCCGCGAGGCATACGTATATGCCGAGCGCGAGCTGGCCAGGACGCTCCACATACTGCCGGCGCACGACTTCCACGACATGCTGGACATCAAGGTGCGCATCGAACTCGAGTGGCTGGTGCGGCAGGGGCTGTTCTCGCCCGACGAGGTGGAGGCGAAAGGGAAGGAGATAGCGCGGATATGCTATGACTTCGCCCGAAAGACCGTGTATGCGTCCGAACCGGTGCTTCAGGCGCTGTCCGAGAAATATCCGCTGGTGCTGGTGTCCAATTTCTACGGCAACATCGAGACGGTATTGGAGGATTTCGGTATCAGGAAATATTTCAAGGACATCATAGAGAGTGCGGTGTTGGGCATCCGCAAGCCGGATCCCCGCATCTTCGAACATGGCGTCAAGTCGTTAGGCATCCAGCCCGAACAGACTCTGGTGATAGGCGACTCGCTGCGCAAGGACATCGAGCCGGCCGAAAGCCTGGGCTGCCAGGTGCTGTGGATCAAGGGAGAGGGCTGGACCAAGGAGGAGGACGAGCAGACGCACCCCAACACCATCTACGCATTGGAGGAGGCGAAGTCGGTATTGCTTTGAAAGCCCGATTAACTTAAGTTAACAAAATAAGCTATTGTTGATATAAAATTAACTAATATTGGCCAAATACGGGTATTGATAAGAAACTTTAAGATTTAAGAAGCGTAAATAGACGGCTAATTCCTTTGTCGTCTCGACTATTGGGTATAATTTTACGCCCGGAATGCGAAATGTCAACGTAAGAGTGCCACGGGCTAACCCTGAACCACAACGGCGCACGAAATTTCGCCGAGAATCAATAAGGTAATTATCAATAACACACACAACACAAACTATGTCAACAAAAGCAAAGGCTCCCAACGGTAAACTCGGAGTAATGGTGGTAGGACTGGGTGCGGTAAGCTCCACGTTCATTACCGGCGTGCTGATGACCCGCAAGGGACTTGCAAAGCCGGTAGGCTCGATGACCCAGTACGACAAGATTCGCGTAGGCAAAGGGGAAAACAAGAAATATCTGCACTATAAGGACATCGTGCCTTTGGCAGACCTGAACGATATAGAGTTTGCGGCCTGGGATGTATATCCGGCCAACGCATACGAAAGCGCCATCAACGCCGAGGTGCTGAAGGAGAAGGACATCAATCCTGTCAGGGACGAGCTGGAGAAGATCAAGCCGATGCCCGCTGCATTCGACAGGAACTACGCTAAGCGTCTGGACGGCGACAACGTGAAGCAGTGCCGGGACCGCTGGGACATGACGGAACAGATCCGCGAGGATATCCGCCGGTTTAAGAAGGAATCGGGCGTGGAGCGCGTAGTGGTGCTTTGGGCCGCATCGACCGAGGTGTATGTGCCGGTAGACGATAAGGTGCACGGTTCATTGGCCGCCCTGGAGGCTGCCATGAAGGCCGACGACAAGGAGCATATCGCTCCCTCGATGTGCTACGCCTACGCCGCATTGTCGGAGGGCGCTCCTTTCATAATGGGCGCTCCCAACACTACAGTGGACATCCCCGCCATGTGGGAGCTGGCCGACAAGACCGGAATGCCCATCGCCGGCAAGGACTTCAAGACGGGCCAGACGCTGGTCAAGTCGGGTTTCGCGCCCATCATCGGTACGCGCTGCCTGGGTCTGAGCGGCTGGTTCTCGACCAACATCCTGGGCAATCGCGACGGCCTGGTGCTGGACGAACCCGCCAACTTCCGCACAAAGGAGGTGTCGAAACTCTCCACTCTGGAAAGCATTCTCGTGCCCGAGGAGCAGCCTGACCTCTACGGCCATGGCAACGACGAGGACACGCAGTATTATCATAAAGTACGTATTAATTATTATCCCCCTCGCAACGATAATAAGGAGGGCTGGGACAATATCGACATCTTCGGATGGATGGGATACCCCATGCAGATCAAGATCAACTTCCTGTGCCGCGACTCGATTCTGGCCGCGCCGCTGTGTCTTGACCTGGTGTTGCTGAGCGACCTGGCCGCACGCGCCGGACGCAAGGGCACGCAGCGGTTCCTCAGCTTCTTCCTCAAGAGCCCGATGCACGACTATACCAAGGGAGAGGTGCCCGTAAACCACCTGTTCCAGCAGTATACCATGCTGAAGAACGCCATCCGCGAAATGGGCGGTTACGAGGCTGACGAAGAAATCGATTAAGACTTATGGTCTGAATCGGTCAAGGTATTAATTATAATAATGAGAATAGACATTCTGACCGTAATGCCCGAAATGATCGAGCCCTTCATTGGGTGTTCGATCCTGAAGCGGGCGCAAGACAAAGGACTCGCGGAGATTGTGGTGCACAATCTCCGCGACTACACCACCAACAAACACCGCAAGGTGGACGATTATCCGTTCGGCGGCGAGGCCGGCATGGTGATGCAGATACAGCCGATAGACGCCTGTATCTCAGAACTTAAGTCCCAGCGCGACTACGACGAGGTGATATTCACCACGCCCGACGGCGAGCAGTTTGACCAGCCCATGGCCAACCAACTGTCGCTGCTGCAGAACATCATCATACTCTGCGGCCATTACAAGGGTGTGGACTGGCGCGTGCGCGAACACCTCATCACCAAGGAGATATCCATCGGCGACTATGTGCTGACGGGCGGCGAGTTGCCGGCGGCCGTGATAGCCGACGCGGTGGTGCGCATCATCCCCGGCGTGATCGGCGACGAGCAGTCGGCGCTGTCCGATTCTTTCCAGGACAATCTGCTGGCGCCTCCCGTATATTCGAGGCCCGCGGTTTATAAGGGATGGGAAGTGCCCGAGATTCTGCTGTCCGGACATGAGGCTAAGATTGCCCAATGGCGTTATGACATGGCGTTGGAACGGACCAGGCGCCTCAGGCCTGACCTGTTGGGAGAGAATCCCGAGTAACGGTCGGAAATTTGGAATCCGAATCCTGCAACATTTCAGGGATAAAAATAAAACGGGATGCAAGGCCTCGGCCTCCATCCCGTTTTGTCGCTTTAGCATTGTTCTACTATTTAGGCAATGTCTGCGACAATCACCTATTATATAGACGTAAAAAACGTGCGTTTAGTTTAATCGGACGCAAAATTTTTTTCACTTTTTTGCGTTGAAATTTTTCTTGCCATCAATATTTCACGTCATATCCCTGATCCTTAAGGTATTGCAGAATTCGGTAATTCATGGCGTGATCGTAATATTCTATGATGTGCTTGCACCAGTCGTTGGTTGTGGTGCCTCCGGCGCGGGTCCTGTTGTACTCCGTCACGGTCTTGTCGTATGCCGCGAGCTCGTCGGTCAGATGCTCGTTGTCGTGGCGGTAATGGTTGTGGTGGAACACCAGGCTCTCGGGCTGTTTGGGCTTGAGGTCGGGCTGCTCGCGCGGGATTCCAAGTGCCAGACCGCATACCACGAACACGCCCTTGGGCAGCTGCAGCAGCTCAGCGATGCGTTTGGGGTCGGCGGTGCGGAGGTAGCCGATGCAGTTGCATCCCAGACCACAGGCCTCGGCGGCCACTACGGCGCTCATCATGGCCAGCGACGCGTCGATGATGCCGATGGTCACGCCGTCCATAGTGTCGTAGAACGCGGGCATCTCCACTCCCTTGCGCTGTGCCAGCATCGAGATCTTGTTATAGTCCGAGCAGAATATCAGCAGACGGTTGCATGTCTTCAGCTGTTTCTGGTTGGTGATGGCGTACAGTTCCTCCTTCAGGGGCTGGTCGTCTATCTCTATTACGGAGAACTGCTGGCCGTTGTAGCTGGTGGGGGTGTTGCGCACGGCGGCGCGGATGAATTCCATGGTCTCCGCAGGTATCGGCTCGCGCTCATAGCGACGGATGCTGGTGCGGTCCAGCAGTGATTCCTTTACGCTTTTCATATTCTTAGTGTAGGTTTATGCTTTGGGTTATATTTAAATGGAAAGTAAAAAAACCGGCAGACATTTGAAAGTCTGCCGGCTTAAAGGTCCACACCAAAGGAATGTGACGAAACTCCGAACGACAGGATTTGAGTGCCCTCAATCTTTGTAATCCGCCTTGTGACTCGGGGAGTCAACGCCTTGCGGCGCGGGGCCCGCCATTAATTGATAAGCTTGTCTCGGCATTTCTGATAAATTTGATGAGTTTCCCAATTTGCTTTGATGTGGGATATCTTGACTCGGTGTCCGCACTTTAGCATCCGCCAGACCCTCTTGAATCTCGATGCACCTGGGCGTGACTCCCGTTTCTGATATTTCTCATTATTTAAGGAAGCTCTCTTGCTCCCTTGTTTTCCATTACAACGCAAAGTTAATACTCTTGGTTTACATTTGCAATACCATCCGCTATTTTTTTTATCTACACCCTCTGTATTATCCAGGCATTCGAGGATGTATTTAAAATGATGAATTCGCCGGTGTGATGCCGTAATTATTATAGATGAATACTAAAATCCGGTCCGGTTCGGACAGCATGAATAATTCCCGCTAAAAATTGTTGCTTTAAATTAATATAAATACATATAAATTAACATTTATTAATTCGATTGAGAATCAACGAATTAAATAGATATATAAACGAAATTTGAAAAAATATTATGAAAGTACTTGACAACGGCTGAAAAACGTACTAATTTTGCATTCGCGTTTCGGGGGCAACACCTTAGGAACCGCAAGGAGAACAATGACATTTTGCCACAAGACAGAGCAGCGTAAGAAGT
>UQMZ01000016.1 GCA_900542185.1 uncultured Bacteroidales bacterium
GACTTGAAGAAGTCTATGTATTTGATGGTCTCTACGTTGAAGGCGGAGAACAGGCCTCCGAAATGATTGACCTGATATAACGGCACATTGTCAAGCATATACAGGTTTTCGTCGGCATTTCCGCCATGCACGTTCATGCCGGCCATAGCCTCCGTGCTTTCCGTCACGCCCGGCTGCATCATCAACGCCTTGATAACGTCGCTTTCGCCGAACAGTGTAGGGGTGTTAAGTATCTCCTGTGCCGTCAGTTTCTTGGCGCCTATCTCCGCGGTCTCTACTGACGGAGCCTCAAGACGCGAGACAACGACAACTTCCTTCAGCGTGGTAGGCTCCACATCAACTTCTGTCGGAATTGTCGGAGCTGAAACCTTAGGCTCCGGCTTGGGAGCCTTACGCTTTGCCTTCGGTTTGGGTCGCCGTTTAAGGATGATGTTCTTTCCCTTTATTCTGTACTCGATGTTCGTGTCGTCGAATATGGCCGAAAGAGTGTATTTCAACGATTTGTCATGGACATTGACAGTGACGCGCATATTGGTCAGCAGATCGGACGAATACACGAAATTCTTCCCCGTCTGTTCAACAATGCTGCGGAACACTTCGGCAGCCGGACGATTTACGGCGTGGATGGTGACATTCTTAGCCGCACATACTGCACTGACGCACAGCAATATGAATAATACCCGGAGTCTCATTTCTCGGTTACGGTCATTTGTGTACCTAAAATCTCGTTGATGGTCGATATCAGATCCGTCGGCGTTCCTTCGTAGTGCAATGACAGTTCATAATGCTCGGGCGATTCAGGCACTCCCTCGACCCTGACTCCGTAAACCGTTTCTATTTGACCGATGACTTCCGGCAATGGAGCCTTCTCGAAGTCAATAACCTTGACTTCTGCCATAGGATTTACAGTTTGCACTGTTTCAGCCTGTTCCGGAACTGACCCGGCACGATATTCATGGTATATTATCGCTGCCGAGGCTGACAAAACCACCACACCCGACACTGCCGCCGCGATTCTGTATCTTCTCATTCGCACAGACATACCGATGCCGAGACGGCGCCAGCCATCCTTTACAGAAAACAGCCCTTCTCTGTAATGCCGTGCTACGAATCCAATTCCCTTATCGTCCATAATCCTGTATTTTCACCAATTTAGATACCGTTCCTTAGAAATCAATTCCCAATCGGAATGTAAAGAACGCCCGGTTATGACTGCTGGTGCCGAGATAATCCATCATGATACCCTCGTTATAATACTTGACTTCATAATCCTTTCGCCTGTAGCCGGCAAGGGACATACCGACGCCGAGGTTAATGCCGACTTTACGTCCCCAGTTGAATCTGTAACCGATTGTGGGCGAGAAATAAACTCCTGTCCCTTCCGCCAGATTGGCGCCAATTCTGATATCGCCGAAAGGGGTGAATTTCCCGAACTTCAAATCAACGCGGCCCTGTAGGAACACCGGCACCATCCAGTTATCGAATTCGCCGTCATTGACTCGCTCCGCTCCCAAACCCATTCCGACGAAAAACATCCGGTTGATCTGATAGCCGTGCGAAGTCATAAGTCCTGTATAGAACGTGGCGTGGTTTTTAGTCAGAAACTGCCCGTTTCCAAGATTTGCGTATGCAACCTTGTCGTTACGCACGCTGCTGCTCCATTCCACGAATCCGCGATAGCCGCGTTGGGGCTGACGTGCTTCAGCTGCCGTCGCTAATGTTAAGATTGTCAGTAAGATTACAAGAATTCTTTTCATTTGTTGATTGGTTTGTTCGTCTATAAGACGCAACAATCCTGAAAAGGTCCTATCCCCTGATCAAAAAAATTCAAAAAATTATAGGAACGGCAGGAAGAATGGTTTGTGATTGTCGGACAAAGCCTCGCGCAAGCGACCGTAGGCCTTGGTCATCTGATTCTTGACCGTTTTTATGGAGATACCCATTTCCTCTGCTATTTCCTCGTTGGTAAGACCGTCACGCTTGCTCATAAGGAACACTTCGCGGCATTTTCGCGGCAGATCATCAATAGCCCTCCATATCCTTGCGTCGCGAATCGAGGTGTCGATTTCCTCCTCGCCCGCCTCCGGAATCTCGCTTTCGTTTACAGTCTCAAGCCGGTTACGCAAATGTGCCAGGCAGACATTTCGAACCGATCTGTATATGAATGATGAAAAATTTTCAATCTCGCCGCCATCTTCAACATACTGCCATACCTTGACGAAAGCATCCTGCACCAGATCCTCCGCCACATCGGCATTGCCCACAAGCCGAAGGGCATACATGCCCAGGGGCAGGTACATCTTACGGAAATATGATTCGAATTCTTTCGTTGTCATCGACTGTTAGTGTTGGCGTGGAGAATGTTTTCCGCTGCAAAGGTAATCAAATTATTTCAAATAAATGGGAATATGTCGATGAAGATACGATAAAGTCAATAAACTTCATCGCAGAATTAAACGTTAACAAATGAAGAAAGACCTTAAAAAACTAAATATGAAAAACAGAACATTACTTCTCTGTATGGCGCTGATAGCGGCTCTATCGGCACCGACCGTATGTCAGGCACAGGCACAGCGCAGCCCGGAGTTCAAAAACAAGTATAAGTTGCAGGAGGCCGTGGTGCTGAGCCGTCACAACATACGCGCTCCCCTATCCGATTCCAAGAGTGCGCTTGGCCGCATGACGCCTCACAAATGGCACAAATGGGGTGTTGGCAAATCCGAGCTTACAAGCCGTGGCGGAGCCCTGGAAACCATGATGGGACAGTATTTCCGTAATTGGGCGGTAGACGCCGGACTGTTTCCTGAGAACTGTGTTCCCACAGCCAACGACGTCAACGTCATAGCCAACTCCATGCAGCGTTGCATAGCCACCGCGCAATACTTCACATCCGGATTCATGCCCGTCGGAGGGATTACGGTAAACCACCGTTTCACCCCGAGCCAGATGGATCCGCTGTTCAACCCGCAACTCACCAAAGTCGGTCCTAAATTCAAGGAGGAAGCCCTAAGACAGATGAATGCAATGGGTGGCAAGAAAGGGATGCGGGGCGTGAACGAGAAACTGACGCCAAACTACAAGCTGATGCACAATACTCTTGACATGGACCAGAGCCCTATGGCTAAGGAAAATGATCCCACAATGGCCGGTCTTGACAACTACGACACTGAGATAGTTCTCGAACAGTGGCAGGAGCCGCATTTCAAGAAAGGTTCTGCCCTTCAGGACTATAACGGCGCAAGCGATGCGATGATCCTGCAATATTACGAGACTCCCGATACCCTGGCGGCAACTTTCGGCCATAAACTCAGCCGCAAGGATGTGGAACAGTTGGCCAAGATCAAGGACACGTATCAGGATGTGCTTTTCGCCGCTCCTATAGTAGCGACAAATGTTGCCAATCCGCTGATTCAATATATGTATGATGAGCTCCGCTCGCCTAACCGCAAGTTCACGTTCCTGGTAGGACACGACAGCAACATCGGTTCCGTTGCCTCAGCGCTTGGAGTGGAGGAATATGAGCTTCCCGGCACGATAGAGAAAAAGACTCCGATAGGGTGCAAACTGGTGGTTGAAAAATTCCTCGGACCCGACGGCAAGGAATATGCCGACATCAATCTGGTATATCAGAGCGTCGACCAGCTCCGTGACATGGAGTTGCTTAATCTGGATAATCCACCCATGATTTATCCATTGTCGTTAAAGGGATTACAGAAGAATGCCGACGGTCTTTATAACCTCGCGGACGTTGAAGCCCGCTTCGCCCAGGCCCTCGCCGCCTACGACGCCCTTGACTGACCATTGGATATACCAAGTCCCTATATTTACTCCTAGCCCATGACACGGGCAGGAGTTTTTTATCATTATAAATACAATCTTTCCTTCAAAACTTGTTTATTTAGAAAAAAGATGTATTTTTGCATTTTAAAATCAGATTATGTCAGAGCAGGAGAAATATAACAGGATTATCCAGGCAATCATTAATAAAGCCGCCGAGATTCTGCCTAAGGGATCGCAGGTATCGCTATACGGTTCACGCGCACGTGGCGATGCTCGTCCGGACTCTGACTGGGACCTTCATATTCTCGTCCCAGGCGAAGAACGACTGCCTATTTCTAAATGGGACGAATATGGATGGCCTTTCGAACAGATAGGATGGGATTTTGACGAATGGGTTACGCCTCGTGTATATTCATTTGCAGGATGGATTAAACGCAACTTTCTTCCTTTCTACAAGAACGTTGAGAATGATAAGATAATCATCTTTCAAAATTGAATATATGACACTAAAATCCAAAGAGCGGTCAGATATTGTTGAATACAGACTGGAGAGGGCCATTAAAACTATTAAAGAGGTCATTGATGTCGGATCCTTGGGATATTGGACTCTTGCAGCAAATCGGTTATATTATGCCGCATATTACGCAAGTGCCGCTTTGCTGATCAGCGCAGGCATAGATGCTACGACTCATAGAGGAGTTATTCGTATGATAAGTTCATCCTATGTAAAAACAGGCATTCTGCATGAAGAAGATTCCAAGCTATTAGGCAGATTATTCACAATGCGCCAATCAGGAGATTACGAAGACTTGTTTGATTGGGAAGAAAAAGATGTGTTACCATTAATCCCTCAAGTAAAGGATTACATTAATAGGATTCAAAATATAATTGAGTCTGCAACTCAAACTAATCAGATAACGACAATAAACTATGAATAAGAAGCTTTTGATGACAGTTTTAGCAGTCGGTATGGTGTATTTGACATCGATGGCCAAAGATCCGGTCAAGATACCGTTGGGAACCGACAAGGATGCCGGTGTGATGTATGTATATCCTGCCGACAAGAGTTCGGGAGTAGCCGTAGTGGGATGCCCCGGCGGTGGTTACGCCATGAAGGCGATGGATCACGAAGGCTTCGATTTTGCCGGCGAGCTCAATAACTTGGGTGTCACATACGCCGTGGTGGATTATCGTCTGCCTCACGGACAGTCGGAAGTGCCGGGCGACGACGTGCGCAAGGCAATCAAGATTATGCGCGAACATGCCAAGGAATGGGGCATTGATAAAACGGGCGTCATGGGATTCTCGGCCGGCGGCCATCTTGCCTCTACCGTAGCCACACATTACGACAAGGAGTCGCGTCCCGATTTTCAGATTCTGTTCTACCCTGTCATAACGATGGACCCTGACTACACACATTTGGGTTCCAGAACCAATCTGTTAAGAGAGAATCCGTCTAAAGATCTGGAAGTGAAATATTCCAATGAGCTGCAGGTAACCGAAGACACACCACAGGCCCTGATATTCCATTGCAGTGACGACAACGTCGTGCCGGTAGCCAATGCCGTGAATTACTACACCGCCCTTCAACGGCATGGAGTTCCCGCCTCCCTGCATATATTTCCTGCCGGAGGCCACGGATGGGGATTCCACGATTCATACCAGTACAAATCCCAATGGCTCCCCGTCTTCCGCGACTTTCTCACCTCCCTCAAGACGAAATAATACTTTTAGCCTGTTTACGCGTTAATAACGAAGATGATTAAAGATAGTAATCATATTGACCGCACGAAGAACAATCTGCTTTCGGCATTGAAGGCTGAGCATACGTTCTGGTCGTATGATTTAACTTCAATAACAATCGAAAACATTGATGACGAACAACTGATTGCACTGACAATGCGATATCTTGATTTACCTGAAATCAAGCAGCTATTCGATATTTATTCATATCGAAAGATTAAGTCGGCATGGCGTAAGCTGTTAGTACCGGAAGGAGCCTATCTCTATACATTAAACCGCTTCTTTGCCTGGTATTATTTCAAAGCCAAGCGCCCTGACGCCTATTTAAAGTCATTGCAGACCCGCCACATCAACCAACTAATCAACGCTTGATATCCCATGAAAGGTCTCGCTCCGCATACTTCATCCATTTTTGAGACTATCTCAAAACTTGAATGCATCAAGCCTTATGTTCTTGTGGGGGGCACCGCTCTTTCCCTTCAATTAGGAACCAGACAAAGCGAGGATCTGGATTTTATGTCCTGGAGGAAATCTAAAGACGAGAAACGCGAAGTAGATTGGCCGACAATCAAAAAGGAACTCCAATCCATAGGCGAAGTGGAGAAATGCTATATTCTGGACTTGGATCATATAGAATATATTGTAAATGGCGTAAAAATATCATTTTATGCCAATCCCAATTATTCTCCATTGCAGGCAGAGATTCCTTTTCTCAATAATATCAGGCTTGCAGATCCGCTGTCTATAGGTGCTATGAAAATGGAAGTCATGTTGCATCGTAGCAAATTCCGTGACTATTATGACATATATTCGTTACTTGAGCATGGTGTTAAGTTACAGGACATGATTCGGTTGGCCTTAAAATATTCAGGTCATAAATTGAAATCCAAAAATCTGATAGCCATGCTCACACGCGGTGATCGATTCCTCCCCGACTCTCATTTTGCCACTCTAAATCCCATATATCTGATTGGACCTCAGGATATAGAACATCGTATCATAACTGAAATAGAATCTTTCGGCCGCTAAATACAAATTTCATCTTATTTGGTTGGTTAAGGTATTCATATTAACTTTGTAGGAAATAACCCTACTGACACATCATGACTACAAACGAAACGCATATTGACGCGACAGTGCGTAAGCACCGGCGCGTGGATGCCGCCGACGTGCTGCGAGGCTTCGCGGTGCTGGCTATTATCCTGCTCCATTCCATCGAGCATTTCAACTTCTATTCCTTTCCCGACACCTCGTCGCAAAGCAATTTTCTGAATTTCTGCGACAAGGCTATCTGGGACGGTCTGTTCTTCATGTTCGGCGGCAAGGCATACGCAATATTCGCCATGCTGTTCGGTTTCAGCTTCTTCATCCAGCATGACAACCAGCGTATGCGCGGCAAGGATTTCCGACTGCGTTTCAGCTGGCGTCTGGTCATCCTGTTCCTGATAGGCAACTTCAACGCTGCGTTCTTTACAGGCGAGATCCTTGTGATGTATTCGCTTATCGGCTTCGTTCTGGTGTTGACATGCAAGCTACCCACAAAATGGATTGTAGCCCTTTCCGCCGTCTGTCTGCTGCAACCATCGTGCATTTATCAGATAATCCGCGCGTTATGTTCGGATTCATATCAGATTATGAGCCTTGATACTGCAGCTTACTGGCAGGCGACGTTCGCCGTTCAAAGTACAGGAGACTTCTGGTCGACCGTCAGGGTCAACCTTTGGGAAGGTCAGCTGGCATCACTTGCCTGGGCATGGGAGCATGGACGGATTTTCCAGACTGCCGGACTCTTTATGGCCGGTATGCTTATCGGGCGCCAAGGATGGTTCCATAAAGAGAATCTGAAATACTGGGGCCGCGCTCTTGCCATAGCCTTAGTATGCTTCTTCCCGCTTCATGGTCTGAATTCCATGGCAGGTGATTATATCACAAATCCCAACCTCAAGACTCCCCTTCTGATACTTGTGTCTTCGCTGGCAAACCTCTCGTTCATGGTCATATTGGTATCGGGTATCCTGTTCGCCTACTATAAGACCAAGGGATTGAGTCGTGCATTGACATGGCTGATTCCTTACGGCAAGATGAGCATGACCAACTATGTGACACAGGGCATCATCGGATCGGCCCTGTACTATAACTGGGGACTGCATCTGCAGCTCGGCATCACGCCAAGCGTCTTTGTCGGCGTGGCCATATTCATTGTGCAGTACATCTTCTGCCGTTACTGGGTAGGCCGTCACAACCACGGTCCCTTGGAATACATCTGGAAACGCCTCACTTGGATTTAACAACTTAAACAATACGGTTATGAATAAGACTATAGCGGCATTATCAGCCGGCGCGCTGTGCCTATGCAGCATCGCAGTATCCTGCAATAAGACGGCCGAAAACGAAAGCAAGGGAGAGGGCGTCTCGCAGAATCTTCCCGTCTACAACATCAAACAATCGAGCACATCCACTATCGACAAGGCCGAGAAGAATGTTCTCGTCATTTCAGCCAGTCCCCGTCGTGGCGGCAACACCGACCTGCTGTGCGACGAATTCGTGCGTGGCGCTCAGGAAGCCGGCGGAACCGTGGAAAAGATTTTCCTTGACGATTACAAGATTGACTTCTTCCACGAGCAGCACGAGCTTTCGGCCGATTCCATCGCCGAAGGCGACCAGGCTCCCGAAATAATCGACAAGATGGTCAAGGCAGACATAATCGTGCTGTCCAGCCCTGTCTATTACATGAACATCGACGGCCAACTGAAGACATTGATGGACCGCTGCTACCGTCACGAAGGCCTTAACGGCAAGGAATTCTATTACATCACGGCCTGTGCCGATGCCGAGGACTCTACAGCAGAGACAGCCATCTTCGCATTCCGCGGATTCGTGGTGTGTCTTCCCGACCCGGTGGAGCGCGGCATGGTGAAAGCCATCGGCATGGGTCGCAAGGCTGCCGTGAAGCAGTCACAGTACATGCAGGAAGCCTACAACCTCGGCAAGACAATCTAAAGTATCTTCTAAACCTCTAATAAATGCGAGGGTGTATCCTAATGATACACCCTCGTTTAACTATTCTTTCATTCAAAGAGGATTGTGGAGAGAATAGCGCAAGTCGAGAAAGTACCGGCTGGTCAGCGATATCAACCCCTCGCAGTACCGCGAATAGGAGCCATACGGACTACATGCCGGAGCACACGACGCACCGTCTTCCATTTCGGGAAGATGGCGTTAGGCCGCAACGAGCTGTAACTCAGCAGGATTATCAGCAGAGATAACAAAGCCACTATCAGCAGCCAGCCGAATATCTCCTTCATCGACACCACCAGGGCCTGAGTCTGCACGAGTCCAAACAACTCTTGCAGAGGTATATGTGCGGTGTCGGGATTAAAATCAGTAATTACCGATCCGAGCAAAGAGGCATTCTTAGCCATGACGTGCCGCAGCAACTCCCCTACTATTGAAGGTCCCAAGGTCGCGCCCATCACCGCACCCGTAAATCCGTTGAGGGTCAATGCCTGTGGGAATACGAGGAACGGAAGTCCGCTCTGCACAATGGATGTCAGGAACACTATGGATATTATAACCGAGGCGGCTCCTCTGAAAAACAGCGGAATGAACAGCATTTCCTTCTCCACGCCGTAATCTATCAGGAAATAGAAATAGCCCAAATAGGCCGCCGCAAGAGCAAACCCGATTGCACTCATGGTCTTGTATCTCCATTTACGCAACGCGAATGTATAATACGTGAATCCGCATCCGGCTACTATGCCGGCTAATACATACCAGTTCAGGTCTATCAGATTGGTTTCGTCGAAACCAAGGATGTTGGCCGCATAGCTGTGCTCGAACACGTGCTCCGTCGCGACTAATGTAAAGAATACGAGATACACGGCTGTGGCCCGTATTACATTACCGTTGCGCATGGCCTGAAATGATATGTAAGGATGCCGCAGGAACGATGCGCGCCATAGATTTATCACCATGCACAATAATCCGATAAACGCCGCGCCCCTGATTTCCAGAGCGTCCCACCAATCATAGAAATTACCGTAGACACATATAAAAGTGAAGCACATCATGAATCCGGCCCATAATATGGCACCGATCCAGTCGATGCCAAACAGCGGTATATGCATCGGCGCATGAACAGGCTTTACCAGTATCAATACAAGCACCATCATCAGAGCCAATAGACCGATCATAATCCATTGCATATATTCCCATTGAGAGAAAAATGCCGTATATATAGTCGCTATGCCGCTGAGCTGGATTACACCGTCCACCACTATATAGACATAGCAAAAGAATATCGACATGTCGCGCACCGGCGTAAGCCACAGCTGAATGGTGGAATTGCAGGCGAAGGTGGCCTGCATCCTGAACCATCCCGCCACAAAACAAACAGCCACCATAACCGGCACGGAATCTGTATTGGCGCATATCATGTTGGCGGCTATCAGGACTATGCCGGCTGCAAGCAGTTGTGTCCGGTTCGAAAAACGGAACTTGATGCGGAACATTACCGCGAAATTGATGGCCATGCCGATGAGCGACGCATAGCCGGCCATCAGTATGTCTTCCTGCATCAGGGCCGTGGTGCCTACCATATCAGTGGCCGCGGCCAGATATACACCTCCTGAGAACTGGACGATCAGTACGAAGAATATGAATATCCAGGGTTTAAGGCGCCGAGGCACCCAGTCGGGTACGTCGGGAATATCGAATTGCCCCTGCGGGGCGTGCCAGTCAGCCATATCAGTATTTCACCTCACATTCCACATTCATGCCGGCACGCAACTTCTTAATCTCAACAGGATTGTTGTCTGACGTGAACACTATCCTGACCGGAACGCGCTGACGCACCTTTACGAAATTTCCGGCTGAATTGTCCTGCGGCAATAGGGAAAGCGATGATCCCGTAGCCTTGGATATTGATTCCACCTTACCTTTATACTTCACATCCGGCACGGCATCTACCGTTATCTTCACCTCGCTTCCCGGTTCTATATGTTTCAGCTGAGTCTCCTTATAGTTGGCCGTGATCCACATATCGCCGGCATCCACCACATCGAGCAGCGTCTGACCCGGCTGTACCAACTGCCCTACCTGAATTTCCTTACGCGACGCGTATCCGTCACACGGAGCGGTTATGACGCAATATGACAGATTCAGTTCGGCCGTTTCCAGCAATGCCTTTGCCAGTTCGATGCCGGCATCGTTCTGACTGATGCGCTGGCGTGTCTCGGCCACTACTGACGATGTCGCCGAACGCTGACGTGTCAGCATCTCGTAACGCGCCTTTTTCGCTTCATAGTCTGTTTTGGCGGCATCATACTGCTGGCGAGTAACGGCCTCCTTTTCCAACAGCTTTGAATAGCGGTCAAGATCGGTCGCCGCCATTTCCATCACCACCTTGGCCTCCGCTATCGATGCCTCGCTCACAGCAACGTTTGCTGACGCCACGCCCACGGTCTGATTAGCCACATTACGCCCTGCCAGAGCGTTCTGATAGTCGGCGCGTGCCTGCGCAACACGGAGACGCATGTCGGAATCCTCGATTATCACAAGTGTGTCGCCACGCTTCACCGGAGCGTACTCTTTGAATCTGATTTCCCTGATGTATCCCTGAACCCGGCTGTTAATAGGCACTATCTGTTGCTGAATCTGCGCGTTGTCGGTGAATTCCACGTCGCCGAAGCGCACGAATCTGTCGCATACCCATAGGGCTGCGGCGGCAACCACTACTATTGTAACTATATATGATATTATTTTCTTGGTTCGCTGTTTCATATCTTTCCTGATGTATATAAAAGTCGGTAATAATTCTGTATTATGTTGATGCGGGCGTTCACGAGCAACTGTTCCGCATCCAGCTTGGAGTTGGAGGCATCAAGCATATCCGTTATCAACGCCATCCCTTCTGTATAGCGTGTCGCCACGATGTTGTAGTTTCGTTCAGCCAGTTCAACACTTTTGCTTTGGGTCTTCAATTCCTCGTATGCCTCCATGTACCGTACATATCCGGCATTCACCTCGAGGTCTACGTTTTCGTTGGCTGCTTCAAGACGCTCTATCGCCTCCCGTGTAGCCACACGGCTTTTGGACAACGATTTGTTGCTCTTGTACAGCGACGAAAGGTTGTAGCTGATCCCCACGCCGACATACCAGTAACTGAGATTCCGGTCTATCGGAGGTATCTCCACAAGTATGGGACCATCCATACTCCACGCGGCTTTAAGTCCAATCTTAGGCAGCCTCTCGCTGCGCACCAACGATTCGGCGGTCCTGCTGATATCCACACCGGTTCGCGCCAACTTCAGGCTTGGTGCCTCGTTCCTGGCGGCTTCGCGCCACCATTCCTCGCCGGCGTTCGGTAACGCCCGCTCCAAAATAGTGGTATCCGGAACTATCTCCGTTTCTTCAGGGATTCCCGCCGTGACAACAAGATTCCTGTTCAGGATGGTAAGCGTATTATTGATTTTTACGAGCTGCAGCTCAAGGTTTGACACAAGGAGCTCATATCGCGTTATGTCGTTCTGGAGCGCCATACCCTGTTCGTATCGCGCCTTCATCTCCGCCAACACCTTTTTGGCCTGTGCGATATTGCTCTGAACTACATCCCTCAGATTACAATATTTGTATATGTCGAGATAGAATCCTGCCAATGTCAGGCGGATATTGTCTCTCTGCAATTCAGTCGAATAGTTCGCGGCGGTGGCTTTCTGTCTGGCCAGTTCTACTCCTGCAGTCAACGCTCCTCCGGTGTAGACGGGCTGTGAGACGCTGATGCCAAGATTATTGCCGAAATGTGGAATTTCTGCTTTCTGACAGTCGGCCAGATTTCGCTTCGTGGTAAAACCGTCGCCTATGTAACTGAACGACAGATTGGCCTCGATGTCGGGAAGATATTTACTGCGGGCCACGCTGATTTCTTGTCGGGCCACTTCTTCTGCTGTGAACGACGGACGTAGCTGGACGCTGTTTGTTTCGGCGATCCTGAACAGTTCCTCCATTGTCACGACCCGCCGGTTTGCTGCCACAGCGCACACTCCGCCGCTCCACAGGGATGCCACAAGCAGCCCTGTGAGCAATCGATGATTGTTCATTATGGTAATTTAAATGTATGACTTATTGTAACAACTCCGGATTTATACGACTATTTTGCTGCCGGAGATTATCTCTTATGCTGAGCGCTTAGAGTGCGAGGGAAGCTGTGCTCTTCCAGTTTTCAAGATAGCCCCAATTATGGACTAACGGGCAATTATGGAATTTTTCTTTCTGTATATCAGACATATATTGTGCGATTCTGTATAAATCGCACTGCAAAGTTACTAAATTTTCGGCACTTTGCCAAAATACCGTAACCAGCTGTATGGTTTTCGATGTTGGAGGTAATTATGGTCGGCATCGTTGGCGTAGGCTTCCTTTTCGAACGAAATGGCATCGTACGCCTTCCACCAGTCACGGTATTTTAACAGATGTATAATCCATTCCAGCACATATAGAATAAAAAACGGAATATAAAGCAGTTCCAGCTGCTGCTGACAATGAATCAGCTCATGGTTCAGTATATCCGGCGTTATCTGTTTCCGGTCCCGCGTAAACACCAGCCCGAATAACGTTATCGCCGTAATGTTGCCTTCCGGCACCAATTTCGTCTCTATCACCTTTGTTTTCATCCGGTTACGACAATAGGCTTTGGATCAGGCATCGGCTGGCTCAAAATCGATGAGTTCGCCGGGAGCGGAGATGTCGTCCGGCTCCGCGTATTCGGTGACGAAGCGGGCCGGAATCTGCTTCTTGGCTTTCAAACCAAGCTTGCTGAGTCTGTTGGCAAGCGTGGTGACGTTGTTGTTGCCGGTCGAGAAGCGCTTCACGGCGCTGTTGTAGCTGTTCATGGCGTTGTTGAGTCCCTTGCCGACAGAATCCAGGTCTTCAAGGAATGCCACGATGCTGTTGGCTAATTTTGTGCCGCATTCGGCTATCTTCTCCGCGTTGGCCGTCTGGTCCTCGCTCTGCCACATCTGCTCCACAAGGTGCAGTACCGTCACCAAGTGCGTGGGCGATACCATCACCACGTGGCTGTCGTATGCCTTCATCCACAGGTCGGGGTTGGTGTGCATGGCCGTCAGATAAGCGCCCTCATGAGGCATGAACATCAGCACGAAATCTCCCTTCTTGGCTCCTATCTTGCTCTGATAGTCCTTGTTTCGTAGCGTCTTGATATGGTTTTCGACCGAAGCGAGATGTTCTTTGGCCAGCAGTGCCCGTTTCTCCTCGGTATCGGCCTCAAGCATCTGCAGATATGCGGTCAGCGACACCTTGGAGTCAATGATTATGTCGCGGTTGCCGGGGCAATGTATCACGGCGTCGGGGCGCAACCGGTCGCCTTCGACGGTAGTGGATTCCTGTGTTACGAACCATCTCCCCTCCTGCAGGCCTGAATGCTCCAGGATGTTGGCTAATACCATCTCGCCCCAGCGTCCCTGAACGCCGGTATTGCCTTTCAAAGCCGTGGCGAGGCGTCCGGTCTCGCGGCTGACTTCGCTGTTCAGCTTATGCAGGTTCTGTATTTCGGCCAGCAGTGACATGCGGTCTTTCTTGTCCCCGTCGCAAGTGTCGCGATAACTCTTGATGAATTCCTCAAGGTTGGTTTTCATCGGCGACAGCACAGCCTCTAATGAAATGCGCGAATTGCGGTCAAGCACCGTTGAATTGGCCTGCAGCACGTCGGCGGCGAGTGCCTTGAACTTCTCGCCGAGCATTTCGCGCTCATGCTCCAACTGAGCCTGATGCGTGATTTTCAACTCCCCTATCTGCGACTCATACGACTTACGCATCTCATTTGTCTGCGAATCGTGCGATTCCTTCAGTTGCAGGATTTGTGATTCGTACGAATTTCGCAAATCGTTCAGCCTAATCTGCGCCGATTCCGTCTCGTTTCTACGTATCTGCTCAGCGGAAGCCTTATAGGTGTCCAGCTCAAGTTGCAGTCTATCGGCATTCTTCGTAGCTTCCGCAGTCTGCCTGTTATATTCCACATTATTACGGTAAAGCACTATACAGATGACAAATGCGCCTGCTAAGAGCACCGCAAGTATTATATCTACTATCATAATTTCAATGATTATACAGCAAATTTACTCCTTTTTTTCGATAATTCCGAATCATTTATTAATTTTGAATTCATTATGGGCAAGGAAATCGAACATAAGTATCTGGTAAAAGATGACGGATATGTCGGCATGAGCATCGTTTCGCACCATATCCGTCAGGGGTATCTGTCGCGGGTGCCTGAACGCACGGTACGCGTCCGCACATACGACGACAAGGGGTTTATTACCGTCAAAGGTAAGAATCAGGGCGATACCCGCCTGGAATTTGAGTATGAGGTTCCTCTGCGCGATGCGGAGGAAATGCTGTCGCTTTGCGAGCCTCCTGTCATAGACAAGGTCCGTTACATCGTACCGTATGCAGGATTCACATGGGAAGTGGATAAGTTCGAGAGCGAGACGGGACTCGTGACAGCCGAAATCGAACTGCCGGAATCGGGCATACAATACGAGTTGCCGCCATTTATCGGTGAAAATGTGACCGGCGATCCGAGGTATTACAATTCCAATCTATCGGCGCTTCTTTAACGCGTCGAGGAGCTGCTGCAGCTCGTTGCGGGTCTCGGTCAGCTTCTCGATTATCTCCATGTTGCGCGATATGTTCTCGCGGTTGGCCTTCAGCTGCTCTTTGGCAGCCTCCATACGCAGGCCTTTCACTTTAAGCAGATAATGGATTATCTGTAAGCACCGTATATTCTCAGGCGTGTAATATCGCTGATTGGCGGCGCTGCGTCGCGGAGCGCATTCGGGAAACTCCGTTTCCCAGTACCTCAACGTGGACGTCGGGACGTCCAGCATGGCCGACACGTCACGTATCTTGTAATATTTCTTGTCAAATTCGCGATCTTCCATACCCATTACCTGTTATCATTCCATCACATCGCCGGCGCTCTCGGCCTTAGCCACGAAGTCGGCATATTCCTCGGGCGTCATGTCCATAAAATTGAAGTTGGCCGGATTCTGCGGTTCGCCGCGAAATTTCACCTCATAATGCAGATGCGGACCCGACGATTTGCCCGTGGACCCTACCCTGCCTATGATCTGGCCGCGTTTCACCTCCTGGCCGTTCTCCACCTCGATGCGCGACAGGTGCATGTAGCGCGTCTGATAGTTCATGCCGTGGTCTATGGCCACCATGTTGCCGTACTGGTTGGCTCGTCGCGCCGTCGACACCCTACCGTTGGCCGTGGCATATACAGGCGTTCCCTCACGCGCAGCGAAGTCTATGCCGGGATGAAGCTTTATCTCTCCGCTTACGGGATCGCGGCGTTTGCCGAAACCGCTGGATACAGTCACATCCTTTAGCGTTACAGGCAGTATGGAAGGCACATGCGAGATTTTGTCCTTCTGCTTCACCGCCTCCTCCTTGATCTGGTCGAACGACAACGACTGCGCATATATCTGGCGTTCGAGCATATCCATGCTCTGCGTCATGGTCTTTACGATGCCGCCGTCGCTCATGCCGGTAAGGTCGCGGTAGCGCTTGTCGCTATTCAGACCGGCGTAGCGCCATGTATGGTCTACCGGATCCATCTGCAGCATGACGCGATAGAATTTGTCGTCGCGGTTCTGCAGATGCTCTATCATGTTCTGCGCGTTGTCCAGACGGCGGTTCAGTATCTCGTACTGCTGCTTCAGATAACTGTTCTCCTCGCGCAGGCGCCTCTCGCCCGGCGTATCGAATATCGAAAAGTATATCACGAACAGGCACGCGCACACCACAAGCGACACCAATATATAGCGGACCGCCGCCGTCATCCGCCGCTTCAGGGTCGGGAAGACACGCTCAAAATTGTCGGTTTCAGGATTATACTTATAATATTGATTGCGGCTCATATTCTTAAGTTCTTGCAAAAATAGTAAATTATGACTAATTTTGCAATTCAGATTCTAATAGATACTCTCCCCGATACTGAATTCCAGGTTAAAATAACAGCAAAATGACTTCTAAGGAAATTCGCGAATCGTTCAAACAGTTTTACCGCGAGCGCGGTCACAAGATAGTTCCGTCGGCACCTATGGTGCTGAAAGACGATCCCACCCTGATGTTTACCAACGCGGGCATGAACCAGTTCAAAGATATTATACTGGGCAACCGCATTCCCGAATCTAAGCGCATGGCCGACAGCCAGAAATGCCTTCGCGTGTCGGGCAAGCACAACGACCTGGAGGAAGTGGGGCACGATACATATCATCACACCATGTTCGAGATGCTTGGCAACTGGTCGTTCGGCGATTATTTCAAGAAAGAGGCCATAGACTTCGCCTGGGAATATCTCGTGGACATTCTAAAACTCAATCCCGAGCGTCTTTACGCCACCGTATTCGAGGGTTACGCTCCCGAAGGTCTGGAGCGCGATGACGAGGCCGCTGCCATCTGGGAGAAGCATCTGCCCAAGAGCCACATCATCAACGGAAACCGTCACGATAATTTCTGGGAGATGGGCGACACTGGTCCCTGCGGTCCTTGTTCTGAAATTCACATCGACCTGCGCAGCGACAAGGAGCGCGCCGCAATTGACGGTGCTTCGCTTGTGAACAAGGACAATCCCCAGGTAATCGAGATATGGAACCTGGTGTTCATGCAGTATAACCGTAAGGCCGACGGTCATCTGGAGCCGCTGCCCGCCAAGGTAATAGACACCGGCATGGGCTTCGAGCGCCTTTGCATGGCCCTGCAGGGGAAACAGTCGAACTACGACACCGACATATTTACCCCGCTGATCGACAAGATTTCCGAATTGACCGGCAAGAAATACGGTGAGGATGAGAAGATGGACGTGGCCATGCGCGTAGCCGCCGACCACGTGCGCACCATCGCCTTCTCCATCGCTGACTCCCAGCTGCCCGGCAACGCCAAGGCCGGTTATGTCATCCGTCGTATCCTGCGCCGTGCCGTACGTTATGTCTACACGTTCCTCGACCGCAAGGAACCGCTGCTCTATCTGCTCATAGACACGCTGATTGCTCAGATGGGCGACGCATATCCCGAGCTTCCAGCTCAGGCCGAACTGATCAAGAAAGTAATCAAGGAGGAAGAAGAAGCATTCCTTCGCACACTCGACAAGGGTATCTCGTTGCTCGACTCCATCATGGAGAAGACCCGCAAGGAGGGCAAGACCCTGGTAAGCGGCGCTGATGCCTTCACCCTATACGACACATACGGTTTCCCGCTCGACCTGACGCAGCTGATACTGCGCGAGAACGGCATGGACGCCGACATCGAGGGCTTCGAGGCTGAGATGGCCAAGCAGAAGGCCCGCGCCCGCAACGCCGCTTCCGTAGAGAATTCCGACTGGATCGAGGTCAACCCCGGCAACGAGACATTCGTAGGCTACGACAATACAGAGGTAAAGACCCGCATTCTGCGTTACCGCAACGTAAAGCAGAAGAACAAGGAATATTACCAGATTATGCTGGAGTCCACTCCGTTCTATGGAGAGATGGGCGGTCAGGTAGGCGACAAGGGATGGCTGATAGCTCCCGACGGCACCAGGACCGAGATATTCGACACCAAGAAGGAGAACAACACGGCCGTGCATCTGGTCAAGAAGATGCCGGCAGACGTAAACGTTGAGTTTACCGCCAAGATAGACACAGAGGCGCGTCAGCGCACGTCGGCCAACCATAGTGCTACCCACCTGCTGCACGAGGCACTGCGTGAAGTGCTCGGCACGCATGTGGAGCAGAAGGGATCGCTGGTAACTCCCGACATCCTCCGCTTTGACTTCTCGCACTTCCAGAAGGTGACACCCGAGGAAATCCGCAAAGTGGAGCATCTCGTGAACACCCGCATCCGCGAGGCCATGCCTCTGCAGGAAGCACGCGAAGTGCCTATAGCCGAGGCCCGTGAAATGGGCGCCATGGCACTGTTCGGAGAGAAATACGGCGATAAGGTTCGCGTGATCCGTTTCGGAGACAGCGTCGAATTGTGCGGCGGCACGCATGTGGCCAATACCGGAAACATCGGTATGCTCCGCGTCATCTCCGAAAGCTCCATCGCAGCCGGTATCCGCCGTATCGAGGCCGTGACAGGCGTAGCCGTCGAAAATGCCATCGACGATATGTTCGACACTATGGCGAACCTCAAGGAAATGATGGGCAACTCCTGCGACTTAATAGCTGCTATCAAGAAGTCAATCGAAGAGAACGCCGATCTGCGTAAGCAGGTCAACAAGTTCATGGAGGACCGCACTGCTGCGCTGACCAAGGAAGTGCTGGAGAGAGCCAAGATCAAGAACGGCGTCAAGGTCGTGATTCTCCCCGGCGTCCGTCTCCCAGAGGTGGTGAAGAACATCGCGTTCAATATCCGCAAACTCAGCCCCGAATCCACTGTATTTATCGGTCTGAACGTGTCGAACGACAAGCCGATGCTCACCGTAGCCCTGAGCGATGACATCGTAAAGCAGGGTTACAACTCCGGACAGATTGTTCGCGAAGCCGCCAAGTGCATCAAAGGCGGCGGCGGCGGTCAGCCTTTCTTCGCACAGGCCGGCGGCAAGGACGCTTCGGGACTCTCCCTGGCCGGTGACAAGATTCTGGAACTGCTGCATCTCGATTGAGCGGCAGTCCCTGAAAATCACGTATAATTTGAAAATGAAGATACTTGACGCATCATCACGATGGGGAGTTTTCGCACTCTCCTTCGTGGTGATGTTCCTTTTGATGGGAATGACACAGAATGTAGTCAATTCCTTATGTCCGGACCGACGCTGTTCCATTCTGACGATTTCGGTGGTCCAGGGTCTGTTTGTGTTCATATTCCCCACGATGCTGTCCTGGCTTATGACATCCGCACGGCCATGGAACATGATGGGTATGGACCGCAGTCTCACCCTTAAGTCGCTGGGATGGATGCTGACATTGTATGTCATAGCATATCCGGCAATGGCTCAGATAATATATTACAATGCCGACATTTCGTTTCCCGACAGCATGAAGGGTCTGGAACAGACTTTGCGCGATTGGGAAAACGCCGGAGCCGACGCCACGGCGGCAATTATGAGCACTACAACCGTAGGAGGCCTGATAGTCAATATCCTTATAGTAGGACTGTTCACCGGACTGGCCGAGGAGATGTTTTTCCGTGCCGGCATCCAGCGTATGATGATGGCGTCACGCCTCTCCCCCGCAGTGGCGATATGGTCGGCGGCGGCAATCTTCAGCTTCGTGCATTTCCAGTTCTTCGGCTTCGTGCCGCGACTGCTGTTAGGCGCCATGTTCGGATATGTCTACTGGCGCACCGGCTCCATCTGGGCGCCGGCCCTGCTGCATGGCATCAACAATTCCTTAGTAGTCGTGACCGAATGGATTAACCATCGCAACGGCACGACGTTCGACTTCGAACAGTATGTCACCAACACCTCGGGCATACCCTGGTGGTTCATATTCTCCACTCTTCTTACCATACTGTTCATAATATATTCCAATAACCTCTCCAATAAACGCATTGCTAATGGCGGCGGCAACTGACTATAGAAAAATAATAGCCGATATACGTGCAGGCAAAATAAGTCCGGTATATGTATTGGTCGGCCAGGAAACATATTTCATAGACCTTATAGTAGCCGAACTTGAGAAACGAGTCGTGGCTGACGAAGACAGGGACTTCAACTACAACCTCTACTACGGCAGCCAGACCGTTGCGGAATCGGTTGTGAACTGCGCCCAGCAGTTTCCCGTCATGGCCGACCGCAAGCTTGTGATCCTTAAGGAATCGCAGGCTATGGCCAACGCCAAGAACGAGCTGGACAAGTTCGTGCAGTATGTGGCCAATCCCAACATGACCACAGTGCTGGTCATAACGTTCACGGGCGAAAAGACAGCAGCGGCGGCCAACCTGCAGCGTGCAGTCACCAAAAGCGAGGGCATTGTCTTCAAATCGGAATCGCCGAGAGACTATCAGTTGCCGGCATACGTCAAGGATTACTGCCAGCAACGTAAACTCAGTATCGACGACAAGGCAGTGGCCATGTTGTGCGAATATATCGGCGCGCCTTTAAGCAAACTGTTCGGAGAACTTAACAAACTTATTCAGATCAAGGGCGGAAAGGGAAGAATTTCTCCGGAAGACGTCGAGAAGAACATCGGTATATCCAAGGACTACAACAACTGGGAACTGCTGAAGGCCGTAATAAACCGTGATTACCCCAAATGCTGCGCCATAATAAAGTATTTCCGCAACAATCCCAAGAACAATCCCACTATCGTGACATGCTCCGTATTGTTCAACTATTTCGCGAAACTAACGGTGGCGCATTTCCTTCCAAGTAAGGACGATTCCAGTCTTATGGCTGCTCTGGAGGCCAAGAATGCCTATTCATTGGGTGATTACAAAACCGGATTGAGAACCTATTCACCTGCCAAGGCAGTCAATGCTATCCACCATCTACGTCAATTCGACGCCAAGAACAAAGGCATTGGCTCTTTTGGCAACGAATATGACCTTCTACAGGAACTCATATTTAAGATTATGACCTGAATTACGTGAAATATTCAGACACTTTTTTCACATAATTAAAAAAATTATCTTTTTGGAAAATATTTATAACAATTGTGTGTTATAAATTATAGGCCCACTATGCAATAAGGTATAGACGAGCGGGCTGCAATAATAGATATATGAGACAACTCAAGATAACCAAGTCAATTACCAATCGCGAGAGCGCTTCGCTTGACAAGTATCTTCAGGAGATTGGTCGCGAGGAGCTTATCTCGGTAAGCGAAGAGGTAGAACTGGCACAAAAAATCAAGAAGGGGGATAAGGCAGCGCTCGAGAAGCTGATCAAAGCTAACCTCCGTTTCGTTGTATCCGTGGCAAAACAATATCAGAACCAGGGTCTGAGCCTCCCTGACCTAATCAACGAGGGCAATCTGGGTCTGATACGTGCCGCGCAGAAGTTTGACGAGACACGAGGATTCAAATTCATTTCATACGCAGTGTGGTGGATTCGTCAGTCCATTCTGCAGGCTTTGGCCGAACAGTCGCGTATAGTGCGTCTGCCCTTGAATCAGGTAGGATCCCTGAACAAGATTACCAAAGAGATGGCCCGCTTCGAACAGGAAAACGAACGCCGACCATCCACCGAAGAGCTGGCCGAGCGCCTCGACATGTCGGTTGATAAGATTTCCGACGCCATTCAGGTGAGCGGACGCCCGATTTCGGTTGACGCTCCTTTCGTAGAAGGAGAAGATAATTCTTTGCTTGACGTGCTGACCAACGACGACTCTCCCATGGCCGACGCTGACCTCAACAAGGAATCACTTTCCAAAGAAGTGGACCGTGCTCTGAAACAATTATACGACCGCGAACGCGAAATACTGAAGATGTTCTTCGGCATAGGCTGTCAGGAAATGACACTCGAGGAAATCGGAGCTAAATTCGACCTGACTCGCGAACGCGTTCGCCAGATCAAGGAGAAGGCCATCCGTCGCCTCAAAGGCCAGAAGAGCAAGCTCCTGAAATCATATCTGGGTGAGTGAATGCCCACGATAATCATACATCAACCACAGACATAAAGCCTATGACAAAGAATATCCTACGCAACATATTCCTTGCCATAGGCTTGCTGTTTAGCGGAACGGCGTCTATGGTCAAGGCCGAAATAATCACGTATCGGGTCAAGAACAACGGCAGCCTTACGGTCAAGACCGATTCCATCAAGGAACAGGAACAGTTTTTCGATTCCGGAGCGTTGGTCAATATACCCGACAAACGTGACCATAAGACCGAAAGCCTGTTCCCCGACAAGTCGATCGATCTCGGCAAGTCCCATTTCACATGGGGCGCGGAATTCGGATCATCCATCGACATGACGGCTCACAATATGTCGACGTTCGACCTTGACGTGAATTTCGGCTACAAGAACGCTTACTTCAAGATAATAGGCGTTGGAGCCGGATTCCAGCGCAGCATCGACTCCGGCAATAATTTCCTCCCTGTCTATGCTGTCATCAGGACTTCGTTCCGCAAGAGGCCCTCTCTTTGTTTCCTCAACTTGCAGGCTGGATACTCTTTCAGCACTCTTAAAGGATCCAAGACCCACGGAGACCTCATCTCCACGCTGGGATGCGGCATCAACCTGACACAATCTCGCTACGCCAAAAGCTATATAATCATTTCGGCCTGCAGCAGATTCTTCAACAAAAACCACCGCGAACTGACAGGAATGGACATGAAAGCCATTACATACGCACGACTGCAAATTGGAATTAATTTCTGACATAATGAAGAAATCCTTATTATTTATAGCCCTGACACTCATGGCACTCACAGACATACCGGCCACAGCGGCCAATCCACTCATCACCGGCACCACCGAACTGTACGGCACCATGCCTTTTAGCAAACTCTCTGCCAAAGATATGCAGGAGGCGGTGATGGAAGGCATAAAACTACAGAATCAGGAAATAGACGCCATAATCAATCAGCGAAGCATACCGACATTCGAGAACACCATCGTGGCTCTTGACCGCAGCGGCGAAGTCCTGAACCGCTCTATCCTTGCCTTAAGCAATATAGAATCGGCCAACGGCACCGACGATATCATGGAGGCATACACATACGTCACCCCTTACCTGTCGCAGCATTCCACCGACATCATGCTCAATGAGAAGCTATGGGAGCGCATCAAATCCGTGCATGACAACGCCGACAAGGATAATTCCCTAACCCCTGAGGACCGTCGTCTTATCAACAAGACTTACACCGAGTTTCTGACTTCGGGCGCTGATCTTAAAGGTGCAGACCGCGAGAAACTTCGCCGACTTCAGTCAACCCTAAGCGACCTTAATGTGAAATTCTCACAGAATGTCACCAATGAGATGAAGGATCCATCGCGTCGTTTATGGCTCACCGAGGATCAGCTGGACGGAATTCCCGAGACCATCAAGGCCGCTTACCGTTCGGCCGCAGCAGATGCCCTCAAGGCAGAAGGTAAGAACGACGACGGGTCGCTTTACCTCGTCACCATCTACCGCCCCAGCTATGCTCCGTTCATGATGTACAGCACGAACCGCGACCTGCGCCATAAGCTGTACAACCTGAGTGGATCAACCAACACCGGTGGCCCGAACGACAACACGCTTATCCTGAAGGACATCGCGAATATCCGTCTGCAGATTGCCCAACTGATGGGCAAAAAGAACTTTGCCGAGTATCAGCTGCAGAACACCATGGCCAAGACTCCCGAGGCCGTAATGGAATTCTTGAGCGGTCTGAACAAGGATTACACCGAGCCGATGCGCAAGGAAATAAACGAACTGCAGGACTACGCACGCCAGACCGAGGGAGCCGATTTCAAGCTGATGCCCTGGGATTATTCCTTCTGGTTCAATAAATTGAAGAACGAACGCTATGCCTTCAACGAGGAGGACATGAAGCCCTATTTTGAGCTGAACAACACCATCAAGGGTGTGCTCGGACTCGCCACAAAACTGTACGGCTACACGTTCAAGGAGAATACCAAAATCGACAAGTATCATCCGGATGTCAAGGTGTTCGAGGTTTACGACCGCGACAAGAAACTGCTCGGCATTCTGTACACCGACTTCTTCTATCGTGACACCAAGCGTCCCGGCGCATGGATGACCGAGTTCCGCTCAGAATCGAAGGATGACAACGACAACCGCATAATCCCTCTTATCTCGATAGTCTGCAACTTCTCGAAACCCGTGGGCAACGACCCCGTGCTGCTCAACACCGACGAGGTTGAGACATTCCTTCACGAGTTCGGACACGCCCTGCATGGCCTCTCAAGCCAGGCAAAGTACAACTCGCTGGCAGGCACCAACGTTGACCATGACTTCGTGGAGCTTTTCTCGCAGTTCAACGAGAACTATCTGACCCGTAAGGAGTTCCTTGATACGTTCGCAAAACATTACAAGACCGGCAAGAAAATGCCTCAGGCTCTGATTGACAAACTGATCAAGTCATCCCAGTTCGGCGCGGCTTACGCCACCATGCGTCAGCTTGGATTCGGATACCTCGACATGGCATACCACACCATCGAGGAACCGCTGCTCGCTTCGTCGTCCGTCAAGGACTTCGAGGAAAAGGCTCTGGATCCCGTGCGTATCTTTGATGCAGTGCCCGATAATCTTATATCCTCGGCCTTCTCCCATATTTTCTCAGGCGGTTACGCCGCAGGATATTACGGCTATAAGTGGTCGGAGGCTCTTGACGCCGATGCTTTTGCCGCATTCAAAGAGAACGGTGTATTTGACAGAAAGACCGCCGACAGGTTCCTGAAAATGCTTCAGAGCGGCGATACCAGGGACCCCATGGAGCTCTATATCGAATTCCGGGGTAAAAAGCCCACCAACGATGCGCTCCTGGAGCGTGACGGCATCAAATAGTTCAAAAAGTTTATAAAGTTTAAATGTTAAGAGAAATCCTTTTGAAGGTTTTCATACATCCAAACAAAGAAATGAAGACAAGAGACGAACTCGTAGACGATCTTCTTGACCTGGCTTTTGCCGAGGACATAGGTGACGGCGATCATACAACAATATCGACCATTCCGGCTGATGAAATGGGCAAATCGAGGCTTATAATCAAGGAACCGGGAGTACTGGCCGGCGTGGAGATGGCCGAGAAGGTCCTACACAAGGTAGATCCGAACATCAAGATGGAGGTATTCATCAAAGATGGCTCGGAGGTAAAGCCCGGCGACATCGCATTCATCGCGGAAGGTCCCGTACGTTCGTTGCTGACTGCAGAGCGCACCATGCTCAACATCATGCAGCGCATGAGCGGCGTCGCCACGATGACGGCAACATATCAGAACGAGCTTAAGGGTCTGCACACCAAGGTGCTCGATACCCGCAAGACCACTCCGGGCATGCGTATCCTGGAGAAGGATGCCGTGGCTATGGGTGGCGGCAAAAACCATCGCATCGGCCTGTTCGACATGATTCTGATCAAGGACAACCACATAGACTTTGCCGGCGGCATAGAGAAAGCCATTGACCGGGCCCGTCAGTATTGCAAGGATAACGGCAAGGACCTGAAAATCGAGGTCGAAGTGCGCAGTCTGGACGATATCCATCGCGTACTCGAGCATGGCGGCGTAGACCGAATCATGTTCGACAACTTCACCCCGGAATTGACCAAAGAGGCCGTAAAGATTGTAAACGGCGCCGTAGAGACCGAATCATCAGGCGGCATCACACTGAAAAATCTGCGTCAATACGGCGAAGCCGGTGTGGACTTCATATCTGTTGGCGCCCTGACTCACAGCGTCAAATCGCTCGACATGTCGTTTAAGGCTATGTAATGGACGCGAAACAATCATCAAATCAGCAAAAAGGCACCCTGAACAGAGATTGGGGTGCCTTTGCTGAAGATAGGGCAGCCGAATATCTCCGCAAACAGGGATATACGATTCTGGAACGAAATCTTAAATTCAACAAAATTGAGATTGACATCGTAGCCCAGAAGAACCAGGAGATAGTTTTCGTCGAAGTCAAAGCCAGGTCCGGAGAATATCAGGATCCGGTCGATGCAGTGGACAGAAAGAAACGCGCCAAAATGACGGCCGGCGCCGACATATATCTGCGAAGGCTGGATCAGTTGTATCAATACCGGTTTGACATAATCACGCTTACAGGCAATCAGCAGGATTTCACGCTTGAACACTATGAGGATGCCTTTATGCCGGCCCTCAGATCAGGTGGCCTCCGCTTCGGCTAAGTTCGACATTCCATTCCCTAATATCTAATTGCCTATTACTAATCTCTATTTCCCACTTTACTTTTAACAATAACCGATTACTGATTGGTTATCTTCGCAAGGACGATGGCCGTTGCTATGGCCACATTCAATGACTCGCCGTGATTGCTTGTAGCCGGCGGTATGGTGTAAGCCTGCGTCAGCATCTGTTTCATTTCTTCGGTTATTCCTTTCCCTTCATTGCCCATCACTATAAATCCTCGTGGTTCGGGATGTGACTCAAACAGATTTTCGCCATTCAGCAGAGTGCCGTATACGGGCATGTCCCGATGTGATTCTATAAGTTCCTTCAGATTGCAATAGCTTACCCTTACCGCACCCAACGATCCCATTGTGGCCTGGACTACCTTAGGATTGTAACAGTCTACCGTATCGTATGATGCGTATATATCGAAAACGCCGAACCAATGGCACGTGCGGATTATAGTGCCGAGATTTCCCGGATCGCGCACCCCATCAAGCATCACATATAGCTTTGAACCATCAGGCTCAGGTACAGACTGCTCGGGAATTCTGAATACTCCCATCACATCCGACGGCGTCGTAAACTCCGACAGCTTTTTCATCTCGCCTTCCGTAACCTCATAGACGGCCGGGGCCTCTACGCGCAATTCAGACGCTACTTCAGTCCCTTCTCTCAATATCAAGGCGTCGATCTGAAAATACCGGCTCAAATCCTCCACAGCCTTTGCACCTTCCGCCGTAAAGAGTCCATGACGCCTCCGCATCTTAACCGTATGGAGATTGCCGTATAATGCCATCTTATTGCGCGATATTCTCATATTGATGTTTTATCTAAGAGAGTGTTTGGATTTAAATCAAATTAAGATTGAGAGGATTTTTTGAGATGATTTTGCAAGCCAAGGAGGGAGCGGTGCGGGCACCGTAACCGACGAGGCTTGGCAAAATCAGCCAAAAAAGACCTCAAGATTAATTTGAAGTTCTACTTTCCACTCTCGCTTTTGTTAAAACGGTTTAAATTCAAACACTCTCTAAGGTTTGTGACACAAAATTAGAGTTTATTTGCCGTATTATCAAAAATAATCATTAATTTTGTGTTTGGACTAAAATAGAGACCATTTAATGAAATATATCGGAGCACACGTCAGCGCGGCAGGCGGCGTACAGAACACACCCATCGCGGCACACGAAATCGGAGCCAAGGCATTCGCCCTTTTCACCGGTTCCAGCAACAGATGGGTATCCAAGGAGCCGTCTACGGCCACCATCGACGACTTCAAGCGGAATTGCGAGAAGTTCGGTTACACGCCCGACGTAATTTTGCCTCACGATAACTTTCTTATCAATCTCGGCAGCCCGGACGAGAAAAAGCTGGCTCTGTCGCGCAAGTCTTTCTACGACGAGATGCACCGCGCCGAGCTGTTGGGGCTGAAACTGCTCAACTTCCATCCCGGCTCGCATCTGAACCAGATGCCTGAGGACGAATGTCTGAACCTGATAGCCGAAAGCATCAACATCACTCTGGACAAGACGTCCGGAGTGACTGCCGTTCTTGAGTCCACTGCCGGACAAGGCTCCAACTTAGGTTGGCGTTTCGAACACCTGGCCCATATCATCGACAAGGTGGAGGACAAGAGTCGCATCGGTATATGCGTGGACACTTGCCATTCGCATTCCGCCGGCTATGACCTCTATTCGCCCGAAGGATACAATAAGACCTGGCGGGAATTCGACGAAATAATCGGAGGACACTATCTGATGGCACTGCATCTGAACGACAATCTGCGCACCCTCGGATCGCACATAGACCGCCACGCCTCTATCGGCGACGGGTCCCTTGGTCGCGAATTCTTCATCCGCCTGGTCAACGACCCGCGCTTCGACAACATGCCCCTGATTCTCGAGACTCCTAACCCCGACATCTGGAACGAGGAGATCAAATGGCTTTACGATAATATACAACCTAATAAATAATTGTTTCAATACCATGAAGAGGAAACCCGATTTAAGTTTCTGGAAGTTATGGGATCTGTCGTTCGGATTCTTCGGAGTCCAGATCGCCTACGCCCTTCAGAGCGCCAATGTGTCGCGAATATTCACCACCATCGGCGCCGACCCTCATGATTTAAGTTATTTCTGGATTCTTCCCCCGCTGATGGGATTGCTGGTGCAGCCTATCGTCGGGATGCTTTCGGACCGTACCTGGACCAAGGTGGGCCGTCGCCTCCCCTATCTGATTTTAGGTGCCACTATCGCCGTCATCGTGATGTGCCTGCTGCCTAACGCCGGATCGTTCCGGTTTACCGTCTCAAGCGCCATCCTGTTCGGACTTGTGGCCCTGATGTTGCTCGATACCTCCATCAATATGGCCATGCAGCCGTTCAAGATGCTGGTTGGCGATATGGTGAACGAAAAACAGAAAGGTCTGGCTTATTCCATACAGTCGTTCCTCTGCAATGCCGGCTCGATTGTCGGGTTCATTCTCCCCTTCCTGCTAGTATGGATGGGTATAAAGAACACCGCAGAGGCCGGAGTAGTACCCGACACGGTTATTTGGTCTTTCTATATAGGCGCCGCAGTGCTGATGCTGTGCGTGTTATATTCGCTGGTCAAGATCAAGGAATGGCCCCCCAAGGTTTATAACGAATACAACGGAGTGGTCGAGAATGCAGAAAAAAAGGAAAAGAGCGCCAACATCATCTCGCTGCTGCGTCACGCTCCCTCCACATTCTGGACTGTGGGTCTCGTCCAATTCTTCTGCTGGTTCGCTTTCCTGTTCATGTGGACTTACACCACCAACACCGTAGCTCACAATGCGTTCGACACACCCGAGACCACGAGCTTCCAGGGTGTGACAGTCAACGGCCATGACTATCAGGCCAAGTACATCATCGCGAACGACAGCATCATCGTCATTGACCATGGCAAGAAGGTTTCCGACTTCCTGGACACCAATAAGGATGGCTTCAAGCTGACCACGGCAGAGATAATGGAGCACAAGGCCGACGGCACTCTTGACCTTGGCGACTCGTTCACCGTAGATGTTCCCTCAGTGGCCGACACGCATTACATCACACGCACAGTGCTTGACGCTTCGTCCGAACAGTACAACGCCGCCGGCAACTGGGTAGGCGTCCTCTATGCCGTCCAGGCTCTGGGATCAGTGGTATGGGCCGTTTGCCTACCGCGCTTCAAGAGTCGCAAGTTCTCCTATACGCTGTCGCTGATTCTCGGTGGCATCGGATTCATCCTCACGGCATTCATCACCAGCCCGTGGCTGCTGTTCGTATCTTTCCTGCTCATCGGCTGCGCATGGGCCGCCATGCTGGCATGGCCCTTCACCATCCTTACGAATTCACTGCATTCCGGTAATATCGGCGCATACTTAGGCCTGTTCAACTGCACCATCTGTATTCCGCAGATCATCGCCGCCCTGGTGGGCGGCTGGATTCTGACACTGCTCAGCACTCCCGACCAGATCGCTCCCGAATACCTGATGATAATGATAGCCGGCATCTCGCTGATTATCGGTTCCTTCTGCGTATTCTTCATCAAGGAAGGCAAGAGTTCCGACACTCCCGTGCAGGAAAATCCTGTAGAATCTGAAACATTATAATGGACTTTCACAAATTACTGATACGCACCCTCTCCGGCCTGGTATATTGCGGCATCATCATCGGCGCGATATTATCAGGCCGCTGGGGCGTGGCGGCCTTAGGAACCGTATTCATCTTGCTGGCAAACCTCGAGTTCTCCAAGATTGCCGGCAACCAAGACAGGGCGCCGTCGCTGACTATGATCGACATCCTGGCCGGTGTCTGCCTGGCACTCTCGCCTATGGAGCCTACGCTCACCATTGGAGTCATCATTGCAGTCATGAGCCGGTTCATATTACAGCTTTACGCACCGGTCAGCAGCCCCGTCGCATCCATCTCGCATTCCATGCTGATGTTTATGTGGGTGGCCGTTCCCATGCTCCTGATGTCGTGCATATCGGTGATGTGGAGTCCGATGATTATACTGGCCCTTTTCCTCATGCTGTGGATCAACGACACAGGCGCATTCCTTGTCGGATCCATGATAGGCAAGCACAGACTGTTCGAGCGTGTGTCGCCCAAGAAATCTTGGGAAGGCTTCTTCGGAGGCCTGCTGTTCAACGTGGCGTTCTCCGTCCTGTTCTATTATGTAGGCAATGAATTCTTTGGCATGGCGCGTCTGCACGCCGGTCTCGTCGCATGGATTCTGATGGCTGTCATCGTAACTGTCTTCGGCACATTCGGCGATCTGGTGGAATCACAGCTGAAGCGTACTTTGCACCTCAAGGACACCGGCACGATGATTCCCGGCCACGGCGGCATACTCGACCGTATCGATTCTCTGCTCCTGGCACTTCCCGCAGTATTCGTCTATCTTTTCTTCCTCACAATTTTTAATAATTAAATTATTCATTGTGAACAGTTAAGACAACCGGGGCCGAAATAGCATCGAAAAAAGTGCCGAAAATATTTGCATATTACCGGAAAAAGCAGTAATTTTGCAACGCAATTCGGAAATGAATAGCACGGTTCGTTAGCTCAATTGAATAGAGCATCTGACTACGGATCAGAAGGTTGCAGGTTTGAATCCTGCACGAATCACACTCCTGTGCGGCAAGTCTCCACTTGCCGCATTTCTTTTTTCAGTCGTCGAGGAAGTGCTTCAGGACCTGGCGATAGGAGTTGAAGATCTTGGACTTGGACACGAAGCCGACGTATTTTCCTTTATCGGTGACGGGCAGGTTCCAGGCGTTGGTCTTGTCAAAGGTGCTCATCACCTTGTCCATCGGTTCGTTCACGTCTATCACGGCTGGCGTGGTGGTCATGAACCGCGATACGTGCATCTTCCTGTACAGGTCCGTGCGGAACATGATGTTGCGGATATCATCAAGCAAAACCACGCCTTTCAGATACCCCTCGTCGTCCACTACAGGATATAGATTGCGTTTGGATACGGATATCACGTCCACTACCTCCTTCAGGTTCATGTCGGGCTTCACGGCCTTGAAATCGCGCTCTATCACCTTGTCCATCTTCATCAGTGTCAGCACGGCCTTATCCTTCTGGTGTGTCAGCAGGTCGCCCGCCTTGGCCAGACGCATGGTGTAGATGCTGTATGGCAGGAATATCTGGATAGTGATGTACGCTAATGTGGAAACTATCAGCAACGGCAGGAACAGGTCGTAGCCGCCGGTCATCTCGGCCGTAAGGAAGATGGCCATCAGCGGAGCGTGCATGACTCCGCTCATCACTCCGGCCATGCCCATCAGAGTAAAATTCTTCTGCGACAGTTCCACGCCGAAGTCAAGGTTATTGAATATATAGGCGAACAGGAAGCCCGTGAGCGCTCCCACAAACAGCGACGGCGCGAACGTACCGCCCACACCGCCGGCTCCATTAGTCGCCGACGTGGCGAATGCCTTCATCAGCGTGATGGCCGCGATAAACAGCGTGATGAACCATACATTGTCACGGTCCACATAGAATACCGTACCGTTCATTACCGCCGATACATTTCCGTCAAGCAGGTTGTTGATGGTGCCGTAACCTTCGCCATACAGCGGCGGAAACAGGAACACCATGCCGGCTATCAGCGTACCGCCTACCACAATACGCCATCCCTGCTGCTTGATCTTGCGGAACATGCTCTCCATCATGAACATCACCTTTGTGAAATAGTACGATATCATGCCACAGATCACGCCCAATATGATGGTATAAGGTATTTTATTGGTCATGAACGCCTCCGACTGCGTGAAGAAAAACTCAGCGTTATAACCCTCAAGCACGTATGCTACCGTAGCGCCGGCTATCGACGACAGCAGCAGCGGCATCACCGTCACGCCTGTCAGGTCTATCATCAGCACCTCCAGAGTGAAAAGCATACCGGCGATGGGCGCACGGAATATTCCGGCAATACCCGCAGCGGCTCCGCAACCCACCAACAGCATCAGCACCTTGGGACTCAGACGAAACGCCTGACCCACGTTCGAGCCAATGGCCGCTCCGGTGTAGACGATAGGGCCCTCGGCACCGACCGAGCCGCCGAATCCGATAGTTATGGACGACGCTACCAACGACGCATACATGTTCTTGCGCTTCAGTCGCGACTTATTGCGCGATATGGCATACAGCACCTTCGTGACGCCATGCGAGATGTTATCCTTTACTACATACTTCACGAACAGAACCGTCAGCAGGATGCCGACCACAGGATACACCAGATACAGATAATTGGCGTTGGTGGTCGAGAAATGCGACGTCAGCCATGTGGCTATCAGATGTATCAGAAACTTCAGCAGCTGGGCGGCGAAACCGCCGGCTATCCCCACGAACAACGCAAGGATCAACACGAATGTCTTCTCCTTGACATGATGCTCGCGCCATATCACCACACGCATCCACCAGTCCGTAAATTTATTATGCGTCTCCTTATAAGCCATATCCTATTTACCTTCGCCGGTCACTACCGTCTTTATGGTATATATCATTATCTTGACGTCCGTCAGTATCGACATATTGTTCATGTATATAAGGTCATACCTAAGCCTCTCGACCATCTGGTCGATGTTCTCGGCATATCCGTACTTCACCATACCCCACGAGGTGATGCCAGGAACCGTACGGAACACGAGGCTGTAGTACGGTGCTTTCTCTATGATCTGACGTATGAAGTATTCCCGTTCGGGTCTGGGCCCTACGAACGACATATCCCCTTTCAGCACGTTCCAGAACTGGGGCAACTCATCGAGCCGATACTTGCGCATAACGCGTCCTACAGGCGTGATACGGCTGTCGCCGTCGTGAGTCAGCTGCGGACCTTCTTTCTCGGCATCCACATACATGGAGCGGAACTTATACATCCTAAAGGGTTTCTGATGAAGCCCGATACGTTCCTGAGCATAGATGGCTCCGCCTGACGAAGTAAACCGGACTCTAAGATACAGCAACAGGTAAAGGGGACTCAACACCGTCATCACCACTGCGGACATCACCACATCGAATGTCCGCTTCACATTCTTCTGAAACTCGCTCATGCTCGGCGATGTCAGATCCACGAACGGAAGGCCCATAATATCCCCCTGCCGAATGCTCGATGTTACGAACGAGAAAGTGTCTGGATTTATCTTGATGGGTATGTCCAGGCCTATCAGCTGGTCAAGTATGTGCATTACCTCCACGTCCGAGAAGCGCTGCATTGCGATTATGACCTGATCCGGATTTGTTTCAAGACAGACATCCATTAACCGGGATATAGGCCATACGCGCATGCCGTCGGCTACATTGTCTTCCCCTTCCAGTGCCACATAGCCTATTATGTTGACGGGAATCTGCAGCCTCGCCTCACGGAGCTGGGAAGCCACTTCACGGCTGCTTTGTGAATTTCCTATTATCAACACATCGGTTTTCTTATCGCCCCGTCTGAGGCGCCTCATGCAGTATGAGTTCACTATCAGACGTCCCATATACAGACACACGAACAACAGTGCCCACAGCAGCAACAACAGCAGGTAGTAGATCTTTTTCGCCGGGGCGTCATTAAGGATGAACAGCACGAATATCAGACTCGTATTGAACGCACTGGACCATAATGAATTTGAAGCTATCTGCAAACGTGCCTTCTGGAACGGCTGGTTATAGAATCCCGAAAGCCAGTATATTCCGAGCATTCCCAACGGCACGAATATCTCCTCCAGAATGAGTTTATAGGACAGGATAAAGGCGGCGAACGATCGTTGTTCAAAGTCATCAAGATGGGCCAGCAATATATAATAACGGCAGATATTGAACAACAGAAACGCAAGGAATGTCGTGATCAGATCAATCACGATATACATCCATCGCGCCTTTCGCGCTCTTAAATCGTTACCATTCTTCATATACCGCTACTGTTCCCGCACCAATTTTCGGCACCAATTTCCAGATAACCTTTTAAGAAATATTCCCGTTCCATATCGTTAGCCCTCAACACTCTGCCGTTACATATCACCAGATCTATGTCTATGGGCACATCTCCTCGCAATCTTGCCGAATCGTCTCTGCCGGAATCGCGTTCATACCGCAGGGTCATGGCTTCAATTTCATCCGCGGTCATATCGATGTAACCCGCCACGACCGCATTGCAATACTTCCGCCCCGTAGGATGGAAGTCGTCGGTCTCGTATATACCGGAACAAGCCGAGGAGCGCAATATAGACTGAATCCATGTAATGGCCGCAGCCACACGCGCCATCCGGTCCTCCACATTGCTTCCCAACGATATCACCACCCTGTTCATCAGGCTGTCACTTTTTCCGAAGCGTTATTACCGTCAGCTCCGGCACTGCGCCTACGCGCATAGGCATTCCCACCTCGCCGGCGCCGATGTTGACATACAGCTGCGACGGGGCGCCGTCTGCTCCGGTGTCTTCATACAGGCCACCCCAATACTCGTATCGCCAGGCAGCAGGTGAGAATCGCTGTCCGAACATATCGGCCTCTATCTGCATGGCATGCGTATGGCCCGACAGACTCAGGTCGATGTTGCTGTTTTTCTTAACAACCTGATTCCAATGCTCGGGATTGTGTGTCATCAGTATCTTGAAGTTTCCATCCTTCAAACCTACCCCTTTTCCTCTGTATGCCTTAACCAGATCGCCGTATTGACCGAACGGAGGCTCCCCCCAGTTCTCCACCCCGATTATGGCTATGGAATCGGAACCTCGCTTTATGAATTCATAGCTGTTGTTCAGAAGCTTCCAGCCCATATCACCTTGCCAGTCCTTGAGTTGCCGGAGGTTATCCGCTTTGCTCCTTGAGGAACTCCAATCCACATAATCGCCGTAATCGTGGTTGCCCAACACGGAATAGACTCCGTCTCTTGCTTTCAACCGCTTCAGAACTTTGCGGAACGGTTCCAACTCGCATGTCTTGCGATTTACGATGTCCCCGGTGAACATTATTACGTCCGGTCTCAGTGCATTGATACTGTCCACTAATTTAGATACAAACGCTGTGTCGTTGCCCCATGTTCCTGTGTGCAGATCGCTGAACTGCACTATGCGGTAACCATTGAATGCTGCCGGAAGTTTTTCCGATACTATATCGACGTTCCTGACATCTATGTGATGCCTTGTGAACACAACGCCATACCACATCATTCCGCACACGGCCAGACCGACAGGGACTCCGATCATCGCACCGTAATTCGACAGCCTGCGTGAACCGATGTTACATAGTCTGCCGATCAAGGAACACAGAACATATACCGTCTTGGCCACAATTATGGTCAGATAAGTGAACAGAAGCCACATCACGGGGATGACATCACGGCCCTCGTCACGCAACGGCATGCAGAACGCCACTATCATCAATGTCCAGCAGGGCACGCAGGAAGCCACATACAGCCACCCGTTGCGCTTGCGCTTACGTCTGCCGCTCATGGATCGCACATCATAATAGATGTACCCGTCTATGACCAGCGTCAGCAACAACAATATCAATATTCCAGTCAGTGGCAGTCTCATATCCTATCTTCAGCTTATTCCATGCCGCCAAGCAGCGTCTTCAGTTTATTCTTCAACGGATTGGCATACATGGTGAGCATCATCTGCATCATGAATTCATGCTCGTCTTCCGTCACGTCCGCAAGATCCACTTTCGACAGCTGCTTATTGAAATAGTTGATAGTCTCAAGGCGTTCGGATTCCGTATATTTCCCCGCGAACCTTTGGGTCTGGTTCAGCATGTCGTATGCCACATAATTGATTGGAAATATCTCGTAACTGCGATGTATGGCCTGGTCTATGAGACATCCCACATATCTTGCCGCGATATTGGTCTCCGGGAAATCGCCTATCTGGTCTATCTTCGTATTCAGTCGCGGAGTCAGCTGGAAATGCACCCGGCCCTTGAACTGAAGCAGGCCGGTCTCCATGCTGAACAGATCGTCGCGCTGCGATTTCTTGAATTCCGGATCACGTCGACGCATCAGGAATTCCTTGGCCTTCAGATAATCGTTGGGGTCGAACTCATAGCTGATGGATACGGGCATGATGTTTATTTCCCTGAGACGCTCCAGAAAAGTCCCCTCGCCTGCGATGCCCAGCATCTTGACCAGCGATTCCTGAGTCTTGTCCGAACTGTCCTTTGCCCGTCCTTCACGCTGCGCGATCCAGATGCTCTCATGCTTCTCGAGTATGGCGTAATGTATATAGGCCGATAGCTTTCTCGCTGCCATCAGTCCCTCTCGCAGGCCGGTGTTGCGCTTCACGATAAACGATTTGTTTAGACGCACCAGATCGGTAATCCAGTCGAATACCAGCAGGTTGTTGCCTATTGCCACCTCCGAAGTGGGTAAGTCGTGACGAAGAAACGCAAGATTCAAGAACGACGCATCGAGAACTATGTCGCGATGATTTGTCACGAAAGCATAGTTTTGTCCGGGATTGTAGTATTTGGCACCGCCCAGGGATATCCCTGCGGTCGTGGTCTTGGCCAGCATCTCCAGGAAAGGGTACATCACCTGTGTCTGGAAATCATGCTTGTTGTCTATGTTATGGAGCTCGTTGAGCAACGACGGCATGTCTTCGGCCGGCATCACGTAATTGACGGCATGAAGAAATCCGGGGTCTTTCACCAAAGACTCCATTTTTTCATGAAACAGCGAATCGTCGTATGGCGATATATCACTGAAATCATATTCCGAATTATTCATATCTATCGTCTGTCTAATGGCCTGCCGGTACAATCTTAATGCCCGCCATCATGATGATAACACTTAAGGCATGTCAATCGATGTTCCGCACAGGGCCATATTCTTGACAAAGATACTAAAAAATCACTTATCAACCAAATTGAGATACTGGCGCAGCGTCATGTTCAGGTGTTCCTTGAGATAATCAAGCAGATCCTCGAAGTACATGTCACGGTTGTCGTGCCATGTGCCACGTTGCTTAAGGCTCTTATAGAACCATACATACAGATTGGAGTTCTCGCGGTTGTGAGGCAGTCTTCCGGTCTCATCCGCAAGCTTGCGCACCATCCTGCATTTCTCGCGAAATATGTGTTCCTGTCCGTTCTGAGGCAGGTCGGACGACTCTTCAAGATATCTGTTCAGTACGTTGATCTGACTCTCCGATGCCTCCACCTTTCCGCACTGTATGTTTTTACGCCACCGGTCAAGCGAGCTTTCCTCTTCGTTCGAGTTGGTGTACGGCAAACGTCCCTCTTCGTCCACGAACCTCATGAAATTGTCCATGCGCTCATTGAACGTCTCGCGTCGCTTCACCTTCCGCACCTTCAGATCTTGGTCCTCATACCGCTTGCCGGCCAAACCCACCATATTGCCGACAAACACTTCGTATATTCCGTCGGGATTGGCATATATCAGAGTCGACACACTCTTCTCGTTGGTATGCGGGAAATTCTCGCGCACCTTCTCGGTCAGTTCCGACAAGGTCAGCGGACGATCGTATGCGGCCAGCACTTCCGGAATATGATCTTTCAGACATCCTGAATATATGTCGGGCCATTCCTTCAAGGCATATAGCCCCCGTTTGCCGAGGCTTACCACATTGTCGTTGCGGAGAAGGTATGAATGCACCGAGCTCTGGGAGTCGATCTGCTCGGAAGGGTGAGTCACATTGTATGTTTCGAAAATTTCAGACACCGACATAGGCGCTCCGTTTTCACGCAGCACCTGCTCTATTGCCGCAGACCTGTCCAGCGAATTGTATTCGAACACCAGCTGATTGTCCACATTGGTCTGTACTCCGTCGCGCTTCAGCAGATATACCGACACCACATCGCATATTTCATTCATTTCCTCATCCGTAAGGTTGTGTTTAGTCACGGCGTTGAAGAAATTGCGCAATTCTATCGTCTCGTCATCATACCGTCGCAAAGCGAAATGCGTCTCTATCTTTTTCAACACTCCTCTGAGCTTGATCAGTCCGAGCTTGCTTCGGTCTACCATGAACGACACTCCGCTGTCAGTGGTCAGAATCCCGTAGTTGCCGTTGGCCATACATATCAGGGCCATTACCTCGCGAGGAGTGCAGTTGAGATTCTCCTGTCTGTTTATTTCATCCAGACGACTGTCCCAGCTTCCTATCAGCGGCTCGTTGAATATATGGGATACACGGTCACGCACCATATATACGATCGGATCTGCCGGAAGGCCTGTCATTGTGATCTGACGCACGCGCTCGTTTGTCAGATTATATTTTTTGCTTAATTCCTGTACATTGTAGCATCGACGCTCGGAATTCAATCCATAGAAATCCCGTAACAGACATGCCGAGGGCTTGGAGTCCCAGTTCACATACTTCTGCCAGATGCCGATTGCCGGCAATTCCTTTCCGAGAATCTCCACCACAGCCAGATGCGCCTGCTCGCTATATGTCAGGAATGGATACAGGTGCATGTATTTTCGGCAATATGATTCCAGATAATATTCCGGACTGCCGTTGGATCGCATGCCGGTCAATGCTTCGTGCAGGTATTTACGCTCTTTGTCAAGAAACTCCAGAAACGTATGGTACGAACGTTCGCCGCATCCGGGAAACCGATATGTCTCTATGGTCCTGGCACCGCATAGATATGGCATACATCCGTCCAACGTGCCCAGTTCTTTGAACACGTTACGTGTTCGGGTAGGTAATTTACCAAAATGAAGCCTGTATTCTATCTCCAGATTGTTGGTTACCACAGTTGGGAAGCTCAACAGCATTGACTTGGCCAGATGGCATGCCGCGTTCTCCACATATTCATGAGCTATAGCATATACGTCATCACATTTATAGCCATATAGCTTCATGGCAGTCAGCACTTCAATTATAAGTTTGGGCAGGTAGGGTTTCAGCTTGTTGAATTCATCCCATGTGAAACGTCGCATTATCTCCGCGTAACTCTTCTTGTCCTTGATGATTCCGGACGGCTCCTGACCGAAATAATCCACATAACGGTCGTACAGCGGAATGATGTCTTCGGGCAGTTTCTTTCCATACTCTGACACTATGTACGATACCGCAGTGCGGATATCGGACATATCCGGCACCCGATTACCTTTGCTGACGGCCGATTGCATTTCCCTGTCAATAGGAATGACCGAGTACTTAAGCTTTATACTCTGAAGTTCTTCCAATGTTCGTTTGCCGCAATTGCGCTTCTTCAGCAATTCCGATTCAGGAGTGTTCATCAGATCGGCCAACGTAAAGATATCCGAATTCTGACAGACATTCTTAGCCCACGCGGACAATGTCTCATATTCCGGCAGGTTTTCAAGCGGTGTGTTATTCGTGATTCTCATAGCGGAAGCATTTCATAATATTATTTTGATTCGGTTTCAGTTTGCGGATTTCATTATCAGCATGTATCGCTTCTGAAACGTCTCCACTTATCGAACAGATTCTCCATATCAGGTGGCAGCGGCGCCTCGAAATCCATTTCCTCTCCGGTTTCCGGATGTCGGAACCCCAGCGTCCTGGCATGTAGCGCCTGCCGTGGACATAGCTCGAAACAGTTGTCCACGAATTGTTTGTATTTAGCAGTCGGAGTTCCTTTCAGCACTCGGTGGCCGCCATAACGTTCATCATTGAACAGCGGATGCCCCTTATGCTGGAAATGCACTCTGATCTGGTGTGTTCTACCTGTCTCCAGCACGCACCTGACGATGCTTACATATCCGAAATCCTCCAACACCTCGTAATGTGTCACTGCATGCTTTCCCTTGGACGGGTCGTCCATTACGGCCATCTGAAGCGCGTTGCGCGGATTGCGCGCTATGCTACCTGTGATAGTGCCCTTGCGTTCGGGCATTGAGCCCCATATCATGGCCACATATTCGCGGCGTGTGGTCTTGTTGAAGAATTGTCTTCCCAGCTCGGTCTTGGCTTCCGGAGTCTTGGCTATCACAAGCAGCCCCGAGGTGTCCTTGTCTATGCGGTGCACCAGGCCGAGTCTTGGATCGTTCACGTCGTAATCGGGAGTGTCCTTGAAATGCCAGGCCAATGCGTTGACGAGAGTACCCGTCCAGTTGCCATGACCGGGATGCACCACAAGTCCCGCCGGTTTGTTCACCACAAGCACGTAACGGTCCTCGTACACGATATCCAGGGGTATGTCTTCGGCCACTATCTCGAAATCATACCGCGGACGATCCATCACAACCGACACTATGTCGTATGGCTTGACCCTGTAACTGGATTTGACCGGGGTGCCGTTCACCAGCACACAGCCTGCGTCGGCCGCCTGCTGCACTCTGTTGCGCGAAGTGCGCTCCAGACGGTCGGTCAGGAACTTGTCGACACGGATCATCTGCTGGCCCTTGTCAGCCACGAACCGGAAATGCTCATAAAGCTCCCGGCCGTCGGCATCCGTAAAATCAGCACCGGCTTCCACAACTCCTTCAGCCATCCCGGCTTCGGAAAGCAATTCCATTGTCTTGTCCTGATCCAATATCCTGTGTTTTTAGTCAGAAGTTCAGAAGTATTGTCCTTCCTCTTCCTTTCCTGTTCCTGATTCCTGAGACTCGGCCGGCTCCTCATAAACGGGGCTGGCCGAAACCTCCCCTTCGGCCCCGTATGCATCTGCCTCGGGATACGCCACAGGGCTTTCTCCATATATATTAAGCAGCTCCGCGTTCTGCAGCGAATCCTGCACGTCATTCAGACGTCCGTCGGAAACCTCTACCACAATTGAACAGTTCACTGGAATCTTCTGCATCTTGCGAACCGGACGACCGTTTGCCAGAATTTTCACCACACGGTCATAGCTGCCAAGCACCTTCACTATCCTGACGTTCTTGAATCCAAGTTCCTCCAGTCTGGCTATGGCGGAACGGTGAGACTCCCCCTTCAGCGCATACTCCGTCGGATGATTGTCATCGTCTATTATCACCTCTTTGGGATGCACCGCATTGATATATAAAAATATCTTGCGGCCCGGTTTCACTACCGACTTGGCTTTGGGAAACTGCTCTATTACAAACCCGGGACGCACATCCTCACGGTACAGCGAATCCCGGATGTCCACCTTCAGGCCGGCGTCGTGCAGTTTCTTCACCGCTTCCGTGTACGACATGTTCTCCACACCGGGCACACGCATCGTGCTGCCATGTTTGGTGAACAAGGCCATGGCGACGTATGCCCCGTATATGCCCAACAGGGAGATGATAACTATTATCAATATGTTTGCCATTACCGGATGTCGGTCAATAAAACCGCTGCCCCAGCTGTACGAATGGTCTTCTTCCGTGCGTTTCAATTATCAAGGTATTGTTCGGTGACCGAAATCGGCCACACTGAAATATTCAACCCCAAAATTAGCATTTTTTCTTCAATTTTCATATAGTTGGAGTGTAAAAACGTGACAAATTGCTGTCATTTTGAAATTATGGGCATATTTACGGATATTTATTTTAATATTTCGATTATTTTTACTAACTTTGCATTTCAAAGCGACCAATTGGAAATGCGCAAGTTTTTGAAGACCCTTCCGCTGGTGGCCACGCTGGCCATCGTCATGAGTTCGTGCACTGAGTTCACCAAGGTGATGAAGAGCCGCGATCCTGAATATAAATTCGAATACGCCAAGAAGGCGTACGAAAACAAGAAATACATGCAGGCATATCAGTTGCTGGGCGAAATCTATACACCCTTGCGTGGCACCGCCCACGGCGAGGAAGCCCTGTTCCTACTTGCCATGTCTTGCTATAACAATCAGGATTACGAGAACTCCGCCCTTTATTTCAAGACGTATTATAACCGTTATCCCAAAGGCCAGTACGCCGAGCTTGCACGCTTCTATTCCGGATACGGTTATTATCTCGATTCTCCCGATCCGCAGCTGGACCAGACCTATACCATAAAGGCCATAGAGGAACTGAAGGATTTCCTTGAGTTCTTCCCCAAAAGCGAAAAGGTTCCCGAGGCCCGCGAGGCTATATTCGAGATGCAGGACAAGCTTACGCTCAAGGAGCTGCAGAACGCTCAGCTGTATTACAACCTCGGAAACTTCATGGGCAACAACTACCGCTCGGCCATAATAGTGTCGGAGAACGCGCTCAAGACTTATCCTTTCTCCAAATACAAGGAAGACTTTGAATTCCTTATCCTCAAGTCCAAGTTTCAGGAGGCACGCCAGAGTGTGGCCGAGAAAATGGCGGACCGTTACCGCGACGTAATAGACGAGTATTACTCGTTCTCCAACAATTACCCCGACTCCAAGAATATGAAAGAGGCTGAGACCATTCTGAAGATAGCGGAAAAATACGCCTCCAAATAACCCCCGATACGAATACTCATAAATCATAATAGAACTTATGGATTATAAGAAAACGAACGCACCGCTTAACACGGTCACACGCGACATGATCGCCATGGCCGAACAGACGGGCAATGTGTACGAGACTGTATGCGTCATTGGCAAGCGTGCCAATCAGATCGCAGCCGACCTGAAGAAAGAACTTGAGAAGAAGCTTCAGGAATTCGCTTCGACCGACAACCTCGAGGAGGTGTCCGAGAACCGCGAGCAGATCGAGATCTCGCGCTTCTACGAGAAGCTGCCGAAGCCCACGCTCATCGCCACCCAGGAATATATAGAACATAAACTCTATTTCTCCAATCCGCTCAAAGAGCGTTCTCTTCTTGACGATTAATCTCAGATATAAAAGTACAGATATGCCGCTGTCATCGTGACCGCGGCATTTTTTACGGCTGATGCATACCCCGCTGCTCCACATATACAACCCTGAAACGGAATATGCCCTGGCTTCCGGCTCGCCTTACTATACTCTGCCGGAATCTGTCAGGAAATTGCGTATGTCCAAGGCCCGCTTACCTGAGATGTACGCCGATCCCGGCGACGCCATCCTTCTCATGGATGGTGTTGATCCGCAGCCGGACAGGCCCTCGGCATTTACGCTGCTCACTCCCGGTATGGATGTCGACTGGTCGCTGTACGCTGCTTCTCCCTGGGGTTGGAACGCGCAGATCGCATGTTTCCTTAACGCCTATTGTCCGGGGTTGCAAGGCATCCCGGTCGAGGAACGGATAACCCGGCTCAGGAATCTGGCACATCGCCGCACTACAATCGGCTTTCTTAAGGCTTACGGTACGCATGACGTAACACTGCCTTTGGAATGCAGTGATTATGACAGTGCCGTGGCTTATTATCACGAACACCCCGACATTTTTCTTAAGGCGCCATGGAGCAGTTCAGGGCGCGGCGTGATGCGCACCGACGACCTCAAGCCTATGCACGTCGAGCCCTGGATGCGCGGCATCATTCGTTCACAGGGTTCGGTGATAGCGGAACCTATCTATGACAAGGCTCTTGACTGCGCCACCGAATGGTACATGCATGACGGCCAGGCAAAATTTCTCGGTGTCTCGGTGTTCGAGGCTTCAGGCCGTGGCAAATATCACTGCAACATAGACGCCGATCAACTCGCGCTCTGGAACATAATCGGAGTCGTGACCCCTGAAGTAATAGATAGGCAGCGTCACGCATTACAGACCGTAATTGGCACGGATTATGACGGTCCTATCGGCATCGATATGCTCGTGACCGGTGCAGGGACCTTGCATCCCTGTGTGGAACTCAACCTGCGTCACACCATGGGATCGATATTGATTCGTCCCGACGACAAATCGCTGATTGCAAAATACCCCGCAATGTTTTAACTTTGCATTATGATTACGGACAAAAAAAATGTAGCGATAATAGGGCGTGGTAACGTCGGCACCCACCTGTCTCGTGCACTGAGCGGCAACGCGAATGTGACTGTGGTTAATCCCCATACACTCGCCGAACTGACCGGCACCGAAGACATCATACTGATCAGCGTCTCGGATACGGTACTGACGGAAGTCGCTGGAAATCTTGCATCGCACATACGCGCCAAGTATAATCCGATTGTGGCGCATACTTCCGGCACCACTCCGATGGATGTGCTTTCAGGGCTCGATGTCCCTTACGGTGTGTTCTACCCGATGCAGACGTTCTCTAAGGACGTGGATCTGAATTACGCCGAGATTCCGATGTTCATCGAAGGCTCGGATGCCCGAGTCTCTGATATGCTGATGGAATTGGCAGGCTTATTCTCCGACCATGTCCATTATGCCGATTCCGAAAAACGCCGCAAGCTGCATGTAGGTTCGGTGTTCGCCTGCAATTTCGCAAACCATCTATGGGCCTTGTCAGAAAAATGGTTAAAGGAAAACGGTCTTGATTTCAGCATGATGCACGCGCTGATCCGCGAGACCACACGCAAGGCGCTGTCAAATTCCCCGCAAGAAGTCCAGACCGGACCTGCGATACGTCACGACGCGCCCACTATCCAGAGTCATCTCAGTATGCTGGAGGGCGATGCGCAGCTTCACGACATATATAAGACATTGACGGCTTCAATCGAAAATTCCTATCCCGAATAAATTATAAACACACTCTATATGAGCGGTATAAATTACGATTTAACAAAAATACGCGGCATAGCCCTCGATGTGGACGGCGTGCTTTCCCCTTCCACCATACCTATGGGCACCGACGGCCAGCCTGTGCGCATGGTCAACATAAAGGACGGCTATGCCTTGCAGTTGGCAGTCAAGAGAGGACTGATCATATCAATCATAACCGGAGGAAACACCCCCGGCGTGCAGCAACGCTACTCAAAACTCGGAATCAAGGAAATATATCAGGGGGTTGCCACCAAGATTAATGTATTTCAGGAATGGATGTCGGCGAACTCTCTTAAGCCCGAGGAGGTTATATATATGGGCGACGACATCCCCGACCTGAAATGCCTGCGTGCCGCCGGCCTATCCTGCTGTCCGCACGATGCGGCATACGAGGTGAAGATGACCTGCGACTATATCTCGCAGATCGGCGGAGGCTACGGCTGCGTTCGCGATGTGGTGGAGCAGGTGCTGAAAGCCAAGGGATTGTGGATGAACGATGCAGAGGCCTTCGGCTGGTAACATGAACCGATACCCTCAAACCTATGCGGATGGTCAAATTTTTAAGACTCAAGATTTAATTCATGCTGGATAATCTAAGTAAATATCATGTATTGCTGGCGAGCAAGTCGCCTCGCCGTCGCGAACTGCTGTCGCAGCTACGCGTACAGTTTAACGTAGCTTCAATCGGAGGTATCGACGAATCGTATCCCGAAGACCTTCCCCGTCTTGAGGTGGCCTCCTATATCGCCAACAAGAAGGCGGACGCATATCTCTCGATGCTGCGTTCCAACGAACTGATCATTACCGCCGATACAGTCGTGATATTGGGAGACAGAGTGATAGGCAAACCAAAAAATACCGACGAGGCTGTGGAGATGCTGCTCGCGCTGTCCGACCATACTCACCAGGTCGTGAGTGGCGTCTGCCTCATGACCGTTGAGCGCCGCATATCGTTCACTACCATTACCGATGTCAAATTCGGTCATATCTCCGAAGAAGAAGCGCGATATTACGTGGAGAATTACATGCCTCTCGACAAGGCCGGCGCATACGGTATCCAGGAATGGATAGGATGCGTAGCCGTCGAGTCCATTCACGGCTCATTCTACAACGTCATGGGCCTTCCTGTCCATCAGCTCTACAAAGAGCTCTCCCTGTTCTGATTCTGACATACAGACATCCCTATAAACCAATGCGGCTGAATCCCCCCGGATTCAGCCGCATCAACAATACACCTAACACCTATTATCTAATATCGACTATCTATATCTCTTCACTATTCACTATTCACTTCTCACTACTCCTTACTTCACCGGAATGAGTCTGGTCATCGGATATTCCACTTTCGGTAGATTCTCCTCCATCCACTTGCGAAGAAGTTCCCGGTGGCGCAACAGTTCGGGACGGTATTTGCGTTCCACTGCAAGATTGGTCATTTCCAGCCTGTCATTATCCATATCAAACAGCATTTCTCGATTGGCACCGGCTTCATACAGCACATATTTGTAATGAGGCGTTCGTAATGCCCATCCGTTGGTTCCCCCCGTCTGCGCGAATACTGTCTCGCAGACCACATATTCATTCTGAGAGTCAGCCTCTGGCTTCTCCACGGCATAACGCAGACTGGTCCCCTTCAGATCTGCGGGCACTTTGCCACCGGCCCAGTCCAGCACGGTCGGTATAAGGTCGATGCCATTGTTCACCAACGCATGGCTCACCTTGCCGGCATTCTTGCCGTTCTTGGGGGCGCAGACTATCAACGGAACATTAGCAACTTCTTCCCACAGCACAGTCTTCTGGTTCCATTGGTGGGCGCCCTGACCGTCTCCGTGATCGGCGGTGAAGATCACCACTGTGTTGTCCCACAGGTTCAGGTCATCTATCAGATCGACTATCTTTCCCACTTCTGCATCCACATGCTCTATGAGGCGGAAATATGCGTTACGGTATCTGCGCCAATCATCAGCAGTATACCCCTTTGTAGGATAGAGTCGGTAGCTGCGTTCCCGTTCCCAACGCAATATGTCTGCGTCATACGGATTTATCTGGAAATTAGGAGGAAGATTCGGACAGCTGTCCAGCGATGTCTCCGGAATATCGGCAAACGGCAGTTTCTGTCCACGAGCATATTCGCAGATGTTATGAGGATTGTCGAACGACGCCACTAAGAAGAACGGTTTGCCGCCATGATCACGCCTAATGAATTCGTTTGCAGCTTCGGCCAGCCCGTAGTCGTCGTGTCCGTGTAGGTTCAGGAACCCGAATGCAACTGAATCGGGGAGCGAGTTGGTGTTGACATGCCATTTGCCGGAATAGCCGTTGTCATATCCGGCCGCTTCCATCAGGTTTCCTAACGTGCGAGTACGAAGCCATTGAGGCAGAGGGGTCTCGTTCTCCTGCATTTTCGTTGCCGATGGCATGAAACCTGTGAACATTGCAGAACGCGATGGCCCGCTCAAAGGCAATGCACAATATGTATTGTCAAACCTCACGCCACGCTCGGCCAGGCGGTCGATGTTCGGTGTCTTGACATTAGTGTTACCGGCACAGCTCAGCGCGTTGGCGCTGTGCTGGTCCGTCATGATGTATATAATATTAGGTGTCGCGGCTGACAGCTGAAAGCATCCCGCAAGCAATAGGCTTACATTGACTGCTATTTTCTTCATGGTTGTTTTGTTAACTTTACTGATGCAAAATTAACCGGGATGTCTCGCAAAGGCATTCCGGTTTGTTTAAAATAACTTCAAATTTGTAGAAATCGACCTCAGTTCTTGTTCAATAGCGACGACGGGGAGGCTCCGAAGAAGTTTTTGAACGCCGTAGCGAAATATGACGGGGTGTTGTAGCCTACCATAGCGCTGACCTCAGCCACGGTGTAGCGGCGTGTCTTGAGCAGTTCGGCAGCCTTGCGCAGGCGCGTACGGCGGATGAAATCGTTTGTCGATTCTCCGGTCAGCGCCTTCATCTTCAGATGCAGGTTCGACCGGCTCATGCACATCTGCCGAGCGAACATGTCGGTAGTGAACTGAGAGTCGTCCAGATGCTCGTCCATTATTTTGGTGGCTTTGCTCAGGAACTCCTCGTCGAGAGGATTCTGCGCCATCTTGGAAGGCTCGATCTCGGCTGTAGAGTTTTGCGAATAATGGCGTATTATGCTTTCGCGTGTTCGTATCAGGTTGCGCACTTTGGCCAGAAGTTCGTCCATAAGGAAAGGCTTCGGAATGTAGTCGTCGGCGCCTACCTTAAGACCATCGAGACGGTCGACAATATCGGCCTTGGCGGAAAGAAGCAGAACGGGAATATGCGATGTGCGCAGGTTGCGTTTTATCGCACGGCACAGCTGCACGCCGTCCATGTCTGGCATCATGACGTCGGAAATCACCAGGTCGACATTATCACTGCCTAACACCTCTATAGCCTTGGTACCGTTCGCGGCTGTCAGCACCCGGAAATCATCGGTCATGGCTTCGGACAGATACTTCAGTATCTCGGCGTTGTCATCTACCACCAGCACGGTCTTGCACTCATCCGGGGTTTCAGCATTCGTTTCAGTGGCTTCTGTTTCTTCGTCCATAGGCAGCAACGCCGAGATGTCCTCGTTGCGGATGTCCCGCTTCACTTTCTGTTCGGCTATCTCCTCAGGCTTATAGTCGTTCTGCCTTACGGGTATCGTCACGGTGAACCTGCTGCCCTGTCCAACGGTGCTGTCGACGGTGATTGTGCCGTGGTGTAGTTCCACAAGACGCTTCACGAGCGAGAGTCCGATACCATAGCCTCCTGCCGAGTCATTTACCTGATAGAATCGCGTGAAGATCGTATTGATCTTGTCGGAGGGTATGCCGCAGCCGTTGTCGGATACGTCGAGTAGCAGTTTGCCGTCTGTTTGCGAAAGGTCCACGGTTATCTTGCCTCCATCCGGGGTATATTTGAAGGCATTGGTAACAAGATTGTTGACTATCAGTTCTATATAATTGGCATCCACGTATGCGGTACTGCCGGCTATGGTTGAATTGAAGTTGAACTTTATGTGCTTGTTGTCGGCTACGCTCTTATAGGATTCCAGCAGGTCGGCCACAAGCAGATTGATGTCCTGAGGAGCGACGGCCAGCCTGAACATCCCGAGCTCCGCACGACGATAGTCGAGCAATTGGTTGACTATATGACGTATTCGCATCGTGTTGTTGCGGATGGTGCTGAGTTTCTGCATTATCACCGGACCGGGACGCGAATCTATCAGCTCGGTCAGAGGCAGGAGCATCAGCGTCAGCGGCGTGCGCAGTTCGTGCGACATATTGACGAAGAAACGCACTTTCATCTCGTTCACTTCGTGTTGCGCGTTGCGCTGCTTTTCGAGCAACTGACGTTTCCACACATATCGAGTGGCGAAGTATCCGGCGGTAATTATCACAAGCACTAACAGCGTGATAGCCCACCATGTGGCATACCATGGGGGTAGTATCTGGATCTTGACAGTCGCCTCCTTGTCGCTCCACACGCCGTCGTTGTTGGCGGCGCGTAGACGGAATGTATACGTTCCGGCAGGAAGATTGGAATAGGTTACGGACCTTACACCCTTGGGTGCCGTAATCCATTGCGTGTCTATACCGTCCAGCATGTACTGGAAACTATTGTCACCCTTCGATATAAAGTCACACGTGGTGAAGTCGATCGTAAAGGTGGTCTGCGAGGCATCAAATACCAGTTTACTGGTTTCGTGAATCCCCTTCTTGAGTATTCCAGTTTCGTCACCGGGAGTGACGGGATTGTTGAACAGTCTTATGCCTTCAATTACGGGAATCGGAGCGTAGTTATTTCGATCCATCACCGTAGGATTGAAATAAGTCAAGCCGTTTAAGCCGCCGAAATACATCAGACCGTTGGATGCGGACAACGCGCTTCGGTCAGAGAACTGACTGTTGCCCAGACCATCACGGTTACTGTAGGTCTGAATCTTCATGTCCGAGTGATTTAGACAAGCCAGTCCCCGATTTGTTGTTATCCAGATGTTCGACGACGGATCTTCCAATACGGCATATATTATATCTCCCGGAAGACCCTCGGCGGTACCGAGACGCTGCATTCTGCCCGTCGATTCCTGATATCTGTAAAGGCCTCTGTGTGTGGCTATCCAGAAAACGTCTGATGTCCGGGATTCCACCACATCGTTGACATGGAATCCAAGTCGTGGCAGCTTCTTCTGCAATGTCAGCTTACCGTCGTTCTCGACAAAAACCGCGAGACCGTCTTCACCACCGACCCATAGTCTGCCTTTCCTATCACGCATCAGGTTGGTGGTGATTTTAGGCATTCCTTCGGGTGTGAATCGCACGGCACGGTATGTGGATGTGTTCAAAAGTGAAAGGCAGTCCAGTGTGGCGAGCCATAGATGACCGGGGGTCTTGGCAGGAACTATGTCATATACACTGTTTGCCACTTCCCCGTGAGGTGTGATTCCTCCACCCGACAGGCCTAATATAGTAAGACCTCCTATATGAGTGCCTACATAGACACGTTGCTCACTTTCGTCAATAAATATGGCCTTGATGTCGTTCGAGCCGAGGCCATCGGCCTGAGTACGCTTTACGAACTCTCCGGTAGCGGGATCGTAAATGTTTAGTCCGGCGCTGTTTGTGCCTATCCATATACGTCCTGCTCGATCCTGTGCAAGAGGTCCTGCAACGTTACCGCTCAGCGAGCGGTTGTCATGCAGATTCGGTGTCAGAGTCGTAAATTGTGTCAGCTGTGGATGGTAGTAGTTCAGCCCGCCGAAATATGTTCCGAGCCATATTCCCCCCTGACTGTCAGCAAACATCCGTCTGACTGACGAATGGCTCAAGGCGCCGTCCGATCCGGAGGCCGTTTCATGGCGGATTACCTTCTTACGATCCGAGTCAATAATATATAGTCCCGTAAATGTACCGACCCAAAGTCTTCCCAACGAATCAACAAGCAGAGAGCGGACGTATGTTATGGGGGAATCAGGAACCATACGTTCGAGATACCTCTTCGTCGGCTCATACGAATACAGACCCATACCCTCTGTACCGGCGAGAAGTCTGTTTTTATCGGGCAAGAGCACGTTGACCTCCATGCCCCCGGCATTACCTATATCTGTCAGTTTTCCATTGTATAACCGACGTATCTTACCCTCGTATGTTCCGTATATGACATTACCGTTGAACAAGGTTATTGCCGTGATGTGATCCTGGCCTGTATTGGATACAGGTATGAATTTATTATTCGATTTACTGAACATGTAAAGGCCGGCGTCGGTACCCACGGCAATCCTGTCGGCATCTACAGGCATTATGGTCGTAAGCGTGGCCTTGTTCGGGAACTTATGTATGTCGAATTTATCGGAGAGTGTGCCGTGACGCGACAGTGTTCCCGCCGTAATTATCCAGATGTCTCCCTGTATGTCATTGGCCACAGCCCGGATGTTATGATCGATGCTATCCGTAACGAAAGTCACGAACCTATTGCCGTCATAACGGTTCAAACCATCGGGAGTAGCCACCCAGATGTATCCCAGTCTATCCTGACTGATACCGTTTACAGTGGAATGCGACAGCCCCTTGTCTATACCCATGACAGAAAACCGCACATCGTGTTTCGCTCCCTGCGATTGCAGCAGGCATGATACTATTGTGGTTATTATCGCTATAATGACAGCCGGACGTTTCATGTTATCAGATTCTGTTCAGTGATTGCAAAGTTACGAATTTTTGGGTAAAAATTCAAAACCACACCTGCCTGTCGCGGCAGGTGTGGTTAACCCATAATTTATATACCTTAGAAACCCATTTCTTATTTTACATAGACCTTCGTGGCCTTATCGCCCTCAACCTTGATGTAAAGTCCGGGGGTGTTGGGATTGACCCGAATGCCGTTCAGATTGTACCATGCAGCCTCAGAATAGTTTTCTGCATCAATACCACCTATTCCGGATCCTAAATCCGAGCTAAGTTTCAGATTATTGCCGTCAGCAACAAATTTGTAAGAGCTGTTTGTGCATTGGAACTGGAAAGGATCTGAACAGTTCTGGAAGTATACGGTATCCAGATTAGGATTCGTAAACGTTACTTTCACTGGCGTGGTGTTATTTACGCCCTGAGCGTCTACCGAGTAATTGCCACATATCTGTAAAGAGAGGCTGTTGTCGCCAGACATCGAGTTTCCACTCAGATTAGCTGAAACCAGGGGCTCGCTGACAATCGGCATATCGGTATCGGTCGCTTCACTCTCAGGACGCAATACAACACAGTTTTCAAACTGAACTCCATTAAGATGCCATGTCCCATCGCCATTTGTTCTGTTTTCGATCAATCCATGATTCGCATCCAGCATAGCCTTGCAGTTGATGATCTTGACATTATTCAGATTCAGAACCGCATTACTCTGTGTCTGGAACAATGGCACTTTGGTCTCGGCCTCATCACCATCCACAGTTATGTTTTCAAAAGTGACATTATCATTCTCTCCCAGTGATACAAGATGATAATTAACATTCTGTCCCCGCGAAATACTTTCAGTTCCTGTAGCTCCCTTAATTGTCAGAGTCTTCCCTCCGACCACAATGCGGCTTCCGGTTAGTGAAATACTCTTGTTTATGACAAGAGTAGCACCGGATTCAACACTTTCGATAGCTGTCTTCAAGTCCGAGTATCCTGCACCGACTTCTCCTTCGGCTGTGATTGCGGGCATTTCAGCCAACACCAGATTTCCGTCCTTGGCCTGAAGGATCTTGCCTTCTACTCCACTAAGGGTGAACAGTGTCGGATCCGTGCATTCCTTCACTATAACGGAACCCAATTCTCGGGAAGCATCCGATACCAATGTAGCATGGCCGGTAAACCCTGCGGCATTCTTTATGAAGTTATTACCCTTCAGTTGCAAGGACATTTCTGTATTTCCGGTAAGAGTGACATTACTGTTGTTAACAACAACCTCAGCAGGAACGCCTTCAGCAAGGGTGCAATTTGCTATCCTTACATTGTTGAGTTCTGCATCAGGAATATTGCTGTTTCCATTGTTTAAGGCAATTATGCCTGTAGCGCTACTCTCGTTTACATCTTCTATCGACACATTCTTCATATATATCGATCCTCGCCCTATTGCAAAAGGAGAGCGTCCGGTCACTGATTCCGGTTTATTGTCCCTAAATGTGATGTTCTCAATACGTAAAGAAGACTTTGCTTCTTGGAGGGAAACTACGAATATTCCATGGAATGCGACCTCTACTCCGTCGCTTCCCGTTATGGTTACCTTTTTTATTGTACCTTGAGGTATGGATATCGTTGCTGTTTCAGTGTAGCTTTCTGAAACATTGATTACAGAGCCGTCTGCCGCATCGGACATCGCTGCCGATATGGACGCATAGTTTGTCTCGCTCCCTTCGATGGTCACCTGCGCCGAGAGAGGTAGAGCCCCAAGCGCCGCGCACATCGTCATTACGAGTAATTGCTTGTTCATGGTTGAGTTTTTTTAGTTGTTTGTAGTTGTTTTGTTGGTTTGATTTTCTGCCGCAAAGTTATAAAATAAAACATATCTATAATATTGAATATGTGCAGTTTGTACAATTTTGAAATACGTTTCTACAATTTTGAAATGTATGTTTACGATATTCGCGACATATTCGAAACCTTCGCGCGTACATTCATTGTAATTTTGCAACAGAATTATTAAACGCTCACAAACCAAATAACATGAAACACTCCTTATATATACTCACGGGATTGATTCCGATCCTATCCGCATGTTCTGCGAGTCATGTCATAGAGGTGACGAATCCATCCAGCCTCGACCGGCATGAAATTGTTGAGATCAACCGTGCGGATCTGCAGAAGGTATGGGTTGATGACACGTTTACTCTTGTCGACTATGACGGCAATGAAATCCCCTACCAGATCACTCACGACGACAAGATAGTGTTTCCGGTCGCCGTCAAGCCGAACGGCAATACTCAGATAACCGTCACCGGCGGCAAACCCTCGCCGTGCGACACCGTATGCTGCGGCGCATTCTATCCTGAACGCAAGGACGACCTGACCTGGGAAAACGAACATGCGGCATACCGCGCCTACGGTCCCGCATTGCAGGCATCGGGCGAGCAGGCCTACGGCTACGACATCTGGACCAAGTCCGTCGCCGGACCGGTAGTAAGGAGTCGTTACCATGACGCTTTCACCAAGGACGTCAATTTCCACGAAGATCATGGCAACGGTATGGATGTCTATTCTGTAGGCCCGACATTAGGCGGTGGCACCGCCGCGCTTGTCGATTCCGCCGACAACATAGTCTATCCCGCATGTTTCGCAGGCTATGAGATTCTGGACAATGGTCCGCTTCGTTTCTGCGTGCGTCTGAAATACGACAGCGGCGAAACCCGCCTCATCACGCTCGATGCCGGCGAATACCTTAACAAGACCTGCGTCTCATACGCGCATCCGGACTGCCGCACAGTCGCGCCCGGCATAGTGATTCACAGCCAGAACCCCGAAGGCTATGAGCTTGCGCCCGAAAGATCATACATGGCATACGCCGACCTCACCGACAATGCCGACAACGGCAACGGGGTGATTTTCGTAGGTGTCGTAACTCCCGATGTCGATTCGATGCTCCATGTTCCACTCGATGATCCGCGCGGCGACGCCATAGGTCATATCCTCGCGAAAAGGGCATATAAGCCCGGCGACAGATTTACTTACTATTGGGGCTCGGGCTGGAGCAAAGGCGATATGCCCGACTGGCAGGCATGGAAGCAGTATCTGTCGGATTTCAATACCCGCATCAGCAATCCGTTGAATGTCAACATTAGATAACCCGCATCAATTACCATGAACATTATATACAAAAGTCTGATTACCGCGACGTTGGTCTCCGCTGCTGCGGGGGCCGGCGCCGCAACCTGTCCCCGAATCACATTGCAGTCGCACCGTCTCATGACCGAGACGCGCGAGCATCCATACCCGGCCGAGGGGGATACCGTCGGCTACCGCACCCTGTCGTTCCAATGGCCGCTCCCGACGGAATTCAAGGGCCAGTACGATCCTCTCGACGGTTTCGACGAGGAAGCGCCCAATCCGGACAAGAGCAACGTGGTGTACCGGGTGCGCTACTCCTCTGATCCATCGTTCACGGCTGCCACTACCAAAGAATTCCGTTCTCCGTGGGCCATGCTGAATGTCTACGAGCCTTTGACACCCGGCCGCTGGTACTGGCAGTACGCTTACGGACCCGACGGCAAATGGAGCCCTGCCATCAGCTTCGTGGTCAAGGAATATGACACGCCCTTCTTACTCCCCTCCTTCACACACCTTGAAGCCAAGCTTCCCGTCGTCCATCCGCGCATTCTCGTAGATGCGGCCAGTTGGGACGAGTTCCGCGCCCGTGCGTTGAACAAGCCTGAGGCGAAATGGTATATCGAATATGCCGACAATGCCCTCGACACGCCCATGAAGCGAATAGAGGACATAGACCACAAAGACATAGACAAGTTAGAGAACGAGATGCAGGTCAAGGCATACATGACCCAGCAAAGCCGTAAGATCATAGACAGCGAGGAAAAGAACTGCGAGGCTCTGATGCGTGCCTACCTGCTGACCAAAGACCCCAGGTACGGGCAGGAAGCGGTGAATCGCGTTATGGTCATGACGGGCTGGGACAGTCATCAGGATGTGGTCGGCGATTTCAACGACGGCACTATCCTCTCGCTGGCCTCTATGGTATATGATTCCTGCCATGATTTGCTTGAAGACGCGCAGAAGAAGGAACTGCTCGACGCAGTGGCCCGCAAGGGACGCAAGATGTACAGCCGTTTCAACAATTACGTGGAGGCATATCTGTTCGAGGACCATATCTGGCAGATGACAATGCGCATCACCGCCATGGCTGCGCTGGCCACTATGGACGCGTTGCCCGAGGCGCGCGAGTGGGCGAAATACTGCTACAATCTGTGGGTGGCCCGTATGCCGGGCGTCAATGCTGATGGCGGATGGCACAACGGAGACTCATATTTCAGCGTCAACACCCGCACCCTCATCGAGGTGCCCTGGCTCTTCTCGCGTCTGACAGGCGTGGATTTCTTCGCCGACCCCTGGTATGACGGCAACATAATGTACACCATGTTCCAGCAGCCCCCGTTCTCAAAATCCGGAGGCAACGGCAGCCTGCATCAGAATGTGGGGCGGCCCAACGCAAACCGCATCGGATACCTCGACGCGCTGGCGCGGCTGAAACACAACAGCTATGCGGCCGACTTCGTGCGTCGCACACTCGCCGTCGAACCGGACTACCTGAAGAAGTCATTGCTCAGCAAGCCGGCCGACCTATGCTGGTTCCGCCTGCAGTGTCCCGACTCTCTGCCCGAAGGTCCGGGTCTCGCCGACCTCCCCCATTCGTACGTGATGCCGTCAAGCGGTCTGGCATCGGGCATCTCCGACTGGAACGACCATCGCCGCAATGCCTGGTGGAGCTTCCGCAGCAGTCCCTACGGATCGCATTCCCACGCGCTGGCCAATCAGAACGCTTTCAACACATTCTACGGAGGCAAGCCTTTGTTCTACAGCAGCGGACACCATATCGAATACACGGACCGACACGCCATGATATGCCATCGCGGCTCGCTGGCACACAACACCATCCTGCCCGACGGTTTCACTCAGAAAATCGGTGTCGAGGGCTACGGCTGGATTCCACGACATTACACCGGCAGGAATATGACATACGTTTTGGGAGACGCCTCGAACGCTTATGGCAAGGTGGAATCGGAACTGTGGCTGATGCGTGGACGTCAGAGCAATCTGGAGTATAGCGAGGCGAACGGCTGGGGCGAGCCTGGTCTTAAGACATTCCGCCGCCATCTGGTCGATCTCGGTTACAACGGCCTTGTTTTCATCTACGACGAGCTGGAAGCCGAGCGCCCCGTTGAATGGCATTACCGTCTGCATTCCATCGCACGTCCTCTGGGTCTCGCCACATCTCCGGACATGGTCAAGGTATCCGCCTACAACGGCAAGGGTGTTTCGGACGCCTACATATTCAGCCACACTCCTCTTTATTGCGAGGTGACCGACACGTTCCGCATCCCGGCCAAAGACTGGCTCAAAGCCGGTGGCAAGGAACGCCCCAATCACTTCCACTTCACCGGCCAAACCGCCCCTTCCCGCCGTGCCGCGTTCGCCACTGTGGTCGATACCCGCGGTGCCGACTCTCCCTCCCGCCGTCCTGTAGCCTCAAAAAACGGTGAAATCCGTGTCGCCGACTGGACGATAACGCCCCGCCTGGACGGAAGGAAATTCGCTTTCAAGGCCGTAAACAATGTTAACGGAACCGTAGTGAAGTATGAGGAGGGCAAATCCACCTTCGTGACAGAAAACGGTGTAAAATACACTCTTTCAGACGTTCTTCCCTCCCTTGAAATGTAATGAATCTACAATTTTTAAACTAAATTCAACAAATCATAAAGCGAATTACAAATTTTTAAATGCTAAAAACACATTTGTGTATCATATCGCATTTCCTTATTTAGTAATTTTGCGACAGAAAATTAATCGAAACAACAATATCATGAAGAAGTCAATAGCTCTCATACTGGGATTGAGTCTGGCGGTAGTCAACTCAGCTTCTGCAAAGCAGTATAAGAAAGGAGCGAACATCCGTCTTGATGATGTGTCGCTGATGCACGAAAGCCGCGACACCCCCTTCCCCAACGACGGCTCGACAGTCGACGATCGCGCAGTATCGTTCCAGTGGCCTCTGCCCGTGTGGGCGCGCGGCACAGGAGCTCCCCTCGACGGTTTCGAGCACACGGCCAAGAAAGTGGACAAGAGCAAGCTGAAATACCGTATGCGCTATTCCAAGGATAAGGAATTCAAGAAAGATGTTGTTTCTGTCGAAACGATCTGGCCTTTCCATAATCCCGAGAAGGCACTTGACCCCGGTACGTATTACTGGCAGTACAGCTTCGTGGGAGAGGACGGTTCGGACACCTGGAGTCCCGTTTACAGTGTAAAGGTAGCAGACAACGGCCACCGCTTCACTCCCCCGAGCTACAACGAGTTCATCAAGAAACTTCCCTCCTCGCATCCCCGCATCCTGGTGCAGGCTGCCGACTGGGACAATTTCATTCAGCGTTCCAAGGGTAAGCCCGAGCGCGAATGGTATATCGAATCGGCCGAAAAGGCCCTGGCCAATCCGATGAAGCGCATCGAGGACATACGCACCGACAATCTGAAGAACCTCACCAACGACATGCAGCGCAACTCGTACCTGACCAAGGAGAGCCGCCGCATCATCGACGCCGAGGAGCAGAACTGCGACGCACTGATTCGTGCATATCTGCTGACCAAGGACAAACGTTATGCCGACGAGGGCATCAAGCGAGTGCTGATCATGGCCGGATGGGACAAGAATAAGAACGTGCGCGGCGACTTCAACGACGGAACACTCCTGTCGCTGGCCTCATTGGCTTACGATTCGTTCCACAATCTGCTGACGTCCGATCAGAAGGCCCAGCTTCTCGAGACAGTCAAGGCCAAGGGCAAACTGATGTACGACCGCTTCAACAATTATCTGGAAAACCATATCGCCGAGAACCATATCTGGCAGATGACACTGCGCATCACCACCTTCGCCACCCTCGCCACATACGGCGAGCTCCCCGAAAGCGACCTCTGGAGCAACTACTGCTACAATGTGTGGCTGGCTCGGTTCCCGGGCCTGAACCGCGATGGCGGATGGCACAACGGCGACATGTACTTCACCGTCAACACCCGTACGCTTGTAGAGGTGCCCTATTTCTACTCCAAGATCTCGGGCTACAATTTCTTCGCCGATCCCTGGTATGACAACAACGTGATGTACACCATCTACAACGAGCCTCCGTTCTCCAAGAGCGCCGGCAACGGATCGGGTCACCAGCGTGTGGGCCGTCCCAACGCCAACCGCATCAGCCAGCTGGATGCCATGGCCCGCGTGCTGGGCAACAGCTACGCCGCCGACTTCGTAAAGCGCACTCTTGCCGAACAGCCCGACTATATGAAGAAGGCTCACCTCAGCAAGGCCGGCGACCTCGGATGGTTCCGCCTGCAGACCGACAAACCTCTGCCCGATGGTCCGGGCCTGAACGACCTGATGCCCGGCTATGTGTTCCCCGAGACGGGTCTGGCATCGTTCATGACAAGCTGGGAGCGTCCCGGCGCCAACTATTGGGTCAGCTTCCGCAGCAGCCCCTACGGTTCGACCTCGCACGCACTTGCAAACCAGAACGCATTCAACACATTCTGCGGCGGCGCTCCGCTGTTCTATAGTGCCGGTCACCACATCGAATTCACCGACGTGCATTCCATGATATGCCACCGAGGATCGTTCGGCCACAACACCATCCTGCCCGACGGAATGGGACAGCGCCTCGGCGTGGAAGGCTACGGCTGGATTCCCCGATATTACAACAGCGACAAGATTAACTACGTATTGGGCGACGCCTCGAACGCATACGGCAAGGTAATCTCACCACTGTGGCTTAAGCGCGGCAAGGAAAGTGATGTGGAATACACCCGCGAGAACGGATGGGACGATGTTCCACTGAAGAAATTCCGCCGCCACTTAGTTCAACTCGGCAATACAGGTTACATCTTCGTGTATGACGAGCTTGAGGCTGATTCGATTATTCCCTGGCACTACACACTCCATGCGGTGGCCAATCCCATCATGCTGGACGAGAGCAATCCTAAATGGATTCACGTCACTGCCACCAACAAGGGAGCATCGTCCGACGCATACATCTTCTCCACCGGTAAGCTGCAGTGCTCCACCACCGACAAGTTCCACGTAGAGCCCGTGAACTGGCTGCACGCCGACGACAAGGGAGAGTTCAAGAAATACCCCAACCACTACCATTTCAAGGGTATTTCCGAAGGCTCTAAGATATACCGATTCGCCACCATCGTCAACACGCACCCCAACAAGCGACCTGCTGTAGATCCCGTCATTCTTGACGATGGCCGTATCAAGGCCGGAGGCTGGCTCATCAGCGTAAACCTCAAGGCCGAAGGCGCTCCATCGTTCTTCGTGCGTTCCACCAAGGATGACGTCAATATCTCGTACAAGGGCGACGCCACAATAGTGACAGAGAACGGATACGTCACCACACTCGAAGATGTAGTACCTGAATTAGAAATCTGATCGAGATGAAAAAGTATATCATAGCACTCATGCTTGCGGCTCTGGCACCGTCGCTGTATGGACAGACTCCTGCGGCACCTCCGAGGATCCGCACGTCGGCACCGGCTGAGAAAACGGCACAGCCCAAAGGGGCTGCGACAGCACCCGCAACAAACGAAAGCACAGGCAATAAATCCGTAGTAAAGGATTCCAAGTCCGCCAAGGCCAAGTCTCCTGCAGCGATCCCCAACCGATTCATGGCTCTGAAAACCAACTTGGCCTACGACGCAGTGGCCATCCTCAACGCCGAGTTCGAGATCCAGGTGGCACGCCATTTCTCGGTCCAGATTCCGGTGATCTGGAGTCTATGGGACTGGAAGCAGGACATGGGCCTGCGCATGGTGGCCGTACAGCCCGAAGCCCGCTACTGGCTCGGACGCGTAGGCAAAGGAAGCGCTTTCGGAGTCAATGTCGGTGTGGCTGCCTACAACTTCCGCCACGACGACATCCGCACGCAGAACGTCTCGTCATGCCCGCTGCTCAGCGCAGCCGTCAGCTACGCATACGCCCTTCCGTTCGGCCGCGACAGCCGGTGGAGCGCCGAGTTCTCGCTCGCCGTGGGTTATGCTTACGCCAGATATAACCGATACTACAACATCGACAACGGCGCGCTGATCAACACCAGGTCCCGCAACTATTTCGGACCCACTAAAATAGGTATCTCACTCTGTTACCGCCTCGGCAAATGATTCACGTCATGAAAAAGAACATATTCAACATAATGCTCGCATTCCTCGCCGCCATGGGTCTCAGCTCCTGTGTGCTGCATGAGGAACCTGAAAGGACTGCCGACGGCGAACTCGGCGTGGATCCTACACAGGTCACCGTCAACGCCGAAATCAACCTTAACGTGGAACTTCCCGGCACCGAGGAGAAGATATTCGCCATGCCCGACACGGTGATGCACCGATTCGTAGTGGAGGCCTACAACCGCGAGCGCGAGGTGGTGAACCGACAGGTGCTCTATTCCGAAGACCTTGAGGCCACCGTATTCTCGCTGCCAGTCACCATGCGCCTGCACGCCTCGCAATACCGCATCGTGGTATGGAGCGACTATGTCCGGATATCCGACCCCGAAGCTCAGCTATATTACAATGCCGATTCACTTACGCCTGTCATCAACAACGGCGGTTACCGTGGCAACTCCAATGCCAAGGATTCCTACTCGGGATACGTGGATCTCGACCTGAAGCAATATGCCAAGGAATGGAACGCCAGAATCAATACCGAGATCAGGCTGATGCGCCCCATGGGCCGCTACGAACTGGTCACCACGGATGTCAAGGCATTTCAGCACCGCCTGGAGGAAGGTTCGGTGAAGGGAACCTCCTTTACGGCCCGCATCAAGTATGCCGGTTATCTGGCTGTCGGCTTCAACTGCTACGACCGGATCCGCAAGCACTCGTTGAACTACATGACCTACACCACACGCCTGCGTATCCCGGACGACGCCCAGACTCTCAGCATCGGATTCGACTACATTTTCATAGCTCCTGACGAGAAGCTGGAAGTACCTGTCGAAATCGAGGTGGTGAATGAAAACAGCGAGACCGTATCCCGCTCGATTGTGACATTGCCGGTGATGCAGGACATGAACACGGTCGTTACCGGACGTTTCCTGACATCCACAGCCGACGGCGGTCTCAACATCGATCCCGGATATGACGGCGACGATGTCATTGACCTCGGAACAATTAACCCCATTAGATAATATACTTAAACCATTAATAATTTACATCATGAAAAAGTTAGCATACCTGCTTCTCGTCGCCGGTGCCGCCGCGACATTGGCAAGCTGTTCGTCTGACGGAGAACCCGCCGCGTCGGGCGCATCCGACATCACCATCGGCGTGAAGGCTCCTGTTGAGGAAATGACACGCGCCGCCGTCAACCTTCCCGAAGGTTACACCATGCACTGTATCCTCCAGCTTCTGGACGAGAACAATAACACCGTAGGCCAGCAGAAGACAGCCGACATCGACGCCGTCACAGGCACCGGTACGTTCGTGATCACCGCAGCCGACCAGGAGCTGGGCGTCAAGGCTCTGTTCTGGGCAGAATATGTGGACGCCGCAGGCAAGTCTGTCTATAACACCGCCGACCTTAAGGCCGTAGGGTACACCACCACCGAGTTCGACCTGGCCGACAAGGCTGCCGTAGCCGCTACGGACGCTTTCTGCGGTAAGCTCGACGCTCTGACCGACGGCGCAAACGTGACACTCCGCCGCCCCTTCGCCAACATCAACTTCGTGCCTAACAACCCCGAGAAGGTTGCGGACGCAAAGAAGATGGTGGTGACATACGCCGCTCCTGCCGCCTACAACGTGTTTAACGGCACGGCAACTGCAGAGACCGAGGTGAAGTACACCAACGCTTCGTTCAACTCCGCAGAGACACCCTGGTTCAGCACGTTCGTGTTCGCTCCCGTCGACAAGACCGCTCTTGACAGCGAGATCTCCATCGCCCTTTCCGAAGGCCTTACACAGACCATCGTGATCGAAAGCGGCAAGGTGCCCTTGAACCCCAACTTCCAGATCACCGTATCTGCCACCATAGGCGACCTCGAGCTCAGCGACATCAACATTAACGTGGGAGTTGACCCCGGCTACAGCAAGCCCGAATTCAAGGTAGGCTCGTATGTCAACGCCGCGGGTGAACCCGTCACCGCCGCTTCCGACGCCGCAGGTATCGTATTCTTCCTCGGTGCCATGGACGGCGATGCAATAGCCAACTACGACGCCAAGTTCGCCGGAAAAACCATCAAAGGTTACGCAGTTGCTCTGCATAACGTGGAGAAAGGCCGTCAGCAGCTTAACACCGATCCCGTCACCGGCCTGACACAGACCACATGGGTAAACGGCGCACAGGGCACGGATCAGTTCCTGACTTCGTTCGCCGGCTCCAACTTCGCCAATACATTCTCCGGTTGGGTTGCAAAGAACCCTATCAGCGGTGATAACGTTACCGACTGGTACATACCCTCGCTTGCGCAGCTTACCACCTGGCTCCGTATGCTGTATCCTTCCAACACAGGCGACCCCGCTACCGGCGACGATGCTTTCAAGGCTCTGTTCCCGCAGTATCCCAACATCTTCGACCGTGAGAACATCGCTACCGTAAACTATGCGTCCTGCACCATCAACAACCAGGGCAACGTCTCGGGAGTGCGTATGAACGGCGGTGAAAATCCCTCGGCTCAGGCTGCCGGCATCAATACGGCCACTCAGGCCAACCAGTCGGCCCTCTGCCGTCCCATGATCACAATCTTTGAATAAATTTCCATTCACACATAAATTCAATTTTAGTCCTAATCCCCGGAGGCGGAGAGCGCCTCTCCGCCTCCGGGTTCAAGACTTCCCAACCCGATCAATCATGAAACAACTCTCGGCAATACTTCTCACCCTCGCGTGCATGTCATGCTCGTCGGAACAGATCATAGACGTTCCTGCCATCGAGCCTGCGCCCGAAGTGTCCCAGGTAACGGATTACCACGAAAAAATCCGTACACAACCATATCCCATGGCCGAGAGCACCATTTTCGTCAATCCGGCTCCGCTGATCGTGCCGCAGAAGATGAAAACCGGCGAGACACTGCAGTTCCAGCTTTCGATGGACTCCACATTCCGGTCTCCGGCCACAATCACTTCAGAACCGCAGCGCTGGTGTATGTTCAGCGCCCACCGTCTGCTGGACGCAGGCAGATGGTACTGGCGTTTCCGCAACGACTCCGGCGAATGGAGCCTGACATATCAGTTCAACATCACAGGCAACGAAGATCAGTTCGCCACTCCAGATTTCCAGGTGTTCCTGAACAATGCTCCGAGACGTCATCCGCGACTCAACTGCTTTATCGACGCGGCTGCCGAATCCTACCGCCAGTCCGCCCCCTCCCACCCCGAATACAACATGATGCTGCAACGCGCCAAGACCGCAATGGAAATGCAGCTCGATGACACCAACAGCCTGTACAGCGATTACGGATCGCTTAAAAACAATATCACATGGCTTTCCGACGCCTATATCCTGACCGGTGCTGAAAGCTATGCCTCCAAACTGATCTCAATCCTTGACGCCCTGATTGCCAATCCGGCGTCTGACTCACAGCTTTTCACTGAAAATTTCGCAACATCGGCAATAACATACTGCTACACCGCAATATACGACCTGATGTACACCAGACTGAGCGCCGATCAGCGTCGTGGTGCCGAGACACAGATGCTCCGCGCACTCGAGCCTTTCTCGGCCAACAACATAGGGTATCAGGAAAACCATATTTTCGACAATCACTTCTGGCAGCAGAATATGCGCATCATGTTCCAGACGGCATTCGTATTGTTCGACAATCCGGAGTATGCCGACCGGGTATTGCCTATACTGCAATATTACTACGAACTATGGTGTACGCGCGCTCCGGCCACCGGTTTCTCGCGCGACGGCCTATGGCACAACGGCGTGGGCTATATGTCGGCCAACATCCTCACACTCTCCTATATGCCTAAGCTGCTTAGCTACGTCACACGATTCGACTTCCTGTCCCACCCCTGGTACAAGACCGCGGGCAAAAGCCTATGCTATTCGTGTCCCACAGGCTCGATGGGTGTCGGATTCGGTGACATGAGCGAGCGATATGAAACCACCAACCGCGTATATCCGGCCTTCGCCGACTTCCTGGCATACGAGACCGGCGACAGCTATGCCGGTTGGTATGCAGGTCAGAACCTCAGCCTGTTGCGAAGGGATTACGAACTGCGTCTGTACCGCATGACGCGACCCGATATGTCATACCCCACCGAAATGCCGGAACAGGCTTCGTCCATGTCTATTTACGCCGATGCCGGCGAAGTGGCCATGCACAGCAACCTTGGCGACACATCGACCGACCTGGCCCTGGCTTTCCGTTCCTCCGGATTCGGATCAGGCAGCCACACCACAGCTTCGCAGAACGCCTTCAACCTGTACTACGGCGGCAAGCCTATATTCCACAGTTCGGGTTACTATCAGAACTTTTCGGACGCACACAACTTGATGTCGTACCGACACAGCCGCGCCCACAACACCATACTGATCAACGGTATCGGACAGCCCTACACCACACGTGCATACGGCTCGCTGGTACGCACCGGCGGCGGATCCACACTCTCCTACGCACTTGGCGACGCATCGAACGCTTATTGCGGCATCACCGACGACCCCTTATGGCTCAATGCCTTCAGCCAGGCGGGAATCACACAGACTCCTGACAATGGCTTCGGCACAACGCCGCTGAAACGTTTCAGACGACATGTCGCCATGCTTCAGGGAGGCATTGTGGTGATTTACGACGAACTGGAGGCTTCGGAAGCCGCATCCTGGCAGTGGCTCCTGCACAGCGATACCCCATTCAACCTCGATACTCCCGGAGAAATCAGTGTAAACTCCGCGCTGTCGAAATCCAAGGTACTGCTGCTGTCAGGCTCCAATCCTCAGTTCTCACAGACCGACAAATTTGCCGTGGCACCTGCAAACCAGGGTCCCGATTATCCCGATCAATGGCATTTCACCGCCGACATGCAGGGTAATAAGGTCCATGTCCTGGCCATCATACTGACGGCAGATGCCAACGACTCCCTTCCCGCTGTCAGAATGACCGAATCGGGCGCCGTAATAGGCAACTGGACCATTTCCGCCGCTCTTGACGGTACAGACTCGCCGTCATTGACGATAGTCAACAGTCGGACCGACACCGGTCTGAGCTACGGCAACGATGCATTCACAATCGAACAGACCACATATCAGCGCAGATACTATGGTTCTACGATTATCGTTGATAAGGATAACAAGGTCCTGAATGCAACGGAACTTATAGACAAGACACCGGCCAACAGCCGCTCGGGTTTTTAACAGAATTATAACGCAACATCATGAATATCCATCATCAACTACGCAGTGCATTTGTGGCGGCCATGATATTTGCCGCGCCATGCGCCTACGCCGAAATAGTGACCGGTACCGTCGTCGACAACGAGGGTGAGCCGGTGATTGGCGGAGTCGTCAAACTCAAAGGCACAACCAACGGTGTGGCTACCGACATCGACGGCAAATTCTCGCTTAACGTGCCCAATCTGAAGAAAGGCTCGCTTGTGTTCAGCTATGTCGGCATGAAGGAACAGACCGTTGACCTGAAGGGACGCAATCAGATCAAGGTGACGATGCAGCCTGACGCAGTGATGCTCGAGGAGGTAGTGGCCATCGGTTATGCGACCGTCAAGCGCAAGGACCTGACAGGCTCGGTATCATCCGTCAAGGGCGACGATCTGCTGAAGACTCCCGGCGGCGACGCCACGCAGGCGCTCGCCGGTCGTGTGGCGGGCGTACAGATAGTCACGGGCGATGGCCAGCCCGGCGCGACACCTAAGATTCGCGTTCGCGGCGGTATCTCCATCACCCAGGACAACGATCCCCTCTACGTCATCGACGGAATGCCCTCCGAGGACGGCATGAGCAACCTCAACCCCGGCGACATCGAGACCATCGACGTGCTGAAGGATGCCTCGGCTACGGCCATCTACGGGTCGCGCGGCGCCAACGGCGTAGTGGTGATCACCACAAAATCGGGTGCCGGCAAGAAGGACAAGGTGTCCGTGACGTTCGACGCCTATTTCGGTATGCGCAAGCTGGCCAATCGACTTAAGGTGCTGCCCATCGAGGAATTCCTGCTCGCCGACTACGAGCGCACAGTGGGCTGGGCTTCCGACATATCGGGTGCCGTTATCGGCTGGCAGAACCGCTACGGTGGCTTCGCCGACATAACGAGCAATTACCGGGACCGTGCGGGCATCGACTGGCTCGACCAGACCATGGGCCGCACCACGACCACACAAAGCTACCGCGCTTCCGTAAGCGGCAGGACCGACGGCGTGGACTATTACATGAGCTACGGATACTTCAACGACCAGGGCGCGATGATCAGGTCGGGAGTCTATAAGCACAGCATTGCCGGCAACATCCGCACAAAGGTATCGAAACGTATCACCATAGGCGGACGATTCAACTACGACTATGTCAACACCTCGGGTGCGGGCGTGGCCGGTAACGGCACCAACGAGGGTGGTTCGAACGTGGACTCTCGATTCAACAAGCTGACCCAGATACTGCAATACCGTCCTATCGTTGGGCTTCTGGGGAGCGATGCCGACATGCTGGCGGGATACGACCCGTTGCTGGACGAGAACAATGACCAGCTTGTCAACCCGGTTCTCGGAGCCAAGAGCGAACGCGACGACCGCAAGCAGCGCACGTTCTCCGCGAGTGCCAACCTCAGCATCAACTTCGGCCGCGGCTGGACGTTCAGGAACACCACCGGCATGCGCCATCAGACATACGGCCGCGAGCTGTTCTACGGAGCAAACTCCATCATGGGTAAGCGCGAGGGCGTGCACGGCACGGTCAGCAACAGCGAATACGGCTCGTTCTCAATCTCCAACGTGCTGAGCTACGACACCCGCATCAAGAAGAAGCACCACATCACCCTGCAGTTAGGTCAGGAATATGTGGCGCGCACCGTCAAGACCAATTCGTCGTCGGTCATCAACCTGCCCAACGACGACTTCGGACTCAACGACATGGGCCTCGGCACCCCGTCGTCGGTAACTTCAAGCTATAACGACGACGACAAACTCCTCTCCTTCTTTGCCCGGGTCAACTACGACTACCGCAGCCGCTACCTGGTGTCGGCCACGTTCCGTGCCGACGGCTCCAGCAAGTTCGGCAAGAACCATAAATGGGGCTACTTCCCCGCCATTTCGGCTGCATGGCGCCTCAAAGAGGAGAAATGGCTGGAGGATGTAAACTGGCTCTCCGACCTGAAACTGCGTGCCGGATACGGTCTGGCCGGCAATAACCGAATCGGATCGTACAATTCCCTGGCTCTGATGAATTCCATCATGGCGGCAATGGGCGGTTCGGTAAAGCCAGGATATGTGGTCAAGAACATCCCCAACCCGGACCTGAAGTGGGAGGCAAACAAGACCTTCAACGTCGGCATCGACTTCGGCGTTCTGAACCAGCGCGTCACCATCTCTCCGGAATTCTACATCAACGAGAGCAACGACCTGTTGCTGAACGCCCAGGTTCCGCTGTCGTCGGGCTACACCACCATGCTGCTGAACGCCGGCGCCACACGTAACATCGGTATCGACCTGGCAATCAACTCGGTCAACATCAGCAACCGCAACTTCTCATGGCGCACCACGCTCAACCTGTCGCACAACCGCAACAAGGTACTGCGTCTCACCGGCGAGGACCGCCAGCTGTACGAGGCCCGCTTCGGATTCAACCAGAGCACCCACCTGCTGGAAGTAGGCAAGCCGCTCGGCCAGTTCTACGGTTTCCAGACCGAGGGTCTGTATCAGGTCAGCGACTTCGATTACAACGAGCGCACACAGACCTACACACTGAAAGAAGGTGTGCCCTATCAGGGCAACCGCGCCACTGTCAAGCCCGGAATGTGGAAATTCCGCGACCGCGACGGCAACGGCATCATCGACGAGGACGACAAGACCGTGCTGGGAAACGCTTCGCCGGTAGTGTACGGAGGTCTGAACAACAACTTCTTCTTCAAGAACTTCGACCTCTCCGTGTTCCTGACCTTCAGTATCGGCAACAAGGTGCTGAACGCCACCAAGCTCATCAACGCCAAGACCGGAGTCCAGAACTATAATTCTCTGGCCGTGTCGTCGAGCAAGGACCGCTGGGTGACTGTAAACAATGCCGGCCAGATTGTCACGGACCCCGCCGAACTCGAAGCCTTGAACGCCGGCAAGACCATTGCAGCATACTACGACATGGAGCAGGGCGACAACTACATCCACTCCTGGGCCGTGGAGGACGCATCCTATCTGAAGCTGGCCAACATCACGTTCGGCTACACATTCCCCGAACGCCGCATCAAGCGTCTGGGCATGAAACGCCTGCGTATATACTTCACCGGCAACAACCTGGCATGCCTTACAAAGTATTCCGGTTTCGATCCCGAGGTGTCCACCATGCGCAGCGGCCTTACGCCCGGCGTCGACTTCGGCGCATACCCGCTCAGCCGCTCGTTCATATTCGGTCTCAACGTCACCTTCTAATCCCTAAAGACAATGAAAAGCTACAACAGATATTTCATGCTTCCCATACTCTGCGCCGCCATGCTTGTGGCGCCGGGATGCTCGGACGTGCTCGACGAGACTCCGTCGTCAGGCTACGACAAGGACAAATACTTCACGAGCGTGGAGCGCGCGGAATCGGCCGTGCTCGGCGTATACGGCGCCGTG
>UQMZ01000017.1 GCA_900542185.1 uncultured Bacteroidales bacterium
AAATCTGAGGCACATCTGCGACCCTGGCGTATATATTTTTTAAGGAACGATGCCTGGTCTATCCAATATAACAGAATTGGATAGACTCAAACATAAATTAAGTAAGGTCATGAAAATCAAGGTTAGGACAATATTGTTCGCGTTCGTATCGCTGTTCATGCTGGTCGGGATGACATCGTGCGACGGCGACGATCCCTGGTGGGACAACCCCGGCTACGGATGGGATTCGTTCAACGACCCGCGTCTGCGTGGCTACTGGCAGCTGGTGCAATATAATTCCGACCCGGTCCCGGCACGCGAGGCGAACTGGATGTATTTCAACGGTAACGGCTCGGGCTGGTACTATTATCTGGACAACGGCTATCAGGAGCGCGAGCGTATGCGCTATTGGTGTCAGGACGCCGTGTCGGGCGCATCGAATTACCAGATCAACATACAGTACCAATACTCGTCGCCGCTGACCACGAGCTACTGGTTCACCCACGGCGGCAACACGCTGTGGATGCAGTGGACCACCAACGGCGGACGCGTGCAGACATACGTGTACGACCTGGTGGATTCGGCCCCCTGGTGACGCTCTATTGCGCGAGTCGTAAAATTTTCGTAATTTTGCGCCATATCTATCATTATTTGAAATGTCTTTAAAATGTGGAATCGTGGGACTGCCCAACGTGGGGAAGTCCACACTATTCAATTGTTTAAGCAGCGCCAAGGCCCAGTCGGCCAATTTCCCGTTCTGCACCATCGAGCCGAACGTGGGCATGATAAGTGTTCCGGATTCGCGTCTGACGCGTCTGGTGGAACTGTGCAATCCCAAGTCGGTGGTTCCGGCCACGGTCGAGATAGTGGACATAGCCGGTCTGGTGAAAGGAGCCTCGCGCGGCGAGGGCCTCGGCAATAAATTCTTAGCCAATATACGCGAGACGGACGCCATACTTCATGTGTTGCGCTGTTTCGACGACGAAAACGTAACGCACGTGGACGGCAGCGTCGACCCGGTGCGCGACATGGAAGTGATAAACTGCGAGCTTCAGCTCAAGGACCTGGAGACCATCGAGTCGCGTCTGGCCAAGACCGAGAAGGCCGCGAAGGCCGGCGCCGACAAGACGGCCAAGATGCAGCTCGGCGTGCTGAACGCATACAAGGAGGCTCTGGAGCAGGGGCGTCCGGCGCGTAGCGTGGAGCTGGAGGGAACCGAGGAGCAGAAATTCGCCCGCGATATGTTCCTGCTGACCAACAAGCCGGTGCTGTACGTGTGCAACGTGGACGACGCATCGGCCGTGACGGGCAACAAATACACCGAACAGGTGCGCAAGGCCGCCGAGGCCGAAGGCGCGGGAATGATGATAGTGTCGGCGCGCACCGAAAGCGAGATAGCCGAGCTGGACACCGCCGAGGAGCGCAAGGAGTTCCTTGAGGAGATGGGACTGGAGGAAAGCGGGGCCGACAGGCTGATACGCGCCGCATACAACCTGCTGGACCTGCAGACATATTTCACGGCAGGCGCCGACGAGTGCCGCGCATGGACCTTTGTCCGCGGCACCAAGGCCCCCAAGGCGGCAGGTATCATCCACACCGACTTCGAGAAGGGCTTCATCCGCGCCGAAGTGATTAAATACGACGACTATGTGACCCTCGGATCAGAGAGCGCCGTGCGCGATGCCGGCAAACTCGGCGTGGAGGGTAAGGAATACGTGGTGCAGGACGGCGACATCATGCACTTCCGTTTCAATGTATAAGGTATAAGCCAATGGAGCCGATTATAGATAAAGTAGACACCGGCCTGCTTCTGCAAGAGTTGACGCCAGACAAGTTCCTGCGCAACTCGAACAAGGGGGGCAATGAAATCTATATAGTTGACGCGCACAATTCGCCGAACGTGATGCGCGAGATAGGCCGTCTGCGCGAGATAGCCTTCCGCGATGCCGGAGGAGGCACGGGACTGAGCTGCGACATCGACGAATTCGACACCATGGACACCCCCTGCAAGCAGATCATAGTATGGAATCCGGACCGTCACGAGATAATCGGCGGCTACCGCTTCCTGCACGGCAAGGATCTGCAGATAGAGAACGGCGTGCCTAAGATGGCCACAAGCCACCTGTTCAACTTCAGTACGGAGTTCCTGCAGAAATACATGCCCGTCACCATCGAGCTGGGCCGCAGCTTCGTGGCCGTGGACTACCAGAACACCAAGTCACGCCCCAAGGCCATCTACGCGCTGGACAATCTGTGGGACGGCTTAGGCGCGCTGACCAAGATTTATCCGGAAGTTCAGTATCTGTTCGGCAAGGTGACGATGTATCCTAAATTCGGATCGGAAGGGCGCGACATACTGTTGGGATTCGTGCACCGTCATTTCCCGGACCCCGACAGGCTGGTATGGCCCATCCATCCCCTGGTCACCAAGGCACTGTCGCCCGAAATCCAGAATCTTTTCACCGGCGACTACAAGGAGGACCTGATGCGCCTCAACCACGAACTGCGCGAACAGGACCGCAGGGTGCCACCTCTGGTGAACGCCTATATGAGCCTTTCGCCTACCATGCGCACCTTCGGCACCGCCATAAACGATGAGTTCGGCGATGTGGAGGAGACCGGCATCTTTATCAAGATAGCCGACGTATTCGATGAAAAGAAACTCCGTCACATCGGCACATTCAATCCCGACGAATCGGGTTACATCCTCTCCATGCATCCCGGACGCTGAAAATCCATTCAATCATGTCTACAAACGGAAATACAGTCATAACCATACTGATGTTGGGCGGGTCGCGCAGAGTGTCCCTGGCCGAACAGTTCAAGCGGAGCGCGCAGCAGATAGGCTGCGAGGTCCGTTTTTTTGCATACGAACTCGACACCCAGGTGCCCATCGCCCTGGTGGGCAAGGTATTCAAGGGCCTGCCGTTCAACGACCCGGATGTGGTGGACGACATCGTCCGCATAGTCAGGGAGGAGAACGTGAACATCATCCTGCCCATCGTGAACGGTGCGATGGAGGTAGCGTCGCTGCTGCGCGAGAAGCTGCCCGACGTGTTCGTGCCCGTGTCGGACTATGACACCACGCGCAGCATGTACGACAAGGTGGAGGCCGCCGAGACCTTCGAGAAGGCCGGCATACCTATTCCCCGCACTTATTCCATCATCAACAACGAGATGCCCGCCATCATCAAGCCACGCAAAGGCGGTTCCAGCCGCGGCATACACATATTCCGCGAGGTGGACGACCTGATGAACCATCCCGACCTGGACCAGTATCTGATACAGGAATACATCGAGGACGCGCACGAGTTCACCGTTGACTGCTACGTGTCGAAAACGGGCGAGACCCTTGTGACCGTGCCGCGCGAACGCCTCGAGGTGATGGGCGGCGAGGTGACGCGCACCGTGACGCGCCGTATCCCCGAACTGATAGACCAGGCACGCAACATCATAGACATATTCAAGTTCCGCGGCCCGGTCACCATCCAGTTCCTGTACGACAAAAAGACGAACCGCTACAAGCTGATGGAGGTGAATCCGCGTCTCGGCGGGGGCGTGATATGCAGCATCTACGCGGGCGCGCCCATCACAGACTATATACTGAAAGAGTCGCTTGGCGTACAGGTGCGCCCCTGCGACGACTGGATTGACAACGTGCTGATGGCCCGCTATCAGAAAGAGGCCATATTTTTCAACTGATAATTCCGGAACACCGCACCACAGCATACAATGGCCAGAAAAAAGGTATTTTTGACGGGAGGCACCGGCACGATGGGCTATCAGGGAGTCCTGGAGATGCTGAAGCATCCGGACGAGATAGAACTGAGCGTGCTGGTACGCCCCGGCAGCAGACGCCATTCCGACGCACACCGTCAGATAGCTAAGTTTGCCGAGGAAGGCAGGCTGACAGTAATCAGCGGCGACCTGACTGACGCCGATGCCATCGAGCGTGGCGTTCGCGACGCCGACTATGTGCTGCATGTAGGCGGCATGGTGTCGCCCTACGCCGACCATCACCCCGAGGAGACGATGCGCGTCAACGTGGGGGGCGCCCGCGTCATAGTGCAGGCCGTCAGGAAGCGTCCCGACGGCGGCAAGGGCGTCAAGGTGGTGTACATCGGCAGCGTGGCGCAGTTGGGCAACCGTCACTGGCCCAACGTGTGGGGCCGCAGCGGCGACCCGGTATGGACCTCGCATTACGATGTGTACGCGCAGTCCAAGGTCGAGGCCGAGCGCGAGATAACCGAGGCCGGACTCCCCTGCTGGGTGTCGATACGCCAGACGGGCATACTCGCACCCGACATCCTGATGAAAGGCACCGACCCCATCACGTTCCACGTGCCGCTGCAGGGAGTGCTGGAATGGACCAACGACGAGGACTCGGGCCGGCTCCTGGCCAACTTAGTGCTGGCCGACCTCCCCGACCGCTTCTGGAAACGATTCTACAACATTGGCAACGGACAGAACTCACGTCTCACCAACTTCGAGTTCGAGGAGATAATACTGCGTCACACCGGCTGCCCGGGCACTAAGAAGATATTCGAGCCCAACTGGTTCGCCACGCGCAATTTCCACGGCCTGTGGTACGAGGACTCCGACCTGCTCGACGATTATCTGCATTACCGCAGCGGCGTCAGCGTGGACGGCTATCTGGAGCGCCTTCGCAAACGCCTGCCCTGGTATTTCCGCCTTACCCCATATATTCCGGCGTTCGTGTACAAAGCGCTGATGAAGTTCGTGGCCTCGGGCCGTCCAAACGGCACGCTGTCGTGGGTAAAGGAGCGCAACGAGGAGAAGCTGAAGGTCTACTTCGGCGGCTATGATGAATGGCGAAAGATACCCGGCTGGGACAAGGTAAAGGTGGAATTCAGCGAAGATGAACGCAAGCCTGTCCGTCTCAACCACGGCTACGACGAGAGCAAACCGGAATCGGAGCTGGACATCGACGACATGCGTCAGGCGGCTGAGTATCGCGGCGGCAGATGCCTGTCCGAGACGATGACGCCGGGCGACCTCGACACCCCGTTGGAATGGGAATGCCACGCCGGCCATCGCTTCACCATGACGCCACGCCTGGTGCTGCTCGGCGGCCACTGGTGTCCCGAGTGCTTCTGCCTCAACGCCGACTACGAGGAAATAGCCCGCCACAACCCCTTCTTCGCCCAGGTGCTGTAACCCACTTATCAGAACACATATCTATGTCATAATCAGGCCCTGTGAAAATTTTCACAGGGCTGTATATTGCATAGTCGCGAATTTTGATGTAATTTTGCCGAAGATTAAGGCAAATGATAGTTTATAGAGTTTAAAAGTTAAGATAATAGTGTAGACTTTCGTAGTCTTGGCATTCTCTTAACTTTATTCACTTTTTAAACTTTTTAAACTATAACTTGAATTAAGGTAGACAACAACAATATGGGTGGATTTTTCGGAACAGCGTCTCAAGGGCCCTGCGCTACTGATGTGTTTTACGGCACAGACTATCATTCACACCTCGGCACCAAGCGTGCCGGTATGGTGACCTTCGATCCGGAACATGGCTTCAAACGCGCCATTCACAGCATCGAACGTAACTATTTCCGTTCAAAATTCGAGGACGAACTCGATTCGTTCTTAGGCAACACCGGATTGGGTGTGATCAGCGACACCGACCCGCAGCCCATCATCGTCAACTCCCACCTGGGACGTTATGCGGTGGTGACCGTGGCCAAAATCAACAACATTCGCGAAATAGCCGACAAACTCCTGGAAAAAGGAATGCACTTCAGCGAACTAAGCGCCAACAACATCAACCAGACCGAGTTAGTGGCGCTGCTGATCAACTTGGGCAAGGATTTCACGGAGGGCATCAACTTAGTGTACAAGAACATCCAGGGCTCGTGCTCGATGCTGATACTGACCGAGAACGGCATCATCGCGGCACGCGATTACCTGGGCCGCACTCCTATAGTATTGGGACACAAGGAGGGAGCGTATGCTGCTGCGAGCGAAAGCACGGCGTTCCCCAACCTTGGCTACGAGCGTCTGCGCGACGTAGGCCCCGGCGAGATAGTGCGTTTCACGGCCGACAGCCTCGAAGTGCTGCAGGCACCGGCACGCCGCGAGCAGATATGCTCGTTCCTGTGGGTTTACTACGGCTTCCCGACCAGCGACTACGACGGCATCAACGCCGAGGACATGCGCGAGAACTGCGGTTACGCCATGGGCCGGGAGGACGACACCGAGGCCGACTGCGTATGCGGTATCCCCGACTCGGGCGTTGGCCACGCCTTGGGCTATGCGGCCGGACACGGTATCCCCTACAAGCGTGCCGTCCTGAAGTTCACCCCGACATGGCCGCGCAGCTTTACGCCCAGCAACCAGTCGCGCCGCGACCTGGTGGCCAAGATGAAGCTGATTCCCAACCGCGCCATCCTCAAGGACCGCCGCGTGGTGTTCTGCGACGACTCGATAGTACGCGGCACCCAGTTGCGCGACAACGTACATACGTTCTACGAGTGCGGTGCCAAAGAGGTACATGCGCGTATCTCATGCCCCCCGCTGGTCTACAGTTGCCCGTTCATCGGCTTCACCAGCTCCAAGAGCGATCTGGAGCTGATTTCACGCCGCATCATACAGAAATTCGAAGGTGATCCCGACGCACACCTTGAGGATTACGCCACCACCGGCTCATGCCGCTACTGCAAGATGGTGAAGGAGATAGCCGACCAGCTCGACCTCACCACGCTGCAGTTCAGCAAGCTGGAGACCTTAGTGGAAAGCATCGGCCTCCCCAAGGAACGCCTCTGCACCCACTGCTTCGACGGCACCGGACTCGACCCCGCGCAGGCCTACGCCGAGGACCACAAGGATAATGAGGATTAAACCGGTTGAGTCCCGATTCATCAGGATTTATCGAGTTAAATCGAGATTATTCCGGATTAATCGAGAGAATCGAGATAAAAATTAAAATTCAAAGGGTGTGCGGGACGAATCCTGCACACCCTTGAAAATTTTGTCTAATTTTGGGTTTGGTTCCCGGCTGTCAGTGGGCCGTCGGAAACCGGTGGGTCAGGCTTAGAAGCGGAAGCCGCGGCACTTGTCGATATCGCCGTAGGCTTCGGCACAACATTCGAAGTAAGCCTTGATCAGATGTTTCAAACTTTTCATAATCTGTCTCCTTTCCTAATTAAGTCCTCCCTTGATCATCGCCTCCGGTGCCGGCACCTTCATGGGCCGATTCCCGCAGTCGGACGTTATTATTACAGGTTTAGTAGTTTAAACTACATCAATAAAACGCCTCAAATTATAAAAAGTTGTGAAAAATATGTTTTATAACATTGTTATTTAACATTTCTATGCGTCAATCGGCGCAACATCGGACTGATTTTCGGCACATCCTCGAACGTACAGACGATGCCTAAGTATACTATAAGCATCAGAATGCGAGTCATATATACCAGCCACATCGCGAACACCTGCTCCAAATAAGCTCCGGCGATGTATAAAACGGCCGCCAACAGCGTGTACAGGGCCAGTCTGCCGGTCTGATACGGTATTGGATAATATTTCCGGCCCACGAAGTAGCTTATCACCATCACCGAGAAGTAGGATATCAGCGCGGCGAATGCCGAGCCTATGTATCCGTTCGGTATGCCGATGGCCGGTACGAGCCACAGGTTCAGTCCCAACATCAGCACGAAACATATCAGCGACATATACATGCCCCACTCGGTGCGGTCGGTCACCTTATACCATACCGACAGATTGAAGAACACTCCGAAGCAGAGTTCGGCAATCATCATCACGGGCACCACCTCCAGGCCGGGCCAGTAGGCCGGAGCCACAAAATGCTTGATGACAGGGAGGAAATACATCACGCCGAGGAAGATGAACAGTCCGAATATGACGAAAAACTTCATTGCGTCGGCATACGACTGCAGCTTCGACTCGCCGTCGTTCCTGACCTGGGCGAAGATAAACGGCTCGTAGGCATATCGGAACGCCTGTGTGAACATCACCATCACGATGGCTATCTTGATGTTGGCGCCGTAGATGCCTACCATGGACTGCGCGGCCGCCTCGTTGCCACGGAACAGATAGGGTATGATGAGCTGTCCCATGTTCTGGCTCAGGATTCCGGCGATGCCTAAAATAAGGAGCGGCCAGGAATAATGCAGCATCTTCTTCAGCAACGCGCTGTCGAAACGGAACTTATGCTGCATAATCTCAGGCATCAGCAACAGCAACACGGTCAACGTGGCTATCATGTTGGCCAGGAAAATCCAGCCTATTCCGAATGCCTCGCCACCCAACGGGGCGTAGAACCAGTTGACCAGCCACCCGGCGCCGCTGTCGGCAAGAGCGGGACAGCCCTTGAGGAACAACAGGTTGAGCGCGATGGTCAGCCCCACGTTCAGCAGCTTTATGCCCGCGAACCGGTATGCTTTCTTCTTATATCTAAGGTATGCGAACGGGATGTTGGTGAACGCGTCTATTGCGACGATCACGCCCATCATCCACACGAACAGCGTCTTGCCGGGCAAGAGCATGGCCCGCGACACCGGCTGCCCGAACAATGTGATGAGCACGATGAACAGTAGCGACGTGGTACCTACGGATATCAGCGACGTGGTGTAGACCTTCTCCGGATCCTTCGCGCCGTTGGCAAACCGGAAGAAGCCGGTCTCCATGCCGTAGTTAAGAATCACCAGCGCCACGGCGGTGAATGAATAGAGGTAGCTTACCACACCGTATTCCTCGGTGGGGAAGATATAGACGTACAGCGGGACGAGACACCAGTTCAGGAATCGTCCTATGATGCTTGACAGGCCGTAAACGGCCGTCTCTTTAGCCAGGGATTTTATACCAGCCATGATTAGTCAGAAGTCAGGGTTATGAATGGGAGGAGTGGGAGGAGTGGGAAATTTGGGAAAATTGGGAGGCGAGGGGAAGGTCAGTCAAAGAGCGAGGCCGCGCCGGGTTGGTTTGACACGCCGGGGCGGGTGCGGTTCAGGTGGGTGTAAGCTAAGTCGGTCACCTCGCGGCCGCGCAGGGTGCGCTGCATGAAGCCCTCCTTGATAAGGAACGGCTCGTACACCTCCTCGATAGTACCAGAGTCCTCGCCGATGGCCGTGGCTATGGTGTTCAGTCCCACGGGGCCACCCTTGAACTTGTCGATTACCGTAGCCAAGATCTTGTTGTCAATCTCGTCCAGGCCGTAACGGTCTATATGAAGGGCCTCGAGGGCATGGCGCGTGATGGGGAGGTCGATGACGCCCGAGCCCTTCACCATGGCGAAGTCGCGCACACGGCGCAGCAGCGAGTTGGCTATACGCGGCGTGCCGCGGCTGCGCAATGCAATTTCGGTGGCCGCCTCAGAGTCGATGTCTATCTTCAGCAGGCGCGCCGAACGTTTCACGATGCTCTGCAACATCTCGTGGCCGTAATACTCCAAGTGACAGTTTATGCCGAAACGGGCTCGCAACGGGGCCGTAAGGTTGCCGCTGCGGGTAGTGGCTCCTATCAACGTGAAGGGTGAGATCTGCAGCTGCACGCTCTTGGCTCCGGGGCCTTTGTCAAGCAGGATGTCTATGCGAAAATCCTCCATGGCCGAGTAGAGGTATTCCTCCACCACGGGGTGCAGACGGTGGATCTCGTCTATGAAAAGCACGTCGTGCGGTTCCAGCGACATCAGGATGCCCGCCAAGTCGCCCGGCTTGTCCAGTATAGGGCCGGATGTGGTTTTGAATCCCACGTGCAGTTCGTTGGCTATGATGTTGGAGAGGGTGGTCTTGCCCAGTCCCGGAGGGCCGTGCAGCAGGGTGTGGTCGAGGCTGTCGCCGCGCATCCGGGCCGCCTGCACGAACACGCGCAGGTTCTCCACGATGTCGGGCTGTCCGCGGAAATCGTCGAAACGGAGCGGACGCAACGCCCGCTCTATGTCCTTTTCCGCGCCCTGAGGCTCCATACTCTCCTCGCGTATGTCGAAATCTTCTTCCATACCGCAAATTTAGCTATTTTTTTTGGATGTAGCCTTATGTATGTTTCAGAAGTTTAAGAAACTGATTTTTGGGGTCAGAAAAAATTGATATTTGGGGAAATAACGGATTTTTTGTATTTTTGCAGATTGAAAAAACTTGGACATGAACATATCATATAAATGGCTGGAACGGTACATAGCCGTAGACCGTGAGCCGCGCGACTTGGCGGCGACATTGACATCGACAGGACTGGAGTGCGACACAGTTGAGGAAGTGGAGAGCATCCGCGGCGGACTCCGCGGCATCGTCATAGGCAAAGTGCTTAGCTGCGAGGCACATCCGGATTCCGACCATCTTCATGTCACCCGCGTGGACCTGGGAGGCGAGGAACCCGTGACCATAGTGTGCGGCGCGCCGAACGTGGCGGCCGGCCAGACCGTGGTTGTGGCCACCGTGGGCGCCGTGCTGTATGACGGCGACAAGGAATTCAAGATCAAGAAATCGAAACTTCGCGGCGTGGAATCCAACGGAATGATCTGCGCCGAGGACGAGATTGGCATAGGCACTGACCATGCCGGCATCATCGTGCTGCCCGACGGCATCAGGCCTGGCACGCCGGCGGCCGAATACTACGGGCTGTCGAGCGACTGGTGCCTGGAGGTGGAGCTTACGCCCAACCGCGTGGACGCCGCCAGCCATTACGGCGTGGCCCGCGACCTCAAGGCAAAGCAATGGTGCGAGATAGCCTGCGGACAGAAAGAGGCCGAATATCCCGAAATATCGCTGCCCGACGTCAGCGCCTTCCGCACCGACCGTCCCGACGGCGCCGTCAAGGTCAGCGTCGAGGACCGTCAGGGATGCCCCCGCTATTCGGGCGTCACCATCCGCGGCGTCAAGGTGGCCGAGTCGCCCCAGTGGCTGAAGGACCTGCTCAACGCCGTGGGCCAGCGTCCCATCAACAACATAGTGGACATCACCAACTTCGTGCTGCTTGGCATAGGCCAGCCGCTGCACTGCTTCGACCTCAGCAAGGTCAAGGGTGAGGAGATTGTGGTGCGCACCTGTCCGGCCGGAACCAAGTTTACCACCCTCGACGGCGTGGAGCGCACGCTGAACGAGGCCGACCTGATGATATGCGACGCCGAGAAGCCCATGTGCATCGCCGGCGTGTTCGGCGGTCTTGACAGCGGCGTGACGGACACCACGACCGACGTGTTCATCGAGAGCGCCTGGTTCAACTCCACGCGCATCCGCCGCACGGCACGCCGCCACGGCCTGAGCACCGACGCCTCGTTCCGCTACGAGCGCGGCACCGACCCCAACATCACCCTTTACGCCGCGCGCTTAGCCGCAGTGCTGATTCAGCAAATGGCCGGCGGCGAAATCTGCGGCGACCTCACCGACATATATCCCGAACCCGTCAGCCCCGTGCAGCTCGACTTCTCGCTGAAGTACTGCAATGGCCTGATAGGCTACGACATACCGCGCGACATCGTCATCACCATACTGCGCGCGCTCGAGTTCGGCGTGACGGAGACATCCGACGCCGACGTGCTGCAGCTCACGGTGCCCACCTACCGCGTGGACGTGACCCGTCCCTGCGACGTGGTGGAGGAAGTGCTGCGCATCTACGGCTACAACAACATCGCCATCCCCGAGCGCACCACCGTGGCCCTGTCGCAGCCCGGCGACCCCGACCTGTCCAACTCGCTGCAGCAGACCGTCAGCAACCAGCTCAGCGCCGAGGGTTTCAACGAGATACTGAATAACTCGCTCACATCACTCTCCTACTACGAGACGCTGGAGCAGATGAACGCCGACCGTTGCGTCAAGGTGCTTAACCCGCTGAGCCGCGAACTCTCCGTGATGCGCCAGACACTGCTGTTCGGCGGCTTAGAGTCGATAGCGCACAATGTGAAGCGCCGCTCCTCGGGCCTCCGCTTCTACGAGTTCGGCAACGTCTACGCCAAGGATCCGGCCAAGGAATCGACCAAGGAGCGTCCGTTGGCACCCTACACCGAGCGCATGGAGCTTGCCCTGTGGATTACGGGCAACAAGGCCGACGCGACATGGAACGCACCGGCCATGGAGAACAGCGTGTACGAGATGCGCGGCGTGGTAGACGCATTGCTGCGCCGCCTGGGCATCGACCCGCAGACACTCACTGCCGTGCAGGGCGAAGACGAGATATTCAGTGCCAAGATCAACCTGATGAGCCGTCAGGGCAACTGCGTGGCCGCACTGGGACTGGTGCGCCGCAAGCTGCTGCACGCGTTCGACATCGATCAGCCCGTGGTGTACGCCTGCATGGACTGGAAGACGGTGTTCGGCATGGCGCGCAAGAACGTGGTGGAATTCGCCGAGCTGCCCAAGACGCAGGGCGTGGACCGCGACCTGGCGCTGTTGGTGGACCGCGCCGTGAAGTTCGCCGACATCGAGGCCGCCGCACGCAAGGCCGGCGGCAAGCTGCTTAAGAGCGTGCGCCTGTTCGACGTGTACGAAGGCGACAAGCTCCCCGCCGGCAAGAAATCGTACGCCGTGTCGATGGTGCTGCAGGATCCCGAAAAGACCCTGAACGACAAGCAGATCGAAGCGATAATGAACAAGATCGTCGGCAGCCTGAAGCATACCGTAGGCGCCGAACTGAGATAAAATTAAGACAGAATAATATAGCAACATAAACCAAATGGGAAGAGCATTTGAATACCGCAAAGCGCGCAAGCTGAAACGCTGGGGCAACATGAGCCGCACCTTCACGCGCATAGGCAAGGAAATCACCATCGCCGCCAAGGCCGGAGGACCGGATCCGAACATGAACCCGCGTCTGCGCGTGCTGATGCAGAACGCCAAGGCCGCCAACATGCCCAAGGACACTGTGGAGCGCGCCATCAAGAAAGCCACCGACAAGGACGCCGGCGACTACAAGGAGATAGTTTACGAAGGATACGGACCGCACGGTATCGCCATCGTGGTGGAGACAGCCACCGACAACAACCAGCGCACCGTGGCCAACGTGCGCAGCTACTTCAACAAGCATGGCGGCAACCTCGGCACCCAGGGCAGCCTCTCGTTCCTGTTCGACCACAAGAGCGTGTTCCACATCAAACCCGGCGACGTGGCACAGGATGAGTTCGAACTCGACCTGATGGACTACGAGGCCGAACTGGAGACCGACGACGAAGGCGAGGAGTGGATCGTTTACGGCGCCTTCGACCAGTTCGCCAACATCCAGAAATTCCTGGAGGAGAAAGGCCTGGAAATCGTATCGGCCGAGTTCGAGCGCATCCCCACCGACTACAAGGAGGTGACCCCCGAACAGCGCGAGGCAATCGAGAAGCTGCTGGAGCGTTTCGAGGACGACGAGGACGTGCAGAACGTGTTCCACAACATGAAGGAGGAAGACTGATTCTCCAATCAACCATCACAAGCGGACGGAGCCTAAGGTTTCGTCCGTTTTTTTGCACTAATTTCACACTTGTTGACGAACCAATGCCGAGCGTTGTAAGTTATAGAAATAGACGGGTTGGAAAGGTTACGAATCATTGACTCGATCAGAATCATTGAAGTTGTCCCGACAGCTTCATTATAAACATCACCTTTTCGTAACCTTGATGTTGCGGGAGAGAGGGAGCGATCCTGATCTCCCGCTTTTCATGTCCATCCCACAGGAATCGGGAACATCCATCCAGCAGGAATCGGGAACGCCGATCGGGAACGCCGAAACGCAATATTTCGGAATTTGACAAAAAATTGGTAACTTTGCGGATTGGAAGCCGATAGGACAGCTTTGCAAACATTGAATCTATGAACAGGACATCAGAATACGAGTTGACGATAGTAGTGCCGGTCTATAACGAAGAGGACAACATGGAGCGGCTTGAGAAGGAGCTGTCGGCGTTCCTGCCGAAAGCCGCCGTAAAGAGCTGCGTGCTTTTCGTGAACGACGGCTCGAAGGACAGCAGCCTTGAGAAAATCAAGGCCATCTGCGAGCGTCAGCCCGATTTCTACTATATCAGCAGCAGTGCCAACCACGGGCTGAGCACTGCCATCAAGGCCGCCATAGACATGACCGAGAGCCGGCTGATAGGCTACATCGACGCCGACCTGCAGACCAATCCCGAGGACTTCAACAAGCTGTTGGCCAAATCGGGCGAATATCAGCTTGTGGCCGGCATCCGCGCCAACCGCAAGGACTCGGCGTTCAAGAACCTGCAGTCTAAGATAGCCAACGGCTTCCGCCGCAAGATGACCGGCGACACGGCCACCGACACCGGTTGCCCGCTGAAGGTGATGTGGACCGATTATGCGAAGCAGCTTCCCTTCTTCGACGGCATGCACCGCTTCCTGCCCGCGCTGATGATATTGGTGGACGGCAAGTTCTGCGAGATGCCCGTGCAGCATTTCCCCCGCATCGCCGGAGTGTCGAAGTATCACCTCTACAACCGTCTGGTGTCGCCCTTCATGGACTGCTTCGCCTACCGCTGGATGAAGAAGCGCTTCATCCGCTATGACATAGACCAGACCAACACCGGCTTAAACATCGTTCCTTAGCATGAGCCTCTCGCAGTTGCTGATATACGGCATCGGGTTCCTGGCGCAGGGTTTCTTCTCGGCGCGCATCCTTGTGCAGTGGATTCTGTCGGAGAAGGCCAAGAAAGTGCTGTCACCCTCCATATTCTGGGTCCTGAGCATCTGCGGCGCATACCTGCTGTGCATCTACGGCTGGCTGCGCAACGATTTCTCGATTGTATTAGGCCAGTTCATCAGCTACTACATATATCTGTGGAATCTGAACATGAAAGGTGTGTGGAAACGTATACACGTCATACTCCGCGTGCTGCTGCTGATCACCCCCGTCATAGCAATCTCGTATGTGGCCGGTGACGCCCAGAGGTTCATGGAGCATTTCTTTAACGTCCAGGGCATTCCGATGTGGCTCATCATCTACGGCAGCGCCGGGCAGGTGCTGTTCACGCTGCGATTCATATACCAATGGTTCGTGAGCCGCAAGGACGGCGAATCGGTGCTTCCTCCCGGCTTCTGGATCATCAGCATCATCGGCTCGTCCATCATCGTGTCGTACGGATTCATACGCCACGACCCGGTCCTGATTCTCGGCCAGTCGTTCGGCCTGATATCCTACGTACGCAACCTCATAATCGGCCATAAAGCCGCCAAACGCGAAAAAGTAAAAGCCGAAACGCAAGAAGATCGACAACATTAAGGCACGGTCAATAAAGCATTTACGACGGGGCGCAATGTTAAAAATTTAATTTTTTTGTATAAAATTTTGTTACAACCGGAATTTTTGCTTACCTTTGGGCGTTGAAACCAATGCTAAAGGCAGGCGCAATATCAGTTACCCGGTTCTCAGGCAAGAAGTAACAACATAACGCTTAGTAATTTACATGCCACGGGCGACTATGGCATACCGATGCTTTTTTAACTAACACAATAACGCATGAAACAAACATTACTACTTGGCGCAGCCGTATTGATGACTGCACAGTACATGAACGGTGAACTGACACCCACCAAGATGGAGGACGCACAGTTCACGTGCATCTCCGCCGACGGCAAGATGGCAGGCTCCGACCTCATGGGACGGATCACATTGGTAAATCCTCAGAACGGCAAGGTTCTGTACAGCTACCCGGAGACGGTGGACGACATGACCGCCTATACCCTGAGCAATGGCAACGGTCAGGGCATCTCGGACACAGGTGTGGTTCTGTGCACACGAAATGACAACGACGTGTGCTGGTGGAAAGCCGGCGAGTTTCACTCTCTTGTACCCCTTGTCACCGATGATGCGGTCACTAACGGAGTTAACGGCATCACACCCGATGGTCTGACCATCTGCGGTCATTGCGGCCTCAAACCCATGTCGACCGACGACAGCCTCACCCCTATGTCCGTGCCTGTGATATACAAGCTCAAAAGCGACGGCACGTACACCGAAGCCATACAGCTTCCCTATCCCGAGAGAGATTTCACGGGCCGTGTACCCCAGTATGTGATAGCCACGAACATTTCGAATGACGGCCGCGTCATCGCGGGTCAGGTTCTGGATTCCTCGGGAGCCATGCCGCAGCCGATTCTGTGGAAACTGAACAGCAACAACGTCTGGACCTACGAGACATTAGGCATCGACCAGCTCAACCCGGACCATGTAGTGTTCCCGCCGTTCCCCGACATCGAGCCCAAAATGCCTCAGGCAGAGAATTTCATGAGCCCAGAGGGATTAGCGGATTACAACGAGGCTTATCAGGCCTGGGCAGCAAGCGGATACACCGGTGAAATGCCGGAATACACCGACTATATGACGGATGAGGAACTTGCCGCCTACAATGCCGCAATGGCCAAGTACAATGAGGAAATGGCGGTATACCAGCCTCTGGCAGACGCTTTCAACGAGGTATGGTATTCCTTCCTGGACTCGGGCAAGGGCACGATTTTCGAATTCAATTCCACTTCACTGAGTCCCGACGGCAAGCTGTTGATGCAGATGGAGCAGAAGGAGATTCCGACCGATGACCCGATGTCCTGGTTCCCCACCGTCACCAAGTACGGCACTGCCGTGTTCAATCTGGAGAACGGGAAGTACAAATCGTATGGGGTGGGCCAGAACAGCCAGCCGTCGCGGATTATGGCCGACGGCACCGTCATAGGTTCGGTGCAGGACGAAATGCTGGGCACACGCCGCGCCACCATCTACAAACCCGCCGACTGGGCTACTGACAATGCCCCCGAATTCGGCTGGCTTGACGAGTATGTCAAGACCAAGAACTCCGAGATATACGACTGGATGAAGGCCAACATGTGCGCGGATTTCGAAGTAGAAGACTGGGATGGAAATGTCACTACCTATAAAAACGTATGGTTCACCGGCTTCCCATTGGCCACTCCCGACATGAACACCATCATCTCCACACAGGAGAACACGTTCGACTGGAGCACGGAGGCAATGGCATTCGGATTCTGCATGCCGTTCCAGGAGACATCGGGCATCCGTGACGTGGCCGGCGAGGGCAACATGACCGTCAAGGCACAGCGAGGCGGCATGATCGAGCTGCAGGGCGTCCGGGACGTTAAGGTCTATGACGCACAGGGCCGTCTCGTTTACGACGCCGAGAACGTCAACGGTTCGGTCAGCACTGGCCTGAAAGGTGTCTGCATAGTACGCGCCACGGGCATGGACGGCGACGTCAAGACCATTAAGGTGAATTTCTGATTCGATTCGAACTAATCAGACATAACTGGGATGCGCCGGGCGTAAGGATTCCGGCGCATCCTTTTCTTTTTACATGAAAACAGCTCCAAGGGAGGTCCGGAATATGTTGAAAAACACTGAAACACCGCACATTTTTGGTAAATTGACAAAAAAATTGTAATTTTGCAGTTGCTATTTGCATAAGGGCGCCTCGGAGCAACGCAAATCAGCATCAAGATGGAATACAAGCCTCTGTAGTTCAACGGATAGAATAGAAGTTTCCTAAACTTTAGATAGGGGTTCGATTCCCCTCGGAGGTACCCGATATAAACAGGACCAAGAATCGACGACAGCGTGGGAAAGTTTAGCGCATACAAGGTTGATCTCGCCGGCAAGGCCGACGGGCACTACGAGCAGGATTTCGTAATCGACAAGGCGTTCTTCGAGAATATGGAGAACAACGACATCCTGTGGTCGGACGTTCATGTCCATCTGGACATGGACAAGCGCAACGACGCATATCATTGCGTGTTCCACTGCAAGGGAAAGCTTCAGATACCGTGCGACCGCTGCCTCGACCCTATGGACCACGAGGTCGACACAGAGTATAAGGTAACCGTTAAATACGGCGACGACTTCGACGACGGCGCCGACAACCTGCTGGTGATACCCTACAGCAACAAGTACCTGAACGTGGCGTACATGCTGTACGACACCATAGTGCTGACCATCCCCATCCGCCATGTGCACGCCCCCGGCAAGTGCAACCGCGCCATGCTGGACGCCCTGCGCAAGCACCGCGGCGCCGGCGCCGACGACACCGACGACGAGGAGGTGGAGGAAGTGCGCGACCAGGCACGAAGCGAGGCCGAAGCCGATATGAACGAAGACTGACCCCCTCCCCTCACGATTAGATAACATAATAAAAAACTAAATAGAACAATGGCACATCCTAAACGCAGACAATCGCATACCCGTACGGCGAAACGCCGCACCCACGACAAGGCATTGATCCCCACCATCGCACTGTGTCCCAACTGTGGCGCATGGCACGTGTTCCACACTATATGCCCCGAGTGCGGATATTACCGCGGCCGTCAGATCATCGAGAAATAATTCCTCTCCCAACGGCAACACACCTCAAAGCATAAAGCAGAAACCCAGACAGAGACATGACACACGCAAAGATCAGCGGCATAGCATCGTATGTACCTGAGGACATACTCGACAACGAGATGTTGTCGAAAATGGTGGATACCAACGACGAGTGGATCACCACCCGCGTGGGCATCAAGCAGCGTCGCATCCTTAAGGACGAAACCAAAGGCTCGAGCTATATGGGCACCGAAGCCGTCAGGAAACTGTTGGCACGTACCGGCGCTCAACCCGAAGACATCGAATTGCTGATATGCGCCACCTCCAATCCGGACTACCGTTTCCCATCGACAGGATCGATCATAGCGCATGACTCTGGCCTCGTGAACGCATACGCCTACGACATACAGGCCGCCTGCGCCGGATTCATCGTCTCCATGCAGGCCGCACGCGCCTATATCCAGGCCGGCCTCTACAAGAAGGTGATAGTGGTATGCGCCGAGAAGATGTCGAGCATGACCGACTATCAGGACCGCGCCACCTGTCCGCTGTTCGGCGACGCGGCAGCCGCCGTGTTGGTGGAACCCACCGACGAGAACGTCGGCGTGATGGACGGTGAATTCCATGTGGACGGCGAGGGCCTGCCTCACCTGCTGATGAAGGCCGGCGGTTCGGCCAAACCCGCTACCGAACAGACCGTCAGGGACCGCGAGCATTACGTTTACCAGGAAGGCCGCATCGTCTACAAGAACGCCGTGCGCGACATGCTCAGCTCGTCGCAGTCCGTAATGAAGCGCAACAACCTGTCGGTAGACGACGTGGACTGGTTCGTGCCCCATCAGGCCAACCTCCGCATCATCGAGGCCGTGGGCGGTCGCATCGAAATCCCCGAGGAGAAGACCCTGGTCAACATCCAGCATTACGGCAACACTTCAGCCGCTTCGATACCCTTGTGTCTCGACGAATTCCGTCACAAGCTCAAGAAGGGCGACCGCATCGTGATGACCGCTTTCGGTGCAGGTTTCACATGGGGCGCGATGTATCTGGTCTGGGCATTCGATACGCCCGAGGACTGATCCGACGGAGTTCACTCTCAGCATAAGCATCAGGAGGGTGTGTCAAAATTACATGTTTTGACACACCCTCTATCGCATATTTTGATTCCGGCGCGCGAACCTTGCAGCCGCGCCTTGGGTTTTATCTATGAGTATGTTCCGTGACCGTGCGACCCGGAACACATCCCCGATATAAAAACCCATACGACTATGAATACAGAAGAAACAACACGGGAAGAAGCCATGATCAACGCCGACGGCACTCCCGCAGCGATAGAAGTTACGACAGAACCCGCGGCACAGACCGCCGACGTGGCCGAAGGACACCGCGCCGGTTTCGTCAACATCGTGGGCAACCCCAACGTAGGCAAATCCACGCTGATGAACAAGCTGGTGGGCGAACGCCTCAGCATCATCACCAGTAAGGCCCAGACCACGCGCCACCGCATCATGGGCATCGTCAACACGCCGGAATACCAGATAGTGTATTCCGACACTCCCGGCGTGCTGAAGCCCAAGTACAAGCTGCAGCAGTCCATGCTGGAATTCTCGGAAGGCGCCCTCACGGACGCCGACGTACTGGTATATGTGACCGATGTGGTGGAGGATCCGGAGAAGAACAAGGATTTCCTGGACCGCGTGGCCAAGGAGAAGGTACCGGTGCTGTTGGTGATCAACAAGATCGACCTGATCAAGAACCAGGCCGACCTTGAGGTCCTGGTGGACAAATGGAAGGCCCGTCTGCCAAAGGCCGAGATATTCCCCACATCGGCCACCGAGGACTTCAACGTCAACAACCTGCAGAAACGCATCGTGGAACTGCTGCCGCCGTCGCCGCCGTTCTTCGGCAAGGACGCGCTGACCGACAAGCCGGCCCGCTTCTTCGTAACCGAAACCATCCGCGAAAAACTACTGCAGGACTACGACAAGGAAATTCCATACAGCGCCGAGGTTATTGTGGAGAAATTCGAGGAGAAGGAGAATTCAATCCACATCATGGCCGTGATATACGTGGAGCGCGACTCGCAGAAGGGCATCATCATCGGCAAGGGTGGCGCCAAGATCAAGAAGGTAGGCATCCAGGCCCGCGAGGACATAGAGAAATTCTTCGGCAAGAAGGTATATCTGGAACTTTTCGTCAAGGTGGAGAAAGACTGGCGCAACAAGGAGAAGAAGCTGCGCGAGTTCGGATATATGGAATAATGCGACTCTTAAGGAGTGTATTTCACAAGGACTGTAACTCACAAGGATTACGATGAGTAAGTTAATAGCAATAGTAGGGCGGCCAAACGTGGGCAAATCGACCCTGTTCAACCGTTTGACGCAGACCCGCAAGGCCATCGTGGACGACACGGCGGGCACCACCCGCGACCGTCAGTACGGCAAGGTGGACTGGTGCGGCCAGGAGTTTTCCATCGTGGACACGGGCGGCTGGGTCGTGAACTCGGACGACGTGTTCGAGGAGGAGATCAACAAGCAGGTACACATCGCCATCGAGGAGGCGGACGTGATTCTGTTCGTGGTTGACTGCACCACGGGCGTCACCGACCTTGACGACAAGGTGGCTCAGATACTGCGCCGGTCCAAGAAACCGGTGATTGTGGTGGCCAACAAGGAGGACGTGGGACAGGCCCGCTACAACGTGGCTGAATTCTACAGCTTCGGCCTTGGCGATCCCATCGAGGTGTCGTCGGCCAACGGCTCGGGCACAGGCGACCTGTTGGACGAGATTGTCAAGGACATGCCCGAAAAGGAGGACGAGGAGGAAACCGACGAGAATGTGGCCAAGTTCGCCATCGTGGGACGCCCCAACGCCGGCAAGTCGAGCCTGATAAACGCCTTCATCGGCGAGGAGCGGCACATCGTCACGGACATAGCCGGAACCACCCGCGACTCGATATATCACAAGTACAATAAATTCGGCTTCGACTTCTACTTAGTGGATACCGCCGGCATCCGCAAGAAGCAGAAGGTGAACGAGGACATCGAGTATTACTCGGTGATCCGGTCCATCCGCGCCATCGAGGGTTCGGACGTGTGCATCCTGCTGATTGACGCCACGCGTGGCATCGAGGCCCAGGACGGCAACATCTTCGGCCTGATACAGCGCAACAAGAAGGGACTGGTGGTGTGCGTCAACAAGTGGGACCTGGTGGAAGACCGCAGCTTGGAGGCGCAGAAGCGGTACGAGGACGCCATCCGCGGCAAGTTCGCCCCCTTCACCGACTTCCCCATCCTGTTCACCTCGGCGCTGACCAAACAGCGCATCTACAAGGTGCTGGAGACCGCCGTGCAGGTTTACGAGAACCGCCGCCGCGTCATCCCGACCGCCAAGCTGAACGAATACCTACTGGAGGTAGTGGCCGAGACGCCCCCGCCCGCCAACAAGGGCAAATACGTGAAGATAAAGTACGTGACAATGCTGAAGGAAGCGATAATACCCACGTTCGTATTCTTCTGCAACCTGCCGCAATGGGTCAAGGAGCCCTATCGCCGCTTCCTGGAGAACCGCATCCGCGATCACTGGGACTTCCACGGCACCCCCATCTCCATCTTCATGCGCGAGAAATAACTACGGATTCGGTGCGTTCAGGATTTCGATCTGCTGGCGCACCGATTCTTCGTGTATGGCCGAGAGGATGACGCGCATGAACTCGGGGTCGAGGCCCATCGTCTCGCCGGCCTGGATGCGCGTGTCCATGATGTCGCCGTAACGGGCCGGTTGCACAGCAAGCATCCGGTGCTCTTTCTTGTACCGCCCTATCTCGCGACTCACCTCCATGCGGCGGTTCAACACGTCCAGTAGCTCGCTGTCGATCTTGTCTATCTGTCGGCGCAGCATGTCGAGGCTTTCGGTGGTACCGTTGGACTCGCGCACCACAAGGCCGTCCAGTATTCGCTTCAGCTCCGCCGGCGTTACCTGCTGGCGCGCGTCGCTCAACGCCACATCAGGGTTGCAGTGACTCTCGATGATGAGTCCGTCGAAGCCCATGTCGAGGGCCTTCTGCGACAGCGGGGCAATCAGCTCCCGCTTGCCGCCTATATGGCTCGGATCGCAGATGATGGGCAGCTGCGGGTAGCGACGGCGCAGCTCCAGAGGAATCTGCCATTGGGGCATGTTGCGGTACAGTTGCGCGCCGTATGCGGTGAAGCCGCGATGAATGGCGCCTAACCGCCGCACTCCGGCGTTATACATACGCTGTAGCGCGCCTATCCATAGCTCCAGATCGGGATTGACAGGATTCTTTACCAGCACCGGTCCCTGAAACTTGCGCTCGGCAAGCGCGTCGGCAATTTCCTGCACGGCGAAAGGATTGGCCGATGTGCGTGCGCCTACCCACAGAACATCGATACCGCCGTCAAGAGCGCATTCCACATGATGACGTGTGGCTACCTCGGTGGCCGTCTGCATACCGGTCTCTTCCTTGACGCGGCGCATCCACGGAATGCCGGCCTCGCCTACGCCCTCGAAACCGCCCGGGCGTGTGCGCGGCTTCCACAATCCTGCGCGGAATATCCCGATGCCGTCGGCTGCAAGTTCCCGCGCCGTGGCAAGCATCTGCGCCTCGCTCTCGGCGCTGCACGGGCCGGCTATCACTAACGGACGCCTCCCTTCCAATGCTTTTCCGGTAAACAACGGCTCCAATTCTTTCATTTCGCTATCTGCCATACCCCAAAATTACTGCTTTTCCCGATTTTTTCCAACAAAGTTCCTGTTTTTGCCACGTCACTGCAAGTTTATTGCAGTCGTTTATAAAAAATTAAGAATAAAAAAGTGCTGAAAATTAGCATTGAGCCGCATTTTATTGTAACTTTGTGAATGCAAAAATTAGATAACTAAATAATACAAAATATATGGCAGTAAAGAAGAAAACCTCCAAGGAAGCGGCCGGCGGTCCGTTGAACGACCGCGCGCAGAAGCTGAAGGCTTTGGGCGTGACCATGGAGCATCTTGAGAAGGATTTCGGCTCGGGCGCGGTGATGTGCCTGGGCGACGACAAGATACAGAATGTGGAGGCCATCTCCACGGGTTCACTGGGCCTTGACTATGCCCTTGGCGTAGGCGGGGTGCCCCGCGGCCGAATCACCGAGATATACGGTCCGGAATCGTCGGGTAAGACCACGCTGGCCATCCACGTGATAGCTGAGGCCCAGAAGGCCGGCGGCATCTGCGCCATCATCGACGCCGAGCACGCCTTCGACCGCTTCTATGCCGAGCAGCTCGGCGTGGACGTGAACAGTCTGTGGATAGCGCAGCCCGACAACGGCGAACAGGCCCTGGACATCGCCGAGCAGCTGATCAACTCCGGCGCCATCGACGTATTGGTGGTAGACTCCGTTGCCGCGCTGACGCCCAAGGCCGAGATCGAGGGCGAGATGGGCGACAAGAACGTGGGTCTGCACGCCCGCCTCATGTCGCAGGCCATGCGCAAGCTGACCGGAGTAATCTCCAAGACACGCACCTGCTGCATCTTCATCAACCAGATACGCGAGAAGATTGGCGTGACGTTCGGTAACCCCGAGGTGACCACAGGCGGTAACGCGCTGAAGTTCTACAGCTCGGTGCGCATCGAGATCCGCCCCAGCAGCGTCATCAAGAAGGACGACACCCCCATAGGCCGTCTGGCCAAGGTAAAGGTGGTGAAGAACAAGGTGGCGCCTCCATTCATGAAGGCCGAGTTCGACATCATGTTCGGCGAGGGCATCAGCCGCTCGGGCGAGATTGTGGACCTTGGCGTGGAATACGGCGTGCTCAAGAAATCGGGTGCCTGGTTCAGCTATAACGGCACCAAGCTCGGACAGGGCCGCGACGCGGTGAAGAACGTGATAGCCGAGAATCCCGAACTGGCCGAGGAGCTGTCGAAGCTCATCATAGCCAAGATGAACGAGGCGCGCGACTCGAAACGCAAGCCGGGCAATCCCTTCCTGCCCAACCCCGACGCCAAGCTCGTTGAGGAAGACATGGAGCGCGAGGACGAATCGCTGCTTGACCGCGAGGCAGCCGATTCCGACGCGCCGGAAGACCTGTTCGGCGACGACTTCGACGACATCGACATCGGGAAGTAATAGTTTAAAAAGTTGAAAGAGTTGAAAAAGTTAAGAGGAATGTGAAGACTACACTATTCTCTTAACTTTTTTAACTTTCTAAACTTTCTAAACTTTTTAACTTTCTACACTTTCTTAACTAAAACGCGCTTCCGTCAATATGGCGGAAACGCGTTTTGCACATTTAAGAAAAAAAGATTAATTTTGTAACTGAGAAGCAACGACTTGCGGCGCGGAGGGTGTCCTTAGCGCTCCAATCGTGATATAAAAGCATGAAGATTAAGCAGATATATAACCCCAAGAAGGTATACGACGGATGGTTTGAGAGTTACTTCATCAAGCCGTGGATACGTCACTACGCCGACTTTGTGCACGGAGAGAGTGCGGGCGACTGCCTGCGTTCGCTTCTGGCGTGGCTGGTGATGACGCTTGGTCTGGCCGGTCTGCTTATGGGACTTGTGGGCCTGATGGGTCCGGAGGTAGGCTTCGCGTGCCTGAAATGGATAGGCATCGCCTGGCTCGCGGCCTCGGCGATTCCCTTCATCGCGTTGCTGGCGCGCACGTTCAACGGTGCCGAGGCGCAGCCCCGACATCCCAAGTTCTTAGGCATCGACTCGCTGACCGTGCTCAGCGCGCTGCTGTTCTTCATATTCGGCGTGCTGCTGATGTACACCACCCTTCATTCCGAAACACTTCATGCCCCCGCCGGCACCCCCGAGGATGAAGGGACGGTGCCGACCGACACAGTCTACGAGGAGGCCCTGTTCACATACCAGAACCCGGTGATAGACACGGCCGCGACCGTGACGGACACGATGACCGACCTGTCCGACCCCGACCTTGTGACGCCCGACGAGAGTTTTGATCCCACCATCGAACCCGACCCGTCGAACCCGGCCCCGCAGGATACGGTCAATTACTTCTGACAACGAATATAAACGAAAACAAAGGAGATAAGATATAATGGCAAACCATGAACTGAGCGAGCAAGAGATAGTTCGCCGCAACAGTCTGAAAGCACTGCGCGACATGGGCGTCGAGCCCTATCCCGCCGCGGAATTCCCGGTGACGGGCCACAGTGCTGAAATCAAAGAGAACTTCAATGACGACGCGGAGGCGCGTCAGGTCAGCATAGCGGGCCGCGTGATGTCGCGCCGCATCATGGGCAAGGCTTCGTTCATGGAGCTGCAGGATTCCGAAGGCCGCATCCAGGTGTATGTGAGCCGCGACGACCTCTGTCCCGGCGAGGACAAGGAATTGTACAACACGGTGTTCAAGAAACTGCTGGACATAGGCGACTTCGTGGGCATCACCGGCGAGGTGTTCCGCACCAAGACGGGCGAGATTTCGGTACACGCCCGCTCGCTGACGCTGCTCAGCAAGAGCCTGCGCCCGCTGCCCATCGTCAAGATGAAGGACGGCGTGGCATACGACGCCTTCACCGATCCGGAGCTGCGCTACCGCCAGCGCTACGTGGACCTGGTGGTGAACCCCGGCGTGCGCGACATTTTCATCAAGCGCACCAGGATGTTCAACTCGATGCGCCAGTACTTCAACGAACACGGATTCTTAGAGGTGGAGACTCCCGTGCTTCAGGCCATCCCTGGCGGTGCGGCGGCACGTCCGTTCATCACGCACCACAACGCGCTGGACATCCCCTTGTACCTGCGCATCGCCAACGAGCTGTATCTGAAGCGCCTTATCGTGGGCGGCTTCGAAGGTGTGTACGAGTTCAGCCGCAACTTCCGCAACGAGGGGATGGACCGCACCCATAACCCCGAGTTCACCTGCATGGAGATATACGTGTCGTACAAGGACTATAAGTGGATGATGAACTTCACGGAGAAGATGCTGGAGAAGATAGCGCTGGACGTGAACGGCACCACCAAGGTACAGTTCGGCGACCATGAGATAGACTTCAAGCCCCCGTATCCCCGCGTCACCATGCGCGACGCCATTCTGGAGCACACGGGCTTCGACATCGACGGCAAGAGCGAGGACGAGCTTCGCGACTTCGCCCGCAACAACGGCATCGAGGTGGACAACACCATGGGCAAGGGCAAACTCATAGACGAGATTTTCGGCGAGAAGTGCGAGGGCAAGTATATCCAGCCCACATTCATCATCGACTATCCGGTGGAGATGTCGCCCCTGACGAAGCGTCACCGCGAGAATCCGGAGCTGACCGAGCGTTTCGAGCTGATGGTGAACGGCAAGGAGCTGGCCAACGCCTACTCCGAGCTTAACGACCCGATCGACCAGTACGAGCGCTTCGTGGAGCAGATGAAACTGGCCGACAAGGGCGACGACGAGGCCATGGTGATAGACGCCGACTTCATCCGCGCGCTGGAATACGGCATGCCTCCCACATCGGGAATGGGCATCGGCATGGACCGTCTGGCCATGCTGATCACCGGCCAGTCCACCATTCAGGAGGTGCTTCTGTTCCCGCAGATGCGCCCCGAAAAGAAACAGCAGAGCACTGACGCCCCGCAGGAGGAAAACCCCAAAGCATAAACGGCGATGGACTCGATGGGCAAAGTAGCGGTTATAGGCAGCGGCAGCTGGGCCACGGCATTGGCCAAGCTGTTGCTGAACAACTGCAGTCGCATCGGATGGTATTTCCATCGTCAGGATCGCATCGACGAGTTCATTCGCAACGGCCGTAACCCTATGTACCTTACCGACGTGGAGTTCGACACGCACCGCATCGACTTCACTTCGGACATCAACGAGGCGTGCGGCAACGCCGACACGCTGCTGATAGTGGTGCCGTCGCCCTATCTGCTCCAGACCCTGGACGGCATCACGGTGGACATCAGCGAGAAGAACGTGGTTTCGGCCGTGAAGGGCATTGTGGGCGACACGGACATGATTGTCACGGACTTCATGCGCGAGCGCTTCGGCTGCCGCGAGGACCGCACCTTGGTGATAGGCGGCCCGTGCCACGCCGAGGAGGTGGCCTTGGGACGCCTGTCGTACCTGACCATCGGATGCCATGACGAGACGCGCTGCCGCGACTTCGCCGGCCTGCTGGCGGGAAAGAAGATGCGCACCATCCTCAGCCAGGACGTGAACGGCATCGAATATGCCGCCGTGCTCAAGAACGTGTACGCCATCGCCGCCGGCATAATCAGCGGCATGAAGACCGGCGACAATTTCCTGGCCATGACAGTGTGCAACGCCATCCGCGAGATGGAACGTTTCGTGGACTCGGTGTCTCCCGTGCCGGGCCGCGACATCTGCCGCTCGGCCTACCTGGGCGACCTGCTCGTAACCGCCTATTCCAAGTTCAGCCGCAACCACTTCTTCGGCTCCATGATAGGCCGGGGCTACAGCGTCAAAGCCGCGATGATGGAAATGGAGATGGTGGCCGAGGGTTACTACGGCACACGCTGCATACACCGGATCAACCAGAACGGCCCGAAGGTGGACATGCCCATCCTCAACGCCGTGTACCGCATATTGTACGAGAATGAAAAGCCCGCGCAGGCCATCAAGCCGGCGGCCGCCTCGTTCACGTAAGTTAATAATCGGTAAAAACACGCCCTGACGCGGATTGAGACCGTGCCGTGGGTGTTATTACTGATACACATTGACATTGAAATTACTATTGTATAAAAAACATAATTATGAGAAGCATTGAATTGAACATCGACGATGCGAAATACTTCGCCGAAAAGGAATATGAGGCACTGGGTGCCGAGGCAACGGCAGCACTGACTACACTGGAAGAGGGCACAGGCGCCGGCAACGATTTCCTGGGCTGGCAGAAGCTTCCGAGCGAAATGCCCGCCGAACTGGTGGAGCGCATCGAAAAGACGGCTGCACGTCTGCGTCAGAACTGCGACTACGTGGTATGCGTAGGTATCGGCGGCTCCTACCTTGGCGCCAAGGCCGTGAACTCCGCGCTGGCCGACAACTTCGAGTTCTATTATGCACCGAATCCCGGCGAGCCCAAGGTGCTGTATGCCGGTCAGAACATCAGCGAGGACTACACCGCACAGCTTGAGAAGCTGCTGACAGGCAAGCGCTTCGGCATCATCGTGATTTCCAAGTCCGGTACAACTACCGAGCCGGCCATCGCCTTCCGTATCCTGAAGGAGAAGCTGGAGAAAGAGCAGGGCAAGGATAAGGCCAAGGACCTGATCGTGGCCATCACCGACGAGAAGAAAGGCGCGCTGCGCACCATGGCCACCAACGAGGGCTTCGAGACATACGTGATTCCCGACAACGTGGGCGGACGTTTCTCGGTGCTGACTCCCGTAGGCCTGCTGCCCATCGCCGTAGCCGGCCACGACATCAAGCTGCTGCTGAAGGGCGCCGCCGACATGGAGAACACCACCCTGCACGCATCCCCCTCCAACCCCGCGCTGACATACGCACGCCTGCGCAACGCATTGTACCGCAGCGGCAAGAAGATAGAGCTGCTGGTCAACTTCGACCCGCGCCTCCACTTCTTCTCGGAGTGGTGGAAGCAGCTGTACGGCGAGAGCGAGGGTAAGGACGGCAAGGGCATCTTCCCCGCAAGCGTAGACTTCACCACCGACCTGCACTCCATGGGACAGTGGATACAGCAGGGCGAGCGCAGCATCTTCGAGACCGTGATCTCCGTGGCCAAGCCCAGCGTGGAGCGTCGCATCCCCGAGGACAAGGATAATCTGGACGGCATCAACTACCTGGCCGGCAAGCGCATCGACGAGGTGAACAAGATGGCCGAACTGGGCACCAAGATGGCCCATGTGGACGGAGGCGTGCCCAACATCCGCATCGAGATCGAGCAGGTGGACGAGTACAGCCTCGGACAGCTGATCTACTTCTTCGAGAAGGCCTGCGGCATCAGCGGCTATATGCTGGGTGTCAATCCCTTCAACCAGCCCGGCGTGGAGTTCTACAAGTCCAACATGTTCAAGCTGCTGAAGAAACCCGGCTACTGCTAAGACGCGCGGGAGGCGACGGCGGAGCTGAAGCTCCGAGCCGAAACCAACCCACACGACACAAAGCAAAAGCAACACAAAAGAAAGCCTCGGAGCTGCATGCTCCGGGGCATTTTTTTTATTTCGGGATCAATCAGGATTAATCGGGATCAATCAGGATTAATCGGGACGCAACCTGCGCGATTAGCGCGACAGCTTCAGGACCATGTCGTTGCGGGCGTTGTAGAAGCCGAGTGAACCATCGGCCAGACGGCCGTAGCCGGTCACTGTGGGGAGCAGGCGCGACAGCGCTTCCTCGGTGCTCATGTCTGGACATGCCATGCGTGTGGACATCGCGTCGCCGAACGAAATGGCGGTGTAGTCGGTGGTGAAATCACCCGACAGGTTGTTGCAGCCGGTCTCGCAGAAGTATTTGCCGTTCTTGTCGAACGTCACGGTGCGCGGTTCGTCGGCGGTCTGCTTCACGTCCTTGCCGTCAAGTTCGGTGATGCGCCATTTGCCCTCCAGCGTTGCGATGGAATAGTCCTGGTATCCCTTGCGAAGCACCATCACCTTGTTGCCGCCGCAGGTCAGGGCCACCTCGTTGGCCTTGCGCAGACCCACATAGCCTGTAGTGTTTTCCAGCGCACGCTTCATGGCGTCCTCGGTGCTCATGTCGGGACATGCCATCATGGTGGAGGCTCCGCGACTGAAAGTCAGGTTACCCGCCGGCAGATCCTTGTTGAAACCGCACATCAGCCGGTTGCAGCCGGTGGTAGCCACGGCCCTGCCGTTCACCACGTCGAACGATATGGTGGGACCCTGGCCGTCGGCTCCGGGTGTCACGGCGTTGCCGTTTACGCTTATTACATTCCATTTTCCCGACAGACCGCCCAGATCGATGGTCCGGGTGCTGCAGCTCGTCGTCAACATCAGCGCGCACAGCGCCATTCCGATTGTTATGCTCTTTTTCATCTTTTTTTCTGGATTTTATGTGTTCTTTATTGTGTGTTCTCTATATAGACAATGCAACTCCGCAAAAGGTTGAATCGGGGTATGAAAAAAGAGAAGCGACCGAAGCCGCCTCTCCTTATATCTAATAAGTTATGCTTTCCGATTACTGGATGTACGACAGGTTGAGACCTGTGAACTCCATGTCGTTCTGTGCGCGCTTCAGCAGCGACGGGTCGAGCTTGACGGCCTGCTTCAGGTTCTGAATGGCGCTGTTCTGCGAGCCGGTACGTGCTGCGGTCACGGCCTTAAGGTAATAGGTGGTGGCGTTGGGAGCCTTGATGTCTTCCAGAATCTTGTTGGCGGCGGTGTAGTTCTTGGCCAGGATGTTTGCGACTGCGGCGTTGTTGGTCTTGGCGTCGCCGAAGGCGTTGAGGGCTTTCTGCAGGTCTCCCTGGTTCAGATAGTACGTACCCATGGCGTCGGCGCTCTCGGGCACGCCTGCGGCTGCGCCGAAGTATTCGTTAGCCTTGCTCATGTCGTTGTTGATCATGGCTACCAGACCCATGTTCATCATCGGCTCCTTGGCCTTGGGGTTGATGCGGAGGGCCTGCTGCCAGTTGGCTGCGGCGCCGCTGTAGTCGCCGGCAACATACTGGGTGTCGCCCAGGTTGTTGAACGCGCGGTAATCCTCGGGATGCAGCTCGGCGGTGCGGTTGTACACTTCCATCTTCTTCATGTTGTCGTTGGTAAGGGTGGCAATGTACAGCATCTCGTCGACGGTCAGCTTCTGGGGATCGTTGTTGAACAGGTTGACGAGTTCCTGATCGGACTTGCCGATGGTATTGATCGTGGCCATCACGCGGCTGTAACGCAACTGGGGCAGGATCTGGTCGGCCAGCTCGTCGAATACCGACGACAGGTTGCGGATCTCACGCTCGCGGTCCTGGGGATCGGGATACATGCGGAGCACGGACAGAATCAGGTCCTTGTCCTGGATGTTGCTCTTCTCCACCAGCTTCTCGAATCCTTCCCAGTCCTCGGGGGTGAAGCTGGAGGTCAGCTCGCCGAATTCGGTGATGCGGTCCTTCTTCAGCTGGTTCTCCATATAGCTGGTGGTGTTCTTCTCGCGCTTCTCGGCCAGGCTGGTGTTGAATTCCAGCGAGCCTTCGGGGCTGGCGAACGAGTTGATGGTGATGCCGGCTATTTCCTGATTGGCGGCCTTGTTGGCTTCCATCAGCTTTTTGTTAAGGTCGATGTAGTCGGCCTTGTCGATCTGGTTGCTGCGGATGTTGGCCTGGTTGATCAGGAAGTGAATGTCGGCGCTGTATTTCTCGGTGATCACCTTCTGGAAGTTGTCCTTGGCTACGGCGGGAGTCACGCTCTTGCCATTGGCCAGTGTGGAAGTGGCTATTACGCCGTAACCCACCTTGACGCGGGGCAGCTTATAAGTCTTGCCTTTCTGGTCGACGTTGAAATCCAGATACAGATCGGAGTGAGCCATTTCGGGACGGTAAGGAATGGTGAAGGGAATGGTCACCATGCCGCCGTTGACGTAGCTTACCTCCTGGCCGTTGGCGCGTACATCCTCGCCCTGGAACACTACAGGAGTGGCCGTAGCCTCGCTTGTGGCGCCAGCGGCGGTCCACTGCAGCACGGGCACTGCCGTTACCTTGGCGTTCTTAACCATGAATTTGGCAGGAATAGAACCCTTGATGGTGCCGGGCACATTCTGTCCGACCGTCTCCAACGGTGTCGGAACCGTCGTGAAGTAATCACTCTGGAACTGCTGTAGCTTCTTGCTGCAACCCCCTGCTACCAGGGCGCATCCTACGGCAGCCACCATTAATACACTTTTGTTCATAGACTATGATTTGTTTTAAACGTTCTGTCAATTATCCATCGTCTGCATGCAGTCGCCACGCTCCATGCAATGCCTGCTTTGAGCGTCGTTTTCCCCTTTTTTAACTTATATACACTAAGGGATGGTAAAGATACAGAAAATTCACGAACCGACAAAATCAAACATACCCTTAAGCCAAAATTTCTCGTTGATAACCCTCGTTGATAACGAATATTCTCATAGGCTATATTAAAAATCCTATCGTTTCGTCAGTAGTGGCGACTGGCTGTTGGCGCGCCTTATGTCCATCAGCGCGCCGTCCGCGACCAGTTCTACACCACCATCCTCTCCTGGCTCCGCACACACTTCTGACCCGTCAGGCGTTCTGTTCCTCGGCATACTTGCTGGGCGACACGCCATGAAACTTCTTGAACGCTGTACTGAAGTATTTGGGATTTGGGAAACCGGTCATATAGGATATCTCGGCTATGGAGTACTTGTTCTCCAAAATCAGCTCGGACGCCTTCTTCATCTTTATGGCCTTGATCAGTTCCTGAGGGTTCTGTTGCGTTATTGCCTTGATTTTCTTGAAGAAAACGGAGCGCGACATGGCCATCTCCGCAGCAAGGTCATTTACCGAAAATTCCTCGTTCGCCAGGTTGTCGCCTATTACGGTCACGACCTTGTGCATAAATTCCCTGTCGATCTCGCTTATCACGGACCCGGACGTCGATTCCTCGTCCACGTCATTGTCTATGATTTTAGCGTTAAGCGTCTTGCGTGCCTTGATGATCGAAGCTATCTTCTTGTTCAATATGAATATATCGAACGGCTTGGTGATATAGTCATCGGCGCCGGCGTTGAATCCCTTGATCACGTCCTCACGCTCGGCCAGCGAGGTGAGAAGTATGACCGGAATATGCGATGTCTCGATGTCTCCCTTGATCCGGGAGCAAAGCTCAAGTCCCGAAATGCCGGGCATCATGACATCGGACAGGACAAAATCGGGCATGACCGATTTTATCTTTTCCAACGCCTCGTCGCCGGTAGCGAACGAACTGACGGCATAAGTCCTGCCCAACGTATGCTCCAGATACATCCTCAACTCGTCGTTGTCCTCGATCAGCATCAGCGAGATACGTGAATCCGGCTGATCGCCCGAATCATCGGTAACCGTCGGCACAGCCTCACTCTTTGTTTCGTGAACCAGTATCTCGTTGCCGTGATATCTTTCTTTAGACACAGGTATGGACACAATGAATGTGGAGCCTACGTTCAGCTCACTGAAAACCGAAACACTACCCTTGTGCAGTTCGGCCATTTTCTTGGTCAGAAGCAGTCCGATACCGCTTCCCGTCTCAGCGGAATTTGAGGCGTTGTCGGCTCGGTAGAATCTGTTGAACAGCTTCTTCTGTTCCTTCGTGTCGATTCCTATACCATCGTCCGTCACCTTTATCTCGAGGTTGTCTCCTTCAAGCTTCCAGTCCACGGAGACGTTGCCGCCCGAATTGGTGTATTTGATGGCGTTGGACAGAAGATTGTCGATTATTACCGTTATCTTCTTACGGTCGATATATCCCGTGCCGCCGGAACCGCCTGCCTTAAGCGTGATGTTCTTGGAGTTCGCCAGCTGCGTGAAATTGCAGCAAATCTCCTGTAGGAAATTCCCTATGTGGGTTTGCTCTACCTTCAGCGACATGGCGTCCCTTTCAATCTTCTGGAAGTCAAGGAGCTGGTTGACCATATTCAGCAGTTTGTCAGCGTTTTTCCGGGCGAGTTTCAAGGCCATCCTGTCATCGGAATTCAATTGGTCCGTACCGATTTCCTGCAGCGGAGACTTGATAAGTGTAAGGGGAGTGCGCAAGTCATGGGCCAAATTGACGAAGAAGCGGACTTTCTGGTCGGAATCGCGCACCGACATCCAGCGCCTGTACAGACGCCATGCGATATATGCCATGACGGCAAAAAGGATGATATAGCATATCCATGCCCAGACGGTGTTATACCAAGGCTGTGCCACCCGGACCACCACGCTACGCTCCATAGTGTTGTCGGGATCTGAACTGCCTATGGCCCGGACGCGAAAAGAGTACTTTCCCGGTGAAATGTTGGTATAGTGTGCCATGCGGTTAGACGACGCCGGGGTCCAGTCATCGTCGAAGCCTTCCAGCATATAGGAATACTTTACCGATGATTCGTTCTGAAACCCGACGTTGCAGAACGAGATGCTGAAGTTGTTCTGGTCATGCGCCAGCCTGATGACATCGGTTTTATCGATATTGGTGACGAGCGGAGAATTCTTATGGCCCGGCACAGCCGCCATTCCGGAAACCAGCAGTTTTTCGAAATGCAGGTTCAGGTTCTGCTTCAAGCCGGCAAATTCATCCGGATCAAGGACAAAGGCGCCGGTGGGAGTACCCCAGACAGTCTGTCCAGAGGCGAGGCGGAAATGAGAACGCGCCTTCATAGTGCGTGTAGGCAGTCCGTGGGCCATGGTAAGAGGCGTGATTCGACCTTCGGGCGAGACGCAGTTCAGGCCATTTTCCGTGCTGACCCAAAGACGCCGGTTATTGTCGAATTCCAGACCGCAGACCGTCATGTTCGACAGGCCGTCGGCCGTGGTGAATTGTCTTAGTTTCCCGGTCTTGAGGTTCAGCAGCATCAACCCTTTGGACTCTGTGCCTATCCATAGACGCGACCGGTCGCCCGGATCCAGACATAATCGGGTAACCGAACATTTAAGTATCGGCCGGCTCAACATCGGTTCCTTTGATTCTATTTTCGATGTGCGGGTATTGAACTTCACTATACCGTTGCCCGTGGCAAGCAGGAGTTCATGACCGGACAGCGAGATTATCTGATATATGCCTCTTACCGGATATGACTCCAGCGTCCCGTTGCCGGGACTATATTTCGCCAATGTGTGTATGATTCCACCGAAGTACAGGTTTCCATTCTCGTCTTCATGGATAGCGTATACATTCTTCGGAAAATACTTTGACTTCGACGCATCGTTCACCGCAGGTGACTTAACATTGTCGCTCGGATCGATATATACCACATCCATCATAAAGCCGCCTGCCCACATATTTCCGTTACGGTCTTCCTTCAAGGTCAGTACGGTCCCCCCGTCTGTGGGAGACATATTGAATTGCCTCCACGATTCCGATGCCGGATCATACCGCATTATTCCGTGGTTCGTACCGAACCAGATCCGATTCCTGCTGTCCTGATAGATGCAGTTCACCTGCGCATCGCCGAAATGGCGGGGATCCAGATCCGTTTCGGTAAAAATACGGTTCACCGGCATGGAGCGGTCGTACACCAGGATACCGTTGGAATAGGTGCATATCCACACCAGATCCTTGTCCTGAACTATATCATAAACCCCGCTTGAACCGGAATAACGATGGATTGCGTCGCCCGTGCGCGTGAACGCCTCCACGGGAGTGTGCGCGAAGCGGTTATAGACATATATTCCCTCGCCATCCACGCCTACCCAGATGCGGTCCGTGTCCACGGGAGCAATACGGCGTATCGGCCGCGCATATTGCTGCAGCAGACGTCCGGGCGCATTTGATGACAGGTCCAGGGTATACAGTTGTCCGTTGAACGTACCGATCCACAGCGTCTTGGTCTGATTGTCGCAGTATAGACTCTGGATTCTCTCGTCCTTCAGGTCAACGGACCTGACGGGTGCCTGAACCGCCATCTTTCCATCAGCAGGATGACTTATTTTCCCTATGCCCTTAGACGTGGCCACAAAGCAGTACATACCGTCGTGGAAAGCGATGTCAAAAATGCTCTGTTTATCGAAAAAATGACGTATCAGCCTGTTGTCCGGTCCATACACGTACAGACCTTTGGACGTGCCGATCCAAAGCCTGCCGTTTTCGGCATATTTGGCCACGATGACCCGTAGGTTCCTGGGAAGTCTTACACCTTCTATCAGTATAAATGAATCCGTATTGGGATTATAACGGTATATGGAATTGCTGCCGAACGCCATCACGCCATTCTCAGGCCCTTTGAACACTCCACCAGGCTGCACCTCCTCGGCATGCGCCTTCAGAAGATAATGTTCGAATTCGGTTCCGTTGAATTTGTCGATGCCGCTGTGGGTGGCGAACCAGGAATAACCGTCGGCGTCAATCACCATCGACGACACGTGCCTGTTGCTCAGTCCCTCGGACGTGGATATATTGATGAACGGAAACGCAGACGTCGCCACAGGCATCATCATGGCCACAATGACGCAAAACAGCAGCTTAAACACTATGTTCGTTCGCGATGTCATAAGTAAAGAGCTTGGTTAGTTCTGAATGCAAAAATACTATAAATCAAAAATCTGACCTAAAACAAAACCTAATAAAATCAGAAATCAAACCCATCAAAACAGTATTGAAACCATCCGCAGGGCAAAATAAAGTAATTTTGCGCAACTTAACAGCGATCGAACCATGATTGAACTACCTGACAAAAAAATCGCCTTACTGCTACCGGCCCTGACGGTATCTATAGTACTGTCGGCACAGACCTCCGGCAAACCAAATGTCTTGATGCTGGCAGTCGATGACCTCAAGCCTATTTTAGGATGCTACGGCGACCCTCTGGTCAAGACTCCTAATATCGACCGTCTGGCACAACGATCCACCATATTCACTCATGCCTACTGCCAGCAGTCGGTTTCAGCCGCCACCAGGGCAAGCCTGCTGACGGGATGGTGTCCGGACCGCACACAGGTGTGGGACCTCAAGACCAAGATTCGCGACCGGAATCCGGATGTGGTGACGCTGCCGCAATATTTCATCGGCAACGGTTACGATGTGGCGGGCATCGGCAAAATCTACGATCCCCGATCCGTCGACAAAAAACAGGACGAGGTCTCGTGGTCTATGCCATATATAGACTGTAACGATTACCTGAATCCCAAATACGATCAGCCCGTGATGGCGCAATACCAGTCGCCCGAAAACAAGGCACTGTATGAAAAATATTACAAAGAGGCCCTTGACAGCGGATACACCCGGAAGGGAAAGATAGAAAAGTATATCCAGCGATATTTCAAGCCAACTACGGAATGCAGCCAACTGCCCGACAACGCCTACCATGACGGCGCCGTGGCCGATGGCGCGGTTAACTTCCTGAGAAACCGCCACTCAGATAAGCCGCTGTTCCTGGCCGTCGGCATGAAGAAGCCACATCTCCCCTTCTGCGCGCCGGAAAAATACTGGAAGCTGTACGACCGTAAATCCATGCCACTGGCCAAATACCGCAAGAAGGCTAAGAACTCACCCGATTTCGCCTACCATAAATGCGGAGAGCTGCAGCTTTATTCCGACATCCCGCCGTTGATCAGTTTCTCGGACATCGACAATGTCATTATCCCCGACGACAAGGCCCGCGAGCTGATCCACGGATATTATGCCGCCATATCGTACATCGACGCCCAGATAGGAAAGGTCCTTGACGAACTGGAGCGTCAGAACATGCTTGACAACACCATCATAGTCTTCTGGGGCGACCATGGCTGGCACTTAGGCGACCACGGTCTGTGGAACAAGCACACCAACTTCGAGCATGCCACACATGTGCCCATGCTGATATCCGTTCCGGGACAGAAGGAGAAGCGCGTCATCGACAATCCGGTGGAATTCCTTTCATTCTATCCCACGCTCTGTTCCCTGGCCGGCATCCCGGTTCCCGAGGGGCTTGACGGTGAAAACCTCAACACGGTAGTTGCGCTTGACGGCAAAGCGGGTCCAAAGCGGAAGTATGCCATGAGCCAGTATCCGCGACCCGGCAAGATGGGCTATTCGCTTCGCTCCGACCGGTACCGGTATACAGTATGGGTGGGATGGAAAAACAAAGTCACCGATCCCGACCGTGTGGTTGCCGAAGAACTGTATGACTATCAACTTGATCCGGAAGAGACTGTCAATGTCGCGTCGGACCCGGCATACGCCGCCGCCCTGCAGCAGATGAAACAGTACTGGGACGAATATAAAACCGAACGAATCCGCAAATGAAACTTAAATCCATATTCACCGCATCGCTGGTCAGCGCGGCGATAGTGAACTGCGCCAACGCCAAGACCGCCAAACCTGAGTCCGAACATCCCAACGTGCTGATGTTCATAGTCGACGACTGGGGCGCCTACGACCTGTCACTGACCGGTTCCAAACTATACGAGACCCCCAACATCGACAGACTCGCCGACAAGTCAACCGTGTTCAGTCAGGGATACGTGGCGTATCCCCGAAGTGTGCCCTCGCGTTATTCGCTGATAACGGGCCGACACTGCGCAAGGCCCCAGAAAGGGAGTCACCACGACGACCGCAAGGTGGATGCCGACAGCTACTGCATAGCCATGCCGTTCAAGGATGCCGGGTACGAGACGTTCATCATCGGCAAATGGCACCTTAGCGATAAGGTCACCAATCCGGAGGACAAAGGCTTCGACATCAATATCGGAGCCGGCAAAGCAAGCGCCACTACCTGTTATTTCGCACCTTTCAACAAGGAGGGAGTGGCTAATCCCGACAAACTAATCAAGGGAATGGACGACGCCAGGCCAGGCGAATACCTTACGGACTATATGACGCGCAAGACGGTTGATTACCTGGAACGGCGCAAGGATTCCGACAAGCCGTTCTTTGCCGTATGCAGCTATTATGCGGTACACACTCCCATCGAAGCCAAGCAGGAAAAGATAGACAAATTCAAGAAAAAGGTAGAGAAAATGCATCTTGGAGTCGACCCGATGGCCAAAGAGGAAGCGGGCGACACCAAGACCCAGCAGGATCACCCGGTGTATGCGGCCATGATCGAGTCTGTAGACGAGAGCGTGGGGCAGATCTTACAAACCCTGAAGGAAACAGGAAAATATGACAACACGGTGATAGTGCTGATATCCGACCACGGCGGTCTGTCCAACCGAGGCAACGACCGTGAGCTGGCCACCACCAACCGCCCTTTCAAGGCCGGCAAGGGACACCTGTACGAAGGAGGTATCCGCGTACCGTTCCTGATGCACACTCCGGGGCAGAAATCGCGTTCGGACTGCGATGTTCCCGTGGTCAGCCTCGACCTGTTGCCCACTTTGGCCGACCTGTGCAACGCACCTGTCGATCCGACAGCCGAACTTGACGGCGTCAGCATAAAGAGCCTGCTCGGTACAAAGGCTGCCAAGAAGGGCATTGACCGCGACCTGTTCTGGCATAAGGCAGCCGAGCGTCCCAAGTCAACCGGCGACTATGTGTCGTCGGCAATCCGCAGCGGCGACTACAAGCTTATTGACTTCTACAACCAGAACCGCGTGGAACTCTACAATGTGGTCCTCGATCCGGGTGAGAAACATAACCTCGTGGCCGAGAAACCCGAACTGGCCAAGCAACTGATGGCCCGGCTCGACACCTGGCGCAAGAACGCCAATGTCAAGATGAAGGCGCCCGACACTCCCGGCGAAGGCAAAGCCAGGAAGAATAAGAAGAAGAAAAACAATAATAACGAGTAACCCATCCTAACGACATGTCCATTACGAAAAACCTGTCGCTGCTGGCCACGGCCGCTCTCCCCGCGATTGCCGGATATGCCCGCACCGACAAACCGAATATACTGTTGATCGTCACCGACCAACAGTCGTACAATACAATCAGCGCGCTCAAGGATATTTATCCCGGCGATTATTTCCACACCCCGAATCTTGACCGACTGGTCAACGAGGGCGTGGCCTTCACCAACGCATATTGCACCAACCCGGTCTCGGTGCCCTCCCGTTTCGCACTGTTCACAGGCAAATACGGCGGCCAATACGGCGTGCGTGAGAATAAATGCGGCGACGCCGTCGAGACCGAGGTTCGCCCCATGTTAGAGCAGAACGGAATGGGTAACGTCTTCGCCCGTAGCGGTTATGACACGTATTACGGCGGAAAGGTACATCTCCCCTATTCGGGCGACAAGGGCAAGAACGCCTTTCAGGCACCCACAAGCTATGGTTTCGAAAACTACTACACTTCCGACGAACGCGACGCCCTCGGTCTCGAGGCCGGCAAGCTGATTGACCGTCTGGCTAAAGAGAAGCCCGATAAGCCGGCCCTGATTGTGGCCTCGTTCCTCAATCCTCACGACATCTGTCTGGAAAGCTCCACCGGACTCTCGCCTGTGGTGGAGGATAAGGGTGGCCGCAAGCAGGTCATAACCGAATGCGTGCGTGCCATGCGTGCCCGTGCCGCAGCCATCGATTCGGTGGATTTCTACGCCAACCATGTGCCGGAGCTTCCCTTAAACTTCGACAGGACCAAGGATTTCCCCAAATTCAAGAAGGCTCCATACAAGGACTTCCCCGAATATTACTGGAAAAAGTATCGCTGGACCTACGGCCAGCTGGTCCAGCTTGTGGACTCGCATATCGGCCATATCCTTGACGCACTGGACCGCAATCCGGAGATGAAGGAAAACACCATCGTGGTGTTTACCTCCGACCACGGCGAGATGCAGGGAGCCCACCAGATGGTGACCAAGGGCGTTCCATACGGCGAATGCCAGCGCGTGCCCTGGATTTTCACAGGCCCGGGCGTGACAAAGGGACGTAACGGTAGCACCGTCTGCAATGGCTCGGATCTATTGCCCACGCTGTGCGAGCTGGCCGGCATAGAGGCTCCTGAATGTGACGGCGTATCCATCGCCGCCAAAGTGACGGGCAAAGATAAGAAAGCCGACACCGCCCGTGTCCTCTACACCGAAGGCGACGGATTCGTCAATGTTTCGGACGGAAGATACAAATACACTCTTTTCGACGGTGCGAACGGCGCCGAGATGCTCGTGGATCTGCGCAATGACAACGGGGAGCTGACCAACATAATAGCGCAACACCCCGAAATAGCCCGGAAGCTGAAAGAGGCAGTGCCTCAGAATTTGTACCGAATCCAGAGCAAATACCTGAAAAAGCAGAAAGAAGGTAAAGTCACGGCTAACGGCTCACAGTCAAAGGAGGAAAAGCAAGCAGCCAGAAAAGCCGCTAAGAAAGAAGCCAGAAAGGCCATGAAAAAGGGTGCCAAAGGCAAAGGGTTATGACAATGAAGTCACACAACGTAGACATAACAGTACGAATGACAGTGGCGGTAATGTTCACCGCCATTGCCATTTCATGCGGAGACTCCGGCACTTCGGCGCCAGGCAATGGCTATGAACCTGTCGGTATAACCAAATCGGACACCGACGACACTGATAACGTAAACGGTGGCACCGACACGGTAGACGAAACTCTATATTCAGTATCGGATCAAGGCGAATCGTATGCGATTTCAGGCATGTTCGGAGGTTACAACGGCCGCAGCAGCGAGGGTCCGCGATGGACCGACGATAATTTCACATCAATGGTGAATTGGATGTCGCCGTCGTCAATCCGTTATCCCGGCGGCACCCTCGCCAACTCATGGGACTGGCGCGCCGGTGGAATCATGGGCAAAAAGATTAAGAATCCTTATTTCATTTCGGATTTAGCAGCCGGACTCCTGGCCCACACGTCGATAGTCTACGTAATGAATATGGTACACCCCACCCCGGCCACAGGTTATGACTATACAAGCACCGACACCGGGTTGCTGCAAAGCCGGGAGGTGCTTGACGCCAAAATCGACGATGCGTTGGACGCATTGGCCGAATTCCGGAAGTATGGCCGGATGCCCGTCGCGATAGAATTAGGCAATGAGCTGTACTTCAACAAGGAGGAGCATTACGGCATTTACCCAGCCAACCCCACGCGCTACATACAGGATGCCAAGATAATCGCCGGAAGGCTCAAGAGTGTATATCCCGATCTGAAAGTGATACTATGCACCAGCAAGAGCGGCGAGAAGTCCACATCCAATCGCGAGGTATGGAACACAGCGGTTTTCTCGGCACTTGAATCCGACCTGGATTTGCGGTCGCTTGTAGACGGTGTGGTACAGCATCACTACATCGAAGCATCTATCGGAAGTCAGGCGCCATTGGTCAATATGTCGGAATGGGAAGACGTGATAGATGCCGGCAGCAAATACGCGTCGACCGTACAGCGCGACTATGACAGGATTCCCTCCTACCTGAAGCTGTGGATTACGGAATATGGACTGGCGGAAGCCGGCAATTCCAACTGCGGCCGATGGATCACAGGACTTCAGTATGCCGCAATGGCAATGGGGTGGATTCCATGGGCCGACAAAGTGGAGACAATACAGCTGCAACACATCACTCTTTCGCCCGGCGTCTTGAATTCGGATAAGAATAAGTTAAGTTCGGTCGGCGTAGTGTATGGCGTATTATTACGCAGTATGAAAGGCGCCACAAAAGCGACCCGTCTATCCTTAGCGATCCGTCACAGTACGGGCATCGTTCCTGTCTATGATGACGACGCCACAAGGGCCAGCCTGGACAGTCCTCATGACAGGATATACGGATGGAAATTCGAGAACAAGACGAGACAGACCGGCGCTGTTCTGATCAATCCCACCCGCTATACCTTCCGGAACATCAGCCTCGGCACCCTTGCGCAAAACGGACATAAGATTGTCGTTTACGACAGTCCCACACCCACAGCAAACGACATGACTATTGGAAATGGAATCAACCGCACTCAGTACGATCATTCGGTCTCAACCATATCAATTCCCCCGTTTTCGTTCATAGTTTTAGAGTGATTAATGTATTGTATAGTTAGGTATTGGAAGAAAGTTATTAAGGTTATGATTGGTTAGTAGTTGAAACAGCCCCGTGAAAAGGGCTGTTTTTTAGTTTTATGGCGGAAAAACCACTTTTCAAACCTTTAAAAATCTAAAATCAGACCTCTCCCGGCATATCCCGTCCTAATTTTGCGGTGTAAGTCAATCTAATGTCATGAATACAAGACTATCCATATCATTGCTTATCTTAGCCGCGACAGTGGCGCCCCTTCGGGCTGCCGACATCCGGGAGGCTTCCGGCATTGACGGCTGTCCGATCAAAACGATAGTAGAGAAATGCTATCCGCAGAATCTATACATCGGCATAGCGACGCAGCATAAGCTGCTTGATTCCCTTTCGGGAGAAATCGCCGACCGTGAATTCGGATACATCACGCCGGCCAACGATTTCAAGCAAAGCTATATCCACCCGGCTCCGGGCAAATGGCAGTGGAAACGCTCAGACGAATTCCTGTCGCATTGTTCGGCCAACGGCCAGATGATGAGGGTACATGGACCCATAAGTCCGCAATGCTCTGCATGGGTGCGCGATGACGACCGCACCAATCAGGAACTTGACGCCATGCTGGACGAGTATTTCATAGCCTTGTGCCGGCACATCGACCGTCAGCCCTCAGTCAAGTGGATGGACGTGGTGAACGAGACCGTGTGCAAGAACCGTATCAATTGCAAGAAATACGGCACATACGAACCGGGCGACTGGTTCGGCCCGCGTCAGGGCGACAATCTCTGGGAGAATCCCTGGCTTGCATTAGGATATGACAGCTACAAGGGTAACAATTTCCCCACCTACATAAGAAGGGCTTTCGAGATTTCAAATAAATACGCCCCAAATGTGAAACAGATCATAAACCAGCACGGCGACTTCAACGCCGTGGAATGGGATAAGATAAAGTCACTGGTGGAATACCTGCGTTCGCGCGGTCTCCGTGTGGACGGTCTGGGCTGGCAGGCTCATATCAACACCGGCTGGGAAAAGACTGAAAACCGACTTCGGGACCTGGACTCATTCATCACCTGGTGCCATGCCAACGGCCTGGAGTTCCACATCACCGAGATGAACGTATGGATCAACCGGGGAGACACCGAGACTGACCAGGCGGCCACGTTCAAGGCCGTGTTCGACACTGTGATTCCGCATTGCGCCCAGGGACCGACAGCCATCTGCTTCTGGAATGTCAGGGACGAAGACACCGACAAGGCTGTCCGCCAAGGCACGCTGTGGCGCAACGACGGCACTCCCCGACCCGCATACTTCGCGCTTCGCGAATCGCTTGCCAAAAACGCCCTGACACGATTCTAACAACGCCATTATAAAAATCTAAATACTTTTTCAATGAGAAATCTAACCAAAGCATTGTTGCTGTCTATTCTCGCCGGAGTGCCGTTGAGCGCCCGGGCTGTAATCGTGACCGGCACAATAGTCGATGAGCATAAAGAACCGGTCATCGGCGCCACCGTAAAACTGAAAGGCAACCCTAAATTGGGCATCGCCACCGATCTGGACGGTAAATTCTCGCTCGATATTCCCGAAAAGGACCTGAAGGACGGGACACTCGTCATATCCTACATAGGCTACGATACGCGCCGCGTGGCATTGAACGGCAGAACCATCATTACCACCGACCTCGTTCCGCAGGCCAACGAATTGAACGAAGTAGTGGTCGTGGGCTACGGTTCCATGAGGAAAAGCGACCTGACCGGTTCCTTATCGTCGGTCAAGACATCTGAAACGGAGGCAGCGTCGGCCACATCGTTCGACAAACTGCTGCAAGGTAAGGCCGCCGGCGTATACGTGACCACCGGCAGCGCCGCCCCGGGTGGCTCCGCCTCCGTCAAGATCCGAGGCACAGGCTCGCTGCGCGGCGACAACTCGCCGCTGTATGTCATAGACGGCAACATCATCAGCGACATGGGCGACACCGCTGACCCTATGGGTGCCGGCCAGAATAGCGGAAACTCCCGCAAACAGGAGCAGGATCCGCTTGCCTCCATCAACCCACAGGACATCGAGTCCATCGAGGTGCTGAAGGATGCATCGGCAACCGCCATCTATGGCTCGCAAGGTGCTAACGGAGTCGTGCTCATCACTACCAAACGCGGCAAATCCGCTAAGCCCAGCATCACGCTCAGCGCCACCGTAACAATGTCCAGACTGGCCAAGGAAATACCGATGCTCGACTTCGACGGCTACATGGCTTTCCGCAACGCTCCGGAGTTCATCAACGGCAATGAGCCGGCCTCGACGGAAGGCCTAATACCCGTCAATTGGCAGCGCAAGGCCACTCGTCTGGCCGTATCACAGAATTACCGCGCAAGCGTGAGCGGGAAAAGCAACAAGACCGGTTATTTCCTCGCTCTGGGATACGCCGACCAGCAGGGTGTGATTCGCAAGACCGGCGTGGACAAATATGACATCCGACTGAACCTGGACCAGGAACTGAATAATGTCCTTTCACTGCAATCGCGCTCATTCTTCAGCCATGTGGGAACCACGATGACGTCCGGAACCGACAAGCTGGCCAACACCCGCACCAGCATCGTGCGTCAGATGATATCCTACAAGCCATATATCAACCTGTCGCAGACCGGCGAGGAATATACGGAATATGACGAGAACATCACCTCGCCCGAAGTATGGTTCACGGACTATGACGACGACAGCCGCGAGGACCTGTTCAACACATCGCTGACGCTGGATTACAAACCGTTGAAATGGCTTACGCTCCGTGCCAAGGGTGGCGTGGTGTACAAGCACAAGTCGCGCGCCATGTGGTATGGCAAACAGACCTTCAACGGCGCCCAGGCCAACGGCAAGGCCGGTCTGGCCGAAATGACCACCAACTTTTTCAATGCCGAACTGATGGCCATGTTCAACCATAAATTCAACAGGAAGCACTCCATCAACGGCACCTTGGGTATCGTATACGACAACAAGCAGGTGAAGCAGACGGGCATCACCGGCGAGGACTTCTTCTCCGAAGACCTCCGGGCCGACGGCATATCGCAGGCCGCCAAGCAGTATCCCTTCAAGCTGGTCAAGACCGGCCAGCAGCTATTCTCGGTATTGGCACGCGCCGTCTATAACTTCGACGACCGCTATCTGCTCACAGCTACGTTCCGCGCCGACGGCTCGAGCAAGTTCGACAGGCACAACCGTTTCTCCTACTTCCCGTCGTTTGCCGCCGCATGGCGTATGAACAAGGAGAAGTGGATGGACGACATCGACTGGCTGTCCAACCTGAAGATTCGCGCAGGCTGGGGCCGAGTGGGCAACCAGGCCATCTCCCCCTATCAGACACTTGCCAGCTACAACAACGTGACCGGGGTGAACGGCGACGGCCAGCAGAATCCCGGTATCGTTCCCTCGCGAATTCCCAACCCCAACCTGAAATGGGAGACGTCCGAACAGTTCAACGTCGGCGTCGACTTCGGCGCATTCAACCAGCGCCTGAGTTTCACAATCGACGCCTACATCAAGAACACCAGGGACCTGCTGCAGGAAATAGCCACACCTTACGCCTCCGGGTATACCACTATGTATGTCAACAATGGCAAAATCATGAATAAGGGTCTCGAACTGACCGTGGAGGGCATACCCTACACCAACCGCGACTGGGACGTCAATATCGGCGCCAACATGGCCTTCACAGCCAATAAGATCAAGTCTCTTGGCATGGCTCCATCCGATTTCGGAATGCTGCACGGCGAAGTAGGGTACTGGGGCCAGAACGTGGGCAACAACAACTTCACCAAGTTCCCGGCCAACGTGTTCCTCGTGAACCATTCCATCGGACTCTTCATGGGTTACGAGACCAACGGCATCCTCCAGCAGTCCACGTACGACAGCCCCGAATATCAGGCCAATCCTCTGGTGATGAGCGGCACCCAGCTGCAGCCCGGCGACATACTGTATGTGGACCAGAACGGCGACGGCGTGATCGACGACAAGGACCGCGTGATCTTAGGCAATCCTAATCCCGACTTCACATACGCCCTGAACGCCTCGGTGCGTTACCGCAACTTCACGCTCGGACTGGTGTTCAACGGTGTTGTCGGCAACGAGATAATCAACGCCAACCTTATTGACGAAACCGATGTAAAGAACGCCAACAACAATGTCCGCGCCGACGCCTTCTATGAGGCATGGCGTGCCGACTCTCCCTCCAATGCCTATCCCCGCTTAGGCTATCAGCCCAAAGGCGTACTGTCGGACAGACTCGTCGAGAACGGATCGTACCTGCGTCTGGCTCAACTCAGCCTCGACTATCGTCTTGGCTTCAAGAAGTCGAAATACATCAAGAGCCTGACGTTCAATTTCACGGCTGCAAACCTATTCACCATTACCTCCTACAGCGGTTATGACCCCGACGTGAACACATTCTCCAACGACTCCGACCGCCTGGGCGTGGACCTTACATCCTATCCCAGCGCACGTAACTTCACCTTCGGAATCATCGCCAACTTCTAATTAAACAGACCTAAAATGAAACTATTAAAATATATATTACCGGTCATTGCCGGAGTGGCAATGGTGTCGTGCGAGGATTTCCTGGAGGAAAAGCCCTCGACGCAACTCGAATCGGAAGGCATCTACAACTCGGCCGGATCGGCCAACGCGGCCCTGGCGGGAATGTATGCCAAGCTGTCCGACTACAATTATGTGGGATTTAACTATTACCACGTGGTCAGCACCACGTCGGGCGTGGGAGTGAGTATCAAGGCCAACGACGTGAACCTGACCTCGATGAGCATCCTGCCGTCGAACGTGAACGTCACCAACATGTACATCGGCATGTATGAGGTGGTCAACGTGGCCAACGACATCGTGGCCGGCATGGAGCACAGCGAGATAGCCAATGTCAAGGAACGCGACCGCATTCACGGGGAGGCCCGCTTTGTCAGGGCACTCACCTATTTCAATCTTGTGCGCCTGTTCGGCAAGGTTTCTCTCATCACGAAGCCTGTGACAGATTATTCCGAGGCACAGAAACCCCGTGCGGAGATATCCGAAGTATACGACCAGATCGTGACCGACCTCAAGGAGGCGTTCCGCCTCATGGCCGAGCCGGGCGAGCAGGTGCCGGGCTTTCCGCACCGCTACGCGGCCGAGGCTCTTCTGTCCAAGGTATATCTTACAATGGCCGGCAACGACGAATCTTCCAAGTACTGGAAGGCGGCTTACGACGCCGCCCTGGACGTGTACGACAACGGCGGATACTCGCTGGTGCGCCCCTACGCCGACCTGTTCGGAAGCCCGCACAAGAACAACGCCGAATCCATTTTCGAAGTGCAGTATTCATCGTCGGTCAATTCGGGACGAATGACTGAAACAACCTTCCCCTCGGGCTATCCTCTGATGAGCAACATCACCACCGAGGGCAAAAGCTGGGGCAAGACACGTCCTTCGCAGCACATGTTCGGGATGTTCGATGCCGACGATCCCCGCAGGGACGCAAGTTTCGCATTCGGCAAGTATGAGAACATATTCGAAACCAACGCCAAGAAGAAGGAAGTAATGCTTTTCCCCACCAGGAAAAAGGAAGGCAACAAGGCAGGTCTGGCCTACAAACAGGGCGATTCGGAATATCCGGCATGGAAGAAGTATTACGACCCCCTGATGACGGCCTCGGCCACCAACGCCAACTTCGTGTTCATGCGTTACTCCGACGTGCTTCTGATACTGGCTGAATCCGCCAACGAACTGAACCTGCCCGACGCCGCCAAATACCTGCGGATGGTGCTTGACCGTGCACGCGACGCCAACGGCAACGGCGCTATCGATTCCGATGAAATCTATCCGCTCGACCTCACTCCCGCCGAGACTTCGGACAAGGCCGCTTTCCGGGAGCGTGTCATGACCGAACGCCTCAGGGAGTTTACCGGCGAGTGCGACGAATGGTACACCGTGCGCCGTCGCGGCACCGAATATCTCAAGAAGATAATGGAACAGCACAACGCATTTATCGACAATTGGTATGCGTCGCAGAACATCACCACGCTGCCCAAGTTCGTCTACAAGTACGACACTTCGGACCAGAACGTGCGCAAAAACATGCTGATGCCGTTCCCGACCGACGAGATCAACCGCAACGAGGCTATAAGCCAGAGCGACCAGAATTTCGGATACTAAACAAGCATGAATTAAAATGAAAACCGATTTTATAAAGTATCTCCTCCCCTCCCTGATGTTGGGAGGGGGTACGTTCCAAACCGTCGCGGCGGATTCGAAGGCCAAACCGTCCGGACAGAAAAACGTGCTGTTTCTGATAATGGATGACCTGCGGCCGGAACTGAACTGCTACGGGGCACACTATATGAAGACGCCGAACATCGACCGCCTCGCGCGTCAGGGCGTGATGTTCGAGAACGCCTACTGTAACGTTCCGGTCTCCGGTGCCTCGCGAGCCTCCATATTCTCCGGACTGCGTCCCGCCATCAACCGCTTCTGGGACGTCAATTCGGTGATAGACATCGAGGCTCCGGGTACGGTAACGTTGCCTCAGTATTTCCGCGAAAACGGCTACACCACCGTGTCGAACAGCAAGGTGTTCCACGGCGAGAACGACGCCAGGGAACGGTCGTGGGACGAGGTATGGAAGCCCAAGCTGAAGTCGTCGACATGGCGCGACTACTTAGGCGACGAGAACCTTTCGGTCGAAAGAATCAAGGGAGGCCCGGCAGCCTACGAGTGCATCGACGTGGCAGACAACGAATACTCCGACGGCAAGACCGCCGACAAGGCGATAGCCGACCTGCAGCGCCTCAAGGCCGACGGGAAGCCATTCTTCCTGGCCGTCGGCATCCTGAAACCGCACCTCCCCTTCAACGCCCCGAAGAAATACTGGGATATGTACGACCGGTCGAAGATATCCCTGCCGGAAACGTTTGAATTCGACCGCACCGGATTTCCCGACAAGGCTTTCCACAACTATAACGAGATCCGCTATTACCGCGACATCCCCTCCAAGAGCGACATCCCCGCTGAAGAGGCCATCGATCTGATTCACGGTTACAGGGCGTGCGTCAGCTATGCCGACGCTCAGGTCGGCCGGATTCTGGACGAGCTTGACCGCCTCGGATTGGACAAGAACACGATCGTAGTGCTGGTGGGCGACCACGGATGGAGTCTGGGCGACCACAGCCAGTGGTGCAAGCATTCCAACTTCAACATCGTGACCAACGCCCCGCTGATAATCCGCGTGCCCGACAACAAGAAGAAAAGACCGGAAGCCAAGGTTGTGGAATTCGTGGATCTCTACCCAACGCTCTGTGACCTGGCCGGACTTCCCGTTCCGGCACACACCGAGGGCGACAGCATGAAGAAGCTGCTCGGCGGCAACGACAAGGACTGGAAAAACTGCGCCATCGTGAAATGGCACAACGGCGTATCGTACTTTGACCGTAGCTACGGCTACACCGAATGGATCGACCGTCAGGGTAACGTGACCGACCGGATGTTGTTCACATACCGCAACGACCCGCTGGAGACCGTCAATCTTGCCGATGATCCGGCGTACGCTTCCACTGTGGAGAAACTGCATAAGGAGATCCTGGACCGCCGTGGCGCCAACTTCATGGTCGAGACCCCCAAGGTGGTGAAGAAGCCCAAGAAGCGCAACGGTGCCAACAATGGCAACGGAAACCGCAACAACAACAGCAAGAACAACAACAACAACAACAATAACAATGCATAATAACAACATACTCCGTACCATGGCGATAGGTCTGTGCACCACACTGACCATGGCCCCGGCGGGAGCCCGCGCACGCGAGGCGGCCAAGAAACCCAACGTGCTGTTTATCCTGGCCGACGACCACGCGCGCACGGCCATCAGCGCCTACAACGGCATCAACGCCAAGCTGGCGCCCACCCCCAACATCGACAACATCGGCAAGAACGGCGCCGTGATGCGCAACATGCTGTGCACCAACTCCATTTCCGGTCCGAGCCGCGCATGTCTGCTGACCGGCAAGTACAGCACCTCGCACGGCTTCTATCAGAACGAGGGTGGCATCGTGTTCAACGGCGACCAGATGCAGTACCAGAAGGTGCTGCACGACAACGGATATACCACGGCCCTGTTCGGCAAATGGCACCTATTCTCCGCCCCGCAGGGTTTCGACTACTACAAGATCCACGACAACCCCTCGCAACAGGGCACGTACCGGGACCCAATATACAGCACCAACGGCAAGAAAAAGCGTGAGAAAGGCTACGCCACACGCCTCACCACCGACTACGCCCTGGAGTGGCTCGACTCTCAGCGCGACACCGACAAGCCTTTCTGCTTGATGCTGCATTACAAGGCCCCGCACCGTCCCTGGGAACCCGATTCCTGTTATCTGCACCTGTTCGACGACGTGACGTTCCCCTATCCGGAGACATTCAACGACACATACGCCGGACGTGAGAATACCATCGGCCAGTCGATGGCCACTATCGAAAACCACATGTCGCGCGGAGACCTCAAGCAGACCCCTCCCGAAGGACTGACCCAGAAGGAAAGGAACAAGTGGCTGTGGTGGGGCGGCTCGGGCAAGAACCAGTACTGGACACCCCGGGAATCGCTCAAGGGCCAGGAACTGAAGAACTGGAAGTTCCAGACCTATATCAAGAATTATCTGCGCGTGGTGCGCTCCGTCGACGACCAGGTGGGACGCGTGGTGAAGTATCTCAAGGACCATGACCTGTACGACAACACCATCATAATCTATATGGGCGACCAGGGCTTCTTCCTGGGCGAACACGGTCTGTACGACAAGCGCTGGATGTATGAGGAGGCCCTGCAGATGCCCTGCCTCATCAGCTATCCCGACGGCATCAGGAAAGGTCAGAACATACAGAACATCACGCTTAACATAGACATCGCCCCGACCATCCTCGACCTGGCCGGCGTAAAGATACCCGCCGACATGGAGGGCGAAAGCATGAAGGGGCTGCTGTGCGGCGACAGGAAAGCAGCGAAAGACTGGCGTCAGACCGCCTACTACCAATACTTCGAGTATCCCAAGTGGCATAACGTGCAGCCCCACTACGGCATCCGCACCGACCGTTACAAGCTGATTCACTTCTATTTCAACATCGATGAATGGGAGTTCTACGACCTGGCCAAGGATCCGAACGAGATGAACAACGCCATCGACAGCCCGGAGTATAAGGAGACGATAGCCGATCTCAAGCATCAGTTAGCTGATCTGCAGGCGAAGTATCACGATGACATTCCGCTGGACCAGCGCCGCGAGATGACCGAGAAGTATATGCTGAAATACGAAGATCAGGACTGATGAATCATAAAATAATAATATCACTTTTGCTGGCATCCGGTTGTGCCTTCGCATTCGCAAGACCTCCGCTTTATAAGGATGCAGGCCAGCCCGTGGAGAAGCGGGTAGAGGATCTGATGAGCCGTATGACTCTTGAAGAAAAGATAGCCCAGATGTCACAATTCGTCGGTCCGAACCATATCCGCGAAAACCAGCAGCGATTCAAAGGGAAGAGTGTGGCCAAAAACGACGATGCTTACGGGTTTTACCCCACTCTGAGCGTCAACGACCTGTATAGAATGACACAGGAGGGAAAGATAGGCTCGTTCCTGCATGTGGTCACGGCCGAGGAAGCGAACGAGCTGCAGCGTCTTGCCGCCAAAAGCCGACTGGGCATTCCTCTGATCATCGGTATCGACGCCATACATGGTAACGCGTTGGTGTCGGGTACCACCGTGTATCCGACGCCAATCGGCCAGGCGTCCACGTTCAACGAGGAACTGGTGGAACGCCTCAGTCGCGAATCGGCCAGAGAGGTGCGCGCCGGTGGCGCACACTGGACATTCACGCCGAACGTCGATGTGGCCCGCGACGCACGCTGGGGACGTGTGGGCGAGACATTCGGCGAGGATCCCTGGCTCGTTTCGCGAATGGGGGTCGCTACCGTCAGGGGGTACCAGGGCGCACGTATCGGAAACAATTCCGTGCTGGCATGCGCCAAGCACCTGATTGCCGGCAGCGAGCCCTCCAACGGCACCAACGCAGCTCCGATGGATGTATCGGAGCGTACCCTGCGCGAGGTGTTCCTGCCGCCGTACAAGGCTGCCGTACAGGAAGCCGGTGTAGCCACCCTTATGGCCGCACACAACGAGCTGAACGGCATTCCCTGTCATGCAGACAGATGGATGATGACCGACATAATGCGCGATGAATACGGATTCGACGGTTTTATCGTCAGCGACTGGATGGACGTGAGCCGCATTCACGACCTCCATCATGCCGCCCTCGATCTTGACGACGCCTACCGCCAAGCCGTCGAGGCCGGTCTGGACATGAACATGCATGGACCGGGATTTGCGGAAAGCATTCTGAAACAGGTGGAGGCCGGCACGGTGAGCAAGGATGTGATCGACAGGGCCTGCCGGGCCATCCTGACCGCCAAATTCAATCTCGGTCTGTTCGAGAATCCATACGTGGACCTCAGCGACTCGAAGAAAACACTGTTCAACGCCAATCACAGAAAGACCGCCCTGAAGGCGGCCGAACAGTCGATAGTCCTTCTCAAAAACGCCAATAATCTCCTGCCATTAGATCTGTCCAAAATCAACAGGATATTCGTGACAGGACCTAACGCCGACAACCAGACCATTTTAGGCGACTGGACACTGCCGCAGCCTGATGAAAACGTGACCACCGTGCTGGAAGGCTTACGCCGGGTGGCCGGCAAGGGCAAAGTGACTTACTACGACTATGGCGACGACGTGCGCCAGAATTCGCCCGTCAAGGTGAAGGAGGCTGCCGCCATGGCCAGAGAGGCCGACGTCGCCATTGTAGTGGTGGGTGAGAATCCGCTCCGTTACCAAAAAGGCAAGACCTGCGGCGAGAACACCGACCGAATGAACCTGGAACTGCTCGGCACACAGGAGCAGCTTGTGATTGACATAGCCGCCACCGGAGTGCCCACGATCGTGGTGCTGACGGGAGGCCGCCCCCTTGCCATACCGGAAATCGACAAGAAAGTCTCCGCCGTGCTTCAGGCGTGGGAACCCGGGTCGGAAGGTGGACTGGCCGTGGCCGAAATCATAGCCGGACAGGTCAATCCCTCGGCCAAACTTCCCGTGTCAATGCCTTATTCGTCTGGTCAGATACAGATGATATACAACCATAAGCCGTCGCAGTATTTCCACAAGTATAAGGACGGCCCCTCCAAGCCCCTGTATCCCTTTGGTTATGGTCTGAGCTATACCGACTTCACGATCTCTGAGCCTGTACTGGACAAGACCGTGGCCGGCACGACCGACACCGTAAAGGTTACGGCTACCGTCACCAACATCGGATTGCGCGAAGGCTCGGAAGTGGTGCAGCTATATATCCGCGACGACATCAGCACCGTGACGCGTCCCGTCAAAGAACTCAAGGACTTCGTCCGCGTGTCGTTGAAACCGGGAGAGTCCCGCACGGTGGAATTCGACATCACCCCCGAAAAACTCGCGTTCTTCGACCGCAACATGAAATATTCGGTCGAACCGGGCGACTTCACGGTGATGGTAGGCTCGTCATCACTTGACAAAGACCTTAAAACAACTTGTTTAACTATCAAATAACAGTAACGATGAAGAAACTCTTTACTTTGTGTGCCGTATTGGCGGCAGCCATCAGCGCCAACGCGGCAATGGTCGAACAGACCTATGAATACACATTTACCGAAGAAAACGCGTTCAATGCAGTCGGTGAATGGCAGCTCGGCGCCCCCAAATGGAACGTGGCGGCCGTGAAATACGACGGCACGGACGCTCCCTGCTCGTGGAACGGAAACAATTCCGCCCAGCAGATCGGAGGACAGGCAAACTATCCCAAGACCGTCACGATGTCCACATCGGACATCCCGGGCATCATCAAGAGCGTGACAATCGCCGCCCAGGGTTCCAACAAGACCACGTACACCTGCGCCCTCACGGTGGGTTCCAAGAGCGTCGACTTAGGCGAGGCCAAGAAAATAGACAAGCCTCTTACAGCCGCCGACCTCAATGTTTCAGGCGATATCAAGTTCGCATTCACACAGACCGCCGAAGTAACGGACAATCTGAAAGGTGCACTTCTGGTACAGACGATTTCCATAGTATATGAATCGGAAGTGGCAGGCGCCGTCGATTTCTCATATAGTTTCGCCGACATGCAGTTGGCCATAGACCAGACGTCTCCGATAGTTCTTCCCGCCCAGCATCCCGACATCAAATTCTCTTCCTCCAACCCGCAGATAGTGGCTGTGGACGGACAGAATCTGAAGGGTGTGGCCACCGGAAACGCCACAATCACTGCCGCCTGGAATGCTTCGGACAGCTATAACGCCGGCTCTGCTTCATTTGCCGTCGAGGTGACGAAAAACCAGATTGTCACGTTTGATTTTACAACCAAGAACTATGGTCTGACGCCCGTTAGCGAACAACCGGAATCGTTCGCGGATATCAGAATTTCCGAAACTCCCGTTACAATCGACATGACCGGAAGCTTCTTCCTTCTGAACGCTTCTGAGACAGAACCGCAGCTGTTACGTATCCTCGGCAACTCCAATACTACTTCAAATCCCGCGAAACTCACATTCTCCGTACCCGAAGGACACAAGATTCTACGAATAGAATTTGTCGGAAACAACACCGGCAAATGGGAATCCAATGTCGGCAAGAAATCCAACGGTGTATGGCTCCCGGAAGATACTGAGGTTTCCAATGTGACCCTTACCTACAACGGCGACTGCAAGATCAATCAGATCATGGTGGAGCAGTATCCGGCCACCACGACCGGCATCCGGGATATTTTAGCAGTCGGGGATTCCGTTCAGGGCGCAGAATACTTTGACCTGAACGGAGTGCGTATGAACGCTGACTCGCTCCGCCCGGGTATCTACATTGTCAGAAAAGGTGCTGACGTGAAGAAAATTATAATCAGATAACTCTTTTCAATAAATCCGCACGGTGAAGATTGCCTTCATTCGTGCGGATTTTATTATTTTTGTATTCGTAAAACTACTTTTTCAAATTCTGACCTTGACATGGAAACCGCTCACAACCCTTTCGCACGCCCGCTGTACATAATGACCAAACCGGCCGGATCGTCGTGCAATCTGGCCTGCAGATATTGCTATTATCTTGAAAAGAACAATCTGTACAAAGACCGTCAGCCTGACCGGAGGTTCATAATGACCGATGAATTATTGGAGAAATTCATAAAGATGTACATCGAGTCTCAGACCATGCCACAGGTGCTGTTCTGCTGGCACGGCGGCGAGGCCTTGATGCGCCCGCTGTCGTTCTATAAGAAAGTGGTGGAACTGCAGCGCAAATATGCGGGTGGACGTATCATCGACAACACCATCCAGACCAACGGCACGTTGCTGAACGATGAATGGTGCCGCTTCTTCAAGGACAACAACTGGCTGGTGGGCGTATCCATCGACGGGCCGCAGGAATTTCACGACGAATACCGCAAGAACAAGATCGGCGCCCCCTCCTTCCACAAGGTGATGCATGGCATCAACCTGCTGAAAAAGCATGGCGTGGAATGGAACGCGCTGGCCGTGGTGAACGACTACAACGCTGACTATCCGCTCGATTTCTATAATTTCTTCAAGGAACTGGAATGTCGTTACATCCAGTTCACGCCCATTGTGGAGCGCATCATTCCGCGCAAGGACGGCCGCTACCTGGCGTCACCGATGGATGCCGAAAACGTTCCGTTGGCCGACTTCTCGGTATCGCCCGGACAGTGGGGCAACTTCCTGTGCACCATTTTCGACGAATGGGTGCGCAACGACGTAGGCGAATACTTCGTGCAGCTTTTCGACGCCACGCTGGCCAACTGGATCGGCGAACAGCCGGGTGTGTGCAGCATGGCCGGCACATGCGGCCATGCCGGCGTGATGGAATATAACGGCGACGTCTATTCGTGCGACCACTTCGTGTTTCCTGAATACAAGCTCGGCAACATCCGCACCGACTCGCTGATCGAGATGATGTACGGCGACCGGCAGCGCAGGTTCGGCAACGCCAAGTTCGACACCCTTCCCGGCCAGTGCCGCAAGTGCAAGTACCTGTTCGCCTGCAACGGCGAGTGCCCGAAAAACCGCTTTGCCCGCACCGTCAATGGCGAGCCGGCCCTGAACTATCTCTGCGCCGGCTACCTCCAATACTTTGAACACGTGGCTCCATACATGGACTTCATGGCCAACGAGCTGAAGAACCAGCGTCCTCCGGCTAAAATCATGAGCCATATCGCCGACATCAAGGCTTAGACATAAAAAAACTCCGTTCAGCCGATAGCCGAACGGAGCCTGGTCCAATAGCCAAGTCCTTATTTTTTACCCGATACTGCCGGGACGAGCCGCATCGCAACTCCGCCGCCGGGAGCGAGATACTGCTTCAACCGCGTCCTGGAGTTTACCTTTACCTTACGGATTCTGTAAGCCTGCGGATTCGTGTCCCAATGGGCATCGGGAGCATCCTCGTAAATGGTGGCCTCGTATGTCTGTCCCTTGGGGAGGAAGCTGAAATCGATAGAGGCACGGCGTGCCGTGTCATCGGTAATCGCCCCGACATACCAGTCGTCGGAATGCTTGTCCTGACGCGCCACGGTGATGTATCGGTTAGGCTCCGCCTCAAGATAGCGCGAGTCCTTCCAGTCTACCGGGACATCCTCGATAAACTTAAATGCATCCGGGAAGCGCTCGTAATTCTCCGGCAGGTCGCAGGCCATCTGCATCGGCGAAGGCATGGTGAGATACAGGGCCAGCTGACGTGCCAGCGTGGTTCCGGCCTTTGAGGTCTTTCCTTCGCCATAATATGAAAGATCCGTCTGGAACAGACCGGGAGTATAGTCCATCGGACCGCCTTTCAGACGGGTGAAAGGCAGAATGCATGTATGACTGGGCGGATTGCCACCCATCGACTCGAACTCGCCGCCGCGAGCCGATTCCTGTGCCAGCCAGTTTGGCCATGTACGGGCCAGACCTGTCGGCCTGGGAGCTTCATGGCTATCCACCATTATCCCGTAATCTGCGGCCCGTTTGGCCACATCCAGGACATGATCGACCATCCATTGCGAGGTGTGGTGTTCCGAACGCGGTATGATAGCTCCGACATATCCGGTTTTCACAGCATCATAGTTATTGTCCTTCATAAACCTGAAGGCACGGTCCAGCTGCAATGCGTAGTCGGCGGCGTTTGCGGCCGTTTCATGATGCATGATCAGTTTGACCCCCTTGCCCCGGGCATACTCGCGCAGTTCATCTACATCGAAATCAGGATAAGGTCTGTCAAACAGGAACTGACGGTTCTTGCGATAGCTTGCCCAGTCTTCCCAACCTTCGTTCCAACCCTCGACCAACACGCCGTCGATGCCGTGCGCGGAAGCGAAGTCTATGTATTTCTTCACATTTTCGGTATTGGCCGGATGATGTCCGTTGGAAGGAAGCTTACTGTAATCGGTCACTCCCGGCTTTGCAAGAGCATCGTTGCTGTAGGCCCATGTCTTGACTTTGCCGGTGAACATCTCCCACCACACCCCGATGAATTTCATCGGCTTGATCCAGGAAGTGTCTTCTATCTTACACGGTTCATTCAGATTGTATATCAGCTGTGAGGCGAGTATGTTCCGGGCGTCATCACTGACTATCAGGGTTCGCCACGGCGTCTTGAACGGAGCCTGTATATATGCGGCGACACCCAGTCGGTCGGGCACCAGACGCACCTTCATATCATATCCTACGGAGTCCACGTCGAGCAACATAGCGGGATAACCCGACAGAGCCGCCTCGTGGATGTTTACATACACCGGCTTATCACCCGTGGTCTTCAACAGCATCGGGGTCTGTATGGTGTTGCCGCCGGTGCGCTGTGCTTCCGAATGTCGCTTATATGACTTCAAGGCATCAGCCAGACCTGTAAAGTCCGTTTCCGACCACAGGTATTCGTCGGTGTCATAATCACCCGGGATACAATAGAGCCGGTGATTGTCCGTAAAATTAAACCGGGTGTTCTCGTCCCGCACTGTCAGATAATTATTTTTCTTCTGTGCCGGCAGTTCGTATCTGAATCCGAGTCCGTCGTTGAAGAGCCGGAACCGGAGTGTCATGACTTTGTCGGCATCGTCGGTGGCCAGATGTACTGCAAGTTCCCTAAAATGGTCCCTGACCTCGGCATACTCGCCCCATACAGGTTCCCATGAGCGGTCTACGGTAAGCGTATCGGCAGATACTATATGAAATCCCTGACCGAAATCCCCCTCGTCGGCCACCAGCCCCAGTCGGCTTTTCTCCACCAGAGGTCTACCTTTGTAATCCAACGCATAATATGGAACGCCCTGCCCGTCAACATCGACATTCAATGTCATTGAGCCATCGGGCGAAGATATTTCGGCAGCAACGGCAGTAATACAGAATCCGGCTGCACACAATATCGCGACTGTCTTTTTCATTTGTAATCGAATCAATTGTTGATCAGAATCTTAAAACCATAAGCAGGGAGGTCGATGGAAACAGGGAGGTCGGAAACCGTATCGTCCATCAAATCCATGAACCGTGCTCCGGCGAATGCAATGGGCGTCTTGACGGTTTTGCCGATATTCGAGACATTCACCATTACAAGCAACTGTCGGTTGCCGTTTTCAAAACCTATAACAACCGCATCTGCAGAACCATAATGTTTCATCTTTCCGCCACGAGCCGTGGCCGATGCGGAGTACGCATTGTTTATGGCCGCATAGACAGCCGTAAGGTTATCGGAAAATTTCAGGTCTCTGTGAGAGTTGGTGAAAAAAGAGAGTTTTCCCTTCAGGCCTTCCACATCCATCGAAGAATAAATCATGGGCACACCACCGGAAAATGCTGCAAGCACGTATGCAGCCACCGTGCCGTCCGTGCCGCCGTACATGGTGTCTACTGAATTTTCCGAAGCCACGTCATGATTGAAGGCATAACGCATATAGTTTTTGCCCTGCACTATTCCGGCATTAAGGTCCGAGACATATTCCCCGAATCTGGATACATTGCCGTTCTTGAACATCGACGATACCGCGGACGGGAAATTCCAGTCATATACCAGACCGAATCCATCTTTCCAGAAATCGGTCTGCTGTGACTCCGCCAGCATGATGATGCCGGCATTCTCTTTTTCAAGAACGTCGATGGCTTCCTTCCAGAAATCATGCGGCACGCCTTCGGCATAGTCACAACGGAATCCGTCGACACCGGCTTCCCGCACCCAGTATGTCATGGCGTCGATCATGCCATCGCGTGTGGAGCGCACGGAATAGTCAAGCTGTGCCACGTCTCCCCATTGCTGGGTGGCAGAGATATTGCCTGCCCCATCTTTTCTATACCGTTCCGGATGGCTTACAGTCCACACGTTGTCGAACGATGTATGGTTGGCCACCCAGTCGAGTATCACCTTCATTCCGTTGGCATGAGCTGTATTTACAAGAGTCTTGAAATCGTCAAGGGTTCCAAGTATCGGATCGATGGATTTATAATCCTTGACACAATAAGGAGATCCGACCGACTTTACGATACCGGTCTGATACGGCGGCATTATCCACAGGATGTCGCATCCCATGCCGGCTATGCGCGGAATATCGGCGGCGACACGGGCAAGGCAGCCCTTGTCGCCGTAGAATCGGGGATTCACCTCATAAAGCACGTCGGATGACGCATCTTGGGCCAATACGGGCGGATTGGGATCCGGTTTCGGGTCGGATCCGTCGGAGGGTGTGTCAGAACCACAAGCCGCCGCCATCATTGCGATGGCGGCGAGCATATAGGGTTTCAATCTGTCAGGATTCATTTGTCGGGTACGAGTGTGGCGTTTTCGGGATTGGCCATGATGTAATAGTCACCGCTCAGAGTTATCTGCATCGCATCGTATTGAAGTCCGGCGTTATCGTTGAAAATCAGGTTTTCAACCTCTCCGTTGCCTTCAACCGGGAATACCAGATATTCCACTCCGTCCACGGTCTCCGTAGAGCTGGCCTGCATTCCGGGCCATGCCCCGAACACTTCCTTATCGCCCCACGCATAGATATAGAACGATTGCCAGCCCGTATTATTCTGAACGTAAATCTTATAGTTGCCCGATGGTGCGGGCGGCGTAGGCGGATTTTCCGGATCGGAAGGGGTATACGTGTCGGGATCAATCTCCTTGGCCGAGTTTGAAGTCAATTCCACATATACGTCACGGTCAAGAGCGAACACCACCACGTCATCCACCTGCTTGCCGTTTCCGTTGTTCAGAATCAGATGTTCGGTCAGACCCTTGTTGCAGTTGCCTTCGCCAAGGTCGAAGTATTTGTAAGTAACTCCCTTGATGACCTGCGTGCCTGTAACAGGCATACCAGGCCAAGCTCCGTTAAGGTCGTTGACGTCGCCCCACATATAAAGATAGAGGTCGTCCCAACCGGACTGGTCGGCTACATAAATCGTGAACCCGTCATGCTTTACGTTCGAAGATGGATCGTACGGGGTTACACCGTCGGCAGTGATCTCAAGATAGAAGTCCTCGTTGAGGGTCACATTGTAGTCGGCAAGCTGCTTGCCGGCGCCGTTGTTGTTGAATATCAGATTGACGTTCATGCCTTCGTTGGCGGCTCCGGTATCGAAATACTTATAAACCACTCCATCGATGGTCACGGAGCCTGTGGGCTGAATGCCGGGCCAGCCGCCGAATATCTCACCGTCGCCGTAAGCATACAGGGCCAGTTCGTCGTATCCGCTGTTGTCCACAACATAGATGGCGTATCCGTCATGGTCGATCTCGCCCGGATCGGCAGGCTTGTTGAAATAGTCGGCCCAACGATATACAATCACGTTTTCCCTCTGTCCCACGGCGGGATTCTCGCGGTGAACCACAGGCTGGTTGTCCAGCGAGCGTTCCTCGCCCTGCCGGGCGTTATAGAAAGTATAGCCGTCGGCCAGGGTCTTGCCGTTGACGAAATCGGCGGGATTAAGATATACGCCGAACTTAGCGTCCGTATCGGATGCCTTCTCCAGCTGCCACCGGGGATCGCCCACGGCATCCATACCGCCGTTGAACTCGCCGACAATGTATATCTTGTCTTCGGCTCCGGTGCCCTGCGGCACTATAACCTCGAGCAGCTGGTAACCGTCACGCAGTTCGAACCGAGGCAGCTCAATGTCGAATGTGATTTCCTCTTTAGAGCATCCTGCCAGAAGCGGGAGCATCATAAGAAGGAAAAGACTTATAAACTTATAGTTTTTCATTTTTGATTACTGATTTAATAGTTAGGATTCTGGCGCAGTCCGGGGTTGACCATAAGGGCGGCCTGCGGGAGGGGATACCATTCATACTTGCGGTCGCGTCTGACGGGGAGCTGGCGGCCGTCGTTTTCCGTAGCACGTCCGAAGAACCACCATTGACCCTGGGTGAACTTGTCGAAACGGCGCAGGTCGGTGCGGCGCCGGCGTCCTTCGTCAAGGAACTCCAGACCCCATTCGCTTAGCATCCAATCCATATCGAAAGCCGTGAAACCGGGACCCGGATTCTGGATTACATTCTGGTCGGCAGCCGAATAATATCTCTGTCGAACGGAATTCACGAGAGTTTTGGCTTCTTCCGACTGTCCGGCACGCATACGGCACTCGGCAAGAGTATAATATACCTCGGCAAGACGGAATTCCACCTGATCGGCATTACGCCAGTCCAGACCGGTGGATTCGGGATAGACGGGATAACGGAGAATACGATAGCCAGAGTTTGTCTCACCCCAACGCGGACTCATCACGGGTTCAAGATCACGTCCCAGATTCTGGAACGTTCCGACCTGGTCCACGTAGATCAACGGCTTGTCCTGCTCGTCGGCATCGGCAAGTACATCGGCACCTGTGGTATAGTTCTTCTGGGGCCCCATCGCAAAGATTCCCTGCCAGTTGCCAGCGGCGTCGCATGTGAACGGCTGCTTTCGGATATCGGCGTCGTTCATACGGTCGAACGGAGCACCCAGCTTGTCGCCGTAGTCAAACACGAAACTCTTGGGATTGGCAGTTCCGGCCCATGGCACGAGTGTGCCGGTGTTGTCCTTGGACGGCACCATACATACACAGTTCCAGCCACCCTGATCGCAGCTGTAACCGAACATCTCATCGTAATTGTAAGGCAGATATGGGGTATTGCGGTTATTGTTGGTCATCATGCCGGCCTCCATCGCGAACGCGAACACCACTTCCTGGCAGGCCTGGTTGTTGATGCTGTAGATTTCACGGTAATCCGAAACGAGTCCGTATGTTCCGTATTTGCCCTTTATGATCTCGTCGCACAAGTCGGCGCATTCCTTGTAACGGTCCACGCCGGTCCACAGCTGCGAATTGAGCAGCAGACGCATTTTGAGCATACGGTTTATGCCCTGGTTCATGCGGTTGCGCGTGGCGCCGGAACCATCCTCGGCGGTAAGGTCGTCGACACATGCGTCAAGCTCGTCGGCCATGAAGTTCCATATCACCTTGCATCCTGTGTTGAAATCCTCGTCGGCCGATCCGGGAATGTCGCCGTTGGTATCCGTACACAGCGGAAGGGCGCCGCCCCAGAGCTCGAAGTTGTTGTAATAGGCCCATGCACGCATGGTGCGCAGTTCAGCGATGTACTGTTTCAATTCATCGTCAGTCACACCTAATGCCTTGGGATCCAGCTTCTCAAGATCGCCCAGCATGGTGTTGCACAGGCCGATGGTCTCCCATGCATGTTCCCATGCGCTGCGGATTATTTTCGATTCGGCGTTCCAGGTCTGGGTGGACAGCACGAATTTCTCGGCCTCATCATAACCCCATGCGCCACCGTTCCAGGTACGCCACGCCACTTGATCGGCAGGAAACTCGTTGAGATACCAGAAATACTCCAGAAATCCGCTCTGCGCGCTGGAATATATCGAGGCGACAGCCCCGTCAAGGCTATTCTTGTCCTTGTAATAGGCGGAAGAATCAATCAGGTCGAATGTCTTCTCGTCCAGGTTGGTACAGGCGGAAGCGCCCGCCAACAGCACGGCAGCCAGAAGCGTGCCGGCAATATATCTGATGGTTTTCATTGATAACGATAGATTCGGGTTTAACGGAAACGGAATGTAACGCCCAGCGTAAGCTGAGTTGCTGAAGGATATGCGCTGGACACATCCACGCCCGGAGTGATACCGGTGGACGGCACTGCGGAAGGATCGGTACCGGAATAGCCCGTGAGTGTAAATACATTCTTAGCGGATATATACACACGCAGAGAGTCGAGCAGTCTACGGTTCTTGAACGGCACGTTATAGCCCAGCGTGATGTTCTGAAGCTTGAAATAATCGCCGTTTTCAAGAAAATATGAGGAAATGACGCCGCCACCGCTCCAGGTATCCTTGTCATCCAGATAAGCCGACCGCAACAGGTTGTCGCTGCCGCTGCCCTGCAATCCCATTCCATATTTACGCATATTGAAGATCTTGAAGCCGAAGGCTCCCTGGAACTGCAGCGACAGGTCGAAATTGTTCCATGTCAGATTGTTGCTCCATGTCAGGAAATGCTTGGGAGCACCGTCGCCGATGTAGCGTTTGTCCTCGGGATTGGCCAACGCGGCGTTGATTACCTCGCCATCCTTGTTGTAAACCAGCATATTGTGGTTTTCGTCGGTTCCGGCATACTTGTATCCGTAGAATTGGGCGATACGGCTGCCTTCCTCCACGCGGAAGAAATATTCGCTCGTTCCTACCCCCGGCTTCTGATACAGGTCAAGATACGACGCCTCGTATATGTCGTTTGAAAGCTTGGTCAGCTTGGTGGTGCCGTATGAATAATTGATACCCATGTTCCATTTGACCGGCGTATTGTCCAGGATGTCGCCGTTCAGGGCGATCTCGATACCTGTGTTACGCGTGGTTCCCACATTTACGAGGATGTTGGAATATACGTATGGAGGCTGTGGAGCGGTATAATTGTACAGCAGATCCTGCGAGCGGCGGTCGAAGTATTCGATCGATCCGTTCAGGCGGTTGAACAGCATGAAGTCGATGCCGACATTGAAACTTGACAGTTTTTCCCAGCCCAGATTAGGATTGGCATTGCTGGAGGGACGATAACCGGTGATCCACTGTCCGTTGATCAGATAAGTACCGGAAGCGCTGTATGTCGAAATCGACTTATAGGGATCGAAATCGCTGCGTCCCGTCATACCGTAAGAGAATCTGGGCTTAAGGCTCTGCACCACCTGGACATAATCGCGCAGGAACGGCGTATTAGCCATTTCCCAGCCGATGGATGCGGCGGGGAAAGAACCCCATTTCCTGTCGGCTCCGAACTTGGTGGAACCTTCGTGACGGATGGAAGCGGACACGAACAGCATGTTGTCCCACGAATAATTCACACGACCGAAGAAACCCACCAGAGTGGATTGGGACTTACCGGCCCACATGTTCGCCTTTCCGTCCTTGAGCCATGTACCGGCTCCGATTCCCCACCACATCGGGTCGTCGTAGGAAAAGTTGTAGTTGGTCTCGCCCATGGTTTCCCAGTCTGACCTCTGGTACGAATAACCGCCTACGAAACGAACGTCATGATGATCGTTCTTGAAGCTATAGTTCGCTATCCATTCCAGTCCGCTGGTCACCCATTTCTGATATTCGATGTTGGCGCGGCCGGCATAACCACCCCAATATGACTCGCCTGAAGTAGAGGGCGTGTAATAATTACTCTTAAGGTCATTATAGTTGTAGGAATATGACAATGTGGTGCTTACACTGTGCTCGTCGTTATGCCAGATGTCGTATTTCACGTCGGCCGTGCCGAGGAGGTAATTGCGTTTCCCTTCGGAGGTGTTCACCTTGAGTTGCTGCACGGGGTTCTTGATATCGGTCGGGGAAGTAGGCTGGTAATAAGAGCCGTCCGGATTATAGACCGGGATAGTGGGGTTCATGCTTAGGGCAGTGTCGAACATTCCGTCGTCACCCCATTTCTCGTTTACGCGGCGTGCATTGATCGAAGCCGTGAACTTGAGATGTCCGTCAAGAGTGTTGGCCGAGGCTGCGGCACGGCCGCCGAATTCCTCACGACCACTGGCAATGTCAAGACCGTTGGCCTTCTTATAGTTGGTCGAGACGGTATAGTATCCGCCTGAAGGGAGGGTGCCGTCGATACCTATATACTGGTTGGTGTCGTAAGCAACGTCACGGGTTATAAGGTCGTACCAGTCGGTGCTCGCGCCATAATCATTGCCACGACGTGCAAGACGCCACTCGTACGGACTCAGTACCTCAGGCTTACGGGTAGCCACCGATATGGCTCCGTATGAATCGTATGTGACAACAGGGAGTCCCGGGGTGCCGTTACCTTTTTTAGTGGTCACCAGAATAACACCGTTGGCGCCACGTGTACCGTAAATGGCGGCGGATGCGGCATCCTTGAGCACAGACATCGACTCGATGTCTTGCGGAGCCAGGGTACGGATGTCGCCGCCGGCCACACCGTCAATTACAATAAGCGGACCGTTGCCTGCGCTCAGCGAAGTCGCTCCGCGAATCTGTAAATCGGCCGAACCGTTGGGATTGGCGGCGGCTGTGCTGGACACATTGAGGCCGGATACCTTGCCCGAAAGCATCTCCATGGGATTGTTCATGGCGCCTTTCTGGAAATCGTCCTTATTGACCTGGACAACGGAGCTTGACACTTCACGGCGGCTGACGGATCCATAACCCACTACCACCACTTCGTCCAGAAGTTCGGAATCCTCGGTCATGGTGGCGTCCACCACACTCTGGCCTTTTACATGTTTCTCCACCGACTTGAAGCCGACCAGACTGAATACGAGCGTCCCGTCGGACGGAACATTCTTAAGTTCGTAACGTCCGTCGATATCGGTGGCTGTAGCGATTCTTTGTTCGCCTTTGACCGAAACCGTGGTTCCTACCAAAACATCACCGTTGGAATCGTATACCGTACCTGTCACCGACATGGTTTGTCCCATCGCGGCAGGTGCCAGCAAGAATGCCAGAATCCAGATGAAACTCACCATCGAGGCCCGGAATAGCCTTGGAATAGTTTTCATTTCTTTTGATTTTTAAGTTTAGTTATTATGTTGTTTGGGTTGTATGCGTGTCATGGTCAGATTTAGAATATGTTTTAAAATCCGCGGTAAAATTAATGTTAAAATACGTATATATTCCTACAGTCAAGTTAAAATCTAAAAAAATAAAACCGTCAGAACACTGAATGTCTGACGGTTATATACAATATACGGGTTATATTTTCAAACCGTATATCAATTGTTTATGTTCCTGATCTGCTCTTCAAAAGCATCCGGATCAAGAGATCTTTTCCGAATTTTGCTGCGGTAGGTATACACGGTGGTAAGCGAACACCGTAGGAATTCCGCTATCCTTTCGCTGTCGTAAACGCCTATGCGGATCAATGCAAGTACTCTTAATTCCGTATTGAGTCTGCTGCCCGGTTTTGGAACGATATGTTCGTCCGGACGCATTAGTCGATTCACCTTTTCCACAAAGTCCGGATAAATGTTAAGCACAGCCTCGTCGAACTTATTGTAGAAATCCTTCAGAGTCTTTTCCACAATACTGTTTTCCTTGATTTTCTTCAATAGGTCCCTGGTATTGCCTTTAACCACGAGATTGCTGAGGGTCTGCTGGTAATTTTCCAGATTTCGTATTGTAAGCGACGAATACACCATGAACAGTCCCGTGTACTCCTCCTTGATTGAGTCTGAACTTTTCAAGGCTGCATTGGTTTCCGCGAGCTTGTGGTTCACGGCTTTCAGTTCCCTGGAGACAGCCGACAATTCTTCGTTGTGTTCATGGATTGTTTCGTTTGCCTTCCTTATTCTCCTGATTTGCTTGAGAATGAAAACAAACGCTATGGCAAGGGCTATGGAGAGCGCCGAAGACAGTATCAGCAGCCATTTCAGTCGCGTCTGCTGGGAATTCTGTTGCCTGTTATACGCAGCATCTATCACTGTCAACATTCTCGCCGACTGTGCCGTGCGCATACGTGCGGCATAAAAGTTTGCATCGTCAAAACTCTTCTGGAGATAATGCTTGGCCCGATCTATGTCTCCGTCTTTGAACAGTTCGGAGGAGAGCTCACGGAACGACATGTTTTCCTTCGTACATCCCTTTATGTCGCTGATGGCACTCAGCACAAGATATTTCTTATGATTTTCCGTATCGCCTTCCACTTTATATGCGTATGCGAGAATCGAAGCGATTATTGAATATTGGCGGCTGCCGGGTTCATATTCCGAAAGAGCATTGGTCAGCATTTTCTTGGCTTCCCGGGTCTTTCGGGCACTTATCAGGGCATTGCTGCTGTATATCACTCTATTGAACGACCCGTCCGAAGCCACCTCCGCGATAGAATCGGTATATAATTCACGCAATTCAGCATAATCCTGGGAATATCTGGTCTCATTGCTGTATTCATTCATATACTGATATAGGTCGCAATTCACGTAATAATAATATTCCAACAGAGTTGAATCAAGGTCCGCACGGTTAAATGACTCTATTTCATTCAGGGCATCGCCGAAAAGACCGGCATGACTCATCACATCGATTCTGCGCAGCTGCAGTTCCTGCTGTTTGCGGAGGTCCCGGGTTTTTCCGGCTAAATCTAAGGCCACGCCTATATAATATCTGTCTCTTATACACATCTGACGCTGCCGACGACGGAGAGAGTGT
>UQMZ01000018.1 GCA_900542185.1 uncultured Bacteroidales bacterium
CTACACTCTCTCCGTCGTCGGCAGCGTCAGATGTGTATAAGAGACAGTCATATATCTGGTGCTGTTAAGCGCCCTGGGCTCGTTCGTCAACGACATGTACACACCGTCGCTGCCTCAGATAGCCCGTGATTTCCACAGTTCTCCCTCGCAGTCGCAGCTCTCTCTGACAATGGGCATGATAGGACTGGCCATCGGGCAGCTGCTGCTCGGCCCTATATCCGACCGTTACGGGCGTAAACCGGTGCTGATCATCTCCATGCTCGTATTCATCGCCGGGGCCGTGATATCCCTTTTTTCCACCTCCATGACATTCTTCCTGATGTGCCGTCTGATACAGGGCATGGGCGCGTCGGGCGGATATTTTCTGGCCCGGACCATCCCGGCCGACATATTCCATGGCCGCGAGCTGGCCAAGTTCATGGCCATTATCGGTGCAGTCAACGGTCTTGCACCCGCATCGGCACCGGTATTGGGCGGCTTCATCGCCGACTGGTTAAGTTGGAAGGCCGTGTTCGTGTTTCTCGCCGCGTTCACGGTGCTGATTCTGGCTTTCGTCGGCAAACTCAAGGAATCGCTCTATCCTCAGGACAGGTCGAAACTGCCGTGGTACCGGACCCTACCCGGATATGCGGTCTTGCTGCGCAACAAGGCTTTCGTGACACATATCTGTCTTAAAGGCTTTTCACTCGGACTCCTGTTCACATACATCTCCGCCGCTCCGTTCATCTTAGAGAACCATTACGGATTCTCGCAGACTATGTACGGCATCATCATAGGCCTCAACTCCATCGCCGTGGCCTTAGGATCCATGCTGTCGCTGAAGTTCCATCCGTTCAAGAAAGCTGTGCCGATCGCGGCACTGATCCTCATACCCGCCATCGGGTTCGGCGCGTATGCCCTGTGGCATATCCACAGTTTTCTATGGTTCGAGATATGCATGGTGACGATGCTTTTTGCCGGAGGCATGATATTCAGCGTCTCCAACACCCTGGCCATGAACGAAGGCCGTGCCAAGGCGGGCGAGGCTTCGGCTCTGCTCGGCGTGTCCGGATACATTGTCGGCGCCATAGTCGCCCCGCTGGCCGGTATCGGCAACGTCATGCACAGCACCGCCATCGTATTCCTGGTCCTGCTCGCCTTCGTCCTGGTCTTTTCCTTCCTCACCTACCGCCTCAAGCCCGACCTCAACTCCTAAGGCACCTGCACAAAAGCTCCCGGATTACCTTACGCGATTAGAATTGCATAAAAAGGAAGTTCTTATTAATTTTGCAATTAAATCAATGATGATAGTTTAAAGGACATGACAACAAAGATAGACACCAACAACGGCATGGGCCTTATACGTTATATATTGGCCTTTGGAGTTGTCGTAGCACATTTTAATGTTGTCACAGGCGCCGATTATTACTTCCCTGTCTCAAGTTATCATGCTGTAGGCGGATTTTTTGCCCTGAGCGGGTTCCTGGTCTACAACAGTTATGTGAAATCAGGCGATCTGAAGCATTTCATCAGACGCCGTGCCCTGAAAATCCTGCCTCCCTATCTTACGATAGTCCTGTCGTGCGCCTTATTTTTAGGATTCACAGTCCGACCTCACGACTGGAGTCATTATTTTTCGGCCGAGTGGTTCAAATATTTAGGAGCGAACCTCACGTTCCTTAACTTCCTGCATCCTTCATTACCGGGAGTGTTTGACGGCGAGGCTGTAAACGGCTCTTTATGGACCATCAAGATTGAATGGCTTCTCTACCTTTCCGTACCGATTGTGGTTTGGACACTCAGAAAGTTTTCCATTAAAAACGAATTCCCGTTCTTTATAGGATTATATCTGATATCGGCCGCATACAGAATGGCATTTCTGTGGCTTTATGACCTACGGAGTCAGGAGATATTCAATATCCTGTCGCGTCAGGTATTCGGCCAGTTGTGCTATTTTTACACCGGGGTAACAATCTTCAGATACTATTCCATGTTCCGCAGACGCATGGCTCTGTATCTGATGATGGCCGCACTGATGGTGATAATTTCAGGTATCAACGGATGGCTCGGGATATTTCTTGAGCCTGCGGGTGTCTCGATCCTGACAATCGGAATCTCCATGCTGCTCTCAGGCTGGTTCAGTTCCTTCAACAAGAACAATGTAAGCTATGAGATGTACCTGTTTCATCTGCCGATAATCAGGCTTGTATGGCTCTACAGAGAACCGTTACATCTCGACACATCCGGTATATTTATCGTATCCATAGCATTAATCACGGCAACATCATTTATCTGCTGGTTCGTACTGGACAAGCCTGTTTTGAAGAAAAAGTAACTGGCTACATCCCATAAATTTTGCAGTTTGGGAAATTATTTGTAATTTTGCAATCGCATCAGGCCCATGCCACTGCAATGGCAGCAAAAACAAGGTCATCTGCCGCAATAGCTCAGTTGGTAGAGCATTTCATTCGTAACGAAAAGGTCGTGGGTTCGAGTCCCACTCGCGGCTCCTCCTAACCTCTTCAGCTCGGAGCTGAAGAGGTTTTTTTCTTATCTCCTCTCATTTTCGTCATATACCTGACCACAAGTCATGAAGGAACTATTCTTATTTCTAAAGAGATACGCCTCTCCGTATAAGGCCAACATACTGCTCAGCATCCTGTTCAACCTGCTGACGGCTTTCTTCACGTTGTTCTCCTTCGCTTTCATCATCCCCATCCTGCAGATGCTGTTCGGCATCAGCACCACGCAGTACTTCTACATGGAAATCGGTTCCGCATCGTTCAAGGACGTGGTGGTCAACAACTTCTACTACTACGTGGCCGAAATGATAGCGAATTACGGCCCGTCGGCCACACTGGCATGTCTGGGTCTGATATTGGTGGTGATGACCTTACTTAAGGTATTGACCGCTTATTTCTCGGAATATTTCACCATCCCGATGCAGAACGGCGTGGTGCGCGACATCAGGCGCCAGATGTACAATAAGATAGTGTCGCTGCCGGTAGGCTTCTTCACCAACGAGCGCAAGGGCGACATCATGGCGCGCCTGTCGGGCGACGTGCAGGAGGTGCAGAATTCCGTGATGGCGTCGCTGTTCTCGCTGGTGAAATACCCCATCATGATTATCGCCTGCCTGGCCATGATGATATTCATCAGCTGGCGCCTCACCATCTTCGTGTTCGTAATGCTGCCGATAGTCGGCGCGCTGATGGGTGCCGTGGGCAAGAAACTGAAAGCCAAGTCTCTGGCCGCTCAGCAGAAATGGGGCGACATCCTGTCAAGCGCCGAGGAGACCATCGGCGGACTCCGCGTCATCAAGGCATTCAACGCCGAGGGATTCATGGAGCGCCATTTCGCCTCGGAGACCGAGCAGTTCTATAAGATAAACAATGCCGTGGGACGCCGCACGGCCTTAGCTCACCCCATGAGCGAGTTCTTAGGCACCACAGCCGTAGCCATCATCCTCTGGTTCGGCGGGTCGTTGATCCTGTCGGGCAATTCCGACATCGACGCCGCCGCGTTCATCTACTACATGGTGATGTTCTATTCCATCATCAACCCGGCCAAGGAACTGAGCAAGGTGTCGTACACCATCCGCAAGGGTATGGGAGCCAAAGAGCGCATCGACAAGATCTTGGACGCTCAGAATCCCATTCAGGATCCCGAATCCCCGCGTGAACTCACCAACGGCAAAGCCCCTGTAGGGGTTCGCTTCGAGGACGTGACTTTCCGCTATTCCGACGACCCCGACTCGCGCGACGTACTGAAGAACGTGACCCTTGACGTCAAGGCAGGCCAGACCGTGGCCATTGTCGGCGAATCCGGCTCCGGCAAGTCCACCTTAGTAGACTTGATACCGCGCCTCTGGGATGTGGAGCACGGACACGTCAAGGTGGACGGCATCGACGTCAAGGACCTGCGCGTGCACGACCTGCGCGGTCTGATGGGCAACGTGAACCAGGAGGCCATTCTGTTCAACGACACCATATTCAACAACATCGCCTTCGGCTGCGACACAGCCACACAACAGCAGGTGGAGGAAGCCGCCCGCGTGGCCAACGCCCACGACTTCATCATGGAAACCGAGCACGGCTACCAGACCATGATAGGCGATCGCGGATGCCGCCTGTCCGGAGGCCAGCGCCAACGCATATCCATAGCACGCGCCATCCTGAAGAACCCCGCCGTCCTGATACTCGACGAGGCCACTTCGGCCCTCGACACCGAGTCCGAGCGTCTGGTGCAGGAAGCACTGGAGGCCCTGATGAAAGGACGTACCACCATCGTCATAGCCCACCGCCTCTCCACCATCGTCAACGCCGACCGCATCTGCGTGCTGCACCGCGGCGAGATTGTGGAAAGCGGCACCCACGACGAGCTGATTGCCCTCGGAGGCCACTACAAGCGCCTGGTGGACATGCAGCACCTCTGACACGCCATAAATTAACACTTTATTTGCAATTAGTTGCGCAATAATATCAAAGCGACGACAAGAGTTGCAATGCGCCTCATTTTTTTATAATTTAGCGTTCAGGATTGCGTTCGTTATGAACCGGTCCAAAAAGACTGACGATAACACACTTTTCAATCATGAACTCTAAATTCATAAAAGGGATACTGGCTACCGCCCTCATAACGGGAGCTTCACTGGGAACGAGTGCACAGGATTGCGGCACAAACGCCTGCTGTCAGAATCAGACGCCTGCCGCCCAGCTGAAATCCAGACTTAACAGCCTGGTCAAAGCGGGCAAGACGGCATTCGGCCATCACGACGACACGGCCTACGGTCACGAATGGACCGGCGTGATGTTCGCCCCTGGCACTGCCGGCCGCAGCGACGTCAAGGACGTAGCGGGCTATTACCCCGGCGTCATGTCGTGGGACCTGGGCGGCCTGGAACTTCAGGACACTGTCAATCTTGACGGCGTGCCGTTCAGCCTGATACTTCGCGAGGCCCGCGCCCAGAACGCGCGCGGCGGCGTCAACACCTTCAGCTGGCACCTGCGCAACCAGGTGACCGGCGGCGACAGCTGGGACGTGTCGGACAAGCAGGCCGTGCACAAGATGCGCACCGACCCCGAACAATTGGCCAGATATCAGGAGACCGTGCGCCTCGTGGCACGTTACCTGAAGCAGATGACCGACGAGAACGGCCGTCCGTTCGGCGTGATATTCCGTCCGTGGCACGAGCACACTGGTTCGTGGTTCTTCTGGGGCGGCGAGAACAGTTCGCCTGAGGACTACAAGTTCCTGTGGACCGAGATGCGCCGCATATTCGACGAGGAGAACGTCAACAACGTGGTGTGGGCGTTCAGCCCCGACCGCGTCAAGAGCGAGGAACAGTATATGCTTACTTATCCCGGCGATGAATACGTTGACATTTTAGGCACCGACGTGTACCAGTTTGCAGGCGAGGGCGGCGACGCCACATATCGTCAGGATGCCGGCAGATCGCTCGGCATAGTGACCTCGCTGGCGCGCAGGCATAACAAGATTCCGGCATTCACCGAGACCGGTCTGGAAGGCATATCCGATTCCAAGTGGTACACGGGCCAGCTGCTTCCTCTGCTTAAGGCCAACCCCGTGGCATACGTGGTGGTATGGCGCAACGCCGAGGACAACAAGAAGCATTACTACACTCCCTTCAAGGGCCATCCGGCAACGGACGACTTCAAGGCATTTACCGAGGACGACTTCATCGTCATGGCCGGCAAGCCGATGGGCATAAAGGCCAAGGCCCAAAGCGGCGTGCGCGTCACGAAGGCTCCCAACGCAAAGCCCGTACGCCGATAAGCTTTCCCCAAACACGTATAATAAAACTATAACCGAGGATAATTTCTAATATAATCTACGATAATTTCTCATCTGATGACAACATTCGAACGCCGCAAGGCCCTGATAGAGACACGATACGAAGAACTGGTGACCCGTGCCAACATTCCGTTGGAGGGCAACGGCATCTACACCCGCTACGCGCATCCCGTGATCACAGCGGACATGGTGCCCCCGTTCTGGAAATACGACTATGATCCGGAACGCAACCCCTACTTCATGGAGCGCATCGGCGTGAACGCCACGCTGAACTCCGGTGCGATGAAAATCGACGGCAAATACGTGCTGGTGGTACGTGTCGAAGGTATGGACCGCAAGTCGTTCTTCGCCGTGGCCGAAAGCCCAAACGGCATCGACAATTTCCGTTTCCGCGAGCGTCCCATCACCATGCCCGACATCGACGGCAACCCCACCACCAACATCTACGACATGCGCCTCACGCAGCATGAGGACGGCTGGATCTACGGCCTGTTCTGTGCCGAGCGTCACGACGACGCCCATCCCGGCGACCTGAGCGCGGCCACGGCGGCCTGCGGCATCGCCCGCACCAAGGACCTGGTGACCTGGGAGCGTCTGCCCGACCTGAAGTGCGCCAGCCAGCAGCGCAACGTGGTGCTCCATCCCGAATTCGTCGACAGCAAGTATGCCCTCTACACGCGCCCGCAGGACGGATTCATCGACACGGGCAGCGGCGGCGGCATCGGCTGGGGTCTGGTCGACGACATGACCAACGCCGTGCTCGGTCCCGAGACCATTATCGACCCCCGCTATTACCACACCATCAAGGAGGTGAAGAACGGCGAGGGCCCCCACCCCATCAAGACTCCCAAAGGATGGCTGCACCTGGCTCACGGCGTGCGCGCCTGCGCTTCAGGACTCCGCTACGTGCTGTACATGTACATGACCAGCCTGGAAAAGCCCTGGGAGAAGATAGCCAGCCCCGGCGGATACTTCATGGCTCCGGTGGGCGAGGAATACATCGGCGACGTGATGAACGTGGTGTTCTCCAACGGCTGGATCGCCGACGAGGACGGCAAGGTGTTCATCTACTACGCCAGCTCCGACACCCGCATGCACGTGGCCACATCCACAATCGACCGGCTCGTGGACTACTGCTTCAACACTCCGCAGGACGGTCTGTTCACCGGCAAGTCCGTAGAGGCCATCAACCGTCTGATAGACGGCAATCTTCCTTTCCTGAAATAAATTAATAATTGCGAACGCATTTACGGAATTCCGTAAATGCGTTCCATCATAATCTTAAAAACCACCATGGCTCTATTGAAAGAGAAAATCGGATACGGTTTCGGCGACATGGCGTCGTCGATGTTCTGGAAGGTGTTCAGCTACTACCTTCCCTTCTTTTATTCCAACGTGTTCGGACTGTCGCTGGTGGACGCCGCCTTCCTGGTGCTGATCACACGCATCTGGGACGCAGTCTCCGACCCGATGATGGGCATCATAGCCGACCGCACCCACACGCGCTGGGGCAAGTACCGCCCCTATCTGCTCTGGATCGCGGCTCCTTTCTCCATCTGCGGCATCCTGCTGTTCACCACTCCCGACTGGGGATATGCCGCCAAACTGGTCTGGGCTTACGTCACATACATCCTGATGATGACCGTCTACACCGGCATCAACGTGCCTTACGGCGCGATGTTAGGTGTAATAACGGACAATCCCAAACAGAAAACCGTATTCTCCTCCTTCCGCATGTTCTTCGCCTACGGCGGCTCGTTCATCGCGCTGGCGCTGTGGCAGCCTCTGGTTGACCTGTTCAGCGACCGCGGCTACAGCCTGCAGAGCTCGTGGCAGGGGGCTATGATAGTAATAGCCATCTGCTGCTTCGTGCTGTTCATCTGCTGCTTCGCCCTGACCCGCGAGAAGATCAAGACCGTATCCACCGCCTCGGTGGGCAAGGACTTCAAGAGCCTGATACATAACAATCCGTGGTGGCTGCTGATAGGCGCGGCACTCTGCTTCAACCTGTTCAACACCATCCGCGGCGCTTCGGTGGCCTATTTCTTCGCCGACGTCATAGGCGCCGACGCCAACATCATGCTGTTCGGACTCAGCGTCCTGTTCTATGCCGGTCTGTTCCTCAGCATCGGCGAGATCGCCAACATGGTGGGCGTGGCGCTGTGCGTGCCCATCGCCAACCGTCTGGGCAAGAAGACTACATTCATGCTCGTAAACATGACACTGATCGTGCTGAGCGTGGGCTTCTTCTTCCTGCCGCTCAGCAACGCCGGATACTGGCTGATGCTGCTGTTCCAGATCCTGATCTCGACACTGACGGGTATCATGTCGCCGTTGGTATGGTCCATGTACGCCGACGTCAGCGACTATGCCGAGCTGAAGTTCAAGACAGCCTCCACCGGCCTGATCTTCTCCTCCAGCTCCATGGCCATGAAGTTCGGAGGCGCCATCGGCGGCGCGGCCGTGATGTGGCTGCTTGACGGATTCGGATACATAGTCCGCTCCACCGACCAGGCCAACGCCGTCATCGCACAGCCTGACTCGGCCATCTCCTGTCTGTGGTGGCTCATGAGCTTCATTCCCGCCATCGTGGCTGCATTGGCCGTGGTGATAGTCTACTTCTATCCCCTCACCACCAAGCGCGTGGACGACATCGTAAGCCAGCTGGCACTGCAGCGCGGCATCTCCGCTCCTGTGGACATCCCTGCAGTGGACGAGGCCACCGACTTCGCCAACACCAACTCTTGACATATCGCGTTATATTCAACTATGACAAAACAGGAATTCGTAGCCGAGCTGCGCGACACGCTCGACAACAACATACTGAATTATTGGATTGACAAGATGACTGACCCTCGCGGCGGCTATTACGGCCGTCGCGACGGTCACGACCGTCTGCATCCTGACGCCGAGAAGGGCGCCATCCTCAACGGCCGCATTCTCTGGACATTCTCAACGGCCTACCGTCTGACCAAGGACGAGCGTTACGCCGAGGCCGCTCTCCGCGCACGTGACTATATCGCACGGTATTTCATCGATCCGGAATACGGCGGCGTGTACTGGAGCGTCACCGCCGATGGCGAACCTCTCGACACAAAGAAGCAGTATTACGCCATAGCGTTCGTGATTTACGGACTGGCCGAGCATTACCGTGCCACAGGCGACGAGGCTTCGCTGGAGATGGCCAAGAAGCTGTTCTACGACATAGAGAACCATAGTCTGGACCGCGAGAAGAGCGGGTATATCGAGGCATCGCAACGCGACTGGTCGCCCATCGCCGACATGCGTCTCAGCGAGAAGGACGCCAACGCGTCGAAGACCATGAACACCCACCTGCACATCATGGAGGGTTACACGTCCCTGTTGCGCGTATGGCGCGACCCTGCCGTGCTCGAAGCCACCAAGCGTTGTCTGCGCATATTTCTCGACACCATCCTCGACCCGGAAACTCACCACTTGGGACTGTTCTTCAACGACGACTGGCAGCGTCAGGACGGCATCATCAGCTATGGCCACGACATCGAAGGCAGCTGGCTGATGCTGGAGACCGCCGAGGTGATAGGCGACCCGGCACTATACGAGGAAACACTCGACAAGACGTATCACCTGGCCCACGCGGCCCTGGAGGGACGCACTGTGGACGGTGCGTTGCTTTACGAGCGTCATGAGTCGGGAGCATACGACAACGACCGCCACTGGTGGGTACAGGCCGAGACCGTACTGGGACAGATATACCTGGCACGCTTTCACGGCGAGGACGCCCAGATGGAACGCGCCATGCAGACCTGGGACTATATCAAGAACCATCTGATAGACCGCGAGCAAGGCGAATGGTACTGGAGCTGCCGTAACGAAGAAGGCCGGCAGACGGTCAACCTTGACGACGACCATGCCGGCTTCTGGAAATGTCCGTATCACAACGGACGTATGTGCGTCGAAGCCATAGAACGCGTCAGCGAGTCACTATGATCCGGAAATCCGACACCTGTCTGGCCACGTCCCTTACGGAATACACACCCTGAGGCACCGGCTGGCCGTCGGAATCACATACATCCCATACAGTCTGCCCGTTGTCAACAGCGGGCAGTTGCTTTATCTGCCTCCCTGCTCCGTCGCATACCGAAAGCACCGCCTGTACCGGCAGATTCACGAATTTTACCGTACCCTTGTATTCCGGAAGTACGTTTACCGGATAAGCCATCGGATTGGCGATGCCCTGTACTGTCGATCCGGCCTTATCCGGCTTTACCGACAGCAGACCCATATCCGAACCTATCATCAGCTCTTTTGACTCTGGATTCCAGCACAGACCGTCTATCTGGTTGGACTTGAGAGGCGAGTTGGACATGTCGTAATGAGCGAACACTTTTTTACGATCGGTGGAAATACCATAGACACCACTCCATCCGGTTCCAACCCACATACGGTTGTATTCATCGAAAGCTATGCAATGCACCATATCCGACATGACGGTGGATTCACGGCTTCCGTCAGCGTTGGTGACATAAAGAAGTTCTCCCTCTGCAACGCCGTTCTTGATCGGTTTAGTCAAGTCAACTGATACGAGTTTTGAATCAAAACCCATCCATATATGCCCTGTCAATGGGTCCTCGGCGACATCCATCATATATCCGACATAAGTCAAGAGTCCTTCCGGTGTATTGATTTTGTTAATGATTTTCGCGGAATCATCGGCAAAATCATCAAGTGTGCCGTTATGATCACATATTATTATGCCTCTTCCGGAGTTATTGTTTATTATAGCTATTTTATTTTTATTTTCAGGATGTTTAAGCGCCACACCGACACCTCCTCTCATTGTCATGTATCCCTTCAAATCCTTGACAGGGAAGAAAATCCTTTTCCATGGCTGTGCCTTGGATATATCCTGCAGTTGCATGGCCTGGTCACGGTCCTCGGGAGTCCAATACATAAGATGCACACCCGGACCCTTACCCGACCTGTTTATCTCATCCGTCTGACATACCCAAAGGACATTGTCAGAATCCTCGCCCACTGCCTTGCACCAGGTTATATCGGATGTCGAGAAATTATTCAAGAATCCCGGACAACTGCTGTAAGCATCACTGGAATTGGAAAAACGGAACACCTGGCCCTCGACATCTTTAGTATTCATTGCTACTATACCTCCTCCCAACGATGATACCAACACATAATCGGGATGCAATGAATCCAGGATTAAACCGGTAGGCGAAGTCACGGGATAAGGATAAGACCTTTCATTGTTAAATCGATTCGTCAGTGTGCTGTTCCCGACTATACTCCGCGGAGCGCCGTAAATAGGGGAATAATTGGTCCATTTGCCATTCTTATATCCGCTGAGCAACATTGTAGTAAACCCATTGAATGCGATGAAATTTACCGGCGTGGAATATTTATTCATTACCAATAACCCCTGTGTGGGCGAATAGGCCATTTCGGACAACAGCATTGACACAGGACCCTGCCATTCAATCATAGCGCTCGCGGCACTCCACGTCTTGCCCTGATCCGATGTACTACGGGTATAGAACCCTTTCCTCTTTTCATAAAACCAGAATTCATGGAAATCAAGCGAACCCACATAACGAGGTGCCGTCATGGGAAGCTTATAGCTCTTCACCTCCATCTTGGAACCTGAGGATTCTAAAGGAATGAAATAAGCCGTTGTCGTGGAAAATGCCAGATATCCGTTGTTGACCGGCACGAAATTGTTCTCATACTGGTTTGCCACAACATATCGACAACATGGCTTTACGCCGTCAGTAATGTTGGAGGTGTCGGTACATAATTGGCCTGAAAAATTCGCATCAGTTATTTTTGGAGTCAATACCATATTTCCATTATTCCAGGAGGCCAGACTTAGTTTTGAACCATCGATCAATGTAGCAAACGAACCGGCGGAGATCGGCAGAATACGATTGGCGGAGGTAAACGTCAGTTCCGAGTGTTTCCTGAACGATGACATCACTGTCCGATCCGAATTTTCCGGAGCCTCATAAAAGGCATTGTCCATAATAGCCACGACCCTGTCTCCTACCCGGCATATAGATTCTATCGATGTGTCAAGATATGCCCACTCCTTGACTTCGAATGTAGTACCGTCTATTCGGGCATACCCCTTGTCCAGGGCAATCCATGCATCGTCATTCAGGTCAAAACTGACAGTACCCACGGCACCCGACATAGACTTTGCCTGACTTTTGAGATCCTTGATTGAATGCATAGTGCCTGATTCCTCAAACACATCGATACTGCCGTCATCATAACATATCCACAGGCTACGGGTGCGCGGATTATAATTCATGACTCTTACGCCTACGCCTGACGATTCATACGTATCAAGCAATCCCCTCGCTCCTTTCCCCGGGTCCTGTTTGTCAATGTAAAGGACTGTAGCACGCGGAGTGTTGTAGGTGCTCCAACTTTTATTTACGTGATAGTATGCCTGATGTGCGAACACATATACATAACGGTCGCCTTCTATGATCTTGCTGATCTGGCCGTCGAACGCGGTATGCGTCTTCCAGGTGGAATTTGTCGCCGTAGGGACATCGGCTGTCTGCGCATGCATCTTTATAGACATGGCGCCTACGTTGGTAACGATTGCCGCTATGGCAAACAATAATCCTATGCTTCTGTTCATTATGTAATCGGATGCTCAATGAAGTCGCCTTGGACGACTTCTGTGTGTCAGGTCGTAATGTTCTCTATTGAAACGTGATTTTTGCCATAAAATTACACTTCCAGGCCCCTCTCCAGGTTTGTATATTGACATTTTTTTTGTAATTTTGTCCCCATTATGGCCCGGATGGAAAACATTGTAAAGCGTTTGGCTCCTGAACTTGAAGCGATGAACGGCATCATTGCCGATTCGTTGCATACCCCCAACCGTATGATGAACGGCATCGTGGACCATTACCTGGAGGTGAAAGGGAAGCAGATACGCCCCATGCTGGTAATTCTGGCCGCCAAAATGTTCGGCCGGGTCAGCGATGAGGTGCTGTATGCCGGCGCGTCGCTCGAGATGCTGCATAACGCCTCGCTGATTCACGACGACATAGTGGACGAGACCTTCCTTCGGCGCGGTCGCGACACAATCAACGCGTCATGGGGCAACCACATCGCTGTTCTGGTAGGCGACTACTTCGTCTCCAACGCTCTGTCCGTGGGACTCCGCAGCGGCAGCATCAAGGTCGTGTCGGCCCTGTGCGCCTTGGGTCAGGAGCTATCGCTCGGAGAGATAGACCAGATCACCACCGCACGCGAGCACAGCTTCGACACCGACAGTTATTTTACGGTAATACGACAGAAGACGGCCTCGCTGTTCTGCAGCTGCGTCAACGTCGGACTGGACGTAAGCCACGCACCGGAGCAATACGTAGCGCCTATGGGCCGCTATGCCGAACTGCTCGGCCTCTGCTTCCAGATCAAGGACGACATCTTCGACTATTTCCCCAACCCGCAGATTGGCAAGCCAACCGGCAACGACCTCCGCGAGGGCAAGGTAACGCTCCCATTGCTCTATGCCCTGCGGAACGCCCCTCAGGACGAATCGAACCGCATGAAAGACCTGATTCGTCGCGGCGACCTCACTACCGCCGAAATCGAATCGCTCGTGGAGTTCGCCAAGGCTCACGGAGGCATCGACGACGCCTTCGCCAAGATGCGGCAAATGCAGAAGGAAGCCGACGAAATCATAGCGCCCCTCCCAGACTCGGAAAGCAAGGAATCGTTCCGCGAGATTTTCGACTACATCATCAGCCGCGACCGTTAGAATCTCGTCCCTCATCACTCTGACCTATTACTTCTGACCTATTATGTCTCTGCTGCCGTTCATGATTCCCGACATAGCCGAAGCAGGCTGCGACGAGGCCGGACGCGGATGCCTATGTGGGCCTGTAAGCTGCGCAGCCGTGATACTTCCGCCTGATTTCGAGGACCCCGGACTGAACGACTCCAAGCAGCTCGACGCCGCCGAGCGTCAGCGTCTGCGCGCCATTATCGAGGATCAGGCCCTGGCATGGGCCGTGTATATGGTACCCCACGACGAGATTGACCGAATCAACATCCTGAACGCCTCCATTTTCGGAATGCACCGTGCTCTTGACGCCCTCAAGGTGCGCCCGGCACATATCATAGTAGACGGCAACAAATTCAAGCCATATCTCGACCCCGTCACGATGATGGACATTCCCGCCCACACGGTGGTGAAAGGAGACGGCAAGTACCTCAGCATCGCCGCCGCATCGATTCTGGCCAAGACACACCGCGATGACCTGATGACCGAGCTGTCCCGGAAATACCCCGGCTACGGCTGGGAGCGCAACATGGGCTACCCCACCGCCGAGCACAAGGGCGCCATCCTCCGCCTCGGCCTCACCCCCATCCACCGCCTCACATTCAAAGGCTGTAAGATTATTTAGCTAAGGCATCGTTCCTTTCTACGATGGTGTTTGATTCAGGTTGCATGCCATTAATGCTTTCAATTATCATGTCGCGGAGCTGAGGTGATTCCGGGGAGTCAAATTTCCGTGCAAACAGTTTTCCACTACGCATGATATTCTGAAAATCTTCCACCTTCAGAGATTTCGGCGAAGGCTTCCGCGCACTCCAGTCTATATAACGCAAGTTGTCATCCATAATACTTAATCCCTGACCTTGAAGGAATGTCTGCTTGTATATCTCATCGGCACAGGCAGCAAGTTTAGTAACCCTAAGTATTTCCCTACTGTTACTCAGCAACACCTCGACAGCCCGACGCCGTAAGTCAACCCAGTTTGAGCCATACATAAACGGTTTCCCCTTGGGATGTTTTCGGCATATCTTCAATCTCCTCTGCATTGCGAGCAACTTCCGGGTAATCCAATTCAGTATGAGTCCATTCTCTGATGGACGCCGTACATATAAATGATAAAGTTCCACTCTATCGGTAAGATGATCAGGAAGCGGCTCGCTTTCCATAAATCCATCTATATCTTTGGATTCTTCGAAGAATTTATTTATTTCGTCTATTGAGCGCAAGGGAAAATCCGTGCCGGAGATCAGATGAAACCATTCTATCTCCGGATTTTCATACGCCTTTGCAAAAAGATCCAATTCCATTACTATCAGGGATTGGTCGCCCCACTCAACACGTTTATCATGAAGAACAACTATTGGATTACAAGTATGAAGTTCTCTGATAAATGAAGGATACTCTGACTTAGCGTCAATACCCAAAAATAAGAGAGTATCCTTACTGTCAAGGGTCTCGATTAGTATCTTAAGATGCTCGAAATTAGTAAAGGCCGCTATAAGGTATGCTTGTTTCATATCTTTATGTGTCCCTTTTGTTTTTGATTAGCGCTTCAGTAGGCGTACATGGCTTCGATCTGGGCGGCGTAGTTGCGGGCCACGATGGGGCGGCGCACCTTCATGGTGTTGGTCACCTCGCCGTTCATGATCGAGAAGTGATGCGGCAGTAGAGTGATGCGCTTTATCTTCTCGTAATCGGCTATGTCCTTCTGATATTCCTGGATCTGGCTCATGATGAATTCCACTACCTTGGGATTCTTCACCAACAGCTCTGTATCTTCGTCCAGGCCTTTGCCTTGCGCCCATTTGCGCAGCTGCGATATGTTGGGCACAACCAATGCCGTCACGAATTTGCGCTGGTCGCCTATCACGGCTACCTCGTCGATGTATTTGTTTTCCGCCAAGCGCGATTCCATCATCTGCGGCGCGATATACTTGCCGTTCGATGTCTTGAACAGGTCCTTCACGCGTTCTGTAAGTACCAAAGCGCCCGATGGGGTGAAATGTCCGGCGTCGCCGGTGCGGAAATAGCCGTCGGCCGTGAACGCCTGGGCGTTGGCCTCGGGGTTGTTGTAATATCCGGGCGTCACGGTGCCCCCTTTCACCAGTATCTCGCCGTTGGTGTCTATCTTCACCTTGATGCCGGGCAGCGGTACGCCGACAGTGCCGATTTCCCAACCTACGTCGGGATAACATGTCACCGTGGCTGTGGTCTCGCTGAGTCCGTAGCCGATCACGATGTCGATGCCTACGGCGCGCATGAACTCAACGATGCGGTCCGATAGCGGCGCTCCGGCAGTCGGAAAGAAATTAGGGTTCGGTATGCCGATGGCATTCTTCAGTTTCTGGAATATATGACGGTCCCAGAACCGGTACTGTTTCTCGACCAGCCAGGGTGCCTGCCTGCCCATTCGCCTGTATTTCAGGTTGCGCTTCTTGCCCACGGCGATGGCGCGGTTCACCATCCAGCGCTCAATGGCGTTCATGCCGGCGATTTTCTCCTTGACAGCGGCATATACCTTCTCCCAGAAACGTGGCACACAGCACATCACGTTGGGGTGTACTGAGTGGATGGTATCCTGTATCACGCGCGGATCGTAGTTCACGGCTATCGGACATCCCTTGCAAATCAGGAAATAGCACCATGCCTTCTCCAGTATGTGGCTCATGGGAAGGAAAGCCATCGACAGGTCCCGGTCCGTAAGGGTGTGCAGCAACTTCAGGTGCTTGTCGATGCAGGATGCGTAGTTGGCGTGGGTGATGCACACGCCCTTGGGCTCGCCGGTGGTGCCCGAAGTGTATATCAGCGTGGCCATGTCCTCGGGCAGACCGCGTTCCATACGGGCGGCCACCTCCTTTTCGATTTCCTCGCCGGCCTCCATGCCCAGGCGTACGAAATCGTCCCAGAATATGGTGACTGTATCGTCGTCCTTCAGTGCCAGACCGTCGTTCTTGAACACCACTATCTTCAGTATCTGGTCGGGATGTTTCTTCCAGTAATCGTAGGCCATGGGATACTGATGCTTGTCGCCCACGAACAGCACCCGGGCGCCCCCGTCGTTGACGATGAAATCGAACTGGGACGTGACCGACGAGGCATAGATTGGAATCGAGGCCAGTCGGTTGCGGAACGCTCCGAGTTCCGTGATAAGGATCTGCGGGGTATTGGGAGAACATATCGCAATCGTATCTTTCTCCATCAGACCCAGGGCCGCCAAAGCCTTGCCGGCAACCTTGACCTGTGCCGCAAACTCGGTCCATGACGTCGACAGCCATTCGCCGTCCTTTCGCCAACAAAACCTATACGCTTCGCGATCGCCATACTTCCGGGCCTGGCGATCTATTATTTCCACCAGAATATTTTCCATAACCTTAATTGTTCAACTTTCGAAAACTCAAGTTGAAGTGTATTTTCCTAACAAACAAACTTTGATGTTTGTTGGTCAGTTATGCCTCACCGCTTGATGTCGCGGTCCAGCATCTTGTGTTTTATAAGCATTCTGACGCCGGTCGGCGTCATTCCGACCGCCACAATCGCGAGGCGGTTGATAAATCCGTTGATGTATTGTTTCTTGCCGCGCAGCATCTTGTTCACCGCCTTATGCACGAATTTTTCGGGCGTCTGTACGGCATGGATGCGCACGGCCAGTTTCATCAGGTTCGGGGGCAGTCCGAACAGGTCGGTGGCTATGCCGCCGGGACAGGCCACTGTGACACTCACGCCGCTGTCGCACATCTCGTAATGCAGCGCGCGCGAAAACACGCGAATGTAGGCTTTGGTGGCCGAATACATCGCTATGCCGGGCATCGGCATCCAGCACGACATCGACGACATGTTCAGTATCCGTCCCGAGCCGCGCTTCTTAAAACGCTCGGCGAACTCGCGGCTCAGCATCGTCACCGCACGACAGTGCAGGTCCAGGAAACAGTTGATTTTCCGTTCCGGCGTGTCTGTCACCATATCGAAGCTGAATATGCCGGCGTTGTTGATCAGCACGTCGGCATCTATTCCGTTCTCGTCAAGAAAGGATGTAATCTGCGTGTGGGCGTCCGGAGCCGTCAGGTCGCAATAGAAAGGCACGGCCTTTATGCCGTTCGTGCCGTTCAATTCTGCGGCGGCGCGCTCCAGTTCCTCACGCTGGTTGGACACCATCACCAGGTCATACCCCCTGCCGGCCAGCTCCTTGCTGAAGCAGAGTCCGATGCCGGAACTGGCTCCGGTCACGACCGCCGTCTTAGACCCCATCCCACAAAATTTGTTAACGTCAGGGTCGCAGCAGTGCGCCAGATTCCTTCTTGCAGGCTCAGGAGCATAGCGGGCTATGTGACTGAGCCAAAAGGAGGAAGATGGTGTGCTGCTGCGAGGCTGGGCTAATATTTTTTCAGAAAGTCCCATTCTGACTTTATTTTTTAACAATTCTACATCATTATGTGCTTTGACCGGTGTCTTTTCGGTTAATTTATCCGCTCTCCTCGGTCACAGCCACGAGGCTGCTCCCTCTGAGACCGAATAAATTACCTCGAAAATCCACCGCCCTGACGTTAACAAATTTTGTGGGATGGGGTCTTAGCCATTGCGTTCCTTGATTTTCTCTATCTCGCGCTGGATGCGCGGAGGCAGATCCTTGCAATATTTGTGACAGGCCATTTCCTTGCTGTACATACGCGCTATGCAGTAGTTTACATGCTCGCAGCCGCAATTGTGGTTATCCTCGCTCTGACGCATTTTGTTCACGAAGTCAGGCTCGGTCAGCAACGCGCGGCCCATCTGTACGAAATCGAATCCCTCGTCGTCCAGCACCTTGTTGGCGCCGTCGCGGTCCACCACGCCGCCCACATATATCAGCGGTAGCTTCAGTTCCTTGCGGAACAGGCGCGCGTCGTCCAGGAAATAGAGGTCCTTGAACGGCACCGTCGGTATCATATACTTGCCCACCATCCTGACGCCATATTTCAGCCACAGCTGCTTCATATAGTATGTCATGGTATATATGGGCATCTCGCCGCGCATCACGTACATGGGCGCCTTGCTCACGAATCCGCCGGACAGTACCATTCCGTGCACTCCGGCACGTTCTATCTCCCTGGCCACGGTCAGGCAGTCGTCTATCTCCAGACCTCCCTTGAAGCCGTCGCGCATGTTGGTCTTCACTATCACGCCCATGTCCGAGCCGGCATGTTTCATCACCTGCTCCAGACACATATTCATGAACCGCATTCGGTTCTGCAGCGAACCTCCGAACCCGTCGCGACGGCGGTTGGTGTATGGCGACAGGAACTGCGATATCAGGTACCCGTGTCCGGCATGCACCTCCACGCAGTCGAAACCGGCGTCGCGCGCGGTGTCCACGGCCTCGCCGAACTGACGTGCCAGCGTCACCAGCTCGTCCTCGCGCAGACCGCGGCAGAATGTAGGGGAATATAGGTTGAATCCTGTTGAGGCGCCCACGGGTGTGCAGCCGGCCGTGGAGCGGTGCGTCATGTTGCCGCAGTGTCCTATCTGTATGCTGGCCTTGGCTCCCTCGGCGTGGATGTCGTCGGTGATCTTGCGCAGTTCGGGCACTATTTCGGGACGGAGCCACAGTTGCGTCTTGAACGACAGCGCCGACTCACAGATGCCGGCGTATGCCAGCGTGGTCATTCCCACTCCGCCGCGGGCCACCGATACATGGTAGTCTCTGAGTTGCTGCGTCGGGCCGTTGTCGCGGCCCATGCCTTCGAACGCTGCGGAACGGATGGTGCGGTTCCTCAGCTCCACCGGCCCAAGCCGGCCTGCTGTGAATAGTTTCATGATCAGTATGTATTGATCAGTATATATACGGTATGATGTAACGCCGCTTCAGATTGCGGTATTCATCTCCGAATTCCTTAATGTATCTCTTATGCAGCGACACCGCTCTGGGCGCCAGGTTGGCGAACGTCCATATCGCGAACGTCAGTCCTCCAAGCGACCACGACAATATGGCATAGCCTGTCCACTCGGTCAGTTCTCCGAAATAATTGGCTCCGGTCACAAACCTGAACATGCCGCCGCGCGGTATGTAATGCTTTGTGTCGCCGGGCTTTCTGAGGTGCCGTATGATATAATCCGATGATATGTTTATCCACATTCCCGCCAGAAATATCAGCGTTCCCAGTATGAACAGCGGGCTATACAGCCACGATACCGGATACGAGCCTTCCGGACTGACATAGAAGAACCAGCCGCCTATCAGGTAACAGTTTATAGTGTTGAATATCACGCCCATCAGAATTATGATCCAGGGCATGCGGTTCTTTCCTCTGATCAGCATCGGGAATATGAACGAACGTTGGAAATAATGGAGTTCGAACAGCAGGGCCATTACCACAAGCGCCGGCTCTCCCCTGCGCGAGCTACACAGCCACAGCAGCAGCATCACTATAAAGGCCGGTGCCTCCATTATGATCCAGCCTACCTTATTGTTGATGGCCGGTCCCCATTTCGATGTGTATGCCACGCCATAGCCTGCCGTGATCCGGTGCAGGCCTATGAACACCACCGCGGCCATCGCGATCATCACCGCGCAGACCGTGTTGTAGAAATCGGGCTGAAATAGCGCATACATGCCACAAAGTTAATTTAAAATACTTGAACGGCCAAAAAATTCGTCATTTTGCACCTCAGACTGTTCTTTTTGACGCATTTTTGTCATGACAACGGAGCCATCGCTCCGCGGAGTCGTTCCGGCAGATGCTTCCTATAGCGGCGCCACGCGGCCTTGCGTCGTTCGGCACGCCTGAGATTGTATAATCCCCGTGCACGCAACTCGGTGGCCTGTGGATCTGTCAGATGCGTCGCCAGTTCAAGCTGAAGCCGCCCCAACTCGTGCCGGGTGTCCTTCACGACGTCGCCGTCAGCCACAAAGGGATAGGACAGAGGATGGTCTCCCATCAATACGTCGGCCTTATACAGAGTCGTATATGCATCTTTGAATTTTCCTTCCGACAGCATGATGCGGGCAGCCTTTATCAACGCCGCACGAAACTGACCGACCATTCGGGCCGGTGTCGCGTCCATGTACACGTTCCGGTCCGTCGCATTGGGAGCTTCGGCAACATTCACTCCGCGCATCAACTCCGCGTGCCCTGCCGCCTCCGTCATCCTCCCGAACCTATTACCCGTCAGCGACTGCGTCAGCATCGCACTGTCCAGATGCAGAAGCGCCGGCTTTCTGGCAGCTGCAAACCAATATATAGGCCGGTCCCCGGCATTCGCCAGCATGTCGAACATTATGAGCTGAGCAAAACGGACGTTGCGCCCCGCACCGGTTTCCGAAAGCTTTCTCATGTCAAACACCGTGTCGCGGTCCATTCCGGGCACACGCATCAGCGCATACCGGGCCGGGAACTCAGGTATTGATCCTGCCTCTCCTGAATCCTTAAGCCGTTGCAGCTGTTCGTTTGCGGCCAAGGTATCTCCGTTGTCTCTTATCCGGGCTTGTGTGAATGCGTCATAGATTATGTCCCCGCGTTTCAGGGTGGTATTGACTGGTTTCGATTCACGCCACTGTCGCATCATGTTGGCGGCATAGCCGGGCAATCCGAGATACGACAGGTTCACCACCCGCACGTCCGTTCGTATTCCCTCTACTTCCTGGGCGTACCACAACGGGAAAGTGAAGTTGTCGCCGTCCACGAATATCACGGCATCCCTGTCAAGCGATTCCAGCGTGATGCGTGCTATTGTGGCGGCGGCGCGACGTCCGCTGCGGTCATGGTCGTCCCAATTCTCGGTACACATCCACGCCGGCACCATCAGCGTGAACGCGAAAGCCCAGGGAGTCCTGAACATCCGCGCCACCCACAGCGCTCCGTAACCAATCCATATCGAGTACGCCCAGAACGACCCTAAGAACGAGTAATCGCGCTCCCTCGGCTCGCCGGGGCTCTGGTTCAGATATATCACTATGGCAATGCCAGTCATCACGAACAGCAGCGACGACACGGCCGCAACCTGTCGGCCGCGATGGCCCGAACGCAGCAGCCATATCAGGCCCAAGATGCCAAGCAGCAACGGTATGCCGAAATAACGGTTGCGTCCCGGATTGGCAGATCCGGCCTCCGCCGGCAGGTAGTCCTCTGCGCCGAGCATAACATTGTCAATAGAGTCTATGCCGAATATGAAATTGCCGTGCTGCACTTCGCCCTGGGAGGGTATGTCGTTCTGTCGGCCCGCGAAGTTCCACATCAGATAGCGGAAGTACATGTATCCTATCTGATATGTGCCTAACATGCGCAGATGCTGTGCGGCGGTAGGTTTGTACGAAGTCTTGTGGACTCTGTTTCCGGCAGCGTCCATCATCGGCACCGGATTGCCGAGTGTATCCAGAGCCTCCGACACCTCCACACGACGCATGTTCGATGTGTCCATTCCCACCCAGTCGGCGAACGACGCTATGTCAACTGGGTTGCGGCTCGTGATGCGCGGCAGGAAGCTGTTGAGTTCCGGCGTATAGATGTTTTTCAGAGAATAGCCCTTGACAATATATCCGGGCTTTCCGGACGCAATAAGCCGTGCGTTGGCCGCTGAATCCTCCGGCAGAAGTCGGCCGCGCGTCGTGTTCATCCGGGCACCCGGTTCGTATGGCATCAGCAGTTTATGTTTCTTTTCGATGGCATATTTCACATACTCCGGACGTGTGGCGCCGGGCTTCCATTCCTCCTGGAACAGAGGCTTGCTGTAAGGCGTATATCCGTAGAACAGCGGCGCGGCGCCATATTGCTCGCGTGCCTGATACCGCGCGAACGAGAATGGTTCGCCGGGCATCGCCGAGTTGGCCGGCGACGGTATGCCGCCGCGTATCGGCACCAACGCGTATGCACCGTAGCCTATCAGGAACAGGCTGGCCATCCAGAAGGCGAGGTTGAAGCGACGTAAGCCCGTTTTTAGTGTCACGGCCATGCCTGCCACTATCAATATACCGAGCAACAGCACGAACGCCACCACACCTGACAGCATCGGCATACCGAGCCTGTTGACAAACAGCAGTTCGAGCCAGGCCGCGGCCGAAATGCTTTTGGGCATTATCACTATCAGTATCACCCCGACGCACAGCGCGCCGAGCACCACTATCAGCAACAGCTTCGTGAAGCTGCGGATGCCGCGCTTCATGCCCCATATCAGAGACAATGCGGGAATAGCTAACAGATTCAGCTGATGCACGCCTATGCTGAGTCCGAATACGTAGGCCAACAACACCAACAGCCGGTTGGCGGCGAGGTTGTCGGCGGTGAACATCCATTTCACCATCAGCCATACGGTAAGCGCCGTGAAGAATATAGACATGGCGTAGACCTCGGCTTCCACGGCCGAATACCATGAGGAGTCGCACCATCCGAAACACAGCGCCCCCACCGCAGCCGTGCCGGCGGCTCCCCATACAGGACATACACCCGACTCCTTACGTCGCCTCAGCAGCCACAACGTCACCTTATACAGCACCGAGGCGAGCAACATCCCGGCCAGGGCGGTGAACAGTCCGCTGGACAGGTTCACGGCGTATGCGGCATGTTCCGGTCCGGACAGCAGCGTGACTATGTGCTCCACCAGCATCCACACCGGATTGCCCGGCGGATGGCCTATCTCCAGCAGATATGCGGCCGACACATATTCCGGGCAATCCCAGTAGCTGACGCTGTCGGGAGTGGTGAGCCAATACGTGGCGAGCAGCAGCATGAACACCACGCCGCACACCAGGCGGTGTACACGCCTTTCTATCACGGATTCAACATCCATTGACTGATTCACTGTTAACTGATTCACTGATTGTCATCGACAAATTTACTGTAAATACGGTCCAGTTCCTCTATGAACTTATTCCAGTCCTGATTTTCCTCATATCTCTGACGCGAGGCGTTACCCATCTCGAGACGCAGCTGCGGGTCTTCCGCCAGTCGCTGCATTGCGTCGGCCAATCGTGACGAGTCGTTGGGAGGCGCGAACAATGCCGTCACGCCGTCGGTCAGGTATTCCGACTGTGCGCCGTTGGGCACGCATACCTGCGGACGCCCGCAGGCCATGTACCGCAGGCTCTCCAGCCCGAAGGCCTCGCGGCGCACCGACGGCTGGACACCGAAGTGACTCTCACCTATCAGCAGCAGTATGTCGCCCGGCGGTATGATCCAGTCTATCTTGTCCATCACTCCCCGGGTTATGGCTCGGCGCCGCAGGTCGTCGATATAGTCCGGGTCGCCGTAGCCGGCTATGCGCAGGCGCAGCTTTATCCCGCGCCGGGTCAGCACCGACAGGGCGTCTATCACGTTCTCCAGGCCCTTGCCTTCCACGATGGTACCGTGGCACAGGGCCGTTACGGGACCCCGCGCCGGTTCGGCCGACGGCTTCACGTCGTCGAGGTTCACGCTGTCGTGCAGCATGTACATGCGGTCGGCCGGTATGGGCACTCTGTTGTCGCGCCATGTGGACAGGAATGTGTCCTTGGCCGTCTGCGACACGAAGATATGAGCGTTGATTTTATTGTACAGACGTCGGAACAGCCATGTGTCGCGACCGGGCGCCACCGTGTGGCACGTGGCCACCACCAACACGTCGGGGCGACACACCAATCTTTTGGCTGCCAACACAGTGAAAGCGTCGCAATACCGGTGCACATGCACTATCGTCCCTTTGGCGCATTCCTTCAGCATTCGGCCCATGCCCCAGATGGAGCCCATGTCGGTGTATCCTCCGAACAGAATGTGGCGCAGCGGGATGCCGCAGGCGGCGAAGTGGGAGTCAACGGCCTTCGCGTCGCGGGTCACGGCCGTCACGGCCCACCCCAACGTATGATAATGACCGCAGATGTCGAGCGCATATTGCTCGACACCTCCCCATTTCGTCGATGAGACGATATGTATCAGCTGTCGTTTCGTTTCTATCTGCTATCAGTTGGTTGTAGAGAGCATCACCCGGATGTCCACACTGGGCATCGCCGTATACGACCCTATCAGTTTGTCCACCAGCTTGCCCCGGTATGTCACCATGCCGTTCTGCACACCGGCCGTCGTGGCCACCATGCCGTCCAGCCCCTCCTTGATCTTCATTTCCTCAAAGAAATTGATCAGCGGATTCGATATGGCCATGGCCACCGTCCGCGGCACGGACACCGAAGGATGCATCTCGTTCAGATCCAGGACATACACGTTATCCTTAAGCTGCGACGACAGCACCTGGGGGAACTTGAACTCGCGCGTGGTGCTTCCCAGTATGATCACGTCGGCGGTCTTGACACGGTTGGCGAGCACCCTGGGATGTATCGCCACGAGTTCCACCTGCGGCATCAGACTGGGCCGTATGGTTTCCAGAGCCGACACGTCGTTGTCCATTATCACGCACTTCGCGCCGTTGGCGGCGGCTGCGTTCGCCGCATGCACGCACGCGCTGCTGGAGCCTATCACCATCACCTCGCAGGGATTCAGACCGGCCACGCCGGCCAGCAGCACACCCTTGCCGCCCCCCAAGTAGCTCAGCGCCTCCTCGGCATACATCACGGCCACGCGGCCGTCTATCTCGTCAAGGATATTGGCGAAAATCGGTATGTCGTGATGGGAATACATATTGTCCAGACATCCGGTGTCTATGTGCTGCGACAGCAACGCCTTGATGGACCCCGGCTCGAACAGGTCATGGCCCATCATGCACAACAATGCAGCGCCCTTGGTCATTTTCCTGACGTCCTTGGCGCGCAGGGGCATGAATGACAGCACGACCGGTTGCTTCAGGGCCTCGTCGCGGGTCACTATCTTCACGCCGTATTCGGCGTACGCATCATCGCTGAAGCTGATGTCCACGCCGGCTCCCGCCTCCATCGACACCTGTATGCCCGACGACGTCAGCATGCCGCAGGCTTCGGGAGTAAGCAACAACCTGGTCTCGTCCGAGTCCGCGTAGTTGCCTACCATTCCAACACATATTCGCGAACGCGATCCTTTCTCAACCTGTTCTTCAAGTTGCGGCTCAAGTGCCGTGCAGGCACCGTCGTTCCCATTATTTGTCGTGCTCATATCTTTCAGTCTTTAGGGCTTTTCTTTAAGGCATTCCCATAAGCCTCGTCGTGTCAAGGCTTAGTACGGGAGCAAAATTAATATTTTTAATCGTCACTTGCAAACGCACGTTCAAATTGCCGTCGAAAGAAATATCAGTCCTCGCTATTCTCCGACAACTGCTCCAGCGTTGATTCTATCTGCTCGATAGAAGGCAGGGAACTCTTTATCTCTTTGGGAATAAGTTTGGACAACTCGTATTGAGATATTCCGAGAGGAAGATTGTATGCCTCTAATGAATATTGAGCCTCGATGTTGTCTTTGTCCTTGCAAATCAACAATCCGATGGTAGGATTGTCGTATTCAGTCTTAAGCTGATGATTGACTGCCGTAACATAAAGACCTAATTGTCCGAGATGGGATGCCTCGAATGAACCCGTTTTCAACTCCACACAGCAATAAGCGTGTATGCGGGTGTTGTAAAACAGAAGGTCGATGAAGATTTCTTTTTCGCCTACCTGCAGTCGATACTGTCTTCCCATGTAGGCGAATCCTGTACCCAGTTCAACAAGGAATTTCGTCACATTGGCGACAAGAGCGTCCTCAAGTTCCCGCTCGTTATAGTCTTCCGTCATCGCCAGGAAATTGAACACGTATGGGTCTTTGGTGGTCTGTTGGGCAAGATCACTTTGCAGAGCCGGAAGCGTCTTGCTGAAATTGGTAATAGCTTTCGCCTGACGCTCGTATAAGTCCGTGCCGAGAAAATTCAACAGCACATCGCGGCCCCAGCTATTCTCTATCACCTTACGGACAAAGAAAAGAGCCTTTTTCACATCCCCTTTGCATTTATCGATGATACGCTGCTGGTGGAACCATGGTATGGAACATATTTCAGCAATCAAATCATCCGCACCTTGCGGATATTTTGTAGATTTGAAATCTTCTACGCCTCGTAGAAGATTTGTAGGAGCAGATTCTTCTACAGCGTGTAGAAGATTTTCAATGTGCTGAGAATAAAGCTGGTAGAAGCGATACATATACCGGATATTACCTTCTGAAAAGCCTTTTTCGCCAGGCATTTCAGACCTCAAATCGTGACTAAGAGTTTTATAGAATCCGGTACCGTACGTATTAGCATACTGTTTGTCGGCGATGTCGCGCCCCAGACTCCAATAGTATTCCAACAGTGTGCGGTTGGCATCTACGGAGGCTTTAAGACGGGCGGAGAGGTACCGTTGCTTGAGTTCCTTAACCCAACTACGGTACTCTTTATTCTTAGAGAGTGTCAAATCCTGTGTCATAACACAAAATTACTAATTATTCTTCGATTATCAGCAAATTCCAACAGCTTTAATCAAGAAAATTAAAAGTTTAATCAAGGAAACCAACAAGCCTTTTGTTCAGGTTGTTATACCTCGTACATCCGGAGGAAGCGGGCCACGGTGGTGTCTATCTCGTGGCGGTTCTCCAACTCGTCGCCGTTAAAGCGGATACAGGCCTGCGAATAATATTGCCGACGCCCGGCGAGTCCGGCGTTTACCGCCTCCAACAGCTCCTCGGGTTTCTTGTCGGCCATCAGCGGACGACGCGCGCGGTTGATGACGAGCCGCTGCACTATTCGTTCGGGGGTGGCTTCAAGCCATACCGTCACGCCACGCTCGTTCATCTTGGCCATGTTGTCGTTGAAGCAGGGCGTTCCGCCGCCACATGCCACCACCACATCCTCCATATAGGAAATCTCGTCAAGCATCCGGCTCTCTATATCGCGGAAACCGGCCTCGCCTCGCTCTGCGAACAGTTCCTTGATTGTCTTGCGGTAACGCTGCTCTATCCGGAAGTCCATGTCTATGAATTCGCGATCCAAAGCACGGGCCAGCGCGCGGCCCAACGTGGTCTTGCCACATGCCATATATCCGAGTATGAACACAGGAGGTTTCATATAAATATCTTATCAGAGTTGCTCATTATAAACCATATCACGATTGCCGCGGACACCACTATAATGACAGGCACGGAGTTGAGCCGTGCATACAGTTTCGGCCTCCTCGTGCGGTTGAATTCGGAGAATGTCCAGAGTGCCATCAGCGGCAACAGACATACCACCAATGCGTTATAATTCCAGGCATCGGCCACTCGACCGTGAAGCAGGGCGTGTATGGCGCGCTGCGAGCCACAGCCGGGACAGTTCCAGCCCGTCAGGGCATGAAACATACACTTGGGCATCCACGGCAGCTCGGGATCGAATATGGCGTAAAACAAAACAATGACCGTGACTCCCGCAATGAGAGCCACAGTCAGTATGTTACGCGATTTTCCAGTACTGCGCATCACATCGCAGCGCTCAGGAACATCAGCGGAGTGTACAGCGAATTGGTGATGATGCTCAGCACAATGGAAGCTATGATCCATATCTGGGCGCGGTTCGAAGCCTTCTCGGCACCGGCTTCATCACCGACGAAGTACCGGCTGCTGACCTGTGTGCTGAACACTATCGCCACGATACCGGCGGGCATACAGCAGAAAATGGTGGCCAGTATGGCCCACAGCAGATACGACTTGGGCATGGGCTTGCGCTCGGCCGGAGCGGACGCCGGATTGCCCTGAGACATTGCCGACGGTGCCGGATTGAAGTATGCCGGCTGTGGCTCGGGCGCCTGGGTCTGTGCCTGAGGTTGCTCGGGTTCCCCCGCTTCTGCCGGCATGGGCGGAGGGGTCTGTGCCTTTACGGCAAAATCCTCACGCAGCGTATGCGCCCAACGGCGTTCGGGTCCGTATTCGGGACACTCCACGTTGAGGCGGCGCGTGGCGTCGGTCACGCTTTCTCCTTCGCTTATGACCATGTACGGCACACCGAATCCTTCCGGAAGGCTCTGCGTGTAGTTCTCAAGTATCAGGAACTCCACGCCCTCCTGCTTCAGCGCGTCGGCCAGTCGCTCCGGGTTCATGGCCAGGGACTCGGGTACCATTCCGATGCGGTAACGGCTTCCCCGGTTCAGCGTGTCCATCATCTCGGTTGCCACCGGTGCCGACCCGCTCGTCAATATCGCTATCCTTTTCACTCTGTTTACTCTTTTTTACTGTGCCTTAAGCAGGTAATGGTTCTTTTTGCCTTTCTGCACGTGGATGTACTTGCCGCCAAGCAGTGCGTCCTTGCCTATCACGGCGTTGGGATCGGTCACCTTCTCCTTGTTGACCGACACGCCGCCCTGCTGTATCATCTTGCGCGCCTCCCCCTTGCTGGGGAACACCTGTGACTTGACAGCCACGAGGTCAATCAGAGGCACTCCGGCCTCAAGGTCGCCCAGGGCGATGTCGAACATCGGCACTCCCTCAAACACCTCGAGCAGTGTCTTTTCGTCCACGTTGTGCAGGGCCTCGGCGGCCTTGGGGCTGAACAGTATCTCGCTGGCAGCTACGGCACTGTTGTATGCCTCCTCGCTGTGCACCATCTCGGTCAGTTCCTTGGCCAGCCGCTTCTGCATGGGACGCGCGCCGGGGTTGGCGGCGTGTTCCTCGGCAAGAGCCTGAATCTCCTCTTGGCTCAGGAAAGTGAATATCTTCAGGTATTTCTCGGCGTCTTCGTCGCTGACGTTCAGCCAGAACTGATAGAACTTGTAGGGCGACGTGCGCTCGGGGTCGAGCCAGATGTTTCCGCTCTCGGTCTTGCCGAATTTGCCGCCGTCGGCCTTGGTGATCAGCGGGCAGGTCAGGGCGTAAGCCTCGCCGCCGAGCTTGCGGCGTATCAGCTCCGTACCGGTGGTGATATTGCCCCACTGGTCCGAACCGCCGAGCTGCAGACGGCAGTTGCGGTCCTTATAAAGCGTATAGTAGTCGAATCCCTGCAGCAGCTGGTAGGTGAACTCGGTGAAGCTCAGTCCGTCGCGGGCCTCGCCGTTGAGACGTTTCTGCACCGAATCCTTGGCCATCATGTAGTTCACCGTTATGTGCTTGCCTATCTCGCGGGCGAAATCCAGGAATGTCACGTCCTTGGTCCAGTCGTAGTTGTTCACCATCTCGGCGCGGTTGGGCGCGTCGCTGTCGAAATCCAGGAATTTCTTCAGCTGATTCTTGATTGCCTCCTGGTTGTGGCGCAGAGTCTTCTCGTCAAGCAGGTTGCGCTCGGCCGATTTGCCCGAAGGGTCGCCGATCATGCCGGTAGCGCCGCCCACCAACACCAATGGCTTGTGGCCGCAACGCTGGAAATGACGCAGCATCATCACGCCGCACAGATGGCCGATATGCAGCGAATCCGCCGTCGGGTCTATGCCTAAGTATGCGGTGGTCATACCTTTTTTCAGTTCTTCGTCAGTACCGGGCATTACTGTATGTACCATGCCTCGCCATGTCAGTTCCTGTATGAAGTCCATTGTCGTATTCTTATGTCGTTTGTTATTATTCGGTTATTTATATATGAATTGCAGCAGCGACTGACCCACTGCCTTTAGCGTGGTCTTGTCGATGTTGCCGATATTGTCGCTTACGGTATGCCATGTCGGATTGAATCCCTGCCGCGGGTCATAGTCTATTATGTCTATGGCCGACACACCCTGTTCTATCAGCTTCACATGGTCGTCGGTCACCGCGCCGCCCATGGTCTGCGGGAAATACGAGGCATATCCGGCCGCGCCGGCCGCCTGACGGAACTGCGCGTTCAGTTCCGGTGCCGCCTGCTGGGAGAAATACTCGTAGGGAAACCGTGCGTTGCGTCCACCCACCATATCGAGCAGTATAGCCTTGGCCGGACGCCAGCCCTTGGCGTCCATGTTGTCGGCGAAATATTTCGCGCCCATTGCCCAGGAATCATCCTGATTGTCCGTGCCATAATCCTCAGCGTCCACAAATAGAATGTCTATGCCGTAACCGGGATTTTTGATGGTGAGCTGACGTGCCGTCTCCAACAGTACAGCCACGCCGCTTGCGCCGTCGTTGGCACCGTCTATCGGTTGCTTACGCTTAGATTCATCGGGATCCTGGTCAGCCCAGGGACGGGTGTCGTAATGTGCAAGAAGCAACAGCCGCCCCTTTTCCTTTTCCGGATTGAAACGGGCGAAGATGTTGCGCGACTGCAGCACGGTGCCGTCGAAAGCCTTGGCGTCAAAACGCTGTTCATGTACCTGCGCGCCGCTGCGTTTCAGTTCCGCCACTAACATATCAGCCGTCTTGCGATGCGCCTCGCTGTTGGGCACACGCGGCCCGAAATCCACCTGACGTTTCAGATAAACGTATGCGCTGTCCGCATCGAATTCAGGCACGGAGGCTGTCTCGGCATCGGTCGTTTCGGAAGAGGGTGCACCGTCACCGGCCGCAGAACCATTCCGCGCCCCGCCGCACGACACTCCGGCCATCAATATCGCCGCCGTCACCATGAATGCTCCGATAATCTTTTGCATTCCGCAAATTTAACCTTTTTTCTCCAATTCTCAAAATCAGAACTTTGCACTTGCATGCAGTTCCATAAAGGTACTTCCTGCTTTCTCGCCATTTGACCTTGTTCGTCTTGATTATTTTATGTAAATTTGCAGTGGTATTGCAAATTTGCATAATATAGAGAGTGTATGGACGGGAATTTTATTACAAGGACTATTGCGGAGGCGGTCGTTGAGGCGGCTCAGTACTTCCCTGTCGTGACGCTGACGGGGCCTCGGCAGTCGGGCAAATCGACTCTGCTGAGACATCTGTTCAAGGATCTGCCCTATTATTCAATGGAAGATCCTGACATTAGACAGCTGGCAATTTCCGATCCACGGGGATTTCTTGCACAATTCCAGAACGGTGTCATCATCGACGAGGTGCAGCATGTGCCGGAACTTCTTTCATATATACAAGGTATAGTCGACGAGAATCCGCAGCGAAAGTTCTACCTAACAGGCAGTTCGCAGTTTGGATTGCTGCATTCCGTGTCACAGTCTTTGGCGGGGCGCTCTGCAGTATTTGAGTTGCTGCCATTATCATTGGGGGAGATCACCGGGCTTGATCAGGGTGATTCTGCCAATGACCTGATGTATAAAGGGTTCTATCCCGCTATCTGGAGCGGCAAGAACTTGCCGAAGTTTCTATATCCTGCTTACGTCAAGACATACATAGAACGTGATGTCCGCAATATACTGTCAATAAAAGACCTCGACACCTTCCAGCGATTCATCAAGCTATGTGCCGCTCGCATCGGTAGTATTTTCAACGCTTCGGAACTGTCTAACGAACTTGGAGTGGCATCGAATACCATCAACTCATGGCTATCGGTGCTCCAGGCATCGTACATAGTATATATGCTGCCTCCTTTCTATACGAATACACGCAAACGCCTGACAAAAAGCCCAAAACTATATTTCACAGACTGCGGTCTGGCTGCCTATCTGCTGGATATCGACTCTGCCGACACCATGAACCGCGACAAAATGCGCGGACACCTGTTTGAGAATATGGTGATAATGGATTTTCTAAAGAAAAGGTATAATTCCGGTCAGAACGGCGGATTATATTTCTACCGCGACTCTAACGGCAATGAGGTTGATCTGTTGGTAAAAGACGGCAGCGGTTATGACTGTTATGAAATCAAGTCATCGGCCACATTCCATCCCGACTTTGCCAAGGGATTGAATAATTTCGAAAAGGCATTTCCCGAACTGATTCACAAAAAGTCCATAATCTATTCAGGCCAGACTCTCCCCTCTGTCGGCTACACCTCCATTATCAATTACCGAGAATATTAATATCAATTACCGGGAATGTTAATGATTTTATGCAAATTTGCAACAACGCTGCAAATTTGCATAAAATATATTCCCGATTTCCAAGAAGATGGTCCTGAAAAGGACAATCTATGCTATCCGGTTAAAAATTTTAGAAAGGTTTAGGATTGTTTGAGGAAACGCTCCCTTATATATATTACACTTTAGCTATAAAGCTAAAATAAGTTGTAAAGCGGAACTATAAACCTTAAACTATAAACTATACCTTAATCATGAAAATAACCGTCATCGGGAGTTCCAATATTGATATGATATCGAACGTTCGTCAGTTGCCCGGAGCGGGGGAGACCGTTCTTGGAGGCCGGTTCATGCAGGCGTACGGAGGCAAAGGGGCGAATCAGGCTGTGGCCGCCTCACGTCTCGGAGCAGATGTAACGTTCATCTCGGCCGTAGGCGATGATTCGTTCGGCACAGAACAGATACGACATTTTGTGTCCGAGGGAATGTCAACCGACGGCATCTCCACAATCAAAGGAGAACATAGCGGTGTGGCACTGATAATGGTGGACAGCCATGGCGAGAACTCAATCTCCGTATGCCCCGGCGCCAACGCGGCTCTGGATGTGGATCTGCTGGACAGTCACCGGAACATGATTCAAGACGCCGATGTGGTATTGATGCAAGGCGAGATACCTTACGCCACGGTGAAGCATGCCGCAAGGATAGCCCGGGATGCGGGTGCATCGGTAATCTATAATCCGGCCCCGGTCGGTCCGGTAGACAGCGGGATGTACGCCATGACCGACGTCATGATTCTGAATCAGACTGAAGCCAGTCAGCTTACAGGCATATCCGATGACTACAAAACAGCAGCCGAAACCATCCGCTCGCGCGGAGTGAACACCGTCATCGTTACACTTGGAACGGAGGGGAGTTACGCGCTGACTCAAGAAGATGAATATTTTGTACCGTCCTTCAAGGTCAAGGCAGTCGATACCGTCGGCGCAGGCGACACCTACTGCGGCGCAATAGCAGTGGAATATGCTCATCACAAGAACCTAAACCGCGATTCGCTTGAGTTTGCTTCCGCAGCATCGGCCCTGTCGGTCACTAAGCATGGAGCTCAGCCCTCCATACCCTTTCGGGAGGATGTTCTCGATTTCTTATCGAAACAGAAATGAACATGAGCTACCGTTCCCTCCCGCCATTGATGTTGGCATTGACCGCATCCGCCATGGTTGCTTCATACAGCTCCGCCGGAAATACCGTGGATTCCCTAAATCCTGTCACGGTGATTTTCGACACAGACCTCGGTAATGACATCGATGATCTGCTGGCTTATCAGATGCTGATAAACTACGAGAAAAGCGGTAAGATAAAGCTTGCCGGAACGGCTGTGTCCAAAGACAATCCGCTGGCATTGGAAGCGGCCTGCCGTTACTACGGATGTTTCGGCAGCGGCAATCCGCGGTTCGGAACCGTAATAGACGGGCCCAACAGGGATGCCGGCAATTATCTCCTGCCGGTAATCGAAGCGCTGAATAACGCGGCAGTATCCGATTCCGCACATGTGGGATGCGGGCATTCTAAAGGTTACGAAATGATGCGCAGGATTCTGTCGGAGTCGCCCGATTCATCAGTGGTGATCATAACCACCGGACCAATGGTGAATCTTGAGGCACTTCTACGCAGTGTTCCCGATTCCGTCAGCGATCTTGACGGTATCGGACTCGTGTCGAGGAAGGTAAGGATGTTGAGTGTGATGGGAGGTGACTACACCGGCACCGGAACTCCGGAATGGAATATTCTTCAAAGCATCGGGGCAGCGCAATACGTCATGTCGGCATGGCCGGTGAAAATGGTGGCGAGCGGTTTCGAAGTCGGCAATGATGTGCTGTATCCGCATCAGAGGCTGGAATCGGACTTTCCGGCGAATCATCCGTTACGGGTCGGCTATGAGCATTTTCTGGATATGCCGTACGACAGGCCTTGCTGGGACCTGACATCGGTGCTCTACGCCATCGAACCCGACAATGGATGGTTCGACCTGTCGGAACCGGGCAAAGTTACTGTTGACTCCTCCGGTGTAACTGTTTTCACGCCACAGCCCGACGGCCGGTTCAGATATCTGAAACTAAACGGGACTGATCTTTCGACGGTATTGGCCGACCGCGTTAAAGACCGATGTGAATAAAATCCAAATAATTACATTATGTTCATAGTCGATAATTACGCCCTTGCGGTAGTGTTCTGCGTGATCACCATGATATGCTGGGGCAGCTGGGGCAACACCCAGAAACTGGCAGCCAGGACATGGCGGTACGAACTCTTTTATTGGGATTACACGATAGGAATCCTGCTGTTCTCAATTCTGTTATGCTTCACGATGGGCAGCATCGGTGACTCAGGGCGCGGTTTTATCGAGGATCTGAGCCAGTTGGAGGGTCGGAGGATAATCAGCGCCCTCACAGGAGGTGTGATCTTCAACGCATCCAACATACTGCTGTCGGCATCTGTGGCTCTTGCAGGCATGGCGGTGGCCTTTCCGTTGGGCGTAGGGCTGGCGCTGGTGTTAGGGGTATTCATCAATTACAGCGGACAGCCCAAGGGAGACGCGCTGCTGCTGTTCATCGGTGTAGGACTTGTGACTCTGGCCATCATCCTCAACGGAGTGGCGGCGAGGCGCAATGAAAGCAACGGATCCGGCAAAGTAAAAAAAGGTATCGGCCTGGCTTTGTTGGCGGGATTGCTGATGTCCTTCTTCTATCGTTTCGTGGTAGCCTCCATGGACCTGTCCGATTTCCACAACCCGGCCGCCGGCATGGCGACTCCATACACGGCGTTCTTCATTTTCAGCGTCGGAGTGTTCCTGAGCAATTTCATCTTCAACACATTGGCCATGTATCATCCCTTCGATGGCGCGCCCGTGACATATTCGGAATATTTCAAAGGGAAGTCCGGTACCCACCTGGTTGGAATCCTTGGCGGTTGTGTATGGGGTCTCGGAACGGCGTTGAGTTATATCGCCGCCGGCAAGGCGGGAGCCGCCGTGTCGTATGCACTGGGTCAGGGAGCCCCGATGATAGCGGCACTATGGGGACTCTTTATCTGGAAAGAATTCAAAGGGGTTGACCGACGCACCACGACGTTGCTGGCCATGATGTTCATTCTTTTTGTGGCGGGACTCGCCATGATCACGGTAGCAGGCAATAACTAAACAAGCATTTACACTATGGGAATCAGGAATATAACGGCAGCGATAACATTGTTGGCCATAGCCTTCGGATTACAGGGTGCCGAACTGGAGATAAAATCGCCGGACGGACGCAACATCGTGACAGTAGAGAAGGATGGTCCGGTCAATTACAGGTTAAGCCGCGACAACCGCGAGATAATCGGGACATCGCCGATAGAAATGAGAGTCGACGGCATCGGCTGGGGCACGAAAGGACGATGCCAGTCAGTAAGGCGGTCGACAGGCTGCGGCCAGGTGTCTGTCGATGTGCCCAGACGCAGCCGGACGGTGTCCGACCGATACAACGGTGCGGTACTGAAATATGGGGATTACGACATCGAGTTCAGAGTATATGACGACGGCATGGCCTATAGATTCGTGTCTGACGCACGAAAGGCCGATAAAGTGGAGGGAGAACGGACATCGTTCCGCATATCGGGGAATCCGGCGACCTACACTCAGTTGACCGACCGTCTCCAGCAATGGTTTGAATACAATTATACGGAACGTCCATACCGGGAACTCCCCTCGGACAGTCTTGTGATACTTCCGGCACTGCTGGATTACGGCGACTGCAAGGTGCTGTTAGCCGAATCGGACGTATATAGCTATCCCGGCATGTACCTGAAGAAATCGGGCGATATGCTGCAAGGTGAGTTCGCAGGCTATCCTGCGACGGAGAAGGAGATTGAGAACGGCAACAAACGGTATGTCGACACCCGCGAGCCATATCTGATACGTGATGCGGGGAGACGCACATTCCCGTGGCGCATAGTGGCTACATTCGACGACGAGAAAGACATTCTTGCCTCCGAGCTGGTATATCTCCTCGCCTCCGAACCGGATAAGGGCACAGACTACAGCTGGGTACGTCCCGGCAAGGTACTGTGGGACTGGTGGAACTGCAGGGATATCTACGGAGTGGATTTCCGTGTGGGAATCAACACCGACACATACCTGTACATGGTCGATTACGAGGCCCGCAACGGAATGGAGTATCTTCTCATCGACGAGGGCTGGTCTGCGCCGTTCGACCTGCTGACACTTTCCGAGGATGTCGACATGAAAAGAATCTGTGACTATGCGCGCAGCCGGAATGTGGGTATCCTGCTGTGGGTGAAATGGGTCAATCTCGACCGACAGATGGATCAGGCACTCGACATGATGCACGGATGGGGCGTAAAGGGTATCAAGGTCGATTTCATGGACCGCAACGATGCGTGGATGACGTCGTTCTTCGAGCGTACGGCCCGCGAGGCCGCAGCCAGACAGATGATGGTGAATTTTCACGGCTGCTATCCTCCCGACGGCATGCGGCGCCGCTATCCCAACATCATGACGCGCGAGGGCGTCTATGGCCTTGAAAACAATAAGTGGAGCGACCGTGTCACTCCGCGCCACGATGTGCTGCTGTCATATATCAGGCAGTTCTCCGGCCCGATGGATTACACCCCCGGAGCTATGAACAACGCGCACGCCGACCGATTCCGTGCCATTCACGACGAACCGATGAGCCAAGGTACACGCAGCCATCAGGTGGCGCTGTACGTGGTGTACGAGAGTCCTCTCCAGGCCATGGCCGATTCTCCTGTACATTACGATGCCAATCCCGAAAGCCGCGACTTCATTAAGAGTATTCCTGTGGTATGGGACGAGACCGTGCCGTTATGCGGGCGATTGGGTGAATATGTGGCGGTAGCGCGCCGTAACGGCGACACATGGTATGTCGGCGCCTTGAACGGCACCGACGCACCTTTGCATCTGGAGCTTGACCTGTCATTTATGGGTAGTGGCTCTAAGAATATTTTCAGCCATTCCGATGGGGTCAACGCCGGCACCCAGGCTAAGGATTTCCGTACCGACAGCGTTGTGTCCGACAGTCCCGTGCTTGCGATAGACATGGCACGCGGCGGCGGATACGCAGCGATTATAACTCAACGATAACAACTCAACCATTATAACCTAAACAACATTCATCATGAAGAAATTTTTCCTGTTATCGCTGGCAGCCTTCTTCGCGGCTTCCGCATATCCGCAAGGATCCGCACAGACGGATGTAATCTACGTCAACGGCGATGCAAGCCAGACCGTAAACGGCACTACGTGTCCCGGATGGACCATCACCGATCCTATAGCCATCCCCTTGGAAAACGGAGTATTCACAATCAAGGTGGAAAATTTCAGCAATTTCCATATCTCCACACAGAAATCTGCCAACGGCGTGACGGACTGGAACACCGACTGGAATCCCAACCAGCTGTCTATCGAGGATGCGACACTACAGCCGTGTGTCGAGATGAATCTGATCAAGAGCACTGCAGGTTTCGACAACAACAATGCCTGGAATTTCACCGGGGGCAACTTCACGTTCGTGGTAGCGGGCGATCTGAAGACGGTCAAGGCGCTTCCGGACCGCATATATCTTGCCGGTGAGAACGGCACTGTGGTGAACGGTGTGACATTAGGAGGTTGGATAATCAATCCACCGGCTATTGTGGAGAAAGGTGATGACGGCGATTTTCATTTCAGTATCATACCGGCGCCCAACGGAAATGTCAGCAACCAGAACATATCCATCTTCAAAAACGGCGATGACTGGGGCGTATGGGGAGCCGGCAAATATTCGGCAGCAATAATGAACGAAGGAGTAGCGACACAGCTGAATCATTCGGACGGAAACATAACTTATCCATGCATAAGCCGGTACTACAACGTGACTGTATCGGGCGACATGTCTACCGTCACTGCCACTCCGGAAACGCCTGAGGATGCCGTAGTATTCCTGGTGGGCGACTTCAACGGCTGGGCCATGGATGTCAACGATACGAAATGGCAGTTCCACAAGGAAGATGGCAAATATGTGATTATTACGGAGATTCCAGGGAATACGCCATTCAAGATTTCCGCACGCTCGTGGGAACTCTCGCCGGTATATTACACATACGGAGCACAGATAGACGCCACGGATATGGGCAGCGACATGACCTGGCAATGGGGAACTGCCGACAACACCACGTTGGCCGATGATTTCAAAGGCAAGATTACATTGACGCCAGATCCCATGGAACCCGGCAAAGCCCGCACCGCAAACGTGATGATGGTCCGCGACCAGCATGTAGGAGTCGGAATCGTATCAGCTGAAACCGAACAGACGGGATATTACAACCTCCAGGGTCTCCGTGTGGATCATCCCGTGAAAGGCAACCTTTACATCATGAAGCGAGGCTGCCGCTCACAGAAAGTGATTTTCAAGTAAATCGTTGAATATATTTTCAAGTAAATTGCTGAAATAAGAAGGAGGCGGTCCGACAGGGACCTCGCCTCCTTCAATTTTATTTATCGGGGAATTGATCAGCGGGCAATGTGCTTGTAAACCTTGGTGCCCTGACGGACTATGCAGATTGTACCGGGACGGGGGTTGGAGATGCGTACGCCGTTCAGGTCATAATATACGGGAGCCGTTTCATCATGCATGATCGATGTGACACCGGAACCGGGACGCCCTACTATCGTAGGATAGAATGTCACCATTGCAGCGCTGTTGCTGTCCAGAGTAGCCGGTTCCACGAATTTGATGGAACCTGTGTAGGAGACTCCGGCTGCGAAACAGAAGGAATCGGCATCGCCATTGGCCATCCATTTCCATTCCATAGCTGTTTCCGACGGCTCGATGGGACGGGTCTGACATCCCCACCATGCGTTCCATTCGCCGTTGCGGATTATGTTGATGTTTGCGACATTCCCACCGTCGACACCCTGGATCTTGTGTTCTTCGGTCACGTCGAGCCAGTATGTGCCATCCTCGGCCTTGGTGAACTTATAGGTATCCGAAGCCCTCCAGCCGATATTGCCGTCACCAACCAGATAATATGTCGTTTCCGGCTCGGGAGTGGTAGTGGTGCAGGTCACGGTCTTGAGGTCGGACGAGAACTCCAGTTTCCAGTCACCTTTCCAGGGGAGTTCGAAATTCTTGTCGCCCGGGCCCTCCAGAGCCACTGCATTGCCCAGATCGGCGGAGGTAAGCGGAGCGGCCAGCGACCACAGGCCTGTCTTCCAGTTACCCCAGTCCTCGGTCTCAACCGACTTGTCGGAGACAGCTATGACCGACAGGTTCTGACACTCCATTGTGAACTTGCCGCGGTTCAGCTCAACCTTTACGGCCTCGAGCATCTTCCAGTCGGGAAGCGTGGTGCCGTTCACTACTGTCCCGGCGGGCCCGATTACGTACAGTGCCGTTACATCGGCGGCCTGGGAGTACGTAAGTCCCAGAAGCGCTACGGCTGCAAAAGATAAAAATTTTTTCATGATAACTGTATTGGTTTATAAAATCACTATAATCATGGGTTGTGAATATGGAAATCTCCTAATTCAGCAATATATGTTCTGTAACATATTTTTAGAAAAGTATGGCAAAAAGCAAAAAAGTGCAAATATCACTTTAGGAATATCAATGTAAATTCACCCTCAGTAAATATCAAATCGATCGGAAAGGTAATGGGTGATACAGACAGGACAGACGAGAATAAAAGGATCTCCGATGTAACGGAGCGGCTTGACGCCGACATCGAATCTCTGACGGTGATGCGTGCCATCGACGTCAACAAGGCGTATGCACGGGTCACGGGTAAACTGGGGCTGCGTCGCAAGCGTGTATTCGGAGTGATGCACCGCGTGGCGGCGGTGCTGATGCTTCCGTTGCTGGCGGCCACTATATATATGGCTGTATCGCATAATACTCCTGAACCGGTCATCAATGAGCTGTGCACAGGCGACGGCATGACTGGTCGCGTGGAACTGCCCGACGGCTCGGTAGTGATACTCAACGCTCACAGCACATTGCGCTATCCCTCGGAGTTTACCGCATCGGAACGCACGGTATGGCTCGACGGCGAGGCATACATGCAGATACATAAGGACCCCGCGCATCCGATGGAAGTGATGTTGCCCGGCGGAGGAAAGATTCATGTGTACGGCACCACGTTTAACGTCGATGCCTACAGCGGAGGTCCCGGATGCGTGGCCACGCTGGTGGAGGGCAGCATCGGATATTCGTTCACCGACGGTGACGGCAATTTGCGTGAATATCGGCTTCGCCCCGACCAGACACTGACCCACAACACCGGCGATGACGGCGTGGAGATAGTCAGCGCCGACATCAGTATGGAGACAGCCTGGAAGGATAATATCATAATACTGGACAATACTCCGTTGAGCAAAATCCTGCGTATCCTGGAGAAAAAATATGATGTCCGCTTCGTCGTGGAGGATGAAACGCTCAATGACTGCACCTTCTCGGGCGGCAGCATATCGCTGAAAAGCCTTGATTACATACTGAGCTCCCTCAGGCTGTCATCGGGCATCGAATGGGCCTATCGCTACGATTCCGGGACGGCCGACGCCGACGAAAAGCCCGAGATAATGATCAGCCGCTCCAAGGACAAGTGATATGACTCCATGAAGATATTAAAACAATAACAACATAACAATCAATCAAACACACAACCATGAAGAAATTCGTAACAATGGCCGTCGCCATGCTGGCGGTGCTGTCGTTGACCGGCTCCTGTTCCAAAGATGACTCCGGAGTAACGCCTCCGGATCCCGACCCCGGGAAGGAAGTGCCCGACACCCCTGGAAATGAGGATGTCAAACCGTTGACCAAGGTACCCTTCAACAAGGGCCTCAACCTCAGCGATTGGTTCAACGTTTCCGACATACGGTATTTCAAGGCCGACACGTACACCGACAAGGATTTCGACAATCTCAAGAGCCTTGGTATAGACGCCTTGCGCCTTCCCTTGAATTTTCCCATTTTCATGGGCGGAGCACCGGAATATAAGTTCAGCGACAGTTTCCTGACGGCGCTGGACAAAGCCGTGGACATGGCGTTGAAGCGTGATATGTACATCATTCTTGACCAGCACAGCTATTATGGCTCACGCATGTTCCCCGAAGGCTACGGCGAGCAGCTGGTCAGCGCAGGTCTGCGTCAGCTGGCCCAGCGTTACAAGGACCGTTCCGACCATCTGATAATCGAGCTTTTCAACGAGCCGGGCGGAACCTACCTCGAAGCCAACTGGCCTGAAATGCAGAAACGGCTCATCGCCGGGATACGGGCCATTGACAAGAACCGCATACTGATTGTGACCGGTTACGGATGTATGATCGACGAACTTATGAAGCTGCCTGAATATGACGACAAGCGTCTGATCCACACGTTCCATTTCTACAACCCTTTCATCTTCACACATCAGGGCGCCAATTGGGACAACAATCCGCTGCAGAACATCGGGGCCGTAGATTTTCCTTACGACGCCACGACGATGCCGGCGGCTCCGGAATCCTTTAACGGCAATGCCGAGTATACGGGATATTACAACAGTTATCCGGCACAGGGCACCGAGAAGTATATCGGAGACTTGCTGATGAACCTCTACAGCTGGGCGTCGCAGAACGGCAGGCTGCTGTTCTGCGGAGAGTTCGGCACGTTGACGTCCGCGCCGTCCGAGAGCCGCGCCAGATGGTACAAGACCGTCTGCGATTATTTCGCAGCCTACGGCATTTCCTGGACGGCATGGGAGTATCGCGACACGAAGACGCCGAATTTCGGAATCTTCAAGGGAGCCAACATCTTCGAATCCAATCTCGATGTGGATTTATGTGACGCGATGGGGCTTACGGTTCCCGAATCATATCGCACGGGATGTCCCGAAGTGGTGATTTTCGATGACGAGATACCCTTCTGGTGGCAGCAGGGAGGCAAATGGGAAGGCTATGAGCCGAAAATCGACTTTATGTGCAAGGAGAATCCCGAAGGCGGGTCTCTGAATTGCATCCGCTGGGATGTCGACGACAAATGGGGAGGTCTCGTAATGACCCCCTGGCCGGTGGCCGACTTCAGCCGCCAACACAGTGCCGGCGCCAATCTGGAGTTTTCCATCCGCGCCGACAGGGAATTCGACAGCCTGACAGTGCGGTTCACGCAGTACAAGGAAGGAGCCGCATGGCAGTGGCGCAACATGGTGGAGATATGCACCTCCAAGGGTGGAAGCTCTGACATAAATTTTGCCGCCGACGGGCAATGGCACCGCGTCTCGATACCTCTGAGCAAATTCTACATTCACGGGACACAAGGCGACTGGAAGGATGCACCGGGTGCCGGGGACGAAGGATTCGCATGGGACTGCATCAACCATATCGAATTCGTGCCTGAGGGTAACGGGAATCTCGTAGGCAAGACCATTTATCTGGATAATATCCGCATACGTAAATAACAACTGCAATGAAACGTATAGTAGCAATAATGCTGACGGCCTTGATTACAGCGTCTCCGCTGATGGCCGAGGGCCCGAAGGTGACCGTCGACAGCCGTGACCGCACTGTATCCGCAGTACTGAAACGGTTGAAACATGACACGGGATATGAATTCTTCTACAACGACAGCCACATTGACGGCAAGCGTGCGGTGAAGGTCAACGCGAAGGACCAGGATCTGTCCACGGTGCTCGACATGCTGTTCCGCGGCACCGACATCCATTACATAATCCGCGACCGGCAGGTGATACTGACGCGTCGCGCCGGCGGCAACGAAAAGACCGGCACGAAACGTAACGACAGAAATGGGAACACATCGGAATCCCACGGTGTGAAAGTGTCGGGAACCGTTGTCGACGAGAGCGGCGAACCGCTGATAGGCGCCACAATCCACGAGAAGGGTACCGCCAACGGAGCGGCGACCGATCTTGAAGGCAACTTCAGCCTGAATGTCGAATCCGCCAATTCACGGCTGGTGGTCAATTACGTCGGATTCGACCAGGTGGAGCTGAAAGCCGGCGCCGGCACTCCGTTGACCGTTGTGATGAAGGAAAATGCCTCGTCGCTTAACGAGGTTGTGGTGATAGGTTACGGATCGATGAAGAAGCGCGACCTGACCGGCTCCGTCTCGTCGGTCAAGATAAACGAGACGACTGCGGCTACGGTGTCGTCGGTGTCCAATGCGCTGGCCGGTAAAGCCGCCGGACTGCAGGTGTCGGTAAATAACGCGCAGCCCGGAGCCGGCTCCACGTTCCGCATCCGCGGCGCAGCCTCGCCCAACAGCGACAACTCGCCCCTGATCATTATCGACGGGTTTCCCGTGAATCCCACGTCAGATTCCAAGACATCAGTCGGAAAGTACGATTCCGGCTCCAACGACAATTTCCTTGGCTCCATAAATCCGAACGACATCGAGTCCATCGAGGTGCTGAAGGATGCCTCCTCCACCGCCATATACGGCGCACGCGCCGGCCACGGCGTGATTCTGATCACCACCAAGAAGGGTCAGAAAGGACGCGCCAAGGTGAACTATTCCGGTTCGGTGTCGCTGCAGACCATCGCCAAGAATTACAGGATGCTCGACGCCGCCGGCTTCATGACCGAATCCGAACGCTATCTGCGCGAGATGTGGCGCATCGACAATTATGTCGGCATATTCGGGGGCAAGGACGAAGATGAAATGATGCAGAGCAATCCATACGTTCCCAAGTTCACGGCCGATCAGATAGCCAATCCCGGCCCCACCACCGACTGGATGGATGCAGTGACGCGTACCGGATTCCAGACCCAGCACAACCTCTCGGTGTCCGGAGGTACGGACGCGATGCGTTATCTGGTGTCGGGCAACGTCTTTCTGCAGAACGGTATCGTGAAGAACAACGACCTGAAGCGTTACACCCTCCGTACCAACATCGACCAGAAGTTCAACAAGCACTTCTCCGGAGGAATCAACATGACACTGTCGCGGATGGACCAGCACAGCATACCCGGCGGCAGCTCGCACAATGAGGACGCCGGTGTCATAGTGGCCGCCTCGCAAAGCAATCCGTTGCTTCCGATCCGTAACGAAGACGGCACGTACACCATCAATCCGGAGAGAGCCTATCTGCCCAACCCGGTGTCGCTGCTTGAAATCACCAACGTGAGCCGTCGCGACCGCTTCCTGGGTTCAGTCTACCTGGAATACCGGCCCATCGAGGAACTTGTGCTGAAGCTCAATGCCGGCATGGACCACAATGCGCACAAGCGCAAGGTATATCTGCCCAAGACCACACTCTACGGCGCGAAAGTAAACGGCCAGGCCGACATCGCGCAGTACGACCAGAACGACTATCTTCTGGAGTTCACCGCCTCATATAATAATACCTTCGCCGAGGACCACCGCCTTAATGTAGTGGCCGGAGCTTCCTACCAGAACTTCAACAAGGAGGGAGTAAATGCCGGCAACAGTGATTTCCTGTCGGACGCCCTGCTTTACAATGCGTTGAGTTTCGGTCAGTATGCCAAGCCATGGGTAGGCTCCTCGAACTCAAGCGACGAGATGGCGTCGGTGTTCGGGCGTGTGAATTACAGCTACAAGGGCCGCTATCTGCTTACGGCCACGCTCCGTGCGGACGGCAGCTCATATTTTGCCAAGGGACACCAGTGGGGTTACTTCCCTTCGGTGGCTTTAGGCTGGAGATTCGCCGACGAGGAATTCCTCGCGGCGGCCAACAGCTGGTTGTCCAACGGTAAGCTTCGTCTCTCATGGGGACAGACAGGTAACTCCAGCATCGGTTATCAGACCATAAGCCTGTATCGCGACCGTGACAGCTACGGCAATGTATTCGTGCACGGATTCGGAGGCACGGCCAATCTGGGATTCCAGCTCACGCAGCTTGGCAATCCCGACATCACATGGGAGACGACAACCGAATGGAACATAGGTCTTGACTTAGGCTTCATCAACAACCGTATCGGACTCAGCGTCGACTTCTTCAAGAAAGAGATTTCCAACTTGCTGAACTGGCGTCCGCTGCAACATATCCAGGAAGTGCTGAGCATCGCCGACAATATCGGCTCGACGCAGAGCCACGGTCTGGAGATTTCGCTCAATACGGTAAACATTGAGAACCGAAACTTCACATGGACCACCGACCTGACATTCCAGTTCTACCGCGACCGCTGGAAGACACGCGCCGACAGCTGGAGTCCGGCCGCCTATCAGCGGTACGACGGCTGGATACGCCCCTGGGAGGGATTCTATGTGGCCGACGGCCTGGTACAGCCCGGCGAAGATATTCCCTATATGCCCAACGCCATACCGGGTCAGATAAAGGTGAAGGACATCAACGGCTATACCTACAACGAGGACGGCACATTCAAGACCGACGAACACGGACTGCCCATATTGACGGGCGAACCCGACGGCAAGATCAATGACGCCGACCGCATCACCGTGGGGAGCCGCGATCCCGGGTTCATAATGGGATTCAACAATACGTTTAAATATCGGGATTTCGACCTTAACATATACTTCTACGGCCATTTCAACCAATGGACCACAGGAGCCTATCAGGACATCTGGCTGGGTTCGGTCCAGAACATAGCCAATGGTTCCAACATGCCGACAAGCGCTTCGGAAATATGGAGCACCGACAACCCGGACGGATGGCGCCCCGGATACGCGCAGCGTTACAACACATACGACTCCGGCTCCACCACCTTCTACCTGAAGAAATGCTGGTTCGTGCGTTGCCGTAACATAACGCTGGGTTACCGTATACCGGTAAAACGACTCGACAACCTCCGCGTATATGTCGATGTGACCAATCCATTCATACTGTCGAATTACAAGGGCCTTGACATGGAAACCGACGATTCACAATGGGCCTACCCCAACGTGCGTTCGTTCTCGTTCGGCATTGACCTGACTTTCTAAACAGACGCGCCCTCCAAAATTGAAATAAAATGAAATCAAACAAGATATTATATACGACGCTGTTGATGTCGGCGGTGTTCCTGAGCGGATGCGAGGATGGACTGAAATCGAAAGTATATGACGCATACAACACGTCGGTCTTTCCCCAGACGGAGGAGGACATAAATGCGTTGCTGGTAGGCGGTGTGTACGCCCCGTTCCGCTCCAACGCATTCGAGGGTCTGTTCACCGTGAGCAACCGTGGAGTCCAGGTTAACAACGACATGTGCACTGACCTTGGTGACTGCGCATGGAACGACATCTATTGGTCAGACCTGATAAACGTGAATTTCAACAACAATCTGGTGGAGTCGACACCGCTGCTGTACCGCAACAATATCGGTGCGCTGGCGCGCATGACCAACATCATACGCACCATCGAACAGACCGACCAGATAAATGAGGATAATAAGAAAAAGCTGATTGCGCAGGCCTATTGCGGCCGCGGCTGGCTGGCCTACATTCTCTACGATCTGTTCGGACGGCTGCAGTTGGTCACCGACGAGGCGCTGCAGAATCCGGCTGCGAATGTGATCGTGCCGCGCTCCACCGACGAGGAGACGGTCAGGTTCATTGAGGCCGATTTGCTTGAAGCCGCCAGATATCTGCCTGCCACAATTCCCTACGGTGATGCCGATTACGGACGCTTCACGGCCGGAGCCGCCTATACGGTGCTGATGCATCTCTACATGCACGAGGGCCGTTGGGAAGATGCGGCAGCTATCGGCGAGGAACTGATGAAACCGAAATACGGTTACGACCTCGTGCCTGAATACAAGGATATATTCTCGATTGCCGGCGAAGGGAACGCCGAGACCATCTGGGCTTGCACGGAGGACAGCGGCATCAACACGCAGCTGTGGCTGTCGCAGGTGCTTCCTTCCAACTATCCCACGCAGAATCCCAACATCCAGAAATGGAACGGTTACCGTATGCCATGGTCGTTCTATCATTCGTATGAGGCCGGCGACAAGCGTCTGGACGTAATCTGTGCCGAATTCAAGTCGGAGTCCGGCATCGTCTACAGCGAGCGCAATCCGGGAAGTTTCCTGCAGCAAGGCGCGCTGCCCATAAAGTACGAGGAGGACCCGAAGGATACGGGATCGGGTTCGACCATAGACTGGATCGTGTTGCGTTATGCCGACGTGCTGACCCTGCAGGCCGAGGCGCTGGCCCGTGCGGCCGGAGGAGTCACCGAAAATGCCGTACAGCTTCTGAACCGCGTGCGGACGCGTGCCGGACTTCAGGCTTACCGCCTCGGCGACTTCGGCAGTCTGGATTCATTCCTGAACGCCGTCCTGGAGGAACGTGGTCACGAACTCTTTTTCGAGGGATGGCGCCGAAGCGACCTGATACGTCACGGCAAGTTCATAGCATACGCCAAGCTCTACAAAAAGAGCCGCACGGCCCAGCCGCACATGGTGCTGTTCCCGTTGCCTCAGGAGATAATCAACGAAGGACGCGGTCAGGTACTGCAGAATCCGGGATATTGACGGTGAGCGGTTTTGCATGATATGAGCACTCGGAGAATTCTGGCGACGGTGTTGACACTGTCCGTGGCCGCCGGCACCGTGTCCGCCCACACGTTCTACTGTGTGGAGCCGGACGGCGCGGACGGCAAAGGGATACAATGTGACATTACTGTCGAGAAAGTTGAAAACAGGGAGATTGTGCATGTGGTAATGCGCAATCTCCGTCATACGCCCTTTCAGCCGGTCAAAGCCGGTATCAGGCTTGGAGTCGATACCTACATGGACAGGTATCCGGAATGGAACGACAAGTATTTCCCGACCATGATGGTTTGCGAGCCGACGCATTGCTATGGCTATATGCAGTCGCCGTCGGGCAAGGTCAAGGCCATAGTGTCGGACAGTCCGGTGGCTTCATGGAGTCTGGATTATAATTTAGGATACATGGAGCCGGAGCCTTACTGGTTCTACGGGCACCGTATCAATTCGCTGAACCTCGACCTTCTGTCCACACAGCCGCAGCCGGATCGTCATCCGCGAGGGTGCCGGGAACTGGAAGCGGGCGAATCCCGTGAATGGACACTGCAGTTGATTGATATCGACGGTCCGGACGATTTTGAGAAAACGGTTCATTACGCGGCAGGCGTTCCCGTTCCGATGATGTCGCGCACGTCGTGCCGTCCCGGCGAACCGATTGAAATTACCATATATGGCCACAATCCCAAGGTCAAGGATGGCCCCCGTGAATTGCCGGTCCGGGCAATGGGGCATGATACCTGGAATTTCGTTTTCAAGAAAGACATACCCGGCATATATGAACTGGAGATAAACGACGGAGACAGGCAGACACACGGATATGTGAATGTGACTCGGCCCTGGAATGAAATCATTAGGACAGCGCGCCGGGAAGCGTTGCGATGCCGGCAAAAAGCCTCGTCGCACGTCGAGAGCTGGTACGGATTCCATACGGCGTTTCTCGCGGCGAGATATTTCCCCGACCATGAACCGGATTCAGCGCTGAACGCCCGGTTCGACATGGTGGCGGCTGCCGTTTTCAATCCTGAAAGCGGCCGTCAGAACAGATATGAATGGCGGATACAGAACGCGTTTTCTACGGTGGGAATGCTTGCCGACCGTTATGAAGCGTACGGCAATAAGAAAGACCTGTTGACGGCCGAAAGGATAGCCGACCGGGTCATATCCGATTCACAGCGGGCCGACGGGGCCTTCATGAACGGGCAGACGGATTATTCCGCGGTCATATACCCGGCCAAGAGTCTGCTTGAACTTGCCGACGCGGAGTATGCGGCATCGCGGCGTTCACGTGGAAGGAAGTACGAAAAGGCGGCACAGAAAGCAATCGACCGCCTTGTGGCCCTGGACGGGAATTTCAATACCGAGGGGGAGATAACCTACGAGGACGGGATGGTGAGCTGCGCGGCGCTTCAGATGGGGGCCATGGCTTTAAGATGCAAGGATGCCGATAAACGGAATCAGTACCGCGACGCCATGCTGAAACTGCTTGATGGGCATGACTGCCTGACTCAGCTCCGGGTGGCCGACGGCCGGCGACGCGGCGGCACGATGCGTTTCTGGGAGTCGCAGTACGACGTGCATATCCAGCCCAACATGATATCCTCGCCCCACGGATGGAGCGCGTGGAGGGCCTACGCCACATATTATGCCTGGCTTCTGACCGGCGACGAGAAGTGGCTGGCACAGACGTTCGATGCCGCCGCTTCGTTCGCGGCGCTTGTCGATTTCGACACGCACCGGCTCAATTGGGCGTTCGTGGTGGATCCGGCTGTAAACGTAAGGCAGATTGCAGTGCCGGACTCCACACTGACGGCAGACACTCCATCATACGGATGTCCGCATCCCGACATGTATCCGCACGCCGACTACACTATCGGCGAACGGTATGTACCCATGATTTCCGACTGGCAGACCATGGTGTCGTCGGACAATGACGTGCATGAAGTGTTCAAGTTCATAGCCGAAGCGGTGCTGACCAATGCCTTTGTGGTGGAACGCCGCGACGGATCACTGGGTTGCTACAACTGCAGCGCGAGTCTGGAGGACGGGGTGCTGACCGTCATTGCGGACGAACCGCAGATGACGAATCTGTACGTTTCCTCCGACTCGGATTACAAGGTAAAATTTAAAGGGGAAATTATATGTATCGAGCGATAAGGATGGTAATGGGTATCATGGCGGCCGTGTGGGTGTGTCTCGACTGCGCGGCGAGCCACAGGTACGAGAATTATGAACTGTTCGTATCGCCTGCCGGCGGCGAATGGCTTGTAGGGACCGGAGACAATGTGGAGTTCGATGTCTTGGTGATGCACGACAATACGCCGCTTGAGTCCGGCGAGGTAAAATACGAGGTGTCGGAGGATATGATGTCTCCGCGTCAGCAGGGCACGGCACATGTGCGTCGGGGGAAGGCCCGGATAAAGGGAGGCACCATGCGTAAGCCGGGATTCCTGCGGTGTCGGGTCGAGATCAGGGAGGGAGGCATGACATACTCCGCATCCGGAACCTGTGGATTCGACGTGGATAAATTAAGACCCGTGGTTGAGATGCCCGATGATTTCGAGGAGTTCTGGAAACGTTCGGTTTCGGAAGTCAAGGACAGCGGGTTGTTGCCCCGGAAACGTCACAGACCGGATATGTCGACCGATTATGTCGATGTATATGAGGTGTCGTTTGCCTGCGGCCATCCCGACAAACGTATATACGGCATGCTGGCCGTGCCGAAAACAGGAACCCGGATGCCGGGCGTGGTGATGTATCCCGGTGCCGGCGTCTATCCTATAAAGCCGGCGATGGATCTGGCCGACAACGGTGTGATATCCCTCAGTATCGGCATACACGGTATTCCCGGCGATTTGGATCCTGGGGTGTACCGTAATCTGGACTACGGTGCGTTGCAGAGTTATCAGACCTGCAATATGGATGACCGTGACAGGTATTATTACCGTAGGGTGATTCAGGGCTGCGTGCGCGCCGTGGACTATCTGCTGTCGTTGCCGGAATGCAACGGCAACGTGGGGACATACGGAGGCAGTCAGGGTGGATTCCTGTCGATAGCCGTTGCAGCGTTGCATCCGGATATCAGATTCCTGGTGGCGCATTTTCCCGCCATGAGCGATCTGCCCGGATATATCCATGGCCGTGCCGGCGGCTGGCCCCATATATTCAAGGATGACCGGAACCGGAACGAAGCGACCGTCAATGCCCTGGCATATTATGATACGGCTAATTTCGCACGGTTAGTCAAGGTTCCCGGATTCTACACTTTCGGATATAACGACACCACGTGTCCGCCGACATCGGTTCAGTCGGTATTCAATGTCATAAAATCGCCTAAGGAGATAATGGTGGCTCCGGCCACGGAACATTATACGTTCACCGAACAATACCGCACGTCGGTTGACCGCGTCACGACGTTCCTGAAATCCATGGAGGTGCGCGACGAGAACTGTGACGCATCACATTCCAGATAACCCATCACTATGGCGAGCGTGACAGCCGGAAGATAGTCCTGCAGATCCTTGCGCAGCCTCTTCAGAGCCTGCTGGATGCGATAGTCCACCGTCTTAACCGACATGCCGCACAACTCTGCGATCTCCTTGTAGCTTTTGCCCTCGAACCGATGTCTTATGAAGGCCTCGCGATAGGTGTCCGGAAGTGAATCCAGCGACATGCGTATCCGGCTGCGCAGTTCCTGTTCCAGCAGGAAATCGTTGCCGTCGAGTTTATGCCGCATTCGGTAATCCTCCAGATAAGCTGCTGTCTTGTCGGCTATATGCTGGTCAACGGCTACTTTGATGGACCTGTGATAGATCATGGAAAATATATATTGACGGAAAGTGCAGCGGATATCGAGCGACGCCCGCTTTTCCCAAAGCCATGTCATACAGTCGTCGGCGATATCCTCGACATCCTCAAGTTCCACGTAACGGCGTGCGTACGCGCACAAGGCCGCATAGTATTTCTTGAACAGATGCTCGTATGCCTTGGCGTCACCCTCCTTGAGACGGCTTACGTATGAAGCGTCCTCGTCGTATATGAAATTTGCGTTTCCCATAATCTTGTAACAAAGTTAATGATAATATGGAAAAGAACCAAATAGCGGATGTTAAAATAGGATTGTTGCTTTTTTTATCCTGCATGGCTGCGTACGGAGCTCATGCCGACCGATTCGATACTCCTTTGTATCTTGACGAAACGGCCTCCATGGAGATACGTGTGGAAGATGCGCTGTCACGCATGACCTTGCAGGAGAAAATAGCCATGATTCACGCCGATTCGAAATTCAGCACCGCGGACTGTCCGCGATTGGGAATACCGGCGTTGCGTGCCTCCGACGGACCGCAGGGAGTCCGCGAGGAATTGATGTGGGACAAGTGGGACAGCGCCTGTCAGACCAATGATTCCTGCACGGCCTATCCGTCGCTGATGTCGGTAGCGGCCACATGGAACAGGGATATGGCGTATCTGTACGGGAAATCTATCGGCGAGGAATTCAGGTATCGTGGCAAGGACATAGCGCTGACGCCCGGCGTCAATATATACAGGCATCCGCTGTGCGGGCGCAACTTCGAATATATGGGCGAGGATCCATTCCTTGCCGGCGAAATGGCGGTGGAAGCAATCCGTGGAATCCAGCTCAACGGTGTGGCTGCGTGTGTCAAGCATTTCGCTCTGAACAATCAGGAAATGTACCGTCATGACACCGATGTGGTGTTATCGGACCGGGCGTTGCATGAAATATATCTGCCGGCATTCAGGAAATCAGTCCGGAAAGGCAACGTGTGGACTGTGATGGGTGCGTATAACAGGTACAATGGTGAGTATTGCTGTCATAACAGCCGCCTTAACTCCATACTTAAAGATGACTGGGGATTTGACGGTGTTTTCCTGTCCGACTGGGGAGGTGCCACCGACACCCGCCAGGCCGTGCGAAACGGGCTGGACCTTGAATTCGGAACGTTTACGGATGGTTTGGGGTCAGGTCTTGACAATGCCTACGACAATTATTTTCTGGCCTCGCCTTATCTGAAAATGATTCAATCCGGAGAAGTCGGAATTTCAGAACTGGACGACAAGGTCCGCAGGGTGCTGCGCCTATGTTTCAGAACCAACATGAACCGGAACCGGCCTTTCGGCTCGATGAACTCTCCGCGACACTCGGAGGATGCCTTGGAAATCCAGCGCGAGGGAATCGTGTTATTGAAGAACAGAGACAACATTTTACCCATAGATCATAATAAATACCGGCGCATACTTGTCGTCGGCGAGAATGCCGACTTCATGCTTACCAAATGGGGCGGCAGCTCGAATGTCAAGGCAAGATATGAGACCACACCCTTACAGGCCATGCGCTGCGCATGGGGAGACGGCGGAAGCTGGAGCTGGCGGAAGGGCTATACTTCCGATTGGCCGCCAAACAGGGAGACACAGGACTCACTCATGGTCGACGCTGTCAGGGATGCCGAAACAGCAGACCTTATTATCTTTATCGGCGGTCACAACAAATATCCGAATCATGACACGGAAAGTTATGACCGTGTATCTGCCGAGGCACCCTTTCGACAGGGGGAACTGCTGGAGAAACTTGTGAAGATGAAGAAGCGTATCGTGTTGGTGACAATGGGCGCGGATATGTTCGACATGCCATACGCGGATGGAATCGACGCCATGGTTCATGCGTGGTACGGCGGATCGGAATCGGGAACGGCACTATTGGATGTACTTGACGGACGCGTGAATCCGTCGGGAAAACTTCCGGTCACGTTCTACCGGAGTCTTGAAGATTGCGGCGCGATAGCGTGTGGGGAGTATCCCGGCGATGGCAAGAGAGTGCATTATAATGAAGATATCTTCGTAGGCTACAGATATGTGGACAAGAATGGAGTAAAGCCGGCGTTTCCATTCGGACACGGACTGTCATACACCAGGTTCGGATATGGAAGGCCTTCGGTTGCCAGAAAGGTAATTGCCAGGGGTGACAGTGTGGCTGTATCCATTCCTGTTTCCAACATAGGGAATCGTGAAGGCAAGGAGACTGTTCAACTGTACGTGTCGGACGTAGAAAGTTCGTTGCCTCGTCCGGTCAAGGAACTTAAAGGATTTGCGAAAATCAATCTGAACCCGGGGGAAACGAGAATACTTCGGTTTATACTCACGCCGGAGGATTTCAGCTATTATGACGATCGCAACAGCGGGTGGATAGAGGAAGCGGGTAAGTTCCGCCTGCTGTTCGGATCGTCCTCAGCCGATATCAGGCAAGAGTTGGAGATTGAAGTGCGGCAAGCTATGTTTTAGTGGGCGAAAAGGGCGCGGTGGGCATCGGTGGAGGTGCGGATGCCGCTGCGGGCGGCTTCGGCGCGCAGCCGGGCGGGGTCGCTGAGACGGTCTATGACAGCCTCGCGGTCCAGGAAAGCTGCGGTAAAGTCTTGTAAGGCATCGGGAAAGACCTCGAGGGTCTCGGCAAGGATGAACATGGCCGAGGGATTGCCGGCAAGTGCGGCGCGCGCGAAGTATTCCAGGCTCTTGTCGTGGCTGTACTTTACGCCCACACCTCGGGAATAGGCGTCGCCGAGCAATGCCATAGCGCGTGCGCAGATGCCGGTGGTGTCGGGAATCTCGGCGGCGCGTTCCAGCAGCAGCACGCCGGCTCCGGGGGCATAGCCGGCGTAATAACTCAGACCTAAATTGAAAGCGGAGTCCTGCGGGAGTCGCTGCCAGCGGTGGCCCATCAGCGCAATCAGACGCGCTTCGGCATCGCCGAGGCCGCGTTCCAACGCCGCTTCATAATTGGCTGCAGCCTTCAATGTGTCGCGCTTTACCCAGCGGCCGTCGCGATACATGTCGCCAAGCATGCTGAAGGCCGTAGGTATCTGAGCCGTCGTCCCTTTCTGTAAATAGACATACGCTATGGAATCATTGTGTACCCTCTCGGCTGGTGTGAGTCCGATGGTGCTGTCGTTCAGCAGCAGGTAGGCCAAATTGCTGACGGCCCTGGGGTCGCCGGCATCCGCACTGCGCCGCAACCACATCACGGAACTGTCACGGTCTACCGGAATCAGCTTCCGGTCGCCGACTTTGTATCCTTTGCCATATAGATAGCCTAAATAATTCATGGCCGGCGGGAAACCGTTCCGGGCTGAACGCTGCATCAGGTCCAACGCCCTGACCGAATCGGCAGGCACCGAGTCCCAGCCGGTCTCGAGGACTGTGGCAAGACGATACTGTGCCTCCGCGTCGCCGTTCTCGGCGCGCTGCTCGAACTGACGGAACGCCCTGCGTCCCTCAGGCGTGGCCGCGAACATCGTGGCCACCATCACCCCCAACAGTATCAGTACCGCCTTCCTCATCCCTCTTTCGGCGTCAGCGTTATCAGCGGCACTATCATCTCCTCCAGCGAGATGCCGCCGTGCTGGAACGTCCCGTTGTAATACTGCACGTAGTAGTTGTAGTTGTTGGGATAGGAGAAGAAATCCTCGTTGGTGGCGAATATGTAGGCACTCGCTATATTGGGTGCCGGCAGTCCGAAGCGTTTGGGATTCTTTATCTCGTACACCTGCTTGGGATTGTAGCTCAACGTCTTGCCTACCTTGTAACGCAGGTTGGTGTTGGTGTTCTTGTCACCCACCACCTTGATGGGATTCTCAACGCGGATGGTGCCGTGGTCTGTGGTGAGCACCACCTTATATCCGAACTCGGCCAGACGCGCGAAGATGTCGAGCACGCCCGAGTGCCGGAACCACGACTCCGACAGCGAGCGGTATGCGGCGTCGTTGCTGGCCAGCTCACGGATCATCTTCGATTCCGTACGCGCGTGCGACAGCATGTCGATGAAGTTCAGCACCACCACCTGCAGGGGGATGTCGCGCGTCTTACCCAGGCGCGCCAGATATTTCTCACAGCCGGTGGAATCGTATATCTTGGTGTACGTGAACTTCTCCTTACGGCGGAAACGGTCTAACTGCGTCTGCACCAGCTCCTGCTCATGCACGTTCAGACCCTCGTCCTCGTCCTCCTCCACCCAGTATTGCGGATACATAGTGGCGATGTCCACGGGCATCAGCCCGGCGAAGATGGCGTTGCGCGCATACTGCGTCGACGTCGGCAGGATGGTGGTGTACAGGTCCTCCGACACATTGAAATGCTCGGCCAGCATAGGCTGTATGGCTTTCCATTGGTCAAGACGGAAATTGTCTATCAGGAAGAAACATACCTTCTCCCCCTTGTCAAGCAGCGGAAACACATTGTTCTTGAACAGCCGCGGACTCATCAGCGGGCGGTCCTCGGAAGTGACCCAGCTTTCGTATGTACGGCGGATGTACTTGCAGAAATTGGAATTGGCGTCACGCTTCTGCATCAGCAGCATCTCGGCCATGGGCGACGACGACTGCGACAGCTTCATCTCCCAGTTTACGAGACGGCGGTACACTTCCTTCCATTCCTCCAGGTCGGAAGCCATGTTGATCTGCCGCGACAGTTCGTTGAATTCCTGCTGATAATCTGACGACGTCTGCTCGGTCACGATCTCGCGGCTGTGCAGGTTCTTCTTGATCGACAGCAGTATCTGGTTGGGGTTCACAGGCTTGATCAGATAGTCGGCGATGCGGTTGCCTATGGCCTGGTCCATGATGTTCTCCTCCTCCGACTTGGTGATCATCACCACCGGCAGCTCCGGATGCCGTTCGTTGATGATGTCCAGCGTCTCCAGACCGGAGATGCCGGGCATGTTCTCGTCCAGCAGTATCAGCGAATAGTTGGCGTGTTCCAGCGCGTCGAGCGCGTCGCGGCCGTTGGACACGGTATCCACGTCATAACCCTTCGCCTTAAGGAACATTATATGCGGTTTCAGCAGATCTATCTCGTCGTCTGCCCAAAGTATGCGGTTCATAAGCTATTGTATTTCTTCAGTCTGAGCCGGCTCCTCGACCGGTTCTTCTTCCCCTTCAGAGGATTCCTCTACCGATTCCTCGCCTTCTTCGTCGGCTACGGGAGCCTTCAGCGCCGCGTCCTCGGTCTCGGCCACCGTCTTCTCCTCCTCATAGCGGAAGTATTCCTCAAATGAACGTCCCTCGCGCAGCAAGAGTTCGAAATTCGGCTTACTGATCATGATGGGGCGCACGCCGTCCGGGAGTTCAAAATGCTTTTCGGCCATCACATTGCGGTAATGCTCTAATTGCTTAACGTTACCGAATCCCTTGATTATGAGCAGCCCTACGTTACCGAACGACATCGGCTCCAGATCGAAGTCGCGCACCACGAACGACGAGAAATTGAACCTCGCCACGTCGTACAGCAACTGGTTTGCGTTGACAGAATCCTTGGGGAAGGCCAGTACCAAGTATTGCGGTGAATTCGGGTCGCGTTCGAAGTTGGCCGGCGTACCGTCGGGGTTCGTGCCCACCGAGTCGTTGCTGAGCCTCATGGTCCACAGCATTCCGCGCTGGTTCGACATTCCCTTGTTTGGCTGGCGTCCCTGGCGCAGTCCCTTCACTATGCTTCCGGCCATCGGCGTCATGTCGGTATCAGGCCATTTCTCCAGCAGGTATTCCAGCCGCTCCTTGAACTTCGGCACATTGTCCTCCGTCAGATAGCTCAACGCATCGATAAACACGAACTTCGGCAATATCTTCGACAGCGGGAAGTCGCGCTCCATCTCGCCGGTCAGCTCGTGCACGCGGCTGTTGGCGTTCTGCAGGTAAGCGTCGTAGGCGTTCTGATATTTCTCCTCCTGCACCTGGTTCATGCGGCGAAGGTTCTCGAAATAATTCGGATCGAGCATGGCCTGACCATACGGCGAGTCGGGGAAGTCGGAGAGTATCAGCGCGCGCCATTTCTCGGCCTGCGCCTTGTCGCCGGTACGCACCGCCATCAGATACATGTTGTAGTACACATCAAGGCGGTAGATATTGTCCGGGTAACGCTCCAACAACCTGTTGAACTCCCTGCGCGATGCCGGGAAATCGTCGAGCTTGTCCTTCAGTATCAGGCCCATGTTGTACAGGCCCTCCTGAATTACGTCGTTGCAAACCTTTATTTCCTCGGGCGTCTTGGGAATCTGAGCTAAGTAATACTCCACGTTGTGCGGGTCGGATGCCGCCTCCTGAGCGGCCTTTTCCTTTTTCTGGTCGTCGGTCATGGCCGTGGTGTCGTTGGGCAATCCTTCCGGACCTTCGCTGTCCTCCTCGGATTCCTCCGGCTCGTCGAGCGAATAGGTGGTCTTGTTGCGGCGGCGCCAGTCGTCCTCGTTCTTGCGCGCACCCCAGCGGCGCACGAATTCCGTCTTGCCCTGGTTCTTGGTCATGGTGTTGTAGAAGTACCAGGACTTGTCGGTATTGTTCATTATTCCGGTGGTGGGAGCGTCGTTGCGCTTGATATTGTCGTCCACGCCCTGCTGCTGCGCCAGATATTCCTCGCGCGCGGCATCCTCGGCGGCCTTGCGCTCGCGCTCCTTTAGCTCGTCCACTATCTTCTGGCACACCTTGCGCTGTTCCTCAGGCGTCATGCGAGACAGGGTCAGCAGCGAGTCCTGCAGATGCACGTTGCCGGCGTATGTGGCCAGCTCGTCCAGCACGTCGCTCCGCTTCTTCAGCATCTTGTAGTCGGGATACGTCTCGGGCAACTGCGGTATCGCCTCCGAATAGCAGGGCTGCGCCTTGACATAGTCGCCCTGCTTGAAATATATGCCGCCCAACGTGAGCTGCGCCAGGGCCTTGTCGATGCCGTTGCGCGTGGATTTCTCCACGGCCAGGCAATAGTTCTTCACGGCTTCGGCCGTGTCCTTGCGGCTAAGGTATAGGTTGCCGATGGCGTAATAAATCTGGTCCAGGAATTCGGAGTTACGGGCATAGCGCGTCATGGCCTTGAGCGAACGCACCTCGCCTTTGATGTTGGTGCCCTGGAATACCTCGCTCTGCTTGATGCGTGCGTTGAATTTGGTGCGGTAGTTGGTCGACGCTCCGGCCCCCGCCTTCTTGAAGGCATTGTAAGCCTCTTTTTTCTTGCCGAGCTGCGTGTAGGTCTGGCCCAGCAGGAACCACAGCCTGTTTTTCTGCGAACCTTTGGCATGGCGCGCGGCATATTGCAGCGGCTCCACGGCCTTCTCCCACTGGCGCGTATGCACGTAATAGTCGGCCCAGGCTAAGTTGTACAGATTCTTCAGGTAGCCGTTGGTCAGGCTTTTCTCCTTGACGGGATGCAGGGCGTTTTCAGCCTCATAGTCCCATCCCATGGCCAGATAGCTGAGGGCCATCCACAGCTGCGCCTCGGTCACGGTGTTGGGCAGCCATGTGAAATGCTTGGAAGTATAGAGGAATGTGGAGGCCGCGCCTAAGAAATCGCCGTCCATATATTGCCCCTTGCCCATCGTGATCCACGAATTGTGCAGGAAGGGATTGAACTCGTCGCGGGCGCGGAACGCCTTCTCCTTGGGAGTTCCTTTCTTCTTGGGAGGTTTTTTCTTGATGGAATGCAGCTGGATGGACTTCTGCATCTTCTCGATGGTGCGCTTGAACGACCCGTTTGGCTGCGGAGCTTTCTTGTCGTTGCGGGCCTCGGCGGGATGTATCAGCACGCGCTGCGAGTAGTCGTCCTCGTAGCTGGTCAGCATTTCCTTCAGCTGCTCGTCATAATTGGTCTTGCCGTTGTAGTAGACGTTGTAACGTGTGGTGAAGGCCTGCCAGTTGCGCGAGGCGGGGGTGTTGCGGTTTGTGCCGCACGACACAGCGCCGGCCGTAATGGCCGCCGCCAGCATGAACATCGTCGCTTTTACCCACTTTTTCACCTCTTTAAAACGAAGTTCATCCCCCCGATATTGTCAGATGACGCCTCACAACGCCATTCACCGTGTCACAGATGCGCCAGCATCTCGTCCTTGTGGTCGCCCCAGCGCTCGTAATATTGCTCGCGGGTGTACTTCCAGCGCTTGTGGCTCCACAGGTAATATTGCGGTGCCTCGTCGATGTTGTCCTGCAGCATATCGAAATATCTGCGCGTGATGGAGAAGTCCGGCTCCTTCTTCGGCGTATCCGTAATCGGCACGAACTTCAGCACGTACCGCCCTCGCTTCGGACGGCTCAGATGACAGTAATATACCTCGGAATTCAGAAACTTCGAGATTCTTTCCGGTCCGGTGAACACCGCCGTATCATGATTCAGGAAATCGACGAACAGATGGGCCTCCCATCCCGGGCGCTGGTCGGCTATGAAACCTGTCACTGATGGTTTCCCGCTGCGCTTGCAGTCTATCAGGAAGCGCATTATCTCCTTCATCGGCTCGTTGTTGGCGTGAAAATGCGTACGAATCCTGATGAACAGACGGTCCATCGCCTTGTTGTGCAGCGGATGGTACACCTGCGCGCACACCGCATCCTTAGGGAAATGAACGGGCAATGACGACACCCACTCCCAATTGCAGTAATGACCCAAGAACAGGGTGACGTTGCGCCCCTGCTCCAAGGCGCGGCTCACCGGTTCCGGGTTCTCCACCACAAGGCGCCGCCTGATGGTGCGCTCGGACATGGTCAGGAGCTTCAGCGTCTCCACGCCATAATCGGCCAGCCAGTGATAGAAGCCCTTTTCTATGCGGCGTTGCTCTTTCGTGTCCCTGTCGGGATATGCCTCCTCTATGTTGCGGCGCACGGTACCCCGGCGGTAATGCACCACGCATCGCGCCAGCCACGCCGTGACGTCGGCAAACAGATACAATACCCTGAGGGGCAGCAGCGACAGCGGATACACCACGCTGCACAATAATATATAGTTGATCTTATCCTTGAACCTCAGTTTCATCACGTTCCGTTCGTTGTGCCTTAATCTGCGCCACGACTACCGCACGCTGCAGCTCGTGGCGTCTTATCTCGGGATGCACCACCCATTTCTGGGCGCACCATCCCGCTATCCACCATACAACGGCCAGAATCCACAGATTGATATATTCCGAACCCACCTGCCACAGGCGGGAGCCGTCGGTATTCATCTTCACGAATCCTTCCACACCCCATGTCGACGGGAATATCGCGCCGAGCCAGCGCCATACCACCGGCATGTCGTAACGCGGCCAGATTATGCCCGATATCAGCAGGAACAGCAGCGAGGTCACCACCCAGCTCACGAACACCGACTCGCGCTCAGTCACCACGGACTGGAACACGAAACCCATGCCGACGCACCCTAAAGTCATCGGCAACAGGAACATCAGTTCCTCCAGCACGTTCCCAGCCATCGGGAACCGGAATATCATCGGCACATAGTGTATCATGAACACGCACGGAATGAACATGATGGTCATGTAACACAACGCCTGTCCCAGCATGGTGCCGATGGTGGAGCCCATGTAGTTATAGGGATTATACAGCGTCATCCTGGGATTCTCGTGCTTGGCGCCTCCGGCCATTCCGACCACAAGTATCAGACACTGCTGCAATATCAGGATTATCACCGCGGGCATGATGAACGAATCGAATCCGCTCTTGATGTTTCCCAAACTTGCATTCACTATCGGCATCAGGTTGCCGTCGGTGATGGTGCCGACCAATGGCCCGACACGGTTTATGGTCTCGGTCATCAGTTCCGAGCCCATGTCCTCCATCACGTTTGTCACGGCTATCAGCAGCGACTTATACCTGAGCAGCAGGCTCATCTCGCAATACATCACGGCATTGCCGGTCTCTCCGCGACCCACCTTGCGCTCGAATCCCTCCGGTATCTCCAGAATGGCGTAACAGTCACCGCGGTTCATGGCCTCACGGGCTTCGGCCAGGTCGGTGGCGTAGCCCATGACCCATGCCTGCTCGCAGGCGTCTATCTTGCGCACCATCTCGCGGCTGAGCGGCGTACGGTCGTGGTCCACCACGATCATCTCCACCTCGCGCACCACCTCCGGATTGTATATCAGCGAATAGAGCACAGGATACACGAACGGCAGGAAGCCGAAGAACAACAGCAGCCCTTTGTCGTGCAGCACCAGGGTGAACTCGTGCGCGTACACCCGGAACAGCCGTGTCAGCCACGCCTTGACATGTCCCCACGGACTCCGTTTCTTTCTATTCCGATACCTCATGGTTTAAGGACTATATACAGGTTTCACAAATGCCTTCCTGATGCGGCCCATCAGCAGGATGGCCAGCAACGGATACACTAAGTAGCAGGCAAACCATATTCCCGAATAATGGAACGGCAGGCCGTTCAGCGCCGTATTGGCGTATATCAGGAAGTTATAGCGGGCAGGCATAAGATAGCTGAATATTGCCATACCGCTGTACATGCTCTGCACCGGGAACGAATAGGCGGCGATCGAGAACGTCAATATGCCGGTCAGCGCGCACACCGACAGACTGAACCTCAGATTGGGCAACGCGCCGAACACCGCCACGGCAAACGCCTGCGACGCCACCACATACAGCAGCTGCGACAAGGCTATGACCCACCACTGGCCGTACATGGGATAATGGTTGAACCTGAACATCCATGCGGTCAGAAAAAATGCCATCACCCACCATATCACTGTCTGCGGGAACAGCTTGCCGAACAGTGCCCGGGCTATCGATCCGTGCGCCATCTTCATGAGGCGGGGCGACGTGTGGTATTTTACTTCCTGCCCCAGGGCGAACACGGTGCACAGCATTATCATCAGCTGCAGCACGGCGGGCATGAACGAATTGCCGAGGTATATGCCGTAGTTCAGCTGCGGGTTTCCTATGCAGCGCGACGTCACGTTGACGGGCATCATCAGCGAGGCGAAGTTCTCAGGGTTCTGGCCCACGTCCTGCACCACCTCCATGGCCACACCGGCCTTGGAGTATATCGCCGTGGCCTTGAAGGTCTTGAACAGCAGCGTGCCGGGCACGTAGTACGCCATGTTGGTATAGAACGTGATGGCCGGCTTGCGTCCCGACAGCAGGTCGGACTGGAAATTTTCCGGAATCATGAAGAATCCGTATATCTTGCCCTCCTGCAGCATCTGACGCGCCTGGGTATAGGAATTCGGCGTCTCCTTCAGGTCCACCATCTGCATGCCTCCTAACGTCTGGGTAATGCCGCGCGACAGCTTGGTACCGTCCTTGTCGACGATGCCCGCCGGAATGCGCGTGGGCAGTCCTGCGTCAAGCATGGTGCCGATAAAGAGGAACATGAACAGCGGCAACAGGAACAGCCCCACCCACATCAGCGGTCTGCGCGCTATCTGGATCAGGGAGCGTACCATTATCCCCTTCACCGTGTCGGGAATAATCCACACCTTGCTGCCGCGGGGTTCCGTTTTCATTTCTTGTTTTCTTTACCTTCTGCCTTGCCGGCCACACCCTTGTACACCACCGACATTCCCGGACGGAAATTCTCGATGGGCTTCTCGGGACGGGCCTTGATCTGGAACGTACGGGCGTCATAGTCGCCGGTGGCCTTGGTGGCCTGCCAGTTGGCGTATGTACCTAAGTCCTTGATATAGAACACTGTCATTTCGGTGTTCATATCCAGGGCGGGAATGTATACTTTGAGTTTGGTGCCTACCTCAATGTCCTTCAGCAAAGTCTCGCGCACGTTGAACACAGCCCAGCGGTCGGGCAGCTGCAGCGTGGCGACGGGTGCGCCCGTGGCTATCAGTTCCGACACGGCGGGATAGATGCTGATGATCTCGCCGTCGAACGGAGCGGTCAAGTACTGGTCCTCGCGTATGGCCTCCACCTTCTTGGTCGACATCTTGGCCACGGTCACCAGCGCGCTGGCGGTCTCCTTGTCCTCGGGCTGTGCCCCGGACTTGGCCAGCTCATAGCTGGAACGCGCCGCCTCGGCACCCGATTTCGCCATCTCGTATGCGGCCTTGGCCTCGTCGCGGCGCTGGGCCGACACCACACCCTTGGCATAGAGGGCCTCCATACGCCGGTAGGTCTTCTCGGCGATGGTCACGCCGGCCTGGGCCTGCTCCCACACGTCCTTGGCGGCCTGCACTATCTGAACACGCGTACCCGCGTCCACTTTCTTACGGCCGGCTGCGGCCACGTCCTCCATGGCCTGCGCCTCGTCATACTGCGCGTCGACCAGAGGCGAGACTATGTGCACCAGCGTGTCGCCCTTGCGCACCTGCTGGCCTTCCTCCACATATATATGCGCCACACGGCCGGGCATCTTGCCGGACACCCGTATTTCGGTGGCCTCGCCCTGACCCTGCACCACGTCGGGACCGGGCTTGATTACAAGAAAGCCCAGCACCGCAAGGGCCGCAAGTATTATGAGCAGCACCACGATGGTGCTTAACAGGAATCTGTCTTTTTTAGACACTGCCACCGGATCCTCCTCGCCCATCGGCACTATGCGCACCACAGGCACCTTCTCCGACGTCACGCTGTCGGTTGCCGGCGTCATGTTTTCTCTCTGCTGTGTATTATTGTCTGTTGCCATCTCGCTGTATTTTTCCGTTTCTTAATTGCCGTGTGGTACCGTTTCAATTGCCGAGGGTTCCGAGCACCTTGGCCAGATATACCTCGCACAGGCGCACGCCTATTTCCGCGTCTATCTTCTCGGAATTGGCCTGAAGCCAACCGGTCTGGGCCAGTATCACGTCGTTTGTGGTCATAACGCCCTCCTGGAAGGCGATGCGGGCGTTGTCCAGGTTCTCCTGCGCGCTGCGCATGTTGGAGCGCGTCATGTCCAGGGTCTTGAATGCCTCCTTGAACTTGAACCTGGCCTGCGACACCTGGAGCTCCACTTTCTGCTCCATGTCCTCCAGCATCAGCTGCTGGGCGCGCGTGGCGCTCTTGGCGGCACGGTAGTGATTGTAGTTGCCGCCCCAGTGCCAGATCGGAATGGTCAGCGCCGCGCCTACCGAGAAACCGCCGCGCACATGCTTGCTGAACCCGTTGTTAAGGTTGGGCGTCGAGAATTCATACGCGCCGAACACGCCCACTTTGGGAAGCATGGTGCCCATCACCATCCTCTCGCGCCCTTTCAGCACGTTAATGCCCTGGCGTATGGCCTCCAGGTCCTGACGGTTGGCGTACACGTCCTCCAGATTGTATGTATATGCCGGCGGTGTCGACGACACTCCGTCCACTTCGTCGCTGAGGGTGAGCTGCGTATCGGCGGGAAGGCCGCACACCTGCGCCAGGTTCATGCGCGCCAGCGTCAATCCGTCGTTCACCTTTGTCTCCATTATGCGGGCCTCGTTCAGCTTGACGTCCACGGTCAGGACGTCGCTGCGCGTGGCCACTCCCTCCTCGTACATCGCCTCGACGTTGCGGTGCAGCGTATCGACAAGCTGGACGAAACTTTCAGCTAATTTCTGCTTGGCGCGCAGCGACACCACCAGCCAGTAGGCCTGGTCCACGGCGTAGGTCACTTCCTGCACCACGGCGTTGCGCCCGGCCACGGCCGCGCTCTCGGCATACCGGGCTATGTCGTTCAGGGCCTTTATGGTACCGCCCATGAACACCGGCTGCGTCAGCGTCACGGCGCCCGTAAAGATATGGTGCGTGTCGAAACTCAGCGCGTCCTTAGGTATCACGGCCACTTCCGTAGGAATATAGCCCCCGCCGTCGGGATTCTTGATGGGATTGCCCTGAGGATCGGTCAGTATGTTCCAGTCGAATTTGCCGGTGCCGGGATTGAACGACATGGTCGGAAGCTTGGCGTCCTCGGCCAGCAGATTGATCTTACGCTGATTGTACATGTAAGCGGCGCTGAAATCGATGCCGGGCAGATACATGGCCTTGGCCGCCTTGCGGTCGTAGCCGGTGCCGGTCACCGTCTCCTGCGCTATCGCGATGGTCTTGTTGTTGCGCAACGCCATGCTGCGGCATGAGTCAAGACTCACCACGCCGCCCTGCGCGCTGACGCCCGCGACACCTGCCGCGGCTATAACAAGAGTCAATATGGAGCGTCTGTATTTTGCCATAAAGATATGATTCAATGTGGAATTTCGCTACTCTGAGAATTAAACGCAAAAAGATAGCCAAAGAATTGACGCATATATTAAAATGCGTATATTTGACCAACAAATGTCCTTTTTAGAGCATAAAATTGTCGATTATCAAATAATCGGAGTGGCATTGCCGTTACTCAACATACGGAACTTTCGTCATTAAGAAACTATAGAAACGACTTCAATCCGCTCCGCATCCAGTGTATGACCGGCATATTAAGAAAGTATAAAGAGGAGTATCGCAAGCTGCTGCAACTGGGAGGCCCTATATTGGTGACCCAGCTCAGCGTGATCGTGTTCGCGTTCAGCGACACCATCATGGTAGGACATTACAGCGTCAACGCGCTCGCGGCCGCGGCGTTCGTCAACAGTCTGTTCCTGGTGCCGAACGTGATGATGATGGGTCTGGCCAGTGGCGTCACACCACTGGTCGGGGCGTTGTATTCGCAACAGAGGTATAGCGAAGCCGGCTCGATAACGCGCGGTTCGCTCCAGGTGAACATCGTCATGGCCCTGATCTGCACCCTGATCATGGGCCTGATGTACTTCCTGCTCCCCTATATGGGTCAGGCGCCGGAACTGCTGCCGCAGATCCAGTCCTATTATCTGGTACTGATGCTCATGCCGGTGCCTATGGCCATATACAACGTGCTGGCGCAGAGCTCCAACGGCATAGAATACACCTCGGTGCCGATGTGGGTCACCGTAGGAGGCATCCTGCTTAACATATTCGGTAACTGGGTTCTGATATACGGCAAGTTAGGCTTCCCCGAGCTGGGACTGTTAGGCGCGGGTATCGCGACGGTATTCGGGCGTGTGGTGGGCATGGCGGCCATGTGGGCGGCGTTCCGGAAGCTGCACAGATACCGTGACTATCAGGGAGGCTTCACGGCGCGTTGCCGGCGCGGCGCCGAGCGTGTCAAGGCATGGAAGACATCATGGCCTCTGATGCTGCAGAGCGGCGCAGAGTGCGTGCTGTGGACCGTAGGCGCCGTGGTGGTGGGATGGTTCGGCCCGGTGCAGCTCGCCGCCTATCAGGTGGTGAACACCATCAGCCAGCTCGGATTCATGGTATTCATGAGCTTCGCCTCGGCCGTGGCCATACGCGTGGCCTATTACGCCGGACTGCGCAACGAGCAGGGAGCCGGAGCCGTTGCGCGGGCCGGACTGCACGTCAACCTCGTGCTGGCCACCATCGCCTCGCTGGTGTTCATACTCTTTGCCGAACCGCTGATCAACGTATTCATCAACACCTCGGCCGAAGGAGCCAAGGGGGTGGAAGTGATAGCCAGCGCCACGGCGCTGATACTGCCATTGGTGGTGTATCAATACTTCGACGCCTCGCAGCTGACGTTCTGCAACGCCATCCGAGGCACCGGCCAGGTGAAATACCTGCTGTGGATTTCCGTCACGTCCTACATTGCCGTCGGCATCCCGTTGCTGATGCTCTTTGCCGTAGGCTTCGGCGGCGGCAACCTCGGCGCCTACTGGAGCTTCAACGTCGCCCTGCTCTGCGCCAGCCTGATGTCCCTCCGCTACTTCCGCCGCATCCAACTCTGAAAGCCGGATACATCTGTTAATTTCAGATTAATTTCCGGTATAATTGTTGATATATGGAAATTTGTTATTAAATTTGCAAACGCATATCGACCACGGAGCCCGATATGGGGCGCGAGGTGGGTAGCAGACATAATAATATAAAAGCGTTTATCCGACGCTTGTTCTTGACGGATCGAAATCTGGCAGTTTCAAAATCTGAGTCAAGGATGAGTCAACGATAGGCGCCTTCGGGTATGATTGTCATCTTAGAGCATGCGCTGACGCATCCTCTAAATGATTGCTATATCATACGGCGTGAGGCTCCGCGTTGCTCGTTCTACTCAGATGGGCACATTCCAGAGCCTCGATCCGTGGAACGGGCAACAGATTCAGGCTCTCACGCTTCTTTTTTTATAGCCACCGACTCAGAGAGCTGTCGGTCATACCGTAATATGCGTTCATTGCCCCTTTCGCAGAAACTTTTCCGCAACGCCTACGTCAATGTGATGCGTCTGACCGACAGACTTGTCGACGGATACTATCGCCTGGCTGTGGCCAGACCGGATTCCAAATTCTCTAAATTCGTAATCGGCCGGAAAAATGTCCTGAACGACATACGCCGGGACATCGATATCGATCCTGCGCGCAAAACGGTATGGATTCACTCGTCTTCCTTCGGGGAGTTCGCCATAGCGCGGCCCCTTATCTCTACACTCGCGGACTGCAACATAGTGATTACTTTCTTCTCTCCCTCAGGTTATGAACCGACTTCGGGCAGCCATAAGTTTAAAAACACGTTCTATCTCCCGATTGACTCCGCGTCAAATGCAAGTGCCTTCCTTGACATTGTCAAGCCGGACATCGCGCTGTTCATGGTGTCCGAATTATGGCTCTGCTATATGGAGGAACTGAAGAAAAGGAAAATACGGGTCAAGCCGAAATCACGGTGCATTTGTTAAAACCGGGAGATTAAAGTGTTAAA
>UQMZ01000019.1 GCA_900542185.1 uncultured Bacteroidales bacterium
CAGCTACGGCAACGCCCTGAAGGTGGCGCCTGCCGATTCGATCAAGAACGTACTGGTGGAGACAGCCAAAAATCTGGCCGGACGTTTCGATTCACGCATCGGCTGCATCCGCTCGTGGGACTTCGGGCCCTGGAACTTCCCCGTCATCATCGACAATATGATGAACCTCGACCTGCTTTACACCGCCTCGCGTCTCACGGGCGACAAGCGTTATGCAGACATCGCCACGACACACGCCCTTACAACACTGAAGCATCATTTCCGCCCGGACAAGACCAGCTTCCATGTAGTAAGCTATAACGCAGACGGCAGTGTGGAACGTCAGCAGACGTTCCAGGGCAAAGCCGACGACTCCGCATGGTCCCGCGGCCAGGGATGGGCGCTGTACGGCTATACCGAGACTTACCGCAACACAGGTCGCAAGGAATTCCTCGACCACGCCGTGGCCGTAGCCGACATGATCATGAAGATCAACAAAACCGCCGATCTGATTCCTTACTGGGACTTCAATGCCGTGCCGGGAAAGACAACCCCGCGCGACGCATCGGCAGCCGCTGTCATCGCCTCGGGGATGATTGACCTCAGCAGACAGGTGAAGAACGGCAAGAAATATTTCGACTATGCCGAGAAGCTGCTCAAATCCCTGGCTTCCGACAAGTATCTTGCCGACAAAGGCACCAACAACGGTTTCGTGCTGAAACACTCCACCGGCTCCCTCCCTCATGGATCGGAAATCGACACCCCTATCAACTATGCCGACTACTATTTTCTCGAAGCCCTGCTGCGCTATAAGAATGCACTCCGGCAGGCCTGATCCTGAACTCTAAATATTTAATAACTAAAATACTTACCTCCCAATTATAAACGTTACTTAATTGTAACCTTTTAATCTGACTGAACTATGAGAGTTTTAATCAAACCGGACTACGACGCACTTTCCATAACCGCCGCCAACCATGTGATAAAACGTATAAACGAGGCCGAGGCCAAGGGCCGCGAGCATTTCGTGCTGGGCCTGCCTACGGGGAGCTCTCCCGTAGGAATGTACCGCGAGCTGGTCAAGGCATACAAGGAGGGCCGTGTCTCGTTCAAGAACGTCATAACATTCAACATGGACGAGTATGTAGGACTGCCCGAGGACCATCCCGAGAGCTACCACGCCTTCATGCACCGTCACCTGTTCGACCACATCGACATCAAGCCGGAGAACATCCACATACTTAACGGCAACGCTCCCGATCTGGAGGCAGAATGCCGCGCGTACGAGGAAGCCATGGTGGAAGTGGGAGGAATCGACCTCTTCGTGGGTGGTATAGGTCCCGACGGACACTTAGCGTTCAACGAACCCTTCTCCTCTCTGCAGTCGCGCACCCGCATCAAGACACTGACTCCGGACACACGAATAGCCAATGCCCGCTTCTTCGGCGGCAATCCCGACAACGTGCCTCTGCACGCATTGACCGTAGGCGTCGGCACTGTGCTTGCCGCCAAGGAACTGATGATTCTGTGCAGCGGTCATTCCAAAGCACGCGCCCTGCAGCAGGCTGTCGAGGGCGGCGTAAGCCAGGCATGGACCGTCAGCGCAATCCAGACGCATCCCCGCGTCATCATAGTGTGCGACGATGCCGCATGCCATGAGATCAAAGTGGGCACTTACCTTTATTTCAAACAGATAGAAAACCTCTGACATCATGGAATTCAATTTCACTGACCGCATAACATTCGCTCCCAAATTCGATCCCGAAAACATTCCCTCCACACCGGAGGGATGGAGCGACGAACTGGCATTCTCGGCAGCCGTATGGCTGAGCCGGAAGCTCAACAAGCCTATCCTGAAGCTGACGTCGGCCGACTACGAAGAAGCCGGTCTCGATGCGCTTGCCAGACGTTACGGATCGGCATATTATCTGAACATCAAGCTGTTCAATCATCTGCAGCGCACCATCACCGGATGGCCCGGCGGCAAGCCCAACGCCGACGACTCCAACCGTCCGGAACGTGCCAATCCCTATCCCAAACGCGTCATTGTGTTCTCCCCTCATCCCGACGATGACGTCATATCCATGGGAGGAACCATCAACCGCCTTGTAAACCAGGGCCACGAGGTACACATCGCTTACGAGACATCGGGCAATATCGCCGTGGCCGATGAGGAAGCTACGCGCTTCATGCATTTCGTGAACGGTTTCAACCAGATATTCGGTCTGGGCTGTGACGCCATCGGCGACAAATATCATGAAGTCAAGGAATTCCTGGCCAATAAGCAGGAAGGGCAGAAGGACACCCGCGCAATACTCGACATCAAGGGCCTGATACGTCGCGGCGAGGCCCGGACGGCGTGCACGTTCAACAACATTCCCCTGCGCCGCGTCCATTTCCTGGATCTCCCCTTCTACGAGAGCGGCAGCGTCGAGAAGCTCCCGATGACGGAAAAGGATGTGGATATAGTAGCGCGTCTTATCGACGAGGTCCGGCCCCATCAGATCTATGTGGCGGCAGACTTGGCTGATCCGCACGGCACTCACCGTAAGTGCACGGAAGCTGTGCTTGCAGCACTCGACAGATTCAAGAAACAAGGCGTTGAATGGCTCAATGACTGCCGTGTGTGGATGTACCGCGGAGCATGGGCCGAATGGCCCGTTGAGGATATCGAGATGTGCGTGCCCATGAGTCCTGAAGAACTTATGCACAAACGCAAGTCGATTCTCAAACATTCATCTCAGATGGAAAGCGCCCCCTATCTCGGCAACGACAACCGTCTGTTCTGGCAGCGCGCCGAGGACCGCAACCGTGGCACGGCACGACTCTACGACCATCTCGGCCTTGCCAGCTACGAGGCTATGGAGGCTTTCCGCGAATACCATATCTGATTCCGATTACCCTGTTCCGTGCTCTATCCCCTCGCGATACGAAGCATATAAAAATAGTGCGACTCTCAGGAGTCGCACTATTTATTGTGTATTATTATTGTGTATTATTCAATGGGTCACTTATCTCAGACTGATTACCATCGTATCATTGTTCATCATTATCTTCAGGACCGATTACAGTCTGTTTCCATTTTCGTTTGTATTTGGTCGGAGTAATCTCATAGATAGACTGAAAACATTTGGAGAAATATCCGGAATTCGAGAATCCTACCATATACATAATCTCGGAAACGGTAAAATTACCTTCTTTCAACAAGAAGGCGGCACGGTTCATACGAATATGCCGTATATACTCCACCGGTGTCAGACCGGTCAGCTGTTTAACCCTTCTATATAGAGTCTTCTCCCCTACATTCAGCTCAAACTGAAGCATCGAGACATTAAAGTCGAAATCCGAAATATGCTTTTCAATCGTATTTGTAACTACACGAAGAAATTCTTCATTATCCTTATCATCAACTGTTTTTGTCTTATTCCTGTTTCTCTGCTTCCTATCCAGCTCATCTCCCGCTGATGTCACTGATTGCATCACATATTTCTGCGTGTCCGAATCCATAGGAAGTATTATGCCACAAGTCAGCATCTTTTGTTCGATACTGAAGGATGCCTGCAATTCACCGTCCATTGATGTGACATATTCGCGGACAAGGTACAGTTCCGTATTATCCATTTCGTTAGAAGAGTCTGTCAGACCACTGTAACGGTCAAACAGACCGGAGGCATTGACAACCACCATATTCAAGGGATACCCTTTTACCTCAATCACAAGTTTGTCGGCCGTCTGTTTTAAGCTCATAAGGATATCGCCACCTGGTTGTGTATGTCTACTCAGATAATTTACAATGATGTTAAAAATTGAATCGAAACGTACCACCAGCACACTTTTACGAAGTTCTGTCGTATCGGATTGGAATGAGTATTTTATCGAGTTGAATTCAATATGTCTTTCCTCAAAAACCTGAATAAAATTCCGACAGAATCTGACAATATCTATTGTAGCCACATGCAGACTGGCGATTGAATTTTTGGGATTGTTAAGGTCAAACGCCTGACGTATCAGCGCATTGATCTGAGTTGCGGAATAGCGTATATCCTCCGTAAGATGTTTAAGTTCTTTAGATGGAGTTGAGTCAAGAACCTTTTCTGCCGGTACAATAATAAAGGCAAGCATCTTTTTAATCTCCAACGATAGGTTACGGAAGAAACGACTGCGGGTTTCCTGCTGCTCAAGAATTTTTATTCTACGTTCTTCTTCTTCATGCAACTTCTTCCGGACGTGATAGAAATGTCTTATGCCCCATACCAGCAATGCAAGTAATATGCAATAACATGCTTTGGCCCATACAGACAGATACCACGGGGCCGATATGGCGAACGGCATAGAGTATACCTTCTCAAGACGATTGCCCAAGCCATCCACGGCACAAACCTCTAGTTCATAACTGCCATAACGAAGACCGTTTACCGTAATTTTTCTGTCTGGGCCTAAGGGCATCCATTGATCGCCATTGCCTTTGATATTATATGCATATTTCGGCGATACATTCCTGCTGTCAGGAATATCCGTCAACATAAACTCTATGTTGTTCTCATTGTGTTTCAATATCAATTTTTCGATATATGGTATGGCCTTGTCTGATTTGTAATTCTGACTGTTAACACGTATGTCCGCGAGCATGAACTTTTGACGGCGATTCAGACCACTTACCAGCTTACAGTCGATATACGCTATATTGTCCATTCCTCCCAACACCAATTTATGATCATCCCGGGAATAATACGCGGTCTGTATGTTAATAGTCGGCAGTGAAAATATGTCGATTTTCCCGTCCGGATGAATTACGCGGCAATCCTCCTGAGTTATTGCCCATATAAGGCTGTCTATTTCCAACAACTTTACGAATCTGACAGGATTGTCATGACCGGCGAAGTAAATGTTTCTAACTATCTGTCCCTTGCTGTCATAACAATGAATTCCGTTCTCAAACGAAGTCCATACACGTCCTTTGCTGTCGCTGAGCATGGATGATACGAATTCATCAGCAATATGTACGGATTTTTTCGTCATTGGATCTATCCGGTCTATACCGCCGTTAGACGCAATCCACACTTTCCCATTATTATCCGGCACTATATGATAAACATGCTCGCCGCAAAGAGTTCCGTTACTTGTCCCGTAATAGGATTCTGCCGGGACTTTCCCCGACGAGGCTACAAGTACATCCTTATTGATTACTAACGCTCCCTGGTTAAAGGCTCCGATCCATATGTTACGCTTATGGTCCATATACATATCATAGGCCCATCTGCACGTGTATTGTCCATTGTCTGTCTCTACAATGTAATTATGTAGTTTTTTTGTAATCCTGTCATATAGATTTATTCCATGATCTGTCAGAATCCAGACATCACCATCTGCATCAACATATATCTTACGTATCCTGTTGTGCATAATCGGGAATTCGGAATTTGAAGGCCTGTACCAGTCAGCATTATTACCATCGCAACGCACCAGTCCGTTTGATCCTCCGAGCCATAGATTTCTGTCACTGTCCTTGGAGATGGCATATATTACATTACCCTCGGTCCTACCCGTCAATCTCTCGAGAGGTCTTACTTCACAAATCGATCTGTCAGGAATCATCGAAATTCCTATGTCGCTTCCTACCCAGACATTATGACGGTTGTCGACATAAAGATCACAGATGATGTTGTTTTGCAGGCTCGCGGGATTGCTTGAATCGTGTTTGAACAGATTATACGAGTTGCCTTGCTTTACATATAGTCCATTGTCGGTTCCCAGGTATAGATTGTTGTTCGGATCCAGCACGATGGACTTCACATTATTGTCATGCAATTCCTTTACCTCTTGCAAACGGTCTGATTCTGCATTGTAATAGTACAGACATCCTTCCGCGCCAATCCAATAATGATTCTTCCGAACATCCGGCATAATGACACCTATGTATCCCGTATAATTCCGTTTGAACGCCTTTCCGTCTTTAATAAGGTATAATCCATCGATAGCACCGATCAATAGATTCTCACAATATTCTGCGATGGCATATACCGACTTGACATTATCTATGACCCTAAGAGCCTTGCTGTTGGTTTTGTCCCAAAGCCATAAACCTTCCTTGCATCCGATATATATCTTATCTCCGTAAGACAGGATTGCATTGATTTCATGTATTTCCGGAACAAGACTTTCAAATGTGTTCTCCCTTCTGTCATACGAGAAAAAGCCGTTGTCACACCCCAGATATATTTTGCTCCCTTCTATAGTCAGAGCCTGGATGCCATATGGATTTGAGGTTGAAATGACGTGCCTTCGATAGCATCGGTACCCGTCATAACAATAAAGGCCATCGCCCGAACCTATCCAAAGCAATCCGTCATCATCTTTTCCTATACAATATGCCGCACCATTGGCAGGAAGTTGCGTATTATGGAACGTTAACAGCTCTTGCGCCTGTATCGGGAATATACAGGACAAAAAAACAAATACTATCAGGAGAATTCGCTTCATAACTTAGTATAGGTTAAGACAATGCAAAGGTATCAAATATTTTGCAATTTTGAAAAGAAAGATAAAATAACGGACAATTATGTCTGATTTGTGTCTGAAATTTATTATCAGATGACCGATTTGTAGCCATTTATGTCGGAAGTGTGATTCAGCAGCCATAGATGAGTTTCTAATTTTGCAACATCAACTGAATAATTTAAACCACTGAAAAGCCTATGCGTTACAAGAACATTTTGATGCTGCTGATTCTCGTCCTTATGTCGGGGTCAGGATCGGCAAAAGACAATGTTTCGGCCAACACTGAAAAGCCGGCAAAAGTTGAATGGGACTCGAAAAGTCTTATCGTCAACGGACACCGCGAGGTTCCGGTAATGGGTGAAATTCATTACTCCCGGGTGCCTGAACAGGAATGGGAATCGGAACTCATTAAGATGAAGGATGGCGGCGTCGACATCATTGCCACCTACATCCTCTGGAACCATATCGAGGAAATCGAGGGTCAGCTTGACTGGAGCGGCCAACGGAACCTTCGTAAATTCCTGAGTCTATGCAAGAAGCATGACTTGCCTGTAATAGTACGCATAGGCCCTTGGTGTCATGCGGAAGCCCGACTGGGAGGGCTTCCCGACTGGGTATACGCTAAAGGGTGCGAAATACGTACCGAAAACCCAGTGTTCATGGACATTGCTACCCAATGGTACAGACACGTTTTCGCTCAGATCCAGGGTCTGCAATGGAAAGACGGAGGGCCAGTGCTCGCATGTCAGTTCGATAATGAATATTATGGCGAGGGCAGTTATCTGATGGCTCTGAAAAAGATCGCCAACGAGATCGGCTTCGATCTGCCTTTCTATACCCGTACGGGGTGGCCGGAACTTGCTTCGCCGGTACCTTTCGGCGAGATGCTTCCCCTATATGGAGACTATGCCGATGGATGCTGGGAAAGAAGTACAGATGAAGCTGCAGGAGATTACTGGCGAGCTTTTCATTTCAAGGCTTACCGACTTGGCGGTGACATGGGCGACCTTGAAGCCCGTCAGAACGGCGGAATGAGTTCTCCAAATAAGGATGACCAGAATTATCCATACTTTACCTGCGAGTTGGGAGGCGGCATGATCCCTTCTTACCATCGCCGGGTCTATATGTATCCCGAAGACGCATATTCCATGGCCATCGTGAAACTCGGTTCCGGCAGCAATCTGCTCGGATACTATATGTATCATGGAGGAACTAATCCGGAAGGGAAAAAGACCTATCTGAATGAAACCCAAAAAACAATAGCCACTAACTACAGTGACTTGCCCGTAATGACTTACGAATATCAAGCACCTCTTGGCGAATTTGGCCAAAAAAATCCACATTATTACACTCTGCGGAAACTGCACCTCTTTACAAAATCCTTCGGCGAGACTCTCGCACCAATGGAGGCATATTTCCCCATGAAACATAAGACCCCTAAACAAGGCGACGACTCTTATTTGCGATGGACTTACCGGGCCAACGGAGATACTGCATTCGTATTTGTCAATAATTATGAACGCCTGCAGAATCTTACTGATAAGAAGAATGTGCGCTTCGATGTATGTGGTGTTAGATTCCCTCAAAAAGAGGTGACAATTCCCGCCGGAACCATGGCAATATTCCCGGTGAATATCAAAATCGGAGACATCGATCTCAAATACGCCATGGCACAGATTATCTCAAAGTCAGAGTCTGATGACGGCAGAATCAAACTTTATATGCAGAAACTTAACGGCATCGACGCCGAAATGTGTGTTAATGGAAAAATCCTTAAAATATTAAAACTAAGAAATGAATATGCCCCTGTGTATAGCAGTAAGAAAGTCGACATATACCTTTTGACAGAAAATAATGCGAATCATCTGGGTCTGGGGACTGAATCAAAACCGGTAGTGGCAGATGTGCCTTATACTAAAGTCAAGGATGCCGGTCCGTTGCGCACCATCACTATAGGTGTAAACAATGTCGCCGAACAGCCGGAAGATGTAGATTTTGAAAACGCTGCTGTGTATCACATCGATATACCGTCTCATGATGGTCTGATAGACATTGATTATCATGGAGATGTGGCACGATTATATGCGGATGGAAAATTCATGGACGACAATTTCTATAACGGACGTCACTTCCAATACGCGCTAAGTCGTCTTCCTGAAAACTGTAAGCAGCTTGAACTCCGAATCCTCCCCATTCAAAAGGATGCTCCGGTCTATTATCCACGCGAGGCTGATCCGACTCCTGGAGAAAGTGTCATGGCAGTCCGTCACATTAAGCAGTAACCAACCTACAATATTAATCATAAAGTGAAATTAACATCATGAAAAATCGAATTATGCATGTCCTGTTGACGGTTCTCGCTCTGTTGAGTCCGTTTGCAGCCCAGGCGAACCCGACAACAGCGAAAGCTTCCGATACCTTTAAATTGGAGGGAGTTGTTGTTGACAACGCCGGAGAGCCATTGATTGGCGTGACTATCAGGAATGAAACGAACCACACCGGAACCATGACTGACATTGACGGTAAGTTCGTCATGTCTGTTCAAAAAGGGAATATACTGGCCTTTTCTTATATCGGGTATCTGGCTAAGAAGGTCAAGATAACGGATCAGACGACATTAAAAATTGTAATGGACGAGGATGCCCAGAAACTTGACGAAGTGGTAGTCATCGGTTATGGAACTGCAAAGAAAAGCGACCTTACCGGAGCCGTGGAGTCGATCAAGGCAGACAAACTTACTCAAGGGAGCGCCACAAACGCCATGCAGATGCTTCAGGGCCGTGTTGCCGGACTGTACATCAACAGTCATAATCAGGATCCGGGATCGACCAATACGACATTGCTGCGAGGCGTAGGGTCATTAAGCGGCAACAGCGAGCCTCTTGTAGTTGTCGACGGTCTGCCACTATCCGACATGGGTGTCCTGAACACTATCAGTCCGGCCAATATCGAGCAAATCGACGTGCTGAAGGATGCCTCGGCTACGGCCATCTACGGATCGCGAGGTGCCAACGGTGTCATTATCATCACGACAAAATCCGGAAATGTCGGCAAGGTTACTGTGGATTACGGATCCAAATTATCAATCGAGCAGGTTGGACGCACCGTCGACATGATGAACAGCGAGGAGTATATCCGTTTCTATTATGATCTGGCACACGACAAGGACTACGGTTATGGTTATCCCCAGGGTTATGAGGGGAATTTTTATCCTTATCCCCTTGAGGCAATCGGAACCGTGGCCAACACGGACTGGCAGAAGGAACTGACCAAGAAGACTCCCCTCACGCACGAGCATAATCTCTCCGTTTCCGGTGGTAACGAAGTATTGAACTATAGGGTCTCGGGAAGCTATTATGACGGCAACAGTATTGTGAGCCCATACGATTACAAGAGGTTCAATGTCGATTCAAAGCTTTCGTACCATAAGGGCAAAATCTCCTTCATGGTCAATATGGCATATACCAACGAAAAGACCAATAAGAATAAGAATAGCTATCAGAATGCAATTCATTTCGCGCCCACTTGCGGCAAATTTGATGAGGACGGCAATCTGACTAAATTCCCGGTGGCATCGGTAAACTGGTACGAAAACCCGTTTCTTAACGAATGGGATACCGAAAACTTCTCCGAAGCAAGCACCACCCGTCTTGGAGGTAATATTTCCTACGAAATTCTTCCCGGATTAAAGGTAGAAGGACGCGCCGGATTTGAACGGCGATATTACGAGGAATATTACTACCAGGAAAAACGATATTCCCGCGACCAAGGCAAGATAGCCCAAAGCAACAACATGAACATGAACTTCGATCTGTTGCTCACTTATGCCAACTCATTCGGCAAGAATAACATCAATGCCATGGCCGGCATCAACTACCAGAAGTTCCGTAACCGTGGTAATGAAATGAGCGGTGAAGGATTTTCATCTCCTCAGATCAAATACTATCAGATGAATAACATTCTGGAAAAGAACAATCGGGAAATAAGCAGTTTTTGGAACGATAAGGCATTGTCATCCTATATAGTGCGTCTCAATTATTCATTTGACGAACGATATCTGATCACTGCCAACTTCCGTGTAGACGGAGCCACACAGTTCGCTCCCAAGAACAAATGGGGTTATTTCCCTTCGATTGCCGCTGCATGGCGTATCAATCAGGAGAAGTTCTATCATTGCGACTTTTTCCATACCATGAAACTGAAATTGGGTTATGGTCTTGCAGGTAATGCAAACATACCTATCGGTCGTTCGCAGGCGCTTCTGGCTTATGTTCCGGTGTACACGGGTGGCGTTACGGAAAATGGTGTTACCTGGAACGGCGGATACTTCCCCAATCCTGACTTGAAATGGGAAGGCGTGCGCACCACCAATCTCGGTTTTGAATTGGGCAGCAGATATTTCTGGATGGAAGTGAACGGTTACTATAAAAAGTCGTACGATCTTCTGATGGACCGGTCTAAACCGGTTGAAACAGGCTATTCCAAAATAACGCTCAACAAAGGCGAGCTTGTCAACTACGGTATCGAGGCCAGAATCGACGGTTATTTCAATTTCCTGGGCAATGACTTACGCTGGACACCGAGTATCACCGTCTCCTACAACTATAATGAAATAACCAAGTTTGACCATGACAAGGTCTGGACGGCAGAAGTGTGGGGCGTAGGAAAACGCAACGCCCTTATGGGATATGCCGGCTGCAATCAGGAGGGATATCCTGTAGGCGCACTGTTCGGTTATAAATATCTGGGAGTATGGCAGGAAAACGAGCGCGAGACGGCAGCAAGATATGGTGCGAAACCGGGCGAGCCGAAATTCCTGGATCATGCCACCTCCGACGGCAGTGGTCAGAAAACGGCCGATGGCGCCGACGGCAGGATAGATGACGCCGACCGTGTATATCTCGGCAGCTCGTATCCTAAGGTAATGGCCACATTCAATAATACCATAACTTATAAAGACTGGTCACTGTCATTTATGTTCGACGGAGTATTCGACAAGAAGGCCGTGAACTATAACAGACTCGCCCTGATCGATCCCACCCCGGTTGAATACGGCAATCTCAGCCGCGAGGCTCTGAAGCGCTGGACTCAGGATTATCCCGACACCGATATTCCGAGTCTTACGAGTCCTGTGGACAGTAAATTGGCCGTAAGTACATTCTGTATCGAAGACGCCTCGTTCGTGCGTCTACGCGAAGTCACACTGTCCTGGCAGCACGATTTTCCCGCTAAATGTTTCCTTAAGAAAATCAGAGTTTATCTGACCGGCAACAATCTCGCCACTTTCACTAAATACAAGGGTCTTAATCCCGACATCTGGGGCGTGGACAACAGCTGGAATCTTGCTCCTATCACCCGAAGCTACGTTCTGGGATTCAATCTAACATTCTAAATAATCGAAATTATGAAAAAGCATATATATATTGCTATGATCGCCATAGCTCAGATTCTCACTCTGACCGGCTGCGATCTGGACGAGACCATCTATGGAACCATCAGCGACGATACGTTCTGGAACAGCGAGAATGATATCCGCGAGGGACTGAACTCCGCATACGGCGGTCTGAACGAACGCTACAAAGGCTTCTCTCTGTGGCAGTACGTGGTGGAGGATGCCTGCTCGGACTATAGCGCCGCCCGGAACTGTTATCCGGAATTCACCAACTACAGCAATTGGTCGGGCACATACCCCGCACCCGTGGACTGGGGTATATACAAGTTCTTCTGGAATCAGATCTCTTATGTCAACAAGACTTTGGACAAGATTCCCGAGGTTGAGATGAACGATGAGAGCAAAGCCCGTTACATGGGCGAAGGCAGAGCGCTGCGTGCATTCCTGTACTTCACGCTGGTGCAGTGGTTCAAGGACATTCCTTTGATCACCAGCTCCACCGACGACCGCTATCTTATTCCCCAGGAAACACCCGATGCCATCTACGCCTTTATCGAAAAGGAACTTACAGAATGTCAGGACGGAATGCTGACAAGGGATGAGCTTCAGGCTTCGGGCGAGGCCGGGTACGTTCATCTCACCAAAGCCGCGGCACAGGGTCTTCTGGCAAGAGTTTATCTCGTACAGAAAAAGTATGATGAATGCAGGGATGCATGTAAGAAACTGATAGACAATCCTGATGACTACGGCTCCTATGAATTGCTTCCAAATTATAAGGACGTGTTCAGAATAAAGGGATTTGCCAACAAGGAATGCCTGTGGTCATTGCCTGCCGACGGAGTCAGCAACGTCAGCATGTTCCAGGTCAATATGTATAAGCTGTGGGACGCTGAGGGCAGCACAGTGGTTCGCGACAAGACCTTCGACGCTTATCAGGGCTGGGGTGACTTGAGCGTGACGGTTAACTTCTATAATACTTTTGCGGCCAATGACATCCGAAAGGAGTGTCTGCAGTACGACCCTCTGTGCGAGCCTGAAAAGGTCATGATACTTAAGTATCCGGCCGAAACTTCCAATGGTGAGGAATCATCCACCGACTATCCCGTATTGCGTTGGGCCGATATATGGATGATGTATGCCGAATCCCTTCTGTTAGGCTCCACTTCCGACCTGCAGGGTGCCATAAACGCGGCCAACAATGTGCGCCGCAGGGCCCAGGTCCCTCAATATGAGGCAGCTGACTTCACTGTAGACGGGTTTAAGAGAGAATTGTACAATGAGCGCCGTCGCGAATTGTTCTTTGAAGGTTGTGGCAAACGTGACATGATCAGATTCGGAACACTTACGGATTATATCAAGACCGTATCGAAGGATGCCGGTTCAAATCCGGAACGGTATTTCTATCTCCCTCTGCCGTCATCGGCTCTGGCCGCTAATCCCGCCATGAAACAAAATTCACCTGATTACAAATAACCGGAACAACTGAAATGAAAAATTATATATTAATCTGCCTGATGGCTCTGTTCTGTCTGACGGCATGTGAGGAAAACGACGGGCGTGTTTTCAAGCAGCATCTATACAAACATCTAACGGATGCAGAGGCTTTCATGAATACTGCGGTCGAAGGTCCTGAAGAGGGCGATTACCGCCAAGGAAGCAAAGCCGCGCTGTCGGCCGTGATAAATGAGGGTTATTCCATCTATTGGGATCTGAATTCAACCCAGGAGACTGTCGATGGATTCTGTAAGACTATAGACGACGCACTTTATACATTCAAGATGTCGGTAAACCCCTCGCTCGCCAATCTTCGGTCATTGCTGTCGGACGCCGCCGCCCTCCTGGATATAGCAGCCGACAACGGCGTCTTCCAGACCGACATTGACAGACTGAACGAAGCCGTGACCCGGATACAAGCGCTTGTCAATGATTCAGGACATGTATGGAATCAGGAGGAAGTCCTCGCTATGGAAACCGAGATCAGCGAACTGATGGGCACAGTGGAGGAACAGATGCCCGGTGCCATCAATATCCGTATTGAGAATCCGTCGTTTGAACCTGTCGGTTCTGCGGATGAAGTTGTTTCCGAATTTTCTCTCGTGCCCGGATGGAACAATGCGGGATTTGTCGACGGTGTGACTCCATGGGACGGTCTGCTCAGCAATTCCTTGATTTCAAAGAGTCACTGGATGATGGAAAATAAGTCAATCGACGGAAATTATGCCTTATACATTCAGACATACAGCAAGCAGGTATGGCAGACGCTGTCCGAGAAAGTTCGCGCCAACAGCACGTATACCATCAATATAAATGCTACACGAGATAAATGGAAGGATGCCGAGAAGACGAAACTTCTTATTCAGCTTGTTGCATTCGAGGGAACACCCGGCAATTTCTCCGATGCTACAGTATTGGCACAGCAGGAATATTCCGGTATCAGTGACACGGATTTCCAGACGTGTACATTGAGATACACCACCACAGCCACTACCGAACATGCTGGGAAAGTCCTCACCGTATGTCTGCGGAGCTATCACATCAATCCCGCCGACAACAGCAGTGAGCTCGCATGGCAGGACACTGGCGTGACTGTCGATAAGATGAGCATAACCAGAGAAAAGAACAATTGACACACATCCGGACAGCTGTCCGAATGCTCGTAAAGCGTACGGACAGCTGCCTGGACTATACGGAAGTTATATGAATAAGATTCTGATTTTCTTATCATTCCTATCATTATCAATGACAATGACTGCTAAGGAGATTGAAATTTCAAGCCATCCACAACGCGGTGTATACAGCACCAGACCGGCCAAGAACTGGGAGGAATCCCTGGTGACAGGCAATGGTGTCATGGGTGCCATGATAGAGGGTAACCCTTACCATGAATCCATCGTTTTCAACCATGCACAGCTATTCCTGCCACTAAACAAACCGCACAAGCCGGTAAGCCAGGGCAAGCATTTGGACGAAGTGCGTCAGATGCTTTTCAACGATAAATACGGCGAGGCATCGCAATATATCGTGGATCTTGCTAAAGCCGAGGGATTCAACGGCATCCATTGGTCTGACCCATACTATCCCGCCTTTCGCCTGAATATCGTGTCAGATTCAGCCTGCATTTCCGAATATGCTCGGACAGTCGACTTCACCAATGGAGAAGTGAATGTGAAATGGCGTGATTCCAAGGGGGCTTTCAGTAGGCGCATGTTCGTTTCCAGGCCTGACAACGTGTGCGTACTGCAGCTTTCCGCCTGTGGAAATGGAGTCATAAATGCGGATCTCTGCCTCTCCCAGGTCTCCAATCAGGTTGAATGGTGGATAGATAAGTTTAACTATGACGAAGGTCTCGGCCTCAAAAAAATAGAGAACGAATCCCAAGATAACGCTCTGACTTTCCGAGGCTGGTTCAAGAACCCCTGGAAGGGAAGCCTCCAGGGGTATGAAGGAGTCCTGAAAGTTGTGAACTCCGACGGAAAGATCAAGACCGAGAACGGAAAACTGATTGTCCGTGAAGCTACCGATGTCCTGATATATGCCCGGGTGGAACCGTCATATAATATGAACAGATCAAAAGTCAACGGCATGGTCAGACATATCGATTCACTGCCGGTCGATTATGCGGCCTTGATGGAGCCTCATGAACGGATTCACAAGGACTTGTTCGAGCGCGTGTCTCTGGATCTAAATGCAAGTGAGGAGGATCGCACCAGATCTTCGGAAGAATTGCTCGCGACCAATGGCGAGAACCCAGCTCTTATCGAAAAGCTATTCGATGCAGCCCGTTACAATATCCTGTCGGCCACTGGAATCAACCCTCCGAACCTTCAGGGAATCTGGGGTGGCACCGTCACGCCTCCGTGGTCAAGCGATTTCACCACCAACGGCAATCTTCCGGTTGCGATATCCCACTACCTGCAGGCCAACACTCCGGAACTGATGTTGCCGCTGTTTGACAAACTTGAATCATTTATGGACGATTTCAAGACCAACGCCAAGGTGTTGTTTAATTGCAGAGGCATTTATGTTCCGTCTCATTTGGCCACTCATGGACTTAACAATCATTTCGACGAGACCTGGCCCATGACATTCTGGACTGTAGCCTCGGCATGGTATTCCATGTTCTACTATGACTACTATCTTTACACTCAGGACAAGGAATTTCTTCGCAAGCGGGCCCTCCCGTTCATGGAACAGTCCGCTCTGTTCTACGAGGACTTCCTTCAGAAGGGCGATGATGGCAAGCTGGTGTTCTGTCCTTCCTATTCGCCTGAGAACAATCCTATGAACAGTCCTTATCAGGCCTGCATCAATGCGACGATGGAAGTTATGGGTGTCAATGCGTTGCTGCGGGCCGTGATTGATGCGAGCAGGACTCTGAATGTAAATCGGAACAAGATACCCAAATGGGAGTCCATGCTCGCCATGATGCCGAAATATCAACTGAATGAAAATGGAGAAATCCGCGAATGGCTATGGAAGGATCTACAGGACAATCATGAGCATCGACACGCCTCCCAGCTGTTTGGGCTGTATGATCTTCACGATCCGGTCATCATGAACAGCGAAGCACTTAAGGAAGGATGCCGCAAGGCCATAGACCGACGTATGGCTATCCGTAGACGCGACAATGGTGGCATTATGGCATTCGGCATGGTCCAGCTTGCATTTGCCGCAAGCGCCATGGGTGAGTCGGATACCGCTTACGACATGCTTAAATGGCTGGGCAAAAGCTACTGGAACAATAATCTGGTCTCAACACATGATCCGGGCGGCACGTTTAACGTCGACATTTCCGGTGGCTATCCTTCACTGGTCATGAAGATGCTTGTATATTCCGAACCCGGGACAGTATCATTGCTCCCCGCCACTCCTGAAGCATGGGCGAAGGGATCCATCAAAGGGATTGCTCTGCGTGGTGGGATTCTACTGAAAGAGCTTAAATGGTACGACCGGAATGTCGAAGCTGTATTATTGTCCGATACAGACCAGACTGTAAAAGTCTCGGTCGCCGGCAAGAATGAAAATGTGATCGACCTGATTGCAGGTCAACCTTTTAAGTTCACCAATAATAAATTAGCAAATATATTCTGAAATGAAAAAGATGATTCTGATCTGCTTGCTGTGCATCACCTGCCTCTCTGTCAAGGCACGGAATTTCGTCAGCGGAGCTGATGTCAGCTGGTGTACCGAGATGGAAGCTGACGGCAAAAAATTCTATAATATCTCCGGTGTAGAAACGGATATATTCAAGCTTATGAAGGAGATAGGCATGACTGCCATTCGACTTCGTGTATTCGAACATCCGGAAAACGGTTACGGACCCTGGTGCGATAAGACGGATGTAGTGGCCAAAGCCAAACGTGCCCATGCAGCTGGCCTCGACCTGATGATCGACTTCCATTACAGCGACCGGTTTGCCGATCCCACAAACCAGAATGTGCCTGAGACATGGGTAGGAATGTCCACTGCTCAGTTGAAGGAGGCTCTGGCCAATCACACCAAGGATGTACTACAGGCTCTTAAGGACGAAGGCATCACTCCCAAATGGGTGCAGGTAGGCAATGAAACCAATAGCGGTATTGCCATGATGTATGGACAGATTCATTGGGATAGGACCGGTGCCGACAGGTTTACCGATTATGTGGTCATCAGCAACGTTGGCTATGATGCAGTGAAATCCGTATTTCCCGACTCGTATGTGATAGTTCATCTTGGCGGTACGGAAAACGCCCGGTGGTTCTTCACCGACTTCATTGCCGCCGGAGGTAAAGTTGATATGATAGGCCTGTCTCATTATCCTACCGAAGATCAATGGAACAGTTCGGATGCAGCAGCGACACATAGCAATGTAAATGCCGAAAAATATGTAAAGGAGGCAATTGAGCGATTCAACATGCCGGTCATGATCTGTGAGACCGGATTCGATGTCACAAAGCCGCAGCTGGCTCATGAAGTCATGATTGATCTTTTCAACAGATTGACTCCGATTGCGCAATGCTCCGGAATATTCTATTGGGAACCGGAAGTAGACGGTCAATGGAAACCCGCAAGCTATGATTCCTTAGGATGGGGTGCATATGGCATGGGGGCTTTTACCATTAATGGTATGCCTACCAAGGCCCTTGATGCTTTCGGAGGCAGAACGGTAGTGAACCATCATCCGTCTTCTCTGAAGATTTATGATAAGGACGGACAGAACATACTTGCCACCATGCTGCCGGATAAAAACGCGGACGGACTATATCACTCATATCTTAATGTCAGCGAGCCCTGGATGAACTTTAAGATTGTTGACCTTGAAAATAATATATGGTATGGCTCGGATCCAGCGGACAAGACGAAACTGTCATCGGCCGACGACAAATGGAACTTGTGGATTGATAATGAACAGACAGGCATCTATGAAGTTAAGGCGGATTTAGTGAATATGGGCTGGTCACACGAATATAAGCCTGATACCGGCTCAGGCATGTCCTATAATAGTCTCAATAATGATTATAGCGAGAAATGGTATGATTTACATGGAAGATCTGTGACCAATCCACTGCAGGGCAGTGTATATATCGTAAAGATTGGCAATAAGGTTAAGAAAGTCATACTCTGATCCCAATTACCCTGGCACGTCTCGCATCGTCTTCGCGATGCGGAACCTATAAAAATAGTGCGACTCTCAGGAGTCGCACTATTTTATTCAGTTGTGGTATTTAAGCCTTTTTCTCAGGTTCGGCAGCGGTAGCGGCAGGAGCAGCTGCCGCTGCTGCTGCGGAGGCGATGTTGGCGGCTGCCGTAGCGGCGGCATCGGCTGCCGGCGCCTCGTAGCGGTACTTGGCCTCCCAGCCCAGCGCGGATGCGCCTAACACGGCTGCGTCGCTGTCCTTCAGCTCGGAAATCAGGAGCTTGGTATGTCCCTTGAAAATGTTCAGCACATTCTTGTTAAAGGCTTCGCGCAGAGGGTTCATCAACAACTCGCCGCTCTTGGCCAGACCTCCGAACAGAATAATGGCCTGCGGGCTGGAGAAGGCAACCATGTCGGCCATGGCTTCGCCTAATATGGTTCCGGTATACGTGAATATCTCCTTAGCCAGCTTGTCGCCTGCTATCGCAGCGTCGTACACATCCTTGGACGTGATGGCGTCGATGTCGAGGTTACGAAGCAGCGAGGGTTCCTGACGTACCTCTATGAATTCGCGTGCCGTACGCGCCACGCCGGTAGCCGAGCAATAGGCCTCCAGACATCCGGTGCGTCCGCATCCGCATACACGGCCGTTGTTACGTTTCACGATCACATGTCCGAGCTCGCCGGCAAAACCGTCGGAACCGTAAACCAACTGACCGTTGATCACGATACCCGATCCGACACCTGTGCCGAGGGTGATCATGATGAAGTCCTTCATACCACGGGCTGCGCCGTATGTCATCTCGCCAAGTGCGGCCGCGTTGGCGTCGTTGGTGACGGCCACGGGTATGCCGTTGAATGCCTTGCTCACGTTCTTGGCCAGCGGAATTTCAGGCCCCCAGGGCAGATTCGGCGGATTCTGGATCTCACCGGTGTAATAGTTGCCGTTAGGCGCACCGATGCCGATTCCCTGAATCTGATCCTCCAGTTCGTTTACCTTGATCAGGCGGCTCAGTCCTTCGTGCAGCTCCGCTACATAATCGTCGAAATTGGTGTGCTTCTGGGTCTTGATTGAATCACTGGCCACTACCTGGCCACGGGCATCGACAATGCCGAACACCGTGTTGGTGCCGCCTATGTCTATACCTACTACATACGGTTTGCTCATAATATTGTGATTGTTAAAGTTGTCGGTTTATGACTTTGTTATTTGAATAAGTACTGGCTGGAGATCGACTGGTTGTTGTGTATGCGACGGATTGTGTCGGCAAACAGCTTGGCCACAGGCAGAATGGTTGCCTTTGGGTTCTCCTTGATATATGGGATCGAATCGGTCAATACCAGCTCCTCGATACCGCAGTTCAGCACACGCTCGGTAGCTGGGTCGGACATCACGCCGTGGCTGCAGAGGGCGCGTACGGACTTGGCGCCGTAGGCCAGCAACAGATCGGAAGCCTTGGTAATGGTGCCGGCGGTGTCTACGATATCGTCTATCAGAACCACGTTCTTGCCCTCTACATCCCCGATTACTGTCATCTTCTCCACCACATTGGCCTTGGCTCGTGTCTTGTGACACAGCACCAAGGGCACGTCAAAATACTTGGCATACGAGTTGGCACGCTTTGCGCCGCCTACGTCAGGCGATGCTATAACCATATCCTTCAGGTGCAGGCTCTCGATATATGGGATGAAGATAGAGCTTGCATAGAGGTGATCGACGGGGACGTTGAAGAATCCCTGGATCTGATCGGCATGGAGGTCCATGGTGATTAGACGGTCAATGCCGGCCACGCTGAGTAGGTCGGCCACCAGTTTTGCTGCGATGGACACTCTTGGCTTGTCCTTGCGGTCCTGACGCGCCCAGCCGAAGTAAGGCACAACAGCGATGATCGATGCTGCCGACGCACGCTTGGCCGCGTCTATCATCAGCAGAAGCTCCATCAGATTGTCTGCCGTCGGAAACGTGGACTGTACAAGATAGACTTCACTGCCTCGTATCGACTCCTCGAACGACACTTCAAATTCACCGTCGGCAAAACGCTCTCTGTTCATTTTGCCTAATTCAATGCCGAGTTCCTTACAGATGCTCTCGCCAAGATACTTGGACGATGACCCTGCAAATACCTTGATCGGCGGTAGAGAATTGCTCATGGGTATGATGTTATTTTGTTCCTTGCGTCTTCATTGTGTCAGACGCCGGTTTTTGTTCCACAAAGTTAAAGATAATCCCTTATTAATGCAAATGAAATGTTATATTAACATTAATTTTATTTTGCGTTCTTTGTCAGCCTCACCTTTTTTAGCGGCAATATCAGCGCGTCGTGGGGTCCGACCTCCAGCACCGCCTGCAGTCCGCGTTGCATGGTGAATACGTGCGGCTGCTTCCACAGCAGGTCCTCCACCTTATAGTCTCCCTCGGCTATTCCGGCCATGTCGTAGCACAGGTCGGGCACGTTGAGACGCAGCGTCTTGGGCTGATCTGCGAAGTTAGCCACGAACAGCAGCACCTCGGTGTCGGTGTAACGCACGAACGCGAACAGGCGGTGAGGATCGAAGTCGGGCTGCTGCAGATTGACGTACATCAGATCGAAGAATGCACCCTCGCGCACGGCGTCGCTCTTGTTGCACAGCGTAAGTACACGTTTGTACAGATTGCGCAGCCATTTCTCGTGCGCGGTCAGGTGCGCTGTGTTGCACACGCCGTTGTTGTACCAACGGCGCAACGTGTCAAGGCTCCAGTAGTCGAATATGGTGGTGCGGTTGTTGTCGCCGGCAAAGCCCTCGTTGTCGCGGGCCGGCTCGCCGAGTTCCTGACCGTAATATATCATGAACGGACCTTTGTTCATCATGGCGCTTACCACTAAGTGCGGCACAACCTTCATGGGGTCGCCGGCAAAGGCCGGGCTGGCGAAACGCACCTCGTCGTGGTTCTCCAGGAAGTTGAGCATACGGTCGCCGATGCCGTCTACGGTCTGCCAGCACCCTGTGAGCTGAGCCGCCGATACGTTGTTGCGCTCTATACCCACAAGCGTGTCGTACAGGTTCACCTTGTCATACAGATAATCGAATCCGCAATAATCAAGGAAGGTGAGATATAGACTCACATCATATATCTCGCCGATGAAGATCAGTCCCGGATAATCGGCCTTGACCTGAGGTATGGCCCAGTGCCAGAACTCCACCGGCACCATGAACACCATGTCGCAGCGGAACCCGTCTATCCCTTTCGATGCCCAGAATCGCAGTATATGCAACATTCGCAGCCATGTATCGGGGATCGGATCGTAGTAACCCTTGTGCTGCCAGGGATCGACGCCATAGTTCAGTTTCACTGTCTCGTACCAGTCGGTTTTTCCGCAGAATGCCGTAAAGCAGTCGTTGCCTGTGGCTTTGGCGGGAAACTCCACGTAAGGGGTATCCCCCTCGGCACCCAAATCGAAGTCGGGGGCGAACTGCTGGTTGGTGATATAATAATAATTATTGCTGGGCGTGAAGAACATGCCGATGTTGTCGTGGGCCCCGAAGTCATCGATACCGTCGGGGGCTACGTCCGAATGATATACACGCGCGGTGTGGTTGGGCACGAAGTCCAGCAGCACCTTCAGTCCTGCGTCGTGCGTGCGGTCCACCAATGCCTGGAATTCATCCATACGCTTGTCCACATCCTCGGCCAGGGCCGGCGACACATCGTAATAATCCTTTATCGCGTAGGGCGACCCGGCCTGTCCCTTCACCACGTTGGGGTTGTCGGCGGGAATGCCCGGAAACGCTGTCTTTGTGGCCATTTCGATCACTCCTGTATACCATACATGGGTGACTCCGAGATTCTTGATCGACTTCAATGTCTTATCGGTAAGTCCATTGAATTTGCCGCTTCCATTCTGCTCGTAGCTGCCGTCGGCCACGCATTCCGACTTCATGTTGGTCATGATGCGCGGAAACATCTGGTAAACTATTGGCTTCTCTTTCATCGTTCTGTTTCTATGCTCGGTTGTTCGTTGTTGTTTATTGTAGATGGATTTTGTTCGGTTGTCAAGTCGTTCAGGCATCCTATTTTACTGACCCGCTTCTGCTTATCTCGCTCAGTATCCGGCAGGTGGCCTCGTATCCTATGTTGATGTTGCGGTTCAGGGCCTTGAGGTCGAACAGCTTTGTTTCCACAATTTCCTGAGGCTTTATGACATAGTCGCATATCTCCATGTCGTGAATCACGTTGGCCTTCATCGACAGCGAGAAAGCCCTTGCCGCGATGTCGAGTATTGAATTCCTGTATCTGTATTTCCGATCCAACGGCGAACAGTTGGACCCGAACAGGACATCGCATTCCTTGCGGATGGCCCATGCCGGAAGATTATGCAGCACACCGCCGTCGACGTAATATTCACCCTCTATCTTTATCGGATTGAATATTACGGGCACGCTGCAGGAGGCCAGCACGCGCGGCACTATCTCCCCTTTGCGCCATCCTACCTGGGTGCCGCGCGACAGATTGGTGGCGCAAACAATCGTGGGGATTTTCAATTCCTCTATGTTCTTGACCGGGAGCCACGAATCCAGCAGCTTGGCAAATTTGTTCAGCTTGAATATTCCGGCTTTCGGGATGGACCATTCTGTGAAATCACCGAAATTGCCGGATTCCATAAAGCATTCCTTTATGTCAAGCGGCGAGAGTCCGGAGGCATAAAGCACTCCGGCAATGGAACCCGCCGATACGCCGGATATTATCTGCGGTTTAAGCCCGAATTCCTCCATTGCCATCAACACGCCGATATGCGAGAATCCTTTGGCGCCTCCGCCGCCTAAGGCTATACCTATCTTCTTCTGTCGCCTGATGCCCAGATAGCTTACAATATTGTCAATATTTATATTGAATGGAATGTCCATATCGTTTTCTAAGTTTATAAAGTTTACAAAGTTTATAAAGTTAAGATAATAGTGCCGTCATCAGCAAGTCTGCACATACCTCTTAACTTATTCCACTTTTTCAACTCTCTTAACTAATTATTCAACGCACGGAATCGGTTTTTAGCCCATTATTCTTCTTCTTTTTGCGAAGAAACTTGAAGGCATCGTCAAAATCCTTGCGGAAAATGATTCCTACACCCTGCGTGGTCAACGCCGATTTCAAGTAATAATATGCGTCGTTGAAATGATTGTATGCCTTGAGGCGCAGCTTGCCGTCTTTAGTGAGCAGATATTCCAGGTCAAAGTCTCCGATAAAGGTTGTCTGTGATACGCTGCGGTCGCGATATCCGAGATTTCCATTAATTATCAGCCTGTTGTCAAACAATTGAGACGAGAGCGCCAGGTCGATTTCCATATCCGAGAAGTCGTTTCTACCCGATTTGAACGACGGGTTCAATGACACCTTGTCTGTAAGCTGCGACACCACGTTCGATATCTGGGACGATAGCGTGGACGATGCCATAGACACTAATTCTCCGTCCGAGGTACCCGAGAACTGAGGGGTATAGAACCGGTTTAACGCCAGCAGATACAGCACCTGCTGCTGCATCATTTCCTCCGACGACACGATGCTGCGTACCTTACGCTCCACGTCTCCCGTGACTGTCGGCAACGCTATGTCGAACGCCAGGTCCGGATGCTGCAGCTCGCCCGTAACCTTCAGCAACGCCTCCACCGGTACGGAACTGCGGTTCAGGTCGCGGTCTGTTGCGAAACTTTTATCAAGATCAGACAGATTAGTGTTAACCCTGTAACCGGCCGTCAGGTCGAGAATGCCCTTCATCGCATCGCCGTTGAACGAGATACTGCTACCTTCCTTTATCTTGAAATCGCGTATTATGATGTCCTGGAAAGTGAAACGGTAGCTCCCGTCGTTGATGGAGTATCGGCCGAACAATTCAACATTGTCATTGAATGTATTGTAGTTCAGACGCATCGCACCGGAACCGGTGGCCGCAATCTTGTCTCCGGCAGACGGATCCATTATCACGTTCATCTTCAGCGAGGGAGTCAAAGCCACCGACAGATCCATCTCGAAAATGCCGGTCTCTTCCTCTTCGCCGTCCGGTTTCTTGAATTGGGTTTCAAACTGCTCCTCTTCGGTCATCTCCATTTCTGTCTGTTTATGGCTGTCCGTGAAGGTCAGGAAATCATATTCAGCAGCCGTCTGAGTCTTCTCCATCGAGAAGGTGAATGTGGAATTGGGTTCGGTGGTGGCGTCAAAGCTCACAAGGGTATAACCCGGATAGCCCGAAATTCTTCCGGAGCCGGAAGCGAAGATACGGCCCCACCAGACCTGCCCCCCCGCGGAAGTCATGTCGTAGCATAACATTCGCTTTATATCCCTGACGTTCAAATCTATCCGGGCATCGTGAAAATATTGGTGTCTCACTGAACCTGCCAATACGCCGCCGTTACCATACCTGTCTTTTATCCTGAATCCGGGAATCACGATCTTGTCCTCGTCAAACAGCACCGAATCCGATCCATAGTAAGTAACGCCGGTATATCCAATCTTGATGGCTGCCGTGTCTGCGAATGCCTTGCCCGTCAGACGTATCCGCTTGAAATTGCCATATAGCGTAAGGTCGGCCGATCCGGCTCCCTCCACTTTCTCCATCACGTTGGACAGAAACGGCTGTATCAAGGCTAAGTTTATCTTATGGGCGTCGAAATTGATGCGCAACGAATCCTGCGTCACGAATATTTTGCCGTCTACTTTCGTATATACGTCTTTTGTCGCTCCCTGAATGTCGGCGCCTATGGCCACGGCTTTGTTCGCGTTGTCCCAGTACCCCAGCAGGTCGGCGTCACCCACATCGGCGCCGTTATAACTGAAATTCTTCACATGGAGTCCCTGTGTCTCGGCCAGCGGAGCGCCGCTGAACAGCCTTGATGCAACCGCCCTGCCGGTGGCAAGACCTCCGAACGTCACGTAATTGATATTCAACGTATTGAAGATATATGCCAGATCTATGTCCTTAAGATTGGCCAACAGTTCGTCTTCAGGTGAATCCGATGCCGCCCCTTGTATTGTGAGATATTGGTCTCCTCGGTGCAGGCTCAGGTTGTCCACGGTAAGACGCTTGTCGCTGAGCCGTATTGTGGCCGGAGACATCTCCCATGCCTCGTTATTTATCACGATCTCGCTGGGATTGATGGTAAAGTCCAGGTCCTTCTTGCCTTGTTCGTTGCCTTCTATGCTCAGACCGAGGTCTAAGGAACCTTTCTCCTTCCCGGTCTCCCCTTTCCATCCCAACAGTCCGGTCACCCGGTCATTCAGAGCATGACCGTTGACATCAAGATGGATATACTGGGTCTTTATTGGATAGTCGGCACCTGCTTTCACGGCCAGTCCGTTTGCAAGGGTCGACTCTGCAGTGACAGTCACATTCTTTATCAGCTTGCTGTCGCCCTGTATCAGATACGGAGCTGAAACATTCACATTCATCCTGCCGTTGTCGGCATTGCCGTAAAGACGGGCAGGCACACCGGGTCGCACCTTCAGCTTCAGTGCATCGTATATATTGGCGTCCGGCTTGATTGTGAAGTCGTAACTCAGACTATTGGTATTGGCCGACTGCTGGCTCGGAGCCTTGATATACGCCGGTAGCGCCTTTGATAATATGTCGGTGGCAAGCACCGGTAAGTCCTTGAAGACAAACTGACCCTTGACCATACCGTCTATCACGTCGCTCTTCAGGTCTATATGTCTGTTTTCGTCCTCATTGATGATGTCGAGGTTCAGATATGACAGCGCCAGCGTATTACCATTTGCCGGTGTGTAGTTTATGTCCGAGATTCGGGCGTATCCGGTCATGTTGTCCTCGTTATCGCCACTCGCCTTCACATCCAATGATGCAACCTGGAACACTGCACCCTGCTTAGGCATAATGCCGAAGGCGTTGCAGTCCATCCGCAGGTTATCGCCTGTCACGTCCCATGTGGATGCAGGACCATCAAACGTACAGATAGCCTTCAGCTCACCGTTAGCAGCCATGCCCGATATCTTCGCCTGCAGGTCGGCCTGCTTGCCCTGCTTCTGCAACGTCACGAATATATCGATCAGTTCCTGACCGTTAACGAACACCGACGGTGCCTCGACCTTTACGTTGCCGTTGCTACGCTTTATGTCGTCAAGCGTCAGATCGACCTCTCCTTCGGCGCTTGCCTTGATCTGACCCACAGACTGAGTTGATATAAGCGAACCGAGGTCGAAGGCTTCTGTGTCCAGCTGAAACTTTCCCTTTATCGTCTTGTCGTGCAAGTTCCCTGCCACATCGAGATTAACCAGTCCCTGATCCGTGGACACCAGTCCCTGGAACACGCCGCCGGATTTAGCCAGCGACATTCCGCCGTCGCCCTTCACTAAGATCTGACCGGCCTTTGATAGTATTTCCGCTTCTGCACCGCCATTTACGCCTACGGCATCAAGCATTTGCGCAATATACTCACCATCGGCTTCCACCTCCAGATCATCGGCTATTAGTTCCAGTTCTTTCGGTGTGGTGAGACCAGACACATTGCCTCGGAAGTCTATGTCAACATTGCCGTTATTGTCCGCTACCGTCAGACTCTCAACGCGGAAACTATCCAACGAACCGTCGACATGAATGTCTACGTCATATTTGCCTGAGATCCCGTCGAGACCCGGCAACAGGAATGCGAGTTCTTCGGGCATCAGGTTGTCTACCTTGACGGCCATGTCAAGGTCGGCCTTCTTGAGGTCGTTCACTATATTCTTGAATCCGGAGATCTGTAGTTTCTGATTGTTGACGCGCACTTTCGCCTCCGACAGGTCGAGCCGGAAATTTCGCAGTTCAATCTCTTTAGGCGTCACGCTGGCGAAAAACGACAGGCCGTCGACATAGAGACCGGATTTCTCCCTGAAGCTGAGACGTCTGAGATTTACCACATAGTCGTCATTCCTGAGACGCGGCATTGAAATGTCTGCACGCAGATTACTAACCTTCAGATGATTGGGATCCAGCACATTCTGTCCCTTTAGGGGTTGCCACAGGCGGTCGAACCTCACATTCGACTTACGGATCACGATATTATGCAACACAAGGTCGAATTTCGCGGGTTCCTTCTTATGCTGTCTGGGTTTAAAGGCGTCTATAATGAACTGGATGTTCAGCGGTCCGCCCTCTTCGGCCTGTGTTATGCCCGCGTCAAGACCGATGATTTCGGCGTAAGTGATTTCGATTTTCTGCGATATCAACAATTTCCAGAAGGCTACTCCGGCACCGAGGTCCTTAACCGATATGCACTTCTGATTGTCGGGGGTGCGGATCTCCACATCACTGAGTTGCAGCTCGTTGAAGGGCATTATGGATACGTCACCTATCCTGACCGGAGCCTTGAACAATTGTGTCAATTGCTTCTCCGCCTCATTCTTGATGATATTCTGTACTTCAGGCACCGACAGCGCGACATAAAGCAACACAACTATGGCCCCCACTGTCAGAATGGCGGCGAACAATATACTGCGTGCTACACGATAGACATTCCTCACGGCTGTCATACCGCAAAATTACTAATTTTTTCTCACATTGGAAAACGCACCGGACAGCTATCGCACTTAGTAATATTGCTTTTTATTTGCAGAACTCATTTACTTAGTGGCCGCTCTTGTCATGACATCCTTGAACTCACCCGTGCGGATCTCGCCGAAGACTGGGTCTGTGTTTGTGGAATAGAATATTTCCATGGTGTTTGCATCGGGCATGTTGAAGGCGTGGTCGAAATTCTGGCCATCTATAGTGAGGCGGCGCTGCTTGGTCCTGACATTGAACGCCCACGTTCCCTCTGACTTCCGCTCATTATCGCCGGTCTTGTCATAAAAAGTGCAGCTGCCGTCGGGATTCAGATCGCACCACGCTTCGCGGGGTACGGCGAAAGTGATCTCCTGCCATTCACCACCCTTCTTCTCATAGCTCTTGCCAAACATCCATCTTCCCGCTACTTTCTCCGAAAACGACACATCGGGGATACGATGTAAGAGATAACGGAACTGACCTTTCACTACAGTGCCGTCGTCGTCACGAGCCTCGTCGCTGCGTAGCTCAAGCTCATAGTCGGACAGATGATAGATTTTATTGAATTGCTCGAATCCGGGGTAAATGCCCGTGTAACCCCCTTTTTCTTCCTCGGCTTTCCATTTACCGCATGTCATCTTCTGCCAACCGTCAGGAAAGGTCCATGCCACATAGGTGTTGCCGTCGGAGGCGAAAGTATATGTTCCGCTTATGATATTTCCCGGTTCTTCAGTGGCTTCCCAATGTCCCTTGTCATTAAGCATGAGGCAGGTGCTCTGATGCCACGTACCCACAAGATTAGTCTGTATAGGATACAGGATTTCGTACTCCTCCTTATCATTATGGCATGAAGCAAGAGTCACACATGCCAAGGCGAATATCGCCGATATGGTTTTAAACATTCTTTTCATTTTATGATTGGTAGTTAATTTTAATTTAGTAAAATTAGTGTTTAATATCATTCCGGGCAATAATACCTGTCAATGATTGTCCCATAAGATGCAGAAACTTGTCCCAAATCTTCCCTACGGCAGTCTCAAAATGTACTGCACACTGATATTCAGCTTAATACTAAAAGCGGACCGGAGGCGCGATATGCCGTCAATCCATTGGATATTCCAATATTTAAGACTAATTTTGCGACTTAAATATTGATTTACGCATGAATCGTTTTTATTTTTTCATCATTTCCCTGATGCTCGGCGGCAATCTCCTTTGCCATGCGGAAGCTAACCGACGTGACATGGTGACCGAACAACTTATCAGGCAACTCTACATCGAGCACACTGACAGTTGTCTTGACCTGCTTGACAGGACTCAGTCAGGACAGCTTGACACCGATATGCCCATTTTCAAAATGGATATGCTGCGTGCCATGTGTTATGAAATAAAAGGGAACTATCCCGAAAAGGAACGTTGCGTGCGACGTTTGCTGGAAGAAGATTCAGTCATACTTGATACTGACAGAAAGCTTAAAGTGACAGTGATGCTTGCCGGAGTGCTTGACCGTCAGAATAAGTATGAAGAAGGGATTCAGGCATGTGGCGAGGCAATTGATCTGGCCCGTAAATTAGGGAAAAAGAAAGACGAGGCGGAGATGCTTGCCACAATGGCCCGCATCAATGCCGGAATGGGGAATGGCAATGAGGCATACAAATATTTTCAACAGGCCATCGATGTTCTGAAGAATACCGGTGATGTCCGTGAGATGTCATACCTTTCCACTATTTACGGAGAGGCTATGTCATTTCTGACAGATGCAGGGAAAACCGTAGAGGCATTGGAAATGGGGAAAAAGCGTGAAGCGCTGATTGATAAAATGAGCGGACTTCAGGGGCCTCCTCCGGGCTACATAGACCAGCAATACGGATTTCTGTACGCAAAAATGGCTCTATTGCTTTATGAGGACGGCAAAGCGGACGAAGCCGCAGCAGTCTATGCCAAATTCGGGGAACTTGATTTCGCCGATACTTATACTGGCAGGCTGTTCAGTGTGCCTTACCTCCTTAAGGCCCGGCGTTATGCAGAAGCCCTTAGAAACAACGATTCATGTATCAGGGAATTTGCGGGCGATACCATAAGCAATGACTACCTCGGTCTGCTGCAGAACCAGGCGGATGCTTACAGAGGGTTAGGTAATTACCGGTCTGCCGACGCATTCATGCAGCGTAGCTATGCACTCAGAGACAGCATATATTCGCGTGAGTCGGAAAGCAAGGCTCAGGAGTATGCATCTTTGTTCGATGCCAATGAAAAAGAGCTGCGGCTGTCTGAGGCAAAAGCGGAATCACAGCGTAAAACAATTTTGATCGTCAGTGCCGCGACTTTGATTGTCTTATTACTGTTTATTCTCTGGGTAGTTATGCGGAATCTTCGATCAACCAGAGAAAGGAACCGTATAGACGCCCGGCGGATCGACGAACTCATCGCACAGAAAGAAGAATTGAGAAAAGCATATTCTCAGGCAACCAACCCCCTCGAAACGGATAAAGAAACCCAAAACGATGAAAGTGCGACGGATGATATCGTTCCGGATACGGATAAAGACTATCAGTCCTTTATGCGCATGGAGACAGTAATCATGGAGGATAAACTGTTCCTCAATCCCAAACTTACCCGGGATGACATCCTGGCGGTTGTGGGTATCGCAAAAAATTCTCTTGTGCCGATTCTCAGAAAATACGCCGGATGCACCAATCTCAATGATTACATCAACCGGCTGAGGCTTGAATATGCGGTCAAGCTGATCAAGAGCAACAAAGTCTATACTATCGATTCCATCGCAGAGGCTTCCGGTTTCAACAGCCGCAGTACATTCTATCGTGCGTTCCAGAATGTTTTCGGCATGTCTCCTTCGCAATATCTGGAAATACAGAAAGAACAGAGCGAGATAAAGGATGAAATCGCGGAAGATGAGAACTAAGGATTCCGATTCACATTTGTTCAGGGAGTTGGTCATTTCTCTTGTTGGCACTGTGATAGGCATAATACTCACAGTCGGTGTGACTTATTGGTCCGAACAAAGGGACAAAGAAGAAATGGCACGTAAGGTCATGTTGCTGACCATACACAATCTTGACGTGTCCATCGGCAGCATGGAGCGCCTTGTCGATGAACTGAGCCGCCAGGATACAATATTCCACTATGTAAGGGAAAGGGCGACATCCTCTGTCAGCCCTGACACCCTTGATCTATTTGTCTCGGCACTGTATTCACACCATATTCGTCCGATAGATTCTTCTACAGAAGCGATTTTTTCCTCTAATTTTGAGATATGGAAATACATTGACGATCCGAAGATTATCGGTCGTATCGCCAACTGTTATTCACTTATGGATGAATGCGGCGAGGAATATGAGCGGATTGAACGGAACAAATATCAAAACTTCCTGTCGGTATATGACGCCCAGGACAAGTCAGTAAGACAGTCCGGCAAAGAAATGACAGATGTATTGCTTTCGCAAAACAAAGTATTAAGTGTAATGGATGCGTTACCCTATGAAATTTCACTCCTGAGGAGTCTGATAGAAAATGCGAAAGCCCTCAACGACCGTAACAAGACCGAATTGCGGGTCAACCAGAAAGAACTCGACGAAATAGGTAATTTACTATGAGAACATCAGACTCACAGAAAATGCTGTTATTTCCTCAGATATTCTGATATGGAGCTGGTGAAGGCGTTGCCGTAACGGTCGATGTTGTAGACCGTGGCGTGTGAGCCAAGCGTGTGTCTCGCAAGGATATAGTAAAGATTCCTTACGGATACGTTTGGATCCTCGTCGATTGTTTCCTGAAACACCCTCGTGAAACCATTCGACAGCCATATACCCATGTCGGGATCCTTCATGTCGGCCTTTGACGGTTCGAAGGCATTGGCGGCCGTGATGACGAGGACGCCCGGAATTCCCGTCACGGCCTCTCCTATCGTACCGCTGTAGCACGCGTCCATCACAAAGAGCATTTTTCTGTATTTCCCGGCCTGGCGCATAGCCTCGACCATATCCCTGACCGCATTCCCCGGCACGACCTTGTCGCTGCCCCAGGCAAGCTGGTTGCGGTTGCCGTGTCCGCACCAGAACAGGATGACGTTGTCGTTCCTGCCCGACGAGACCACATGCGGCAGCCGTTCGGACCGGTTACCGCACAGTATGTCGCGGAGGTCGTCCATATCCAGCTCGCTGACCTTATAGTCAACCACTGCGCCGCCATGCACGTCTGGGCCGTCGGGACGCACCTTAACCTTCCCGGGATAGAGATTATGCGGGTCATCGGCAATGTTGTCTTCAGTGATAAGGACAATGTGGTCGTCGTCATAGCCGTGCCTTTTCAGCAACTGGTACATGGCAAAGGCATCGGCCTGGTGCCTGTAGTTGGCCCAGGTGTCGGAGGCACCTACCACAACGGCCCAGTTCCCTTCCAGCGGGCCGTATTCCGGTTCCTGCTGGTCCGGACTGAACTGCTGGAGGGCCGTCGCACGGTTTTCCCAGGCCTGAAGGGTCGACGTGGTCCGCCGCGAGCCATCGGTGGAAAGGTATTCTATGGTGGTGTATCTGCCGTCGCGAAGCACCCAGTGGCTGTATGTGGTGTTGAGCACACCGATATGGTTGCGCCCGTCGAACGTCCAGTCGCCTGTAACACCGGCGAGGTCGGGAGTCTGTCCGTCGAGAAGGCGGGAGAAGACATCGGCCATGTCATCGGGCAGCCAGCTTAACTGCACCGTCCCCCTGCCGTCGACAATCCGGACCAGGGTCCGGTTCAGGGATTCCCCGCCCTGTGCGGCGAAGGCATACGCAAGCAGGGTGACCGCATCATATAGGTGCGCCTCGCCGCTTATAGGCTCTTTCCCGTATCTCGACACGTATGCATCCATGAAACCCGAGGCAGGGTCGGACGAAAGAGCAAGTCCTTCGTAATCGGCGTTCACCAGCCTTCCTGCCAGCTCGGCCGAGTTTGCCATATCTGAACAGATTACCGACGGAAATTGCAGAAACGGTCTGTCGCCCCTCAGCGTGCCGTATATGTCATCGAAAGCCACCATATCCTCCGGTGCACCGGGAGCCAGCACTACCTGCGTGGAATACATGCGCCTGTATTCACTTATCTTCCTGACCGCATCCTGCAATTCCTGCTGATTGTGATACACGAACACGTCACGCACCTTCAGCCCTATTTCCGTGGCCTGATAGGCAAACCAGTCGCTGAAGCTGCGTCCATAGTCGTCGTCCGACGTGACGAGGGTCACTTCCGAATGCTCCGACAGCTTGGCCTGCATCAGCAATACCTCACATTGCGACATATCGGATTGCGAAAGGTTCCATACATACCCCTTCCCGGCAAATATCCTCTGGAATTCGGTCGACGTGGCCACAGGCAGGATAATTGTCTTGTCATTCTCTCCCATCAGTTCCGCTGCCTTGCGGGCCTTCACCGATGAAAACGGGCCGATCATTGCCTCGTATGAAGGGTCTCCGGCCACTTTCGCGATAAAATCATAAAGGTCCGCTGCATTCTCGTCATGCCACTCCACCTCTATCTTCACTCTATGGTCCAGCCTCTGCTGTGCACGGTCAATGTTCGCAAGCGCCCAGTTTACGGTCCGTTCCCACTCGTTGCTGTTTTCCATCGGCATGACCACCGCAATCCTGTGGGTCGTGACCTCGGCCACAGCGACATCCTCGTTCCTGCTGCACGACAGCTGAATCCCACTCAATGCCGCCATCAATACGGCAAATGCCACGCGGCGTATCACCTTACTTCCCATAATACACTCTCTCCTTTTCCAACGCGACATCAAGGAACCTGTCGAGACGACGGTCCCAGTAATCATTATCGGCGTAATAATCACGGAAAATATCCACCCTCTTTAAGAACAAAGGGTTTGTCACAATCTCAATCGCTTCCTTATCCGAAAGACGGTAGTCGGAATGCCCGGGCAGACGGCCCTCAGTCTTCCACCCGTCAAGAAGATTGCGGACCAGCCTGTCTATATGGACCACCAAGGAGAAGGGTACACGGGTGCTGTAGTCGGCGCAGTCCACATCCATCCCCGCTATGAGCTGAAGGGAGAAAGCATATTCGCGGGAGAACTTGAAGATTCCGCTGTTGCTTCCACCGGCCAACGGAAATACAAACGCCTCGTCGAAACCCTGGGCTATCCTGTATGCCTCCTCCGGCATCGAATATCCCGAAGCATCCTCAGCGAGATAATGCACCTCCGCCTCACGGCCGCTCGCAGCCCGGTAGCCGTCGGAAAAGCCTCTGACCGCATCTTCCAGTATATCATCGCCGGGACAAGCGGCCACAATGTGAGCCTCCGGACTCTCTCCGGCCATCATGCCGGCAAGACAAGAGGTCCCATATCTGCCTATTCGGAATGTAGAGACTCCTTTCGGAAGGCCGTCGTGCGGGCATTCGAACAGCAGTATCGTCTGACTGCCGGCGAGTTCGGGATGCATCTCTTCGACCATCTTCCGGTAATCGCCGGAAGCAAGGAGCAAGATAGCATTTCCGTCGAATCCGGAAGTGCGCTCCAGCCATTGCGACACAATGGTCTCTGCCTCATCCGTGTTTGCGGGATGCCGGAGAGAGAACGACACCTCATCCTCATTGTCCCTGTAGAAATCCATGACACCCGACAGGATAAGGTCATTATAGCCGTTGTCTCCTCCCCCTCCGGTGGAAGTGACCAGCACGACCGACATCCGGGGGAGTGCAGGAGTGTAACCCGCACCCTCGTCCGACCGGCACCCGCCCAGGAAGAAAACTCCGAGAAGCAGCACGCACCAACCGGCCAACCGGCAGGAAACGAGTCTGAGGCAGGAATCATAAATCACCCTCATATACTTTCGTGAACCTGTCGAGCACTTCACGGTCATTGTTGAACGTCTCCGAATGAGTATATATAACCACATTGGGCATATCCACCCATTTATGTGCGGCGATCTTCATTGTCTCGATTCTGAAATGAGGCATGCCGTCTTTCTCTTTCTGAATCTCGTTGATGCCTATGTAGACATATTTTTGGTAAATGGTCCAGGTCTTGCGTGCCCACCACAAATGACGACTTCCCCAGGGGGCTCCGCATACATACATCATAGACCTATCAAGATCATGCGTCAGCTCATAGATGGGGGCACCATTCTGCAATCTGCAATCGGGCACACGCTTCTCGATATCTTTCCACAAAGCCTTGAAATTCTCCTTATTGTTGTAATACATCTGTGCAAGGCCTGCCCAGGCCTCTTCCGAGGCTCCGACGGGGAGCTTGACGGTTTTCCAGTGGTCTTTGAATTCTAGCTCGTATTCCTGTAACATCGAATTCCAGCGGATATACAGCAACTGGCCCAGATGGCCGCTGTCACAGGCTCCTACGCAGAGGTAATAGAGGCCTGTCGAGTTCTCGCGCACGAGGTTTCCGGGATAGAAATGGCTGGAATAACCGTTGTCAGGCCATAGGGATTTCGGGATAAACTCGATTTTCTTCTGCTTCTCAAACCCGGGAATCTCTATGGAGACCTGTCCGAAACTGTCGGATCCTTCCGCAGGGTTATATTCAATCCTGCCGTATTCCCCGAACTCAACCGCATACCGGGAGGCGATCGGCATCGTGACGTTCTCCCTCTCCTCCTCAGGGACGCAATGGTCGATGAACCATCGCTGGGCCTCCATGTCGCTTTCGAATCCCAATGAATAGACAGCGGGACGTGAGGGGTCAAGAACCTCGCCATAACGAGGCTTAAGATTTAAATTCACGGTATCGGTGAAATCCGACTCAAACAGAGTCGCGGCGACTTCCGAGAAACGTAGGCAATCGGTATCGATCAATTCCTCGTCTTCCTGTCCGGGAGCCGGTGTCGGGTCGTCATTGCTGCCGCATGAGGCGGCAAGGACCAGCAGGGGAAGGATATATAACGCAAGGGTACTGTAGATTTTCATATTTTTTTATGTATAAATGATGAGGTGCGGTAAAGCCGAACCGGATAATAGTTGAAACTGGAGGAAGTGACGATGCTCTCCCAGGTATAGTCGGGAGTGAGGACAAGGGCCTCTCCCGCGCCGGCGGTGGTCCCCTCCTTGAACGGTATATAGCAACGCTGGTTCCTGTTGCGCCGCTGGTTTGAGCCAAGGCTGTTGCCGTGTTCGTCGTACGATCCGTAATATCCCTCGAACTGGGCCTCGAAACCGGAAACCTGACCCTTGAACAGGGCCTTCATGTTGTTGCCGAGATAATCGGTGAGCGATTTGCGGTCGGCTCCCAGGGGAAGATACCACAGTGTCTGTCTGCCGGATGAAGGGTCGGTGGCCTGACCGAATATCTCCTCGTTGATGGAAAGGAAAGCCGATTTGTTGGTCTGGTAAATGTCGGCAAACAGAATGCCGTCCATCATCACCTCGTAGGTCTTGAAGCGTCCGCTGCTGCTCTTGATACCGAAAGACATCTCCTCGGTGATGTACTTGCGGGTCCAGTAGCCGGAACCGATCTTCACGACGGCATACGACGTCCGCGACTCCATGAATCGCAGCCGGTGGTCGCGCACCACCGTATTCGATGGACTTTTGGTGACATGGCCATAATCATCGGCATATAGATTGCCGTGGATGTAATAGGCCGTATGCAGCTTGTCGTAATATCCATAGTCCTCGATGGGACTCACGTATGCCTCCCCGTCGTAAAAGGACAGATAGGCTGGCCGGTTCCCTTCGCCGTCGCCCGGGAAAAGTCCCTGCGCGTGGCTTGTCTTGCCGGAATAAACGGGATAAAACACCTTGATGCGCCTGTCGGTGCGTATCTTCGGCACATATTCCTCGCAGATTTCCATTATCGGTTCTCCGTTGGAATAAAGGAGCTTGACAAGAGATGTCTCCGGCGAAGACTGGTTGGAGAAAGTGAAATCCCTCGAGTCGAGGTCGATCCGGTAGCAGTCGGTGCCAAGCTCGCTGTCCGTGAAGGCATAATTGCTCTGCTCCTGCATCTGCATCACCTTGGCCAGGATTTTCTGCGAAACGGCGAAATCCTTGAAAAGGTTCCATATCGGAATAATCTTGAAATCAATGATGTCAAGGCCTGAACCCGAGGATGAGAAATTGATCGACGAGAACCACTCCTGCAATTGCGTGTCGGGAATGGCATCAAGTTTCGACAGACGGCGTACGGCGTTTTCCAATGCCTGTCTTTTGCCCTTGTCGCCACCCTTGATGCTGACGGCGGCGGAATTGGATATGGAGCTTGTGACATATTCCGACTCCGAAGATGAAACACCCCCGGTCTGGCGACCGAACACCTTCTTGCAATGTTCCTCCGAGAACGATTCGTAGCGGTACATCTGCGACCTGTCGAAAGTGGCCACATAGTCGATGAAACCGCCTACATTCGCCTCGACCACGACATGCGTTCCGAACGCATTCAGCATATCGGTGATTTTTTTGTCAAGGTCCTTGCATCCGGGGCTGGAGATATCACGATACATGCTCATGAACTCCTGAGTGAAGGGAAGCTTGTCTTCAGAAAGATTGGAAACGATATAATACACGGCCCCGGCGTCGATGCTGCGCGAGGCGACGGTCTTGCTCATGCGCGTGTAGGAACAGAACTGCTCGGATATGTTTTTGGTGCATACCTGCGAGAACCGGCGTATGGTTTTCCGGACGCCGAGAAATCCGGACGACTTGTCCATCCTGCGCGTAAGGTTTGACGACATCTCCTGGATCGAGGTGGCTGACTCCACGAAGAATTCGGTGCTGTTGCGCACCGCCTCCTGATAGCTTTGAAATCCGTCTTCCGAATCGAGCGAGGCAAGTTTGCCGAGATCGATCACCTTGCCTCGGACGCTCTCGCGGTCCTGGTAGGCGTCGAACGCATTGTAGCCCCAGCCTATGCGGTAATCGGCCATCGGGTCGGTGTCGGCATTGTCGTCATAATCCCCGAGTCCTTTCTGATATATCTCTATGGTGCCCGTCTTGCCGGGATCCGACTGCGAGGCAACCCTTATGGCCGACTTCCGGCCTTCCGACAGGTCATTGTCGTCCACATGGAACTCAAGGATGCCGTCCTGACCCACCGTGGCGGAGGAAAGCTCCAGCCATTCGGCGTCGCAGGTCAGGTCGTATGTCTCGTCAGGGTCAAGCCCGGAGAGGGTCACGGTGTAATAACGGGCATAGCTCTCGATTTCGGGAAGGTCACAGCCCACATCGAGCGTGTCCGCATCCGGAGCGTCGGGCGAATCGGAGGCGCATCCGGCGGCAAGGAGGGTTAGCAGTGCCATCAACAGGCACCCCAGGTTTCCCGCAAGATGTTTCAATATGTTATTTCGGTAGGATTCCATAAATATATGTAATTGTCGTTGCGGACCATTCTGTTGCTGTATGTATCGCCGGAGAAAAATCCGGGATAGTTCGAAGCCTCCGATGGATTCTGTTTCGAGAAACTCCAGCCCGGCAGATTGGGGAACGATGCCGTGGTGTCGAGATAAAAGTGGCCGAAATGCTTGAACACCTTGTATACCGCACCACCCACCGTACCGTCGATCCCGATGCCTCCCGGACGCTCGCAACCCAGGATGGGATGCGCCGGCTGGTACTCCAGATTGGTCGATTGCCTGTAGCTCAGCCCTCCAAGGTTCATATATATGTCGGAAGCCGACACGACGCCCTCGTCGTTGAGCTTCGTCACCGTGTACCTGTCGTGCCGCCAGTCCACTTTATAGGCGCTGCCCCCGTGGATGCAGAGTCCGTCGGTCAGCTTTACACGTCCCTCGTAAACGGGATAGGCCACAAACACCTTCTCTCGCTGCGAGATCTCGGGCACATACTCCTTGCAGACTGTGGCCACGGTGCGGTTGGCGGCAATTATATCCACCGTCTCCGGATTGTCGAAAGTCTTTCTGCCCGCACCGCCGATCTGGCAGGTGACGGACGTGGGATGTCCGTCAAACCGTGTGTTGATGAAATTCTTGTTCGACAGGCGTTCCGCCACCAGACCCATATTGCCGGTGACACGCGCCTCCACAAGCCGTGCCTTGTCTGCATCGGGGATGAACTTCCATATCGGCACCACCTCGATATCGATAAGCTCTACATTCGACGACGCGAGGTCTTCGTCGTCAAACGTCACGGAGTTCAGCCATTTCGAGTCGAGGTCCTGAGTCACCTTCGAGTTGTCAAAACTTGTCATGGTCGCGATTCCGTCAAGAATCGACCTGTCGCCCCCAAGTATATCCACCCGGCAGGTGCTGTTCCGCAGGATCTTGTAGTTTTTCTCGACCGAAGATGTTGACTGCGACTTCTTGAAGAGCGTGGCGATCTGCGCCGATGCGAGGGCGTATTCCTGCTCGATTTCCTCAAACTTGCGGGTCTCGACCTGCGCCTCCAGGGTGAGACGGGCCCCGAGCCGGGCGAAAGTGACCACGTGGGTGCCGTAAACCGTTATGAAATCGTCCACTGATTTCATGTCGGTGAGGTTGCCGACTGCCGTCCGGAAACTGCTTGTGAGAAGTGTGGGATGCCGCTGCGCGTAAATGGCGATATCGTTGTATGCCAGGCTGTATTCGGCGGCTGTAAGCCGCATCTCGTCCTTGAGTATGTAGCTTTCGGTCACGCCGTCCTCGAACGCGCTGCATGTGGCCGACACGCCACCCGAGAACAGTATTATGTCCCCCTCGACCGAAGCCTGGAAATTTGTGTTCTGGACATAATCCACCACCGAGGTATAGACCGAACTTTCCGCACTCATTTCATGTATTACGTTGACATTGATGAGCGATGCGGCCTCCTCCTCCGAAATCCTGTCGATCTCGGCGCGATTAAGAATCTGACACCTGAAATCCTTCAGGTTGCAATAGTCGCCATAGACTGCGTTGTATGAATATCCTACGCCATGGTGACGGTAAAACTGCCTCAGAGTCGCTCCTGCCGAGGCCCGTGTGGCCGGCGACTGCACATATACCAGCGTGGTGTCACGGCCGTCTTCCCTTGTCACCAGAAACCTTGCCTCACGCCGGGCGTTGCCGTCGTTGCGTTCGTGATAAAACCTTCCGTCGCTGATCCGGCTGACAAAATCGCCCTCCGTCCGACACACATCCGACACATCCCCCAGCTCGTCAGGAAGCGTGAAATATCCCTCGTCCGCCGGGAGGATGATGCCCTCCGCAGTCTCGGCATCAGGATACTGCGGCTCGTCCGGACACAACCTGTCGTCGCATCCCCATGTCAGTAGGGATGCGACAATCACCGGTATCTGAAAAAAACTGGTTTTAGCCATAAATTCCGATATGCGTGGTCACCCGCCTGATCACAGCACGCCGTGAAGCTTGAGGAACCTTGAGTTCGGGTATTTCCCGGCAAGGTATTTCTTTATCGCGGCTATGGATTTCTGATCGGAGAACAGGTCCCATATCGGTGCGACCTCCACGGATACGAGTTCCGCGGTGTTGTCGCTGCCGTCGCTGACCACGACGGACTTTGCCCAGTCGGCAATCGCTTGGCCAAGATCGGACTCATAGTCGGCGGCCTCGAAAGTCTTGACCACGTTCGTGGCCATCGCCTTGCTGCCTCCGATCAGCTGGACCTTATGCTGCGAGTGCTTCAGATGCTGGACTGAAGCATTGATGTATGATGCCTGCACATCGGCCTTCAGGCTGAACAGTCCGGCCTGGATGTCTGCTGTGATACGCGCCGAATCCACGGCAAGCGTCTCGTTGATGTAGGTGCTGTCTACCTTCAGGTCCATGGCCGCAACGGCGCCGAGATTGCTTTTCGACACGAACCCGGTGCCGTAATCGTCAATCAGCTTCTGCACCTTACCGTTGATTGCAGCCTCATCGAGGCTTGCGGCATTGCAGAGGACACGCAGTTCTTCACGCGCCTTTGCGAATCCTACGGCAAGCAACGCCCGGCACATCCGGCTTTCATTCACATCGGCACCCGAGGTAGAGGCATCATTCGCGTTGTCGAAAGTAGTCATGATGTCATTATAGCCCAACGAAGCCTCGAACGAAGGATAATTGGCTCCCATCTTGATCTGAAGGGCCTTCTCGCCGAATGTCTCGGCGCCTGAGTATTTGCCGGATATTCCGAACTTGAAGAGGCCGTATGCCACCTCGAGGCTGAGCTTGACGCCCAGGGAGTCGCGCTTGTTGACGATGGTGTCGGTCTTCAGGGATTCGTATTCATCTATCCTCAGGGTTGACGAATTGGCGAGACCGTCATAAAATCCGAAATCGTCTGCCTCCTGAAGTTTGGTGATCACCATCGTGTTTACCGTGGAATTAACCTTGTATTTCAAGGATACGTTATCCGGGTCATCATAATATTCGAGTGCGTTGCATCCGAAGCCGAGATACTTGTTTTTTGCAAGTTTCAGGAAGTCTGCGCCGTTATCGGCCGCCATGCCGTCCTCACTCTCTTTCTGACGCAACTGCACCTTAGAGACCTTGCCGTCAGCGTTGAGTGTAAGTGTGGTCACGCGTTCCATGTCGGTAAAGTTTCCGTCTACCACCACTGCCATCTCGCCGTTGCCGTTGCCTTCACCGTCAAGTACTTTTGCCCAATTACAATCCTCGGGCAGAGTGGCTGACCATTGGCCTGCGGACTTTACCGATATTTTGTGGATTCCGTCTTCCAGAGGCACGATAAGACCGTCCTTGACAAGATCCTGGAACACGGGGGTGTCGCTAATCATCTCCTCCGAAGAACAGGAGGCCAAAGCCAGGAAGCCGAACGCAGTCACCAGCATTCCGCCGAACAATTTAAATTTAGTCTGTTTCATATTATATATTGGTATAAATTATGTTCAAACACAATGAATATACAGTCACTTCATCATTGTTGTCTTGTAAAGACCTACACGCCTGCGAGAACAGCCGGCTCTTCACCGTCGCTGTAAGCCGGCAATATCATGTCTGCCATAATTGCAAGGATGTCAAGGGATCTGTTCATGTGATCGGTTATCGATTAATTCTTTTTAGCAAAATTAGTATTTAATAACATTCCGGCCAAGAATCCCGCTCTATGCTTGTCCCATAACTTCCTAAAGCTTGTCTCAAATCTTCCCTGCGGCAGTCTCAAAATGTACTTCGTTCTGATAGTCTGATAAATATCAAAAAAACACACTAAAGACGAGGTATGGTGTCAATTCATTGGATTAATCCATTGGATATTACAAATTCTTATTATTTTTGGAGAACATTAAAAAAAATGGTAATTTTGCGGTATGATGGGTAAAGAGAAACCTACGGTGATACTGGGCATCGAGTCGTCGTGCGACGATACCTCGGCAGCGGTGATAGTCGACGGGATATTGCGCAGCAACGTCATAGCGAGCCAGAAAGTGCATGAGAGTTACGGCGGCGTCGTGCCGGAACTCGCGTCGCGCGCACACCAGCAGAACATAGTGCCGGTGGTGTCCGACGCGTTGCGTCAGGCCGGAGTGGACAAGCACGACCTCAGCGCCATAGCCTATACGCGCGGCCCGGGACTGCTCGGCTCGCTGCACGTAGGCACCTCGTTTGCCAAAGGTCTGGCAATAGCGCTCGACATACCGCTGCTGGATGTGAACCATCTGCACGGCCATGTGCTGTCGCACTTCATCCGCAACAATGCCGACGACCCGGTGCCGGAGTTCCCTTACCTCTGTCTGCTGATTTCAGGTGGAAACTCCCAATTGGTAGTGGTGGAATCTCCTTACAAGATGAATATCATAGGCCAGACCATCGACGACGCGGCCGGCGAAGCCTTCGACAAATGCGCCAAGGTGATGGGTCTCCCCTATCCCGGCGGCCCGCATATAGACCGTCTCGCCCAGGAGGGTGACCCGAAGCGTTTCAAGTTCGCCAAGCCGAACATGCCTGGCTTCGACTACTCGTTCAGCGGCCTTAAGACATCTTTCCTCTATACGCTGCGCGACAACGTGAAGAATGATCCGGACTTCGTGGAGAACAACAAGGCCGACCTGTGTGCCTCTTTGCAGAAGACCATCATCGACATATTGCTCTCCAAACTGAAGGCTGCTATCCGCGAGACCGGTGTGAAGCATGTGGCCATAGGAGGCGGCGTATCGGCCAACGGCGGCATCCGCCAGGCTGTGGCCGACCTGTGCCGCGACATGGACGTCACCGCATGGATTCCGCCGCGTCAGTTCACTACCGACAACGCCGCAATGGTGGCCATGGCCGGTTACTTCAAATACCTTAACCACGATTACAGCTCGCTCGCACTCCCTCCCTTCGCGCGCGTCACCGTTTGATATCGCCCTATGAAAACCCCGAACGACACTCCCGACAAGGATCCCGGCACGGAGAAAGATCTCCATACCGAAACCCGTTGCGTCACCATATACGGCTACACCGAGGAGGAACTTGCCGACATCATCAAGCATTTCAGGAGCCAGCTCCCCGATTTTGTCAGCATGGTAACCACCACACTGAATCTTGTCACCAGGATTCTGCTGACAGGCTCACACCACGCCGTGGAACTTCTGCGGTTCAAGATGAACCGTTTCCAGCAGCAACTCATGGACCTTTTCAACGAGGAATTCGTATCGACGCAGGACCTGACCATGTCGGAGGTATTAGGTCAGTTACTTAAGGAGCGCGAACTGACCGTGGCCTGCGCCGAGAGTTGCACCGGTGGCAACATCGCCCACAAGATCACGCAGATTCCCGGATCGTCGGCTTATTTCTTAGGCAGCGTGGTAAGTTACAGCAACGAGGTGAAGGCCAACGTGCTGAAGGTGAGCCGCAACAACCTGTCGCGCTTCGGCGCCGTCAGCAAGCAGGTGGTAGAGGACATGGCCCGTGGAGTCGCATCGCTGATGAGGGCTGACTGCGCGATGGCCACGTCAGGCATCGCCGGACCCGAAGGCGGTACGAAGTTCAAGCCCGTAGGCACGGTGTGGATGGCCGTAAGATATCATGACACCACCGTGTCGGAGCTGATTCAGTTCAAGGGCGACCGAAACCAAGTGATTGAATCGGCAACGAACCATGTGATGTTCATGCTGATCAAGATGTTGCGAAACTCCTACATAGTGCAGGAAGAAATCAACGACGACTAAACAGATATTAGATATTAGATACAGAATAATTCATCTTCCTTTATGAACCGGGTGAAAGTCCCGGACAGTCCCGCTACGGTTACAGTCCGACCTTGGAAGATGACAATTTTCTACGCGGATGGAAAATTATTCACACTTAATCAGACACATATCGGCGATAGCGCTACTACTTATGGTCTCCGGTCCTATTACCGCCGGCCAGCAGCCCGACAGCGCATCGGTTACCCTTCAGACTCTGGAAGTCTCCTCTGCCAAAGCCCCGAACGAGGTTGTCTCGGTAGCCCCGACGCACACCATAGCCAATGAGGACCTCGACAAGATGGGCATCACGGGCATATCCGATGCCATTCACCGTATGCCGGGCGTCATACTCCGTGATTATGGCGGAGCAGGAGGTCTGAAGACAGTATCCATACGCGGCCTCGGTCCACAACACACAGGCGTCAGTTATGACGGCGCGCAACTCGGCGACACCCAGTCCGGACAGATAGACCTCTCCAGATATTCGCTCGACAACGTCAGCGACATCTCCATGGTGATAGGCGACAACGAGGATATCTTCGTGCCGGCACGTACGGCGGCGGCCTCATCGTCTATCATGATTTCATCGTGGAATCCTGTGATGGGTGACCGCAAGCTAAATCTCACCGCCAAACTGACTGCCGGAGCATTCGGATACGTCTCCCCCTATATCAGAATCGGTTCGGGCATAGGCGACAATATGGCGTGGCTGTTCACGGGCGACTACATCCACAGCAACAACAACTACACATTCTCCATTCCCAACGGCAGCGAGACCGTGAAAGAACGTCGCAGCAACTCCGAAATCGACAACGGTCACGTCGAGGCCAACTTCCTGTGGAAACCGAACTCAGCATCAGCGCTCAATGTAAAGTATTATTACTTCGATTCGTTCCGCCATCTGCCCGGTCCGGCCATCCTGTACAACAACGAGAGCCACGAGGCGCTTAAGGACGTGAATATGTTCGGCCAGGCCAGTTACCGCACGCGCCTGTCAAAAATCTTCTCGCTCAATGTATTGGGCAAGTTCAACTGGAGCAAGAACCGATATACCGACCGCGACGGCAAATATCCCGGCGGCGTACTCGACAACCGCTATATTCAACGCGAGGCATACGGCACGGCCACGCTGCTGTGCGTGCCGGTATCGGGACTGTCGCTGTCGTATGCGTTCGATTATTTCTACAACGACCTGCACAGCAACCTGAAGCAGCACAACCGCCCGCACCGCAACTCCATTCTTCAGGGCCTCAACGCCAAATACCATTACCGCTGGTTTACGGCCACCGCCCGTGCCCTGCTTTCCGTATACCAGGACTTTTCCGGAGACGGCGAGAAGAAAATCAGCCACACCCGGCTCACGCCGTCGGCAGGCGTATCCTTCCAGCCCTGGATGAATCAGAATTTTTTCATACGCCTAAACTATAAGGGTATATTCCGGATGCCGACTTTCAACGAACTGTATTTCGACCATTTCGGGTCTATCAACCTGAATCCCGAAATAACCGACCAGTTCAACGCCGGCCTGACCTATAACCTGAAGCCGCAGAGCTGGATCAGCAACCTGAACGTGACGGTGGACGGATACTTCAACCGCGTCAAGAACAAGATCGTGGCCGTGCCTTACAATATGTTCGTATGGACTATGACCAATCTCGGCCGCGTGGAGGCGTACGGCATTGACCTGTCGCTCAACGCCGAATTCCCTGTATATGCGCGTCAAAGCATCATATTCAACGGCAACTACAGCTGGCAGAAAGCGCTGAGCAAGACCTCGCGCGACAAGCTGGACTGGAACAAGCAGTTGCCCTACACTCCCGTCCATTCCGGCGCGTTCTCTGTGGCGTGGGAGAATCCCTGGGTGTCGCTCGTGGCTCATTCATACGGTTGCTCGGCGCGTTACTCCACCACCAACAATCTCCCGGGCACGCGACTGCACGGATACATGGAGTTCGGGTTCGCGGCATATCATACCTTCAGGTTTCACGGCCACGAGCTTCAGCTGCGTGCCGACCTGATCAACGCATTCGACGCGCGCTATGAGATTGTGGCACGTTATCCAATGCCCGGCCGGTCATGGAGCGCATCAATCAGATTCACATTATAACAACATAATAATAAATCAATTACAACAAACACAAAGAAAAATTATGTTAAAGCAATTCCTATCGGCTGCGCTTGTTGTGGCAGCCATGTCAGCCCTGACATCGTGCGACAGCGACAACAAGCACGACTACGAGCCCAACCCTGACCAGCCGAAGTATTCGGCCGGAGCTTACTTCCTGAATCAGGGAAATTACTATGGCGGCGGCATCGAAGGTGGCCTCTATTCGCTGGACTATAACACAGGAACGATGGCCAACAACATATTCAAGGCTGCTAATAACAAGTCGCTGGGCGATACTCCCCAGTGTGGCGTATGCTACGGATCGAAAGTATATATCGGTGTATACGAGTCACAGTGCATCTTCATATTGGACAAATACACCAACAAGGAGATCAGCTGTCTGCGCCTCAAAGGCATGAAGCAGGGCTCGCAGCCCCGTTCCATGGTGGCATACGGCGGCAAGGTTTATGTGGCCATGTATGATGGCTTCGTAGCCCGTCTGGACACCACCACAATGCAGATAGACAAGAGCGTACAGGTAGGTCCTAATCCGGAAGTTATCGGCATTTACAACAATAAGATATATGTGCCTAACTCCGACGGTCAGAACTATCCCAACTATGGCACTACTGCCAGCGTAATCGATCTGGATTCATTCACAGTTTCAGCTGAATTGAATAACGTGCCCTTGAACCCCGCGGAGTTCCAGGCCAACAAGGACGGCCTTTACCTGCTGGCCAAGGGTAATTACCAGGACATTCCCTCCAAAATCTACAAGGTTGAAGGACTGGAATTCAAGGAGATCGCCGAAGCCTCAATAATGGCTGTTGATGAAGACAAGGTCTATTACGTAAACGCACCGTTTACTGATGATGTCAAGGTAACATACGGCTACTATGACATCGCGAAGGGTACGAACCAGGAATGGAGAATCCAGCAGGTGGACTATCCCAACAACATCGCCATTGACCGCATCGGCGGCAAGATGTTCATATCCTCCTATATCATGGACGGCAAATATCCCTCGTACACCGCTCCCGGATATGTAAACGAGTACACCCTTGACGGCAAGTTCGTCAAAAAGTATGACATCGGCGTAGGCCCTGCAGCCATCTTCTTCGACAAGTATTGACGGAAACCTTATAACATATAATTAACGGAGGGTGCGCAGAAGCACCCGTAACGGCGCATCCTCCGCATCTCTCTTGAAATTATGATTGATAAACTGAAGCATTATCTATTCATTCCCAGTATTATCGTACTGGTATCCGCCTGCGCCCATACATCCGGAGAATCCGCACAAGGCACCGACATTATGACCCATGCGGAAAACCTGACTATCGTGGACGGCGACGGCTATTCGTTGGTGGATATCCGCAACCCGTGGGATACCACCCGGATGCTGGCGCAGTACATTCTGCTGAACAAGGGAAAGGACGTTCCTGAAGGCATCGACACGCAGACGCGCAAGGTAATAAAGACACCGGTAAAGAATGCTTTGGTTTACTACAACATACACGTCTCGCTTCTTCACGAATTAGGAGCATTGGACCGTGTGGGCGGCGTATGCGATTCTGAATACATCACCGACTCCGTCGCTAACCAACGTGTGGCCCGGAAACAGATTCAGGATTGCGGTCTTAGCTATCAGCCCAACATCGAGGCCATCATGCGACTTCGTCCTGACGTTATCGTACTTTCACCCATGGAAAACGGCGACACCCACGGCAAGCTGGCCAACATGAACATTCCAGTACTTGAGGCGGCCGATTATCTCGAGCCTTTTCCCCTGGGACGTGCGGAATGGATGAAGTTTTACGGACGACTTGTAGGCAAAGGTGCCGAAGCGGACAGCCTGTTCGCCAAGACCGAAAAGGAATACAACGACATCGTCTTCAAGACTGCTTTGTGCAGCAATCTTCCAAAGGTATTGTTCGACGGAGCATATAGCGGCGTCTGGAACGTTCCCACCTCACGCTCGGCTACGGGTACGTTGATACGTGATGCGGCCGGCTACAATCCTTTCGATGACTACAACGATTCCGGCAGCGCGAAACTCGCACCCGAGGAGGTAATATACAAGGCTGCGGATGCCGACGTATGGTTTGTCAGATATTTTTCAGACGCACCCAAGACGCTTGAACAATGGGGCAAGGAGGACAAGAACTATTCTCGTTTCAAGGCGTTCAAGAATGGCAACGTATGGGGATCGAACACAAAATACAGCGGTGTTTTCGATGACGCGGCCTTCCATCCGCAGTGGATATTGGCCGACATGGCACTGATTCTGCATCCATCGCTGCAGGGAATCAAAATTCATAAACATTACTATCAGCAACTTCAGTGAATCTCTCTAAGAAATTAATATTCACGCTGCTTATACTATGTGTTGCGGCGATGTTCTTATGCAACCTCTTTTTCGGGGCCGTGCACATCGACGCCTCCGAGGTGTGGAATGCGCTTAAAGGCAACGACCGCGACAGCATCACATCCTATATAATATTCGAAAACCGTATGCCCCAGGCCGTGACGGCTCTGTTGGGAGGAACGGCATTGGCCGTAACCGGCCTAATGCTTCAGACGGCCTTCCGCAACCCGTTGGCGGGACCTTCCATTCTCGGCATCAGTTCCGGGGCAAGTTTAGGCGTGGCTTTGGTCATGCTGGCATTGGGAGGCACCATCTCCATCGGCAGATCAAGCATCGGCGGCTATGCGGCCATAATAGTGGCCGCCTCCATCGGCAGCCTTGCCATTACCGGATTACTGACTCTGATCTCCCTGCGAGTCCGCAACAATCTGATGCTTCTGATTGTGGGCATCATGACGGGATACCTTACATCGTCGGTGGTCACGTTGCTGTCATCGCTGACCAACGAACAAAGCCTGCAGGGATATGTAATATGGGGAATGGGATCGTTCGCACAGGTATCGCTGCAACAGCTTCCGATGCTGTCCATCCTGATAATCCTCGGACTGATTGGCGCCATGTTGATGGCCAAGCCCCTCAACATCCTTCTATTAGGCGACAATTACGCTTTGAACTTAGGCATACGCGTGGAACATGTCAAGACATGGCTGCTCGTCATCACCGGTCTGCTGACGGCGGTTGTAACTGCCTTCTGCGGCCCTATATCGTTCATAGGACTGGCAATGCCGCACATAGCGCGGCTGATGACACGCACCGACAATCACTGGGTGCTTATGCCTGCCACGATGCTTGTAGGCGCCATCGTGGCCTTGGGATGCAACTGTCTTTCCGTGATACCGCAAAGCAACGTCATCCCCCTAAACGCCCTCACTCCTATTGTCGGTGTACCCGTAATTTTATATGTTATACTTGCGGGTTACCGTAAATAGTTGATAAAGTTGATAAAGTTAAAAAAGTTAGATAAATGTGTTGACTCCCCCATGTCGCCACTATTATCTTAACTTTATAAACTCTGTTAACTTTTTAAACTAATCAGTCAGCCATCGCCGGGTCAGCGGGCCGTAATGGTCGATGCGGCGGTCGCGGAAGAACGGCCACCACTGGCGCACGTTCTCGCAGCGTTGCATGTCAACGTCCACCACATGTTCGCAGGCTTCGTTGTCTGGTGCCATAAACAGTATCTCCCCCTGCGGACCGGCCACGAAACTGCTGCCCCAGAAGTCAATGCCCGATGTCTGGCCCGACGGATCCTCCTCGAACCCGTTGCGGTTCACCGACACCACGGGCAGTCCGTTTGCGACGGCATGACCGCGCTGCACGGTGATCCATGCCTCGCGCTGACGCACCTTCTCATCGTCGGTATCATCGGGATTCCACCCTATCGCAGTGGGATAAATCAGCATTTCGGCTCCACGCATGGCCATCAGGCGCGCGGCCTCGGGATACCACTGGTCCCAGCAAACCAATACGCCGAGACGTCCCAATGAAGTCTGTATCGGTTCGAAACCGAGATCACCGGGTGCGAAGTAGAATTTCTCGTAGAAACCGGGGTCGTCGGGTATGTGCATCTTACGATACTTGCCGGCCATCTCGCCGTTGGTGTCGAACACCAATGCCGTGTTATGATACAATCCCGGAGCGCGACGCTCAAAAACACTCGTGACAAGCACGACGTTGTTGGTCATGGCCGCGTTGGCGTAAAACTCGGTGAAGTCGCTGGGAATCTCCTCGGACAGCGCGAAGTTCTCCACATCCTCCGTCTGACAGAAATAGAGCGAGTCGTGCAGTTCGGATAGCACTATCAGCTGTGCCCCCTCCGAGGCGAGGCTCTCTATCGCCGTCAGATTGCGGGCGCGGTTAGACTCCACATCGGCTGTGAACGAGTGCTGTACTATTCCTACTTTAATCTTTCTGTTTGTCGTCATAACAATTGCATTGTGCTGCAGTGCAGCGATCCTCTCTGTTTTATCAACGTAGTGCAGTCCACCGGCACTATCTTGCGGTCATGATATGCCACCGACAGCATCATTACCGCCATATCGTCCTTAAGCGGCTGTTTATATACCGGTACATACACGGCTTTCTCCGTCACCAGATAATTGGCGTATGTAGCTGCCAGACGATTACCTTCCTCATCATATATGGCGTCGGGTAATGGCAGTTCCACAAGATGGTAAGGCTGTCCGTCGGCAGTACGCAAAGCTTTCAGTTCATCACGCATCTTCACCAACGACTCGTTCATTTCCTCTCCCGGGCCGCAATAATATATCACATCTCCCGGGGCAAGTCGCGCTAACGTGTCTATATGCGAGTCGGTGTCGTCACCCTCGATATGACCGTGCTCCAGCCACAGGAACCTTGTGAAGCCAAGACGCTTATGCAATATTTCCTCTATCTCGCTTCGCGTGTATGTGGGATTGCGGTTGGGATTCAGCAGGCATTCCGACGTGGTGAGCAACGTACCCTTCCCATCTGTCTCCACCGATCCTCCTTCAAGGATGAAGTCGCGGCAGTCAACATACCCTTTCTGCGGAATTACATCGTGCTGTGCCATAAAGGCCGTGGCCTGATTATCCTTGCCGGCGGCAAACTTCAGTCCCCATGCGTTGAAGCCGAAGTCCAACGTCAGCACGTCGCCATTGTCCTCATTAATGACCGACAAGGGACCGTAATCGCGTGTCCACGTGTCGTTGCAGACATAATACAGGCATTCCACGTTGTCAAGCAGCTTTACATCGAAACCGTTCCGATCGAACCATTCCAACAGAAACGTCATGGTCTCATGCTGATTGGCCGTAAGCATCAGCACCTTATCGCCGTTCGACACGAACGCGGCCGTGAGGCGTGCAAACTGCTCGCGCGCCTCCTCAATCACATCAGCCCAGTCGGTATCGATATGCGGCCATGACATAAGTATCCGACCACAGCGTTCCCACTCGGCCGGCAATCGCTTATTGATAAATTCCAGTCCCTTGTTCTTCACAATGGCTATTTCTTTTGCTACAATATACTATTATAACACATTTATTTGGTGAAGGCATTCCAGCCCTGGGCGCGTATTGGCATCTCCTGACCGTCGCGTGTTATCATGGCGGCACCAAGGTCCTTGTCGGTGACATAACCTATCACCTTCACGCCTTCCAGTTTCTCGACCTTCTCGTTGTCCGTCAGAGGCACCGTGAACAGCAGTTCATAATCCTCGCCGCCGTTCATGGCCGCAGTAACCATATTCATATTGAATTCCTCGGCCATGCATGCTGTCTGATAGTCGATGGGAATACGGTCCTCATAAACACGGCAACCGACATCCGATGCCTTGCATATATGCAGCAGTTCGGACGACAGGCCGTCGCTCACATCCATCATGGATGTGGGATGAATGTCCTTGTCTTTCAGCATCCGCACTATGTCCTTGCGTGCCTCGGGCTTAAGCTGGCGCTCCAGTATGTATTCCTTGCCTGCGAAGTCGGGCTGAAACGGCTCCTGGTCCTTACGCCCGGCAGCAACGCGGTTCTCTCGTTCCAACAACTGCAGTCCCATATACGCAGCCCCGAGATCGCCACTGACACATATCAGGTCGTTGGGTCTGGCGCCGTCACGGTACACAATCTCGTCCTTCTTTCCCTCGCCGATGCACGTCACGCTTATCACCAGACCCGTAACAGAGGCTGATGTATCGCCGCCAACCAAGTCCACGCCATACATATCACAGGCCAGACGGATACCGGAATACAGTTCCTCGATATGGTCTACTGTAAAACGGCTTGACACACCGAGGCTCACAACAATCTGCTTCGGCGTGCCCATCATGGCGTAGATGTCGCTGAAATTAACTATCGCGGCCTTGTATCCGAGGTGCTTCAGCGGCACATAACGCAGGTCGAAGTGAATGCCTTCCAGCAAAAGGTCGGTCGTGACCAGCACTTCCTTGTCTCCGTAGGACAACACCGCCGCATCATCACCCACTCCCTTGCGGCTCGACTCGTTGCGTAGCGGGAAATCCTTTGTCAAAAGGTCGATGAGTCCAAACTCACCGACCTCCGATATCTCTCTTTCTTTACTCATTATGTTATGTGTAAGAAATTGACTGTCACATATCTTTACGATATGGATTTATACTCTATATTAAAGACGCTCAAGCATCTTCTGTATGATGTGCGTCATCACGGGCTGGGCCTTGACGGCCGCCTTCTGCACTTCCTCATGCGTCGGGACTTCGCGTATATCCTTGCCTCCAAGGTCAGTGATAACCGACACGCCGAACACTTTCATTCCGGCATGGTTGGCCACAATTACCTCAGGCACTGTCGACATTCCTACTGCATCGCCGCCGATGACGCGGAAATATTCATACTCTGCGGGCGTCTCGAATGTCGGACCGGGAGTGCCGACGTATACACCGTGCATCAGCCGTATGTTGGCCTCGGCCGCGATAGCGTCGGCCATGTCTATCAACGCATGACTGTATGCCTCCGTCATCGCCGGGAAACGAGTGCCTAATTCCTCATAGTTCTTGCCGCGCAGCGGGTTTTCGGGGAACAGGTTAATGTGGTCGGTTATCACCATCACGTCGCCTACCTTGAACTCCTTGTTCATGCCGCCCGATGCGTTGCTGACAAACAGCGTCTCTACGCCCAGAGCCTTCATGACACGTACGGGGAAGGTAACTTCCTTCATGTCGTAGCCCTCGTAGTAGTGAAAACGTCCCTGCATGGCAACGATATACTTACCGCCGAGATTACCGAATATGAGCTTGCCGCTGTGTCCCTCCACCGTAGATACCGGCATGTTGGGAATGGTGTGGTAATCTATCTCCTTCTTTATCTCTATATAGTTCACCAGGTCGCCAAGTCCCGTGCCGAGGATTACTCCGATTGCGGGAAGCTCACCTACTTCTGCGCGAATATATTCCGCAGTCTCGCTGATTTTTTCCAAATATGTCTTTTCCATCGTATTGATTTATGATGTGGACATCGCTGCCCTATTAATATGTCTGAATTCGGTTATTCCGTACTTTATGCTTCTATGCGTGCCTTCAGGTCGCGTATGAAGTCGCTTCCGTCCTGCTTCGGCATCATCTGCACCGCTATCGGTAGATAAAACGTCAGAGGCTTCAGTTTTGTTGGCACGTACGGGTTATAAGCCAGTCGTATGGCATCCTTTTCAGTGGTGATGATCATCTTGCGTTCTCCGGTCAACGAATCGAATTTTTTCTTTATATTCTCGATATCCTTGCGCTGAAAATCGTGATGATCCGGATAATGACACACTACCACCTTAAATGGATAATTCTTGAAATATCGTACGAATCCACGTGGATTGGCTATTCCGGTCAGAAGCAACACCGTGTCACGCTCGGTGAGGCCGCCTAATGTGACGTGGTACGGCTTGTCGTCCGGGAACACCGGCAACAGACCGCCATATACAACCTGCGAGAAAAATAGACTCTGATAAGGTCGCGGATTCAGACCTTTGGTTGCCTGGTCGCCACCTAATTCCTTGCATATCAGACGCACGTCGATAGGCGAAACCTGTGCCGGGCACTTGGTCACAACCACCATGTCGGCGCGTTCCACCTGCTTCCAGTTTTCCCTGAGACGCCCCAGCGGCAGCAGATGGTCACGATAGATGGGCCGGTTATAGTCCGACAGCAGTATCGACACCTTAGGTTTGACAAACCGGTGCTGGAACGCGTCGTCAAGCAATATCAGCTGTATGTCCGGGAACTGACGCAGCAGTTCCGAGATTCCGTGCCTTCGGTTCTCGCAGACCGCTACCTTGACCTGATTGCCGAACTTGTGGTATATCTGCAACGGCTCGTCGCCCACGCTGTCGGGCGTACTGGTGGAATTGGCCAGCAGAAAGCCCTTGGTCTTACGTTTGTAACCTCGCGACAGGACGGCAATGTTGTATGTCATGCACAGTTCGTTGATGATATACTCCACGTGAGGCGTCTTGCCGGTACCTCCCACCGTGATATTGCCCACGCTCACCACCGGGACGTCGTATTCCACGACAGGCAGCAGCTTGTTGTCGAACATCCAGTTGCGCACACCCATCACGCACCCATACAACCATGATACGGGTTTCAAAAGCCATGATATGATCTGATTGCGTGACGGCATCGCGTGTGTTTGCGGGTTTAATTCAACTTGTGGTTACTTATATTGGTTATTTGCCTGTGAATTCAATCTTGATGTCGGCCATTCGCGCCTGAATCCGTTCGCGGCGAAGTAGCTCGCGCATCTTCATTATCATCATCTCCTCAGGCTTAGGCTCGAGCATTCGGCGCATTGCCGTCATAGACGACAGGTTGGATGGCAGCATGTCCCAGAATGACGGTTTGTACTCGGGATAAGCGGCCACGTTGTATTTGTCCAGTATCTTTGCCTTTGAAGCCACCCATTCGATGGCATCGTTCAGACTGCCGATGGAGTCCACCAGACCGATGCGCTTTGCCGAAACGGCATCCCATACGCGGCCTTCGGCTATACGCTTCACGGCCGGAACGGTCATCTTGCGACCCTTGGCCACACGGCCTACGAAATCCTCGTAGCCACGGTTAACATACTGCTGCATCACACCCTTCATCTCATCTGTCATACTTTCGGTCAGATTCGGGAACTGTGCGTTGGGATTGGTGGATACAGTCTGAGGATTGACACCCAGCTTATCGGCCAAACCCTTGACATTGGGAATCAGACCGAATATGCCTATCGAACCGGTTATGGTCAGCGGATTTGCGAAAATCTTGTCTGCACCGGCCGAAATCCAATAGCCTCCAGACGCGGCGTAGGCACCCATAGAGACAACCAGTGGCTTACCCTTTGACTGGAAATAATCCAGAGCCTCGCCTATCTGGTCACTGCCGAATGCCGATCCTCCGGGAGAATTGACGCGGAGCACCATTCCCTTGACATTGTCGTCATCCGCCAGTTCCGTGATGATTGGAACGAGATTATGGTAGTTTATGCCTTCCTGACTTACATCATTGATCTCACCCACGGCATACAACACCGCTATACGGTTCTTACTGTCGTATGCGGTGGACCAGGGTACTTGCTTCACCAATGTCGAAGTGCTGACGTAATTCACGTCATCCACATCCTGACCGGTAAGTGCCGCGAACTTCGCATCGATGGTACGTTCATATACCAGAGAATCTACCAATCCCGCCTCAACCGATGTTTTTGCAGGGGCGAATGTTATGTAAGCCTTCGAAACCAGAGAGTCTATTTCCCCTGGTGTTACTCCCTTGCGGGTCTCGCTTATGTTCTTCTTTATTACGCCCCACATGTTCCCGAGCAAAGTATCCATCTGCGCGCGGGCCGGATCACTCATGCTGTTCATGATGTAAGGCTCTACGGCTGACTTGAACGTACCGACTTTCACTACCTGGAACTCTACTCCAAGCTTATCGAGCAGATCCTTGTAATAAAGTACCGTAGACGACATACCCTGCATCTCCAGCATTCCCTGCGGGTTCATGTATATGCGGTCAGCAGAGGATGCTATCAGATATGTCCCTGTGGTATAAGTATCGGCGTATGCATACACCTGCTTGCCGCTCTTCTTATATTTCAACACGGCCTGACGTATGGCATAGCATGCGGCTGGGCTTGCCTGAAGAGCACCGCACTTCAGGTATACGGCCGAGATGTTGCGGTTGCGCGCGGCTTCTTCCAGCGCCTCGACTATCACGTTAAGATTCTGAGGCTTGGTCAGGTTCCCTTGTACCAACGACGTAAGATCGGGAGCCGAGGCTGTCTCTCGCTCGCTTATGGCACCATCAAGGTTTATAGTCAGAATGCTTTTAGACTTCAATTGCTCGGCATCGCCCATTTCCGAAGCAATACCGCTTCCTATCATTCCGAACAACAGTATCATCGACGACACTACGACCAGCACCAGAGCCAGCCATGCCCCGACAAACGATGACAGCGTGTTTAAAAAGAACTTCTTAAGCATTATTTCTCTGTTATTTCCTTGATGATCTTCTTGATTTCATCGGCCAATGCATCGGCCAGCTCCATTGTGGAGGCTTCGCTGTATATGCGGATAATCGGCTCCGTGTTGGACTTGCGCAGATGCACCCAGCTGTCGGGGAAGTCGATCTTAACGCCGTCAATGTCCGTAATATCCTCGTCCTTGAAGCGTACCTTCACTTCCTCCAAGATTGCATCTACGTCAAGTTCGGGAGTGAGCTGTATCTTATTCTTGGCTATCGCGTACTGAGGAAGGGCAGCCTTGATCTCAGTCACTTTTTTGCCGCTCTTCGCCATCATGGTAAGGAACAGGGCCACGCCTACCAATGCGTCGCGGCCGTAGTGGATAGCAGGATAGATAATGCCACCGTTTCCCTCACCGCCTATTACGGCACCGGTTTCCTTCATCTTGGTTACCACGTTCACCTCACCCACGGCCGCGGCAGTGTATTCGCAGCCGTGTCTGCGTGTAACGTCACGCAGTCCGCGCGACGAGCTCAGGTTCGAAACCGTCGAGCCCGGAGTGTGTTCCAGTACATAGTCCGATATGGCAATAAGAGTGTTCTCCTCGATAAACATCTCGCCATTCTCCATCACGATGGCCAGACGGTCAACATCAGGGTCGACCACAAAGCCTACGTCAGCGCCCGATTCCTTTACCACAGCCGAAATGTCGGTCAGATTCTCCGGAATCGGTTCGGGTGTATGAGCGAATTTACCTGTACAGTCGCAGTTGAGTTCCACTATGTCCGTCACACCGAGCGCATGAAGCAACTGAGGCATCACGATGCCGCCAACGGAATTAATTGCGTCCAGAGCAACTTTGAAGTTGGCCTTTCGGATGGCATCCACGTCAACCAGAGGCAATGCAAGAACCTGAGCTATATGATTGCGGTTCCAGGTATCTACATGATACTCGTGGCCCAACTCGGTAACGGACGCGAACTCATAGTCGTTCTCGTCGGCGATGCGTATCACTTCCTTGCCCTCGGAGTCTGTCAGGAACTCGCCGTTGCAGTTCAGAAGCTTCAGAGCATTCCACTGAACCGGGTTGTGGCTGGCAGTGATGATAATTCCGCCCGCTGCTTTTTCGCCGGTCACGGCCAGTTCGGTAGTCGGAGTCGATGCAAGTCCGATGTTGATTACGTCGAAACCCATGGACATCAGCGTGCCTACCACAAGCTTCGACACCATTTCGCCCGACAGCCGTCCGTCACGGCCCACCACTATCACATTGTTGTCGCCACAACCTTTACGGATAAAGGATGCGTATGCGGCTGTAAACTTTACGACATCAACGCCCGACAGGCCCTCGCCTGCCGGTCCACCTATCGTTCCCCTTATACCCGATATTGATTTTATCAATGACATAATGCTCTATTTCTGTTCCGGTCGTTGACCTTGTTCTTGTTGTAATTCTGCAATATCCTCCGTCAATACTAATATTCGGCAGGGAAATAACGGACTCTATACACCACGGGGATCACGTCCGCCTGGTCGGTCCATCCCTCGATCGACTTGATCACGAGTTCTACCTCACTGTAATACCCGAGCCACTTCATCGGTAACTGTATACCCGTACCGTACTTGGTGGACGAAGTCAGATTGGTCTCGTCAAGAACGAAGAATGTCGGAGAGGTCGCCATATTCTCGGCATTGCCGATCCAGTCATCCTTTGTAATCAGTCCTGCCTTCAGGTCGGCTATGTTCTGACGCATATATTTGAAATACACGCGGTCTCCGCTCTTGGCCCTGTAATTCTTGTCGCCGGGGTTTATGACACGCATATACACATTGCCCTGGCCGTCCATCTTATAGAATGGAGCGTCCTCCCCGGTCTTGAATACTGAGTCTTCGGGAAGTCTTACCTCCACTTCGTTCTGGGCCAGATACCAGTTCACCGCATGTTCCTCATCACGCAGCAGTTCTGAATACGATTTTGTCTTGCTGCAACTGATCGACCCAATCATCATGAGGCCAATCCCAAGAATAGATATTATATTTTTCAATTTCATTTCAATTCCAGTTTATCAATGTTTTGGGGCACAAGTCGGGCATATTTCTCCATTTCAGCCAGAATTGCCATACGGCATTCTTCCATCGTGCCTGTGAATTCGGCTCCGGCCGCCATTCTGTGACCACCTCCTCCAAGATCTTCACACATATCGCTGACAGGATAATCATAGCGGCTTCGCATCGACACCTTGATACAATCGTCATCCTCGCGAAGGAATATAGAATATACCAAACCACGTATGCGCAACGGTTCGTTTACGAGACCTTCGGTATCACCCTTCTGATAGTCGAACCTGTCCAGGTCTTCTTTCGTCAGGTACACCACGGCGCCCCGGTACTTGGGGAATATCTCCATCCGTTCCGATATGGCGAAAGCGTTCAGCTTCATGGCCTGATATGTGGTGAGCTTTACGGCCTCCCACATTATCTGGGACTTATCGGCGCCTTTCTCCAGCAGCTTGATCATGACCTGATAGACTTCCGGATCACTGCAGTTTACCGTAAAGTTCTGAGTATCGGTAATCAGGCCGGTCAACAGACACTGGGCCGCATCCCGGGGCATCTCCAAATACCAGCCTAAGTCGCATATCAGCCGAAACGCCAACTCGCACGTCGACGACATTTCGGGATACGAAATCTGCAGCGCGCCCTCTATCTGCGGTTTCTGATGATGGTCTATCAGCACCTTGACGGCGGGACTCTCACTCATGGCCGTTCCCAGATTGCCCAGGCGGCTCCATGCGTTGAAATCGCAGCATAGCACCAGGTCGGCCTCCGCCATCAGACGGTCGGCATATTCCTTGTGCTGCGTATAAATCACCGCATCCTTGGTCGACGGAAGGAATTCCAGCGACTTAGGCATACGGTCGGGCAGTATTACATTCACGTCCTTGCCCATAGCCTTCAGCGTATGGTACCAGCCGAAGCTGCTGCCGATGGCATCGCCGTCGGGGCGTACATGACATGTAATCAGAATATTATGACTACCGTCAAGAAGTTGACGCAACCTCTTGACCGTCTCGTTAGGTATCACTTTCGATAGTGCCATGTCCATTTTAAACCGCAAATATACAAATATTTCACGAATTATACGAGTAGTTTCCTATAAACTGTTAATTTTATTAATATTTTTTATAAAGTTGGCCAGTTATCTTACTTACGCTTCGCTATTCTTTACCGCTTCGCTGTTCTTATTACCGCTTCACTCCGGGGCCGGGATTCTTTTCGCATTCGCATTTCTCCCCTCCGTCGCATTCCCGCCTTTCCAATTTCCTGCTTTCGCACACTTCCGACAGGGAACAGCCACAGCAATTACCAATCCGTTTGCGTCGCTTTTTGCTGAACAGATTCACCAGTATCCACACCACGATGCCTGCCAATATCAGAAGCACCACGATATATTGCCATAAATTGCTGTGCATATTCTATTTCTTTTTTGTGCTTTTCTTTTGTTTGGTCTCTTTCTTGCCGTCCGTCGGCTGCTCGGCCACGATCCGGCGGTTGGAATTGTCGCTCATCACGCTGCGCGTTATCTCATAGATCATCTGCTTAAGCTGGTCGATGAATTCGGCGGCGCTATAGTTTCCGGCCTCTATGGCACGCAACCTACCCTCCCAGATGCCGGTCAGCTTGGCGCTTTTCAACAGTTCCTCTCTGATTAGTCCTATCAGCTGGATGCCGGCCTCGGTGGCACGCAACGACTTGCGTTCCTGACGGATATAGCCACGCTTGTACAGGGTCTCTATGATGGCCGCACGCGTGGAAGGACGTCCTATGCCGTTGGCCTTCAGGGCCTCGCGCAATTCCTCGTCGTCCACATTCGATCCTGCCGTCTCCATAGCCTTCAACAGCGTTCCCTCAGTGTAATACTTCGGGGGCTTCGACGTGCGTTTGGCCAGTTGCGGCTCGTGGGGTCCGCTTTCTCCTTTAACAAATTCGGGAAGGATTCGGTCGTCGTCATCCTGCGATTGTTCGTTGGAATTCTTCTGATCCTTGGCATAGACCTTGCGCCATCCCGGGTCGAGTATCACTTTTCCCGTGGTCTTGAAGCCGGTTTTGCCGGCCTTTCCGGTCACCACCGTCTGCTCGAACATACAGTCGGGATAAAACGCGCTGATGAACCGCTGCGCTATCAGATGGAATATCCGCTTCTCGTCCAGCGTCAGGTCGGGAGGCAACGTCTGCCCGGTGGGAATGATGGCGTGGTGGTCGGTCACCTTGGAATTGTCGAACACTTTCTTGCTCTTTCTGATCTTGCCGGCAAGTATCTCGGCCGTCAGCCCGGAGTATGGCTTCAGGCTGCGCATTATGCCTCCTATCTTTGGATACATGTCGTCTGTCAGATAGGTGGTGTCCACACGCGGATAGGTGGTCAGCTTCTTCTCATAGAGGCTCTGGATGGTCTTGAGCGTGCTGTCGGCGCTCATGCTGTATTTCTTGTTGGCCTCCACCTGCAGCGATGTCAGGTCGAACAGCTTGGGTGGCGCTTCCTTGCCCTTCTTTTTCTGGATATCCTCTACCACGAAGGGATGCTGCTTCACCTCCTCTAACAATGCCTGACCCTTGGCCTCCTCGTCGAATGCCTTGACCTGAGCCGAAAACAGCACATCGCGGTATTTGGTCTTGAGCTCCCACGTGTCCTTCGGCACGAAGTTCTCTATCTCCTGCTGACGCTGTACCACAAGCGCCAGTGTGGGTGTCTGTACGCGCCCAACGGAGAGTATCTGTCTGTCCTGACCGTATTTAAGGGAATAGAGGCGCGTGGCGTTGATACCCAATATCCAATCGCCTATCGCCCTGCAAATACCGGCGGTGTACAGCGAATCCAGCTCTTTGTGCTCGCGCAGGTTGCGGAATCCATCGCGAACGGCATCATCGGTAAGCGAGCTGACCCACAAGCGCTTGATGGGCTTGTTGCATTCCGCCTTCTGCATCACCCAGCGCTGTATCACCTCACCCTCCTGGCCGGCATCGCCGCAATTCACTATCTCGTCACACTGCCCTATCAAGTTCTTTATGACGTTGAACTGCTGCTGTATGCCGGGATCGTCCATCACCTTGATGCCGAACTTGGGCGGTATCATCGGCAAAGGACTTAACGCCCAGCGCTTCCAGCCCTCGGTATAGTCGCCCGGATCCTTGAGAGTGCATAAGTGGCCGAAAGTCCATGTCACGCAATATCCGTTGCCTTCCATGTACCCTCCGCGCGACGCCGTGGCGCCCAGTATCCGCGCTATGTCACGGCCTACGCTCGGTTTCTCGGTTATGCACAGTATCATATATCCGGACGTTTATCGGTTCTCGTTCTTTGTCTTATATTCGTCCCACAGCGCGTCCATCTCGGCAAGCGTCAGGTCGCTCACCTTCTTGCCCTGTGCCTTGGCGCCGGCCTCGATGTAGTTGAAGCGGTCGATAAACTTGCGGTTGGTATGCTCTAATGCGTTCTCGGGCTTGACGCCGTAGAGTCGTGCTGCGTTAATCACGGCAAACAGCAGGTCGCCGAATTCAGCCTCTAATCTCTTGGCGTCCTTGCCTTCTATCTCGGCCTCGACCTCGGACACTTCCTCCTTCACCTTTGCCCACACGTCCTCGCGCTTCTCCCAGTCGAAGCCTACGTTGGCAGCCTTCTCCTGGATGCGCTCGGCCTTGATCAAGGCGGGCAACGCCTTAGGCACGCCGCCAAGTACGGTCTTGTTGCCGTCTTTCTCGCTCTGTTTCAGCTTCTCCCAATTGCCAATCACAGCCTCGGCGGTATCGGCCTGCACGTTGCCGTATATGTGCGGGTGACGGTATATCAGCTTGTCGGTCAGCTTGGTGCACACGTCGGCAAAGTCGAAGGCTTCCTTCTCCTCGCCTATCTTGGAATAGAACACCACATGAAGCAGCACGTCGCCGAGTTCCTTGCAGATGTTGGCGTTGTCCTCTGCCATCAGCGCGTCGCACAGCTCGTAAGTCTCCTCTATGGTGTTGGGACGCAAAGACTCGTTGGTCTGCTTGCGGTCCCACGGGCATTTCACCCTCAGGGTCTCCAGCACGTCCAGCACCTTGTCGAACGCCTGCAGTTTTTCTTCTCTTGTATGACTCATTATGCGGTCTTTTTAATATTCTTACTTTCGTGTCTGAACAGCTGCCAGGAGTTCAGTATGTTCTGCCAGGCGATGTAGGCGGCCGGTGCCACGGATGCCAACGGCGTCATGTAGGCCATGGCCAGCCAAATGGCCAGGACCGTGTTTTTCTGCATCAGACTCTGCGCGCAACTTACGCGCAGGTCCTTGTCTACGGTCTCGCCGCGGCTCCGCATTCTCCTCATCATATATTCGCCTAACTTCCGGCCCACGGCAAACTGCAACAGGCATACGCCCAATGCTCCCGCCACCATCCATATCAGCGACATCAGCTGGCTCTCGTCCCAATGCAGTATCACGAAGCCGACGCAGTTGCCCACTATCAGTATCAACGCCACCACCCACATATAGAACGACAGCTGCTGCGACTTCTCAATCACCCTGTGCGCCTGAGGCCATATATACCGGAGCAGGAATGCGCATACCATAGGCAGTATCAGCAACGGGAACACCTTGCACATTATCAGCCAGGTCGATTCCCAGAACCCGAATGCGGTATAATCTCCTACTAACGCTAATACCGCCGAGCCGGCAAAGGCTATGACTGTGTTGCAAATCAGCGAATACGTGGCCACATACGATATGCTGCCGCCGAGCATCGACGTGATGACCGGCGCGGCCGTGGCCGTGGGTATAAACACGCAGATGAACACGCCTTCGGCCACGGTGTGGCTGAACGGCAGGATAGCCAGATAAACGGCCGCGGCCAGACCGAGCTGTATCGCGAGTTCCAGCACCTGGCTGCGGTGAGGTTTGAATTCCTTAGGCTTAAGCCGACAGTAGGTCACGAACAGCATCGCGAAGATTAGATACGGCGACAGAAACGACAGATACCCTATCCATTTATAGAACAGAGCGCCGACTATGATGGCCACCGGCAACATCGAGCTCTTGATCTGCTGACGATGTATCGCTATCCTCATGATTTTCGGCCTCCTCTTACAGCCGCTCCAGCAGTTGGTTCAATACGTGAAATGTCTTTTCGGGGGCCTCCGACCAGAAGTTCTGGTATTGCGACAGGTTGTCGGCAGCGCCGGGGGTATCGCTCACCACGCGGATAACCATGAACGGTACCTTGGCCCATGCGCAAGCCTGTGCTATCGAGGCGGACTCCATGTCGCACGCCTTGGCCTCGGGATAAACGGCCTTGATGGCGGCGATTTCCTCGGGCGTGGTGATGAATTTGTCACCTGTGGCTATGATGCCGGTCTGTATCTGCTCGCCGCTATCCTGCAGCGCCTTGATGATTTCCATTCCTTTCTCGTATGGACGGAACAGCAGCGTAAACCCGTCGGCCTCGCCGGGCTGAGTACCTGGCCCGCACCATACGTCATGGTAACCGGCACCGTCAACGGCCAATACCGTTCCGACTTTAACAGTTTCATCCGCACCACCGGCCACGCCGCTATTGATTACCAGTTCCGGCTTATATCTGTCTATGAGTTTCGATGTCACGAGCGCGGAATTGACTTTGCCGATACCGCATTTGGCCAGCAGTATGTCATGACCTTTTATTTCACCCCGATTCACGGATATGCCTTCGCAATCCTCCGTAGTATGTTCCTTCATCAGATTCAGCAGCAACGCTTTCTCCTTATCCATTGCCGCCACTATCAGTATCCTCATCTTTTATATCACTCTAATATTTACTGCAAAATTACTTCTTTTTACCGACATGACAAAGAAATTGGAATAATGGATTGGATAGGAAGGGCAGGCATAGAACTATTACTGTCTCTTATTCTCCTATCGGAATTTATTGTCTTGGAGAGGCTGTTTCTCATTAACCCCACGATGGCTGAAGGGTGTGCTGATTGCGTTGGAGAGGCTGTTTCCCGTTAACCTCGATGGGGTGGGTGCTACGATAGCTCGTTACCTACTATAGAACACATACGTAACAGGGAAATTGTCAATACATTAAGAAGGAATAC